>NZ_UCNU01000016.1:0-2885 GCF_900474085.1 Synechococcus sp. UW86
CTTGAGCCGAGACATCCCGCCCCAGGAACAAAATCGCAAATGGTTTCGCAGCCATTTGCTCAGCCGGGAACTGGAATTACAGGAGCTCTATGAACTGCCGCAGGGAGAGCTGGATCTCGTGATGCAAAAATCTAAAACTTGCCCCCAACTCGCCCAACGCTGCACTAAAGAAATGAAAATAAAAGGCACTAAAATCCCGAATTTCTCTGCAGGCTGATACAAGGCTTGACATCTAGCATTAATTCAACAAAGACCCATAAGGAAAGAGGAATTTATTTAATCAATAATCAAAATATTTACAAAATCAAATCAAAGGATTATCAAAATCTCCTACCACAAAATCTGATTAAATTTCAGTAAATCTCCGTGACGTCCGAAAGGGCTGACTTAATCGGCATGACAAATTGCTTATCATCAAAATCCAAAATAGCCCTTTGCCTGTCCCCAAAATTATCCCTATAGACAATAGTAAATACATGCTGATGCTCTACCTTCTTAAACAATAAGCCAATAATCCCTATCCTTCGAGCAAGGTCCATATCAGGCTTTTTAAGACTAGAATCTGTATAGTTCCAATGAATAATATCTGAATACCTGATTTTCTCTGAGGTCCTACCAGTGCGCGGGAAATAAATTTTGAATCCACTCCTCATGAAAGATACATTGCATGGGAATCTTGACTGCACATCAAACATACACTGCAAATCAGTAAATTCTCCATAAGCATTTGACTTAGGAACAGTCAGAACTGAAGACGCAGACAATAAAGCTGCAGTCAAAACGAGAATGGATTTCCTTAGTGACATGATCAAAAAATAGAATTAAACAATGCTATTGAGCAAAATCAAGACATTTTATACTCTAAAAAATCAACAATTTTATCCATCGTATTATAAAAAGCTGACTTCATTTGATCGGTATTCGATCCGCCACCAAAAAATTGCATACCAGTAATTCCATTAAGCCTATTTGCTCTTTCTTTGCCAACCTGGACAGTCCTTCCAGTGAAAGTCCGCGATGCAATGATGTCTTCTTCGCGTGTACTTATAATATCAATTTTAATATCAATTTCAGAATTACTTTCTACCTTTCGCTTACCTGAGCCACCGAATATTGCGCCCATAGGGGTAATTGATGTGGTGGAGTTTTGAGTTCCAGATGCTTTTAGGACAACAGGTCTGATTATGTATCTAGCTCCTAAAACTTTAGCTGCCTCAATAAGCTCAATTATGTTGCTGTCATTTACAAGCCCCTGCGCCCCACTGTTACCACCGCCACCTCCAAATCTAGAAGCCATTCCTGCGTTCATCATTTGCATCTGCTGCATCTGCATCATTTGCATCTGCTGCATGTATGCAGCCTGGGGGTTTCCTTGTCCATAAGGGCTTCCACCACCGTACGGACTAGCTGCACCCATACCCATTGGAGAGGCAGCAGCACCACCACTCATTATCTCTTTTAATTTCCTTTGAACTTTGAACCAAGCGACGGTTTTAACACCGCCATTACGTAGAGTCTGGTTCAAAACTTCGCCAGCAAAATCCGTAAGACCCCCAGCCTGTCCGCCGGACTTGTCTTGCACTGGCATTACCACCACACGCCTTTTAGTAGTGAACCTGAATCCACTTAAAGAATCTCTTACCTGCTCTTGAGCAACAACTGGCTGTTCAGCAATTAAGCACGGCGCAACAGCCATTGAAGCAACTAACAAGGCTGAAAGAGCCTTCATGAGTCGAAGTTGTAATTTGCAGACTACAATACCATACTTCTATTGATCTGCTTTAAATTCCTGAACTAGCCTACTTGCGTCTTTAGCGAATTCTCCAGCAACTTTCATATTTACAAATCGCACAAATGCCGTTCGACGACGACCCTCTTCCTTAAACATGAAAGCATAATCGACAGTTCCTGTTTTTTTGGTAGCTAAAAAGCCAAGCAAACCAATAGGTCCCAGCAACAGAGTTGTGACTGTACCTACAACGATATTAGAAGATTTACCGTAATCCTCGTAGACCCTTAAATCCCTGAAGTTATCTCTATCTACATACAAGTAATCGGTAGGAAGATTTCCCTCGACATTGTCAACCCCGACAGTTATTCTACATGGCTGATATGCCGAATAATATGAACAGATTGCTTCGTAGGTTCCACCCAACGCGGGGGTGGACAGGGCTGAAGCAGTTGCCAATGCAATTAATCGCTTGATCATTAGAGATCTTTTTTCATCAATTATCCCACAATACTCGAAGCTTCCTGAAAGATCGCAAAAAGATTGGTCGGAAGAAAAGGATCTACATGCCTGTGAAATTATCTATTAATACCTGCACTAAGCAACAGCACTAATACGCTCGAGCAACTCCTGGTCTCGACCCTCCACCAGTGGGCGATATCGATTCAGGGACAGGTCCAAATCTCCCTGCTGCGCATCCCGCCAGATCTCAGCGCAGATGGCTTGCCCTCTGGCTTGGGCAACTGGATCGTCGAAACGACCAATCCGATTGATGAAATGATCTCGAACGTCCAGCCTCAACCTGACTTGGAGAGCACCGTTGTTGTCCTCACCCTTGGTGGCTTCTTCAGCATCCCTCTCCCTTGCATGGGAAGGGCTTAGGGCTGACACCCCTTAAAAGCCAAGCCAGATCAGCAGATCCAGTAGCTCTTCTTAGCCCTAGACGAAATCCAGTGCCCTTTTGGCTTGGGTTCTGGCTTATGGACTCAGAAGAGTCCTAAGCATCTTTGAGCGTCACCTTCAAAACCACTGCGAGTAGAGGGCATTAGGACTCCCCGCCTGACCCACCGAGTCAAACTGAATTACATCCACGCTGTGATCCCCCTTGAGCCGAGACATCCCGCCCCAGGAACAAAATCGCAAATGGTTTCGCAGC
>NZ_UCNU01000018.1:0-6042 GCF_900474085.1 Synechococcus sp. UW86
ACAAAAAAGCCACCTCAAGGAGAGGTGGCTTCTTCGTGGGTGGTGATGGTGATTGCTTCAGCAATCAGCACATCATCAACCTATTTGGAGAATGTTTTACCTGGCATCGAGCTATTTTCTCAGGGGGCTACCCCCCAAATATCGTCGCCGCTGATGCGTTTCACAACCGAGTTCGGGATGGATCGGAGTGGGACCACACCGCCATGGACACCAGGATAGATAAACATTCTCAAGGGATGAACCCTGAGAACTGCATAGGATCTGCAACTAAAGCTGCACGTCTGAATCAAACAAAGAAATGAGTCTTCAGGCAAGAACCAAAATGTTGGTCAAGCCCTCGGTCTATTAGTACTCCTCCGCTGCATCCATTACTGGACTTCCACGTAGAGCCTATCAACGGGTGTTCTTCCCGTGACCTTACTGGGTTACCCCATGGGAACACTCATCTTGAGGTGGGCTTCCCACTTAGATGCTTTCAGCGGTTATCCACTCCGCACATGGCTACCCAGCGTTTACCGTTGGCACGATAACTGGTACACCAGAGGTGCGTTCCTCCCGGTCCTCTCGTACTAGGGAGAAATCCTCTCAATGTTCCTACGCGTACACCGGATATGGACCGAACTGTCTCACGACGTTCTGAACCCAGCTCGCGTACCGCTTTAATGGGCGAACAGCCCAACCCTTGGGACCGACTTCAGCCCCAGGTTGCGATGAGCCGACATCGAGGTGCCAAACCTCCCCGTCGATGTGAACTCTTGGGGGAGATCAGCCTGTTATCCCTAGAGTAACTTTTATCCGTTGAGCGACGGCCCTTCCACTCAGAACCGTCGGATCACTAAAACCGACTTTCGTCCCTGTTCGACTTGTAGGTCTCACAGTCAAGCTTCCTTCTGCTTTTGCACTCGTCAGCTGATTTCCAACCAGCCTGAGGAAACCTTTGTGCGCCTCCGTTACCTTTTAGGAGGCGACCGCCCCAGTCAAACTGCCCACCTGATACTGTCCGCTCCCCGGATAACGGGTGAACGTTAGAACCCTAGCTCTGAAAGAGTGGTATCTCACCAGTGACTAACTCATAGCCGCAACCATGAGATCAACGTCTCCCACCTATCCTGCGCATTCAGAGCCCGGGCACAATACCAAGCTACAGTAAAGCTTCATAGGGTCTTTCTGTCCAGGTGTACGTAGTCCGCATCTTCACAGACAATTCTATTTCGCCGAGCCTCTCTCCGAGACAGCGCCCTGATCGTTACGCCTTTCGTGCGGGTCGGAACTTACCCGACAAGGAATTTCGCTACCTTAGGACCGTTATAGTTACGGCCGCCGTTCACCGGGGCTTCAGTCGCCAGCTTCGCTTACGCTGACCGGCTTCCTTAACCTTCCGGCACTGGGCAGGCGTCAGCCCCCATACATCGTCTTGCGACTTAGCGGAGACCTGTGTTTTTGGTAAACAGTCGCCAGGGCCTCTTCACTGCGACCACCTTGCGGTGGCACCCCTTCTCCCGAAGTTACGGGGCCATTTTGCCGAGTTCCTTAGAGAGAGTTACCTCGCGCACCTCGGTATTCTCTACCACCCCACCTGTGTCGGTTTCGGGTACTGGCAGTCATGCCTTAACGGGTATAGAGCTTTTCTTGGAAGCTTGACGTCACCAACTTCGCTGCCGTAGCAGCTCGTACTCACGCCTCAGCTCGGAACGTTTTCACCGCTCCTCAACGCCTCGAACGCTTGAACCAGTAACCAACATCTGGCTTGGCTAGCCTTCTCCGTCCCTCTTCCCAAAACATGACCGGTACAGGAATGTTGACCTGTTATCCATCGACTACGCCTTTCGGCCTCGCCTTAGGTCCAGACTAACCCTCCGCGGACGAGCCTGCCGGAGGAACCCTTAGGGTTTCGGTGCATGGGATTCTCACCCATGTTTTCGCTACTCAAGCCGACATTCTCACTTCTATGCAGTCCACGCCCGCTCACGCTAACGCTTCGCCCCACATAGAACGCTCCCCTACCATAAAAATCCGCAGCTTCGGTACAACACTTAGCCCCGTTCATTTTCGGCGCAGGATCGCTCGACCAGTGAGCTATTACGCACTCCTTTGAGGATGGCTGCTTCTAGGCAAACCTCCTGGTTGTCTATGCAATCCCACCTCCTTTATCACTTAGTGTTGATTTGGGGACCTTAGCTGGCGGTCTGGGCTGTTTCCCTCTCGACCATGGAGCTTATCCCCCACAGTCTGACTGCCTCGCTACACACAGGGTATTCAGAGTTCATCTCGATTTGGTACCGCTCTCGCAGCCCGCACCGAAATGGTGGCTTTACCCCCCTGCTGGAGCACGAGACGCTACGCCTCAACGTATTTCGGGGAGAACCAGCTAGCTCCGGGTTCGATTGGCATTTCACCCCTAACCACAGCTCATCCGCTGACTTTTCAACGTCAGTCGGTTCGGACCTCCACTTGGTATCACCCAAGCTTCATCCTGGCCATGGTTAGATCACCCGGGTTCGGGTCTATAAACACTGACAAACGCCCTATTCAGACTCGCTTTCGCTATGGCTCCACCATTTCCGGTTTAACCCGCCAGTGCCTATAAGTCGCCGGCTCATTCTTCAACAGGCACACGGTCACCCTATAAGTAGGGCTCCCATTGCTTGTAGGCTCACGGTTTCATGTTCTATTTCACTCCCCTCCCGGGGTTCTTTTCACCTTTCCCTCGCGGTACTGTTTCGCTATCGGTCACACAGTAGTACTTAGCCTTACGAGGTGGTCCTCGCGGATTCACACGGAATTTCACGTGCTCCGTGCTACTCGGGATACAGCTAGCTCAGTTCAGTTTTCGGTTACGGGGCTTTCACCCTCTGTGGCGTGCCATTCAAGCACTTCTCCTAACTTCCCTGATACACGTTGCTGTCCCACAACCCCGATACTCGAAAGTATCGGTTTAGGCTCTTCCCCGTTCGCTCGCCGCTACTTAGGGAGTCGTTTTTACTTTCCTTTCCTCCAGCTACTAAGATGTTTCAGTTCGCTGGGTTGGCTCGTGCCAGCCTATGGATTCAGCTGGCCGTATTAAGGGTTGCCCCATTCGGAAATTCCCGGATCAAAGCGTGCTTCCAGCTCCCCGAGACTTATCGCAGGTAACCACGTCCTTCATCGCCTCTGTGTGCCAAGGTATCCGCCGTGAGCCCTTTGTAGCTTGACCAATTAATCTCCTGAACGCTTACCGCCGTTGAAAGCAGATTCTCAAGTTTTTATTGCTAAAAACAAGATCAAACTCTGATTGGCTCGACACCAATCAAAGAACGCTCAAGAGTCTCGGCTCTTGCTCAAAAGAATTTTCATTGTTCTGGATTTGATCTTCCTTTCAGAAGATCAAACTCAAAACAATGCATCTGTAAGATGCTTTGTTTTTCCAGACTTCACCTATGCAGTTGTCAAGGTTCTGCTAGAACTTCAAATCAAATCATCAATTGCTTGAACATTTGATCCGAGCCCAGCATCTTATCAACCAAATTCAAAGCTTTAAACTTAAAACTTGGAATGACAGGAAGCTGGGGTCATCCAGCGGACACATCTAAATCACACTCCAATCGAGCTCAACTCCAATAACTTGGAGATGGGGATAAAGTTCGGTCAGTGGAGGTTAGGAGACTCGAACTCCTGACATCCTGCTTGCAAAGCAGGCGCTCTACCAACTGAGCTAAACCCCCAACACCGAATGGGCCATCCTGGACTTGAACCAGGGACCTCACCCTTATCAGGGGTGCGCTCTAACCACCTGAGCTAATGGCCCAGGAGTCTCATCCCTTTTGGGGTGTGACCTAGACAAAGTTTAGGAACTGAAAATCTCCATCAAGCAATCAACATTGCTGCTGATCCTTGACTTCAAAGCTGAGGTACCGATCGACCTAAGGTGACAGGATTTCGGCCTAAGAATAAAAGTACTCAGGCATCAAAATCATTGTGTTGTCTCCCTGTTAGGAGGTGATCCATCCGCACCTTCCGGTACGGATACCTTGTTACGACTTCACCCCAGTCATCAGCCCCACCTTCGACGTCCTCCTCCACAAGGGTTGGAGTAACGGCTTCGGGCGTGGCCAACTTCCATGGTGTGACGGGCGGTGTGTACAAGGCCCGGGAACGTATTCACCGCAGTATGCTGACCTGCGATTACTAGCGATTCCGCCTTCACGTAGGCGAGTTGCAGCCTACGATCTGAACTGAGCCACGGTTTATGGGATTTGCTTGTCCTCGCGAACTTGCAGCCCTTTGTCCGTAGCATTGTAGTACGTGTGTAGCCCAGGATGTAAGGGGCATGATGACTTGACGTCATCCACACCTTCCTCCGGTTTATCACCGGCAGTCTCTCTAGAGTGCCCAACTAAATGCTGGCAACTAAAGACGTGGGTTGCGCTCGTTGCGGGACTTAACCCAACATCTCACGACACGAGCTGACGACAGCCATGCACCACCTGTCACTGCGTTCCCGAAGGCACTCTCCTGTTTCCAAGAGATTCGCAGGATGTCAAACCCTGGTAAGGTTCTTCGCGTTGCATCGAATTAAACCACATACTCCACCGCTTGTGCGGGCCCCCGTCAATTCCTTTGAGTTTCACACTTGCGTGCGTACTCCCCAGGCGGAACACTTAACGCGTTGGCTACGACACCGAGGGGGTCGATTCCCCCGACACCTAGTGTTCATCGTTTACGGCCAGGACTACAGGGGTATCTAATCCCTTTCGCTCCCCTGGCTTTCGTCCATGAGCGTCAGTGATGGCCCAGCAGAGCGCCTTCGCCACTGGTGTTCTTCCCGATATCTACGCATTTCACCGCTACACCGGGAATTCCCTCTGCCCCTACCACACTCAAGCCCAACAGTTTCCACTGCCATGATGGAGTTAAGCTCCACTTTTTAACAGCAGACTTGAAGGGCCGCCTGCGGACGCTTTACGCCCAATAATTCCGGATAACGCTTGCCACTCCCGTATTACCGCGGCTGCTGGCACGGAATTAGCCGTGGCTTATTCATCAAGTACCGTCAGATCTTCTTCCTTGATAAAAGAGGTTTACAGCCCAGAGGCCTTCATCCCTCACGCGGCGTTGCTCCGTCAGGCTTTCGCCCATTGCGGAAAATTCCCCACTGCTGCCTCCCGTAGGAGTCTGGGCCGTGTCTCAGTCCCAGTGTGGCTGATCATCCTCTCAGACCAGCTACTGATCGATGCCTTGGTGAGCCATTACCTACACCAACTAGCTAATCAGACGCGAGCTCATCCTCAGGCGAAATTCATTTCACCTCGCGGCATATGGGGTATTAGCAGCCGTTTCCAGCTGTTGTCCCCCTCCTGAGGGCAGATTCTCACGCGTTACTCACCCGTCCGCCACTAACCCGAAGGTTCGTTCGACTTGCATGTGTTAAGCACGCCGCCAGCGTTCATCCTGAGCCAGGATCAAACTCTCCGTTGTAGATCATTTCCTCTTAGACGTTTTCACGTCCTCAAAATGATTTGCGTCACCCATTACTCAGCAAAAACTGGCAACAGTTGAGGCCTCCTTTCGCTGACACAAAAGGGTTCTTAAGAGTGCATCTCTAGATTTCTCTGTCAATGACTTTCCGGGATCTCAGATCCGGTTGTTGCTCCACAATCCGCACACCGACAACAAGAGAGTTCGTGAAAACCCTCCCGTTGCAGCGAATTGCTTCAGCGCAACGAAATTTTTTGACGGGACCTCACACCTTCATCGCTCTTTCATTCGGCTCCTCACCTCACCTTGCGGTTCGGCTCAGAACCAAACGCGATGAAAGCGTCAGTTCCTAAACTTTTCAATTGTCCAGGTGCGACCAGACTGTTCCTCACTCCCTTTCAGGAGATCGGTTGGTTGGTCATCGCGGCCTCTCGCGACCGCTTGAAGAACTTACAACACCGTGGGATCGCTCCCTCTTGGTCTCGTAAGCCGCCTCAGACACATCAAGACTTTCGCCTCAAGCGCTTCGGCTTGCGCGCTCACCTCTCGGCTCCCGCGCAAGACAAAACCATAACACCACATCCCCCG
>NZ_UCNU01000015.1:0-170691 GCF_900474085.1 Synechococcus sp. UW86
CACCGGCTGACCAGCCGCACGAAAACTTCGTCTTCCCTGAAGAGGTTCTGCCCCGTGGTAACGCTCTCTAATCCCGGTCTTGGCGCCACTGGCGGCAAAGACCTTCCCTCCACCGGGTATGCCTGGTGGTCCGGCAACGCCCGCCTGATCAACCTGTCCGGCCGTCTGCTTGGTGCCCACGTGGCCCACGCTGGTCTGATGGTCTTCTGGGCCGGCGCAATGATGCTGTTCGAGGTGAGCCACTTCACCTTCGACAAGCCCATGTACGAGCAGGGCTTCATCTGCATGCCCCACGTTGCCACCCTTGGCTACGGCGTGGGCCCCGGCGGTGAGGTCACTGATCTCTTCCCCTTCTTCGTGGTCGGTGTCCTGCACCTGATCAGCTCCGCCGTGCTCGGCCTCGGCGGCCTTTATCACGCCCTGCGTGGTCCGGAGATCCTGGAGAACTATTCCTCCTTCTTCTCCCAGGACTGGCGTGACAAGAACCAGATGACCAACATCATTGGTTATCACCTCATCCTTCTGGGCGTCGGCTGCCTGCTGCTGGTCTTCAAGGCCATGTTCTTCGGCGGCGTCTACGACACCTGGGCCCCCGGCGGCGGTGACGTCCGCATGATCACCAACCCGACCCTCGATCCGGGCGTGATCTTCGGTTACCTGTTCCGCGCTCCCTTCGGTGGCGAGGGCTGGATCATCGGTGTGAACTCCATGGAGGACATCATCGGTGGCCACATCTGGCTGGGTCTGACCCTGATCTTCGGTGGCATCTGGCACGCCATCACCAAGCCTTTCGGCTGGGTGCGTCGTGCCTTCATCTGGAACGGTGAGGCCTACCTGAGCTACAGCCTTGGCGCTCTGAGCTTCATGAGCTTCATCGCTTCGGCCTACATCTGGTTCAACAACACCGCTTATCCCTCCGAGTTCTGGGGCCCCACCAACGCTGAGGCATCCCAGGCTCAGAGCTTCACCTTCCTGGTGCGTGACCAGCGCCTTGGCGCCAACATCGGTTCCGCCATGGGCCCCACCGGCCTTGGTAAGTACCTGATGCGCTCACCCACCGGTGAAATCATCTTCGGCGGTGAAACCATGCGCTTCTGGGACTTCCGTGGTCCCTGGCTGGAGCCCCTGCGTGGCCCCAACGGTCTCAGCCTCGACAAGCTGCAGAACGACATTCAGCCCTGGCAAGTGCGCCGTGCGGCTGAGTACATGACCCACGCTCCCAACGCCTCGATCAACTCCGTGGGCGGCATCATCACCGAGCCCAACTCGGTGAACTACGTGAACCTCCGCCAGTGGCTGGGTGCAACGCAGTTCGTGCTCGCCTTCTTCTTCCTGGTTGGTCACCTCTGGCACGCCGGCCGCGCTCGCGCTGCTGCTGCTGGATTCGAGAAAGGCATCGACCGCAAGGCTGAGCCTGTGCTCGGCATGCCCGACCTCGACTGATCCAACGGTTCAACCCAAACGATCGTCATCAACCCTCGCCACACGGCGGGGGTTTTTTGTTGGGATGGGAGAGGCGATTTCTTAGCCTGTCCGAATCGATGGATCGTCCGTGAACACAGGCCTGAACACCCGGGTGATCCACCACGGCGACAGCTTTGCGGGAGACACCGGCACGGTGATGCCGCCGATCTTCCCCACCAGCACCTTTGCCCATGGCAACGCTGGCGGATTTGATTACACCCGTTCCGGCAACCCCAACTTCCGCATCCTTGATGGGGTGCTCGCTTCGGTTGAAGGTTGCGCCCACGCCACCGTGTTCGCCTCCGGCGTCAGCGCCATCACCGCCGTGGTCTCCCAGCTGAAGCAGGGCGATCTGGTGCTCTGCGAAGAGAACCTCTACGGCTGCACCGTGCGGCTGTTCGAGCAGGTGTTCGCCAAGTTCGGCCTGAAAACCGCTTGGGTGGACTTCACCCAGCCAGCCGCACTCGAGCAGATCAAAGCCCAGAAGCCGGCGATGGTGTGGCTGGAGAGCCCGACCAACCCTCTGCTCAAGGTGATCGACCTGGAGGCGGTCTGCGCCATCACCCAACCCCTCGGCATCCCCGTGGTGGTGGACAACACCTTCGCCACCGCCCTGGTGCAGCGCCCTCTGGAGCTGGGCGCCACCCTCTCACTTACCAGCACGACAAAGTACATCAACGGCCACTCCGATGCCCTCGGGGGAGCCGTGTGCACCAACGATCCTGAGTGGCACCAAAAAATGGTGTTCTCCCAGAAGGCCCTGGGCCTGCAGCCCTCCCCCTTTGATTGCTGGCTGATCACGCGGGGCATCAAGACCCTGCCGCTGCGGCTCAAGCAGCAGATGGCCAATGCCGCGGCCCTGGCCGATCAGCTGGCGGGGCACGCCAAGGTGAACTGGGTGCGTTACCCACACCGCAGTGATCACCCCCAGCATCAGGTGGCAACCCGTCAGATGCGTGCCGGTGGCGCCATCGTGACGGTGAGCTTCAACGCCAGCCAGGAGCAGACCTATGCCCTCTGCAAACAACTGCGCTGGTTCACCATGGCTGAAAGCCTGGGCGGCATCGAAAGCCTGATCTGCCACCCCGCCACCATGACCCACGCGGCGGTATCCGCCGAGGTGAAGGCCAAGCTGGGCATCGACGACGGCCTGGTGCGCTTCTCGGTGGGCTGCGAAGACCTCGCCGATCTGCAGGCCGATCTGGACCAGGCCCTGGAGCTGCTGGCGTGAGTCCCCGCAATCTGCTCAGCGATCCGGCCTGGCAGGGCCCTGATCTCGGTCATCCCTTGCCCGACTCCCCCCATGCGGTGTCTGTGGCGCTGCCGCGCTGGCGCGATGTGGTCGCCTACGAAGAGAAGGATCCGGCCTGCCGCGATGCCCTGCAGACGATCTATCCCCGCTTCGGCCTGCATCCGCTGATCCGACAACTGGTTCAGCCTTCGGAACTTGCAGGCACCACGGTCTGGCCCTACCCCACCGAAGCGGCAGCCCAGGCAGCCCTGGCCCACTGCCAACGCAAGGCACCGGAGAGCCGCTCGGAGCTGATTGCCATTGCTGGGCTGACCTGCCTGCGCAGTGATGCAGCGGCGAGCGCCCATGCCAAAGCGTTCTGGCAGCACACCGGCCTGGGCCTCTCCTCCCGCCAGGCCGCCATCGCACTGGGGAAGGAGACGGCCCCCAGCAGCACATCCGGCGACGCGGCCCGCGAGCTGATTCGAAAGCGTCTGGCTGGCATCCATGGCGTCGACGCCCAGCAGATCAGCCTGCATCCAGCGGGAATGGCCGGCCTGTATGCGGCCCTCAGCGCCATCCAGACGCTGCGGCCGGGGAAGCCCACGCTGCAGCTGGGCTTCCCCTATGTGGATGTGCTGAAGCAGCCTCAGGTGGTGTTTCACGGTGGCGAGCTGTTGCAACCGCAGAGCCTCGCCGAGGTGGAAGCGGCCCTGGATCAGCTCCAGCCGGCGGCCGTGATTGTGGAGCTGCCCAGCAATCCGCTGCTGCGCTGCATGGATCTGCCGGGCGTGTCGGCCCTGGCCCGCAGCCGCGGCATTCCAGTTATTGCCGATGACACGATCGGCACCGGCATCAACCTCAACGCCCTGCCCTACGCCGATCTGATCTTCACCTCGCTCACCAAGAGCTTCGCCGGCCGCGGTGATGTGATGGCGGGCAGTGTGCTGGTGAGCCCACAGTCGCCCTGGGCGGCCTACCTGCTGGCGGCGGTTCCAGCCATCGCCCCCCTCAGCGATGCCGATGCCATCGCCCTGGAGATCGCCAGCCGGGATGTGCTCCAGCGGGTGCCGCAACTCGATGCGAACGCCCTGCTTCTGGCGGAACGGCTCGAAGCCCATCCAGCCGTGAAGCGGGTGCTGCATCCAAAGAGCTGCCCCAACTTCCGCGCCTTGATGCGCAGCGGAGCTGGCCACGGCTGCCTGCTCTCTTTTGAACTGAAGGGAGGCCAAGAGCACTCCAAACGGGTTTACGACGCGCTTCGGATCAGCAAAGGCCCCAGCCTTGGCACCGATTTCAGTCTGGTGTGCCCCTACACCCAGCTGGCCCACTACGACGAACTGAGCTGGGCGGAGCAATGCGGTGTGCCGGCTGATCTGCTCCGGGTGTCCGTCGGTCTGGAAGACCCCGAGGCACTGTGGATGCGATTTGAGCAAGCGTTTGCTGACGAAGAGTCCGGTGAGACTCTGAAAAAGCCCTTAACAACCGGGTGAGGAGAGGCTTTCGATCATTAGTTTGTTTTCTTCGGGCCCCTCTACAGCAGCTCCATGTCCCGCATTTACGACGACAACAGCCAGGCCATCGGCAACACCCCGCTGGTCAAGCTGAACAACGTCACCAAAAACTGCAAGGCCACTGTGCTGGCCAAGGTTGAGGGGCGCAACCCCGCCTACAGCGTCAAATGCCGGATCGGCGCCAACATGATCTGGGACGCAGAAAAGAGCGGAAAGCTCACCAAGGGCAAGGTGATTGTTGAGCCCACCTCCGGCAACACCGGCATCGCTCTGGCCTTCACCGCCGCAGCCCGCGGGTACAAGCTGATCCTGACGATGCCCGAGTCGATGTCGATCGAGCGGCGTCGGGTCATGGCCGTGCTCGGGGCTGAACTGATCCTCACCGAGGCCGCCAAAGGAATGCCCGGCGCGATCGCCAAGGCCAAGGAAATCGCTGATAGCGATCCGGCCAAGTACTTCATGCCCGGCCAGTTCGACAATCCCGCCAACCCCGAAATCCACTTCAAGACCACCGGTCCTGAAATCTGGAACGACTGCGATGGCGCCATTGACGTGCTCGTGGCCGGCGTCGGCACCGGTGGAACCATCACCGGCGTCTCCCGTTACATCAAGAATGAAGCGGGCAAGGCGATCGAATCTGTGGCCGTTGAACCGACCAACAGCCCGGTGATCACCCAGACCATGAACGGTGAGGCCGTCAAACCCGGTCCCCACAAAATCCAGGGCATCGGTGCCGGCTTCATCCCCCAGAACCTCGACCTCTCCGTGGTTGACAAGGTGGAGCAGGTGACCAACGAGGAGTCCGTTGCCATGGCCCTGCGCCTGGCCCAGGAGGAAGGCCTGCTGGTGGGCATCTCCTGCGGTGCCGCCGCTGCAGCCGCCATTCGTCTGGCCGAGAAAGATGAGTACGCCGGCAAAACCATCGTGGTGGTGCTGCCCGACCTGGCCGAGCGTTACCTCTCCTCGGTGATGTTTGCTGAAGTGCCGACCGGCATCATCGAGCAACCGGTGGCTGTCTGAGCTGGCTCCACCAGAAGCCTTGGCCCCGTCGTTGACGGGGCTTTTTTTATGGCCTCACCGTGAACCGTTCAGGTCTCAGCGTGCTGGTGGGCGGGCCTGGGGCTGCACCGCCGCTGCATCAATCCACATGGCATCGCCATAGGAGAAGAAGCGATAGCTCCTTTCAATCGCTTCGGCGTAGAGCTTCAACAGGGTTTCCCGGCCGATCAGGGCACTCACCAACAGCAGCAGAGAGCTTTTGGGCAGATGGAAGTTGGTGAGCAGGGCTTGAATCACCTTGAACTGATAGCCCGGCTGAATCACCAGATCCACCGGCCCGGTGTAGGGCTTGAGAACACCGCCATGGGCTTGAGCGGCCCCCTCCAGGGCACGAACACTCGTGGTTCCCACCGCAATCACCCGGCCTCGACAAGCCTGCACCGACTCCACCACAGCAGGGCTGACATCCACCCATTCACTGTGCAACTCCAAGGCGGTGAGGTCTTCCGTTTCAACGGGGCGAAAGGTGCCGAGGCCCACATGCAGGGTGATCCGGGCCAGATCCACCCCTTTCTTCTGCAAGCCCGCCAGCAGTTCATCACTGAAATGCAACCCCGCCGTCGGGGCGGCCACCGCACCGGGGCGGTCGGCGTAACGGGTCTGATAGCGCTGGCTGTCGCTGGGGTCGTGCCGTTCGATGTAGGGCGGTAGAGGCACCTCGCCCACGTCATTGAGCAAACCCTCAATGGTTTCGGCATCCCTGCAATCACTGGGGAACTGCACCACCCGTCCACCACTGGCGGGGTCTTCTGCAAGCACCGTCAGGCTGATCGAAGTGCCATCAATCGTGAGGCTGTCGCCGGGCCGCATGCGCTTGGCAGGACGGGCCAGGCAAAGCCAGCGGCCCTCCCCCCGCGGCTCCAGCACCAGCAACTCGGACAGCCCACCCCCGGAACGACGCACCGCCAGGCGGGCCTTCAACACCCGGGTGTCGTTCACCACCAGCAGATCACCAGGCTGCAGCTGCTCGAGCAGATCCCACACCTGGCCGTGAGCAGCATCCATTGATGGCTCCCCCTGGGGGGGAACCATCAACAAGCGAGCGCTGTGGCGGGGCTCAACCGGTGCCTGAGCGATGCGCTCAGGTGGCAGCGGGTAGTCGTAGCTGCTGAGTTGCAGGTCCCTGGGGTCAGGCACGCGGGCGACCGATCAGAGCGCCAGGCTTTCTGGACGGTTCTCGATCAGATCGGCAAGATCCTTCAGGAATGCGGCACCGTCGGCGCCGTAAATCACGCGATGATCCGCCGTCAGGTTCACCTGCATCTGACGCTTGACGGCGATGGAGCCGTCCTTGTTCGCCACCACCGTGGGGCGTGATGCAGCGACGGCGAGAATGGCCCCGGTGCCTGGGGGAAGGATCGCGTCGAAGCGATCAACACCGAACATGCCGAGGTTGGAGAGGGTGAAGGTGCCCGTGGAATACTCCTCCGGCTGCAGCTGCTTGCTGCGGGAGCGCTTGACCAGATCACCCCACTGACGAGACATCTCGTAGAGATCGGTGCGATCGGCATTGCGCAGCACCGGCGTGATCAAGCCACCGTCTTCCATCGCCACAGCGACAGCCACGTTCACGTCGGCTGGATAGGCCATGCCGGCAGCGGTGGTGGCGGCATTCACCTGGGGGTGACGCGCCAGGGTGACGGCCACAGCCTTGGCCAGCAGAGCCGTCATCGTGACGCCCTTGGGCTTTACCTGTTTGTAGAAGGCATCCAGCTTGTCGGTGGTGATGGTGTAACCAACGCGGAAGCAGGGAACCGCAAGGCTCGCCTCCATGTTTTTGTTCACCGCACCCTGGAGGGTGTTGAAGGCCACGGTCTCGCCGGGCCGACCAAAGCTATTGCCCGCCGGAGCCAACGGGGCCGCTGATGCTGCTGCTGCTGCGCCAGCCGAGGAAGCAGCGGGGGCCGTTCCTTCCGCCACCCTGGGCACGGAGATGGGCTGACCGGAGGCTTGCTCCACGTCTTCGGCCTGAATCCGGCCGTGGGGGCCGCTGCCGCGCACGGTGGCCAGGTCCACACCCATCTGGGAGGCCAGCTTCTTGGCCCGGGGGCTGGCCACGATGCGACCGTCGTTCACCACCGGTGCCGACGGTGCAGGGGCAGCAACAGGTGCCGGGGCCGGGGCAGGAGTCGGAGCTGGGGTCTGAACCGCAGCTGGCGTGGGCGCCGGAGCCGGTGCAGGGGCGGGCGCCGCAGCAGGAGCGCTGGGGGCCTTGGCCTGCGCGTCGGCGATCTCAGCCTCGGTTTCGACAATCAAACCGATGGTTTCGCCCACCGGTGCCGTGCTGCCAGCAGGCATCAGGACCGCTGCGAGGTAGCCGTCCTGGAACGACTCAACGTCCATGTCCGCTTTGTCGGACTCAACGACAAGAACCGACTCGCCCCGAGCCACCTTGTCTCCGGGCTGTTTCAGCCACTCCACGATCTTCCCCTCCGTCATGGTGGAGCTGAGGGCAGGCATGAAGATGTCCGTGGTCGCCAAAACCGTCTCCGGGAGGGCAGATCAGGGGAGTTTACGAGTCAGCAGAGGCAAGCCGATCAGGCTTCCTCAATCGACTGCACAACGCCATCCTTCACAACGATGGCCACCTGCATCTTCTGCACCAGGTTGTCGCCGACCTTCAGCTCACAGCTGCTCTCCAGCTGACCCTGCTCAACGATCTGGTCCATCTCCAGCTCACGCACCTGGGCCTGCTGCTGAAGCAGGTTGCGCTTCTGCTCCTCCAGCTCGGCGCGCTTGGCCGCCACCTGCTGTTGGATCTGCGCCACCTGATCCTGCACACGGGGATCCAGGGGGTTGGCGCTCTGACGACGCACCTGGTCCACCACGTCCTGACCTTCCTGTTCCAGCTGTGCCAGCTGTTGGTCAGCGGTGGCAATGCCATTGCTGAGCTCGCGCTCTGCTTCTTCTTTCCAGGTGGGCGTCACGACGGCGCGGACGGTGATCGGACGCTTGATCGTCAGGGAAGTGCCGTCGGACATGGGTTCTTGGGAGACGGCCAAAGCGTGTCAGCCCTTTCACGCGGGGTCAATCACCGGACAACCGACCACCCCCCAAGCCTCATCAGCCGCGTTCAACGTCCGTAGAGGGCATCGATCAACTGCTGATCGCGGCTGGTGATGCGATCACGGCGCTGCTTGAGGGTCTGGGTCAGGAGTCCGTTTTCAATGCTGAAGGGGTCCACAAGCACCACCCCCGCCAGCCGTTCATCACTGCGGGAGCCCGACCGCTGCTTGAGCAAGCGGTTGCATTCGCGCATCAACAAGCGCAGCAGGGCCGGATCACCGGGTTGGCCGCCCAGATCCTGCGCCACGCTCACGCCGGCTTCTGCCGCCCAGGCCACGATCGCCTCAGCACGGGGAACGATCAGGCCACCGAGCTGGCGTTCGTCCTGACCCACCATCATCACCTGCTCGATCAGGGGGCTGGCCACCAGGGCCTCTTCCAGGGGGCCGGGCTCGATGTTCTCGCCACTGCTCAACACAATCGTGTCCTTGGCCCGGCCGGTGAGGGCCACCGAACCATCCGGCAAAAGCATGCCGAGATCGCCGGTGTCAAACCATCCCGCGGCATCGAGAACCTTGGCGCTGGCCTCGGGTTTGCCGAGGTAGCCCGCCATCACCTGGGGGCCCCGCACCATCACCCGCCCCCGTTGCCGGAAGCCCAGGGGCTGACCGTTGTCGGGATCGACGATCCGGAATTCGGTCTGGGGCATCGGCAGCCCGGAGCTGCCGCGGATGTTGCGCCAGGGCCTGCGGCAACTCACCACAGGGCTGGTTTCGGTGAGGCCATATCCCACCAGCAGCTCAATCCCCAAGGCTTCAAAAAAGGCATCGATGTGGGGCGCGATGGCACCGCCACCACTGATCGGATAGGCGAGCTGACCGCCACTGAGCTGGCGACGCAGCTTCGGCCAGATCAAGGTCGAGGCCAGGGCATGCAGGGGCCAGCGCAGGGCAGCGGAGCCGCAGGCACGCAGCCTGCCGGAGGCTGACACCGGTTCCAGCAGGAGGTTGCGTGCCGTTCGCACGGCTTTGCGCTGGGCAGCGCTGTTGGCCAATGCCGCCCGCAGCAGGCGCTGCCGGGAGGGGGGGAAGGTCTTGAGCACATCCTCAAATCCAGCCTGAACCGCCTCCCAGAGCCTCGGCACGGTGGCCATCGCGATCGGCCGGACCCGCGGCAGATCCTTCTTCAGTTGCTTGATGGTTGTGTAGGTCTGCGTGCAGCCGCAGGAGAGGAAGAAGTAGCTGGCACTGCGCTCGTAGGCATGCCAGATGGGCAACACACTCAGCACCGGAGCACCGGGCTCGGGATAGGCCACACAGGCCAGTGAGCTCATCTGATGCAGCAGGTTGGCGTGGGTCAAAGGGACCCCTTTGGGTTGGCCGGTCGTGCCCGAGGTGTACAGAACAGTGGCAACGGCGTCTCGCCCCCCCGCCGGGCCAACGGGATCAAGGCCGGCCCCTGACGCCAGAAACGCCTCCCAACCCATGGCGCCCTCGGGAGGCTCCCCTTCCAGCTGAAGCACAAAACGCAGCTGAGCCCTTTGCTCTGGGGGAAGGGCCAGACGACGCCACACATCAGCGTTCTGCACCACCAGGGCCGTCGCCCGGCAATCCGAAAGGATGTAGCGCAGCTCCTCCACCGGGGCCGAGGCACCGCGCACGGCATCAGCTGCACCGGCACGCATCAGGCCCTGATCCGCCACCAGCCAGCGGGGGCTGTTCTCAGCAAACAGAGCCACCACATCCCCATCCTTCACGCCATGGCGCCGAAAGGCGGCAGCAGCGGTGGCGATGCGCTCCGCCAGTTCGCCGAAATTGAAGCGTTCGGGATGCGCCGCATGGGGCGCATCGACGGCGGCAATCAGCCCGTGGCGGTTGGCGAGCCAGGGCCACACCGCATCGACCCTCTGCAACTTCTGAACATGGGCATGACGCTGCAAAGCGTCCGTTTCACGGGTTGTCGGGCTCCAGCTGGCCGTCATCCGAGGCAGGGGTTCAAACAGCTCAGGTCTATCTCGCTTCCTCCTCCCAGACCAGACCGAAACGATGGGCCAGGGCTTGCCGCAGCAACGGCTGCACCTCAGCCGACGTCAGCCCTGGCAACCAGTCCGCAAGCCGCCCAACCGCACGACCGGTGAGCCCACAGGGGGTGACTCGCTCAAACCCCTGCATCGAGCAATCAACGTTGAGGGCCAGGCCGTGCTGGGTGATCCAGCGGCGACAGCCCACACCGATGGCGGCGACCTTGCGGTTGTCCAACCAGAGGCCGGTCAACCCCGGCAGACGCTGACCCTCCAGGCCCAACTCCGCCAGAACATCCAGAACGACTTGTTCCAACTGACGCAGATACCAGTGCAAATCGGGCGTGCGGCGCTGAAGGTCCAACACCGGGTAGGCCACCAGTTGGCCGGGCAGGTGATGGGTCACCTCCCCGCCCCGATCGATCCGATACAGGGGTGCCGGTGGGTCAGCGGGATCGAAATGCAGGTGCTCCTCGCTGGCACCACGACCGAGGGTGTAACAGGTCTGGTGCTGCAGGATCCAGACCGCCTCCGGAGCCGATGGATCAGCAAGAAGAGTGCTCTGCCAGCGCTGTTGCGCCGACCAGGCGGCATCGAATCGAACCGGATCACCGGGCTCGAAAAGAAATGCACGCTGGGGGTGGGCCGAATCGTGCGCCGTATCTAGCTTGCCGATAACAACCGGCACAGGAGTGAGGCATGAAGTTGCTGATCCATGGTCGCAACCTCGAGATCACGCCGGCGTTGCGGGATTACACCCAAACCAAGTTGGAGCGGGCCACATCGCACTTCGGTGATGCTGTTCGCGAGGCCGACGTCCATCTCTCCGTGGCCCGCAATCCCCGGGTGCCGCAGCAGACCGCCGAGGTGACGGTCTTTGCCAACGGCACGGTGATCCGCGCCCAGGAACGCAGTGAAAACCTGTACGCCAGCATCGATCTGGCCGCTGGGAAACTGGCCCGCCAACTGCGTCGCTGGAAGGAACGCCACAGCGATCACCACCACAGCCACGGCCACAGCGCCAGCCACACCCCCAGCACGGATGTGGTCAACGATGCATCCACCGTTGAAGCCTCCCTTCTGCAAGGGCGTGAGGCGGAACTGCCGGATCCGGGAGTGCGACGCAAATATTTCGCCATGCCGCCCATGGGCCTTGAGGAGGCACGCCGCCAACTGGATCTGATCGACCACGACTTCTATCTGTTCCGGGAGAAGGAGAGCGATCAGCTGCAGGTGATCTACCGCCGCAACCACGGTGGGTATGGGGTGATTCAGGCTCGTGAGTGACCTCCCGGCCCGCCATGGCTGATCCAGCCCAAGAGCTCCCCGACCTCCCCCCCCGGCTTGATCAGGCGATCCTCGACCCCCTGCTGACCCGGGACCAGCTCCAAGCCCTCTGTGATTCCGGGATGCAGGAGGGCGTGCGGGCCATCTGCACCACACCGCGTCAGCTGCCGCTGCTGCGGGAACGCATAGGGACCACCGACGCAGGTCCTCGCCTGGTGGCGGCAATCGGCTTTCCCTTCGGAACCATTCCCGCTGAGCTCAAGCTGGCGGAAGCGGAGTGGTGTGCCGCCCATGGCGCCCAGGAACTCGATGTCGTGCCCGATTTCAGCGCTTTGGCGAACGGCGATTCAGGCGCGTTTGCCGAGGAACTCGCCGCCCTCTGCGAGCTGGGGCTTCCCGTGCGGGCCGTCCTGGACATGGCCCGTCTGGAGAATGAACAGCTGGAACTGGCCGTGGAGGCCGCCATTGATGCTGGAGCTTCGGGACTGCAGACCAGCAACGGCTTTGGCCCGGCTTGCCATGCCGATCAGATCCTTGCGTTGAAACAGCTGATCCGCAAACGCTGCGCCATCAAGGCAGCCGGTGGCATCCACAGCCTCAGCCATGCAGGAGACCTGCTGTTGGCGGGGGCCGATCTGCTGGGCACCAGCAGCGCGCCGGCTCTTCTGCAGGCCCAGCGCCGCCCCGCGGCCTGAATGGCAGAACGACGCCTCACCGGACTCGCCCTCAAGGTGGGACCCCTCGGCGAGCACGACCGCCTGCTGAGCCTGCTCAGTGATGCGGAGGGCGTCAGTCGCTTCGCCGTTCCCGGAGCGCGCCGCCCCAAGAGCAGTCTGGCCGCCGCGGCCCCCCTCACCCTGCTGGAACTGCAGGTGGGAGGACGCAGCGGCCTGGCCCGGGTGCGACAACTGCGGGTGCTGCGCAGTTTTTCGGGCCTCGGGCAACAGCTGGAAACCCTGGCTGCGGCGCAGGCGCTTTGTGATCTGTGCCTTCAACTGGCGGCCCAGGACCCTGTGGACGGGCTGCTGGGCACGATACAGCTGCACCTGGAACGCCTGGAGGAGCACCGAGCTGACCCGGAGCTGGTGCTGGCCGGCACGGTCCAGGCCTGCATCCATCTGCTCACCCTGGGGGGTTATGGACTGCCGTTGCAAACCTGCTGCATCACGGGCGATCCCCTCGAGCCACCGCTTGGCCAGTGGGACTGGCGCTGCAGCCTTCTGCCGCAGGACGGCTTTGCGATCGATGAGCAGCCCGGGGCGGCGATTCAGCTGAATCCCTCCGAACTGGCCCTGCTCCAGCGACTGACCCGGGCCGAACTGCCCCGTCGCCGGGACGGTGAGCTGATGGGCCCCCCAGCCGTGTGGCGCCGGCTGCTGCGGGTGGTTGAGATCTGGAGCCGGACGCATCTGAACCGACCCAGCAAAGCCCTGGCCATGCTGCGAGAGACGCTCCTGGCAGGCGCGTGAGCCATCATGGCCGCGATGCAATTGCCCCTTGAGCGGACCGAGCCTCACCACCCCTGAACCCGCTCTGCCTACCGGCAGCAACCCGGAGGGAAAGCGTGGCTTGGAAGCCGTGCTGCGCCTCAAGGACTTCCGCAAACTCTGGCTGGGGCAGATTTTTTCCCAGCTGGCGGACAAGTTCTACATCGTGCTGATGGTCTTCCTAATCGATCAGCACCTGCTGCTGAAGGGGCAGGGAAGCGGCGTGCTGGCGGAGATGGCCTCGGATTACGGCCTCGACATCAGCACACGCACCCAGGTGATCACCCTCCTGGCCACAGGCATCTTTGTGGCCAACACCATCCCGGCCATGCTGCTGGGAACGGTGGCTGGGGTCTGGGCTGACCGCTGGCCCAAGCGTCGGGTGATGGTGGCCAGCAACGCCATCCGAGCCCTGTTGGTGGTGTTCGCACCGCTCTGTCTGCTGCCGGGGCCCATCTGGCTTGGTCTGCCCTGGGGCTATTGGGGGCTGGTGGGCATGACCTTCCTGGAGTCAATCCTGACCCAGTTTTTCGCCCCCTCCGAACAGGCCACGATTCCTGTGGTGGTGCCGGGAGATCACCTGTTAGCGGCCAACTCCCTCTATCAAGCCACCAGCATGGGGGCAACGATCCTGGGCTTCGCGCTGGGGGAACCGATTCTTCGTGCCCTGCACAGCAGCCTGGCGATCATCGGCATCGATGGCGGCGAGTTTCTGCTGCTCCCGCTCTGTTACGGCCTTGCGGCCCTCAGCCTGTCGCGCCTGAAGCTGCAGGAAGCCCCCAAGCCCCCCTCCAATACATCGGTGTGGACGGAGATCGGCGAAGGATTGCAGGTGCTTCGCCGGGTGCCTTCAGTGCGTGGCGCCATGATTCATCTGGTGCTGCTCTACAGCCTGTTGGCAGCGCTTTACGTGTTGGCGCTCCAGCTGGCTGCCCTGATCGAGAACCTGGGGCCCTCAGGCTTTGGTGCCTTGCTGGCCATGAGTGGACTGGGCATGGCAATCGGAGCTGTGGTGATCGCCCAGCTGGGCCATCGGTTCAGCCGCCGCCGGCTCACGGCAGCAGGCCTGGGAACCATCACCTGGACCCTGGTGCTGCTCAGCCAGCTGCGGGGATCCCTGGCCTTCACCCTGAGCCTCTGCGGAATCCTGGGCATCGGAGCAGCTCTGGTGGCGATCCCAGCCCAGACCACGATTCAGGAAGAAACCCCCGAAACCGAGCGCGGCAGGGTGTTTGGACTGCAGAACAACCTGATCAACATCGCCCTGAGCCTGCCGCTGGTGCTGGCGGGCACCTTGGTGAGCAGCATTGGTCTCCAACCGGTGCTGTGGCTGCTGGCGGGGTTGGCTCTGGTGGCAGCGTTGATCGAACGGCCGTGGCAACGCTGCTAACTTGCCGTTTCGCCTGAGGAGGCCCAACCCGCTTGGCGCAGATTGCGTGGCTCGGCAAGAAGTCTCCCTTCTGCGGGAATGTGTCCTACGGGATCAGCACCACGGAGGCCCTGCGCAAACGCGGGCATCAGGTGCACTTCATCCATTTCGATAACCCGCGCAGCCCGGAGCGCGACAACACATCGCTGCTGGCCAACGATCCGGACGTCAGCCTGCCTTATCTGGTCAAATCGCAGGTCTACACGATCCCTTCCCCCGGGGCACAGCGGGAGCTGAGGGAGTCCCTGGAGCGGCTGCAGCCCGATCTCGTGCACGCCAGCCTCACCCTTTCACCCCTGGATTTCCGCCTGCCGGAGCTCTGTCAGCAGCTGGGCGTTCCCCTGGTGGCCACCTTTCATCCCCCCTTCGATGCAGGCCTGCGCAACCTGACGGCGGGCACCCAACAGCTCACATACCAGCTGTATGCACCGGCCCTGGCTCGCTACGACCGGGTGATCGTGTTTTCACAGCTTCAGGCGGACTTTCTCGAGCGCCTGGGCGTTCCCGCCGATCGACTGACGGTGATTCCCAATGGTGTGGACCCCGACCGCTGGTGCCCCACCAGCCCCGGCACCCTTTCGCTGATGCATCAGCAGGTGCGGCAACGGCTGGGGCGAGAACGGATTTTCCTCTACATGGGACGCCTGGCAACGGAGAAGAACGTTGAAGCCCTGCTGCGGGCCTGGCGGCTGGTTTCACCGGAGGGCTGCCGGTTGGTGATCGTCGGCGACGGGCCGCTGCGCAACAGCCTGATGAACCAGTTCAACGACGATCGGATCCTCTGGTGGGGCCACGAGCCAGACCTGGACACCCGGGTTGCACTGCTCCAGTGCGCTGAGGTCTTCATCCTGCCAAGCCTTGTGGAGGGCCTGTCGCTGGCCCTGCTGGAGGCGATGGCCAGCGGAACAGCCTGCGTGGCCACCGATGCCGGTGCCGATGGCGAGGTGCTGGAGCAAGGGGCGGGAATCGTGCTGAGCACCCAGGGCGTCACCACCCAGTTGCGCACGCTGCTGCCGGTGCTCAGGGACCAGCCGGTGCTGACCGCGGAACTGGGCCGCAAAGCTCGGCTCCGCGCCTTGGAGCGCTACACGATTTCCAGCAACATCGACGCCCTCGAACAGCTCTATGCCGACCTGATGCAAACCAGCACGGTCGCCGCCTGAGCCAGGCGATCAGCGCCAGTCCAAGCCAGGAAACCAGCCCACAATCGCCGGGGTGACTGCGGCGTATTGGCTGTAATCCGGATGCAGCGCCCGCAACCCCTGCTCCTCGAAGCGGGCTTTGCCCCGCAGCACAGCCGCCAGGCTGACCAACAGCAACAGATGCAGCGGGCTGCCTGTGGCCAGCACCACTCCTGCGGAACACAGCAACACCGCCCGGTACAAGGGATGCCGGCAGATGGCGTAGGAGCCTGTGGCGATCAACTGATTCGCCGGCTTGGCCGCTGGCAACGGCGAAAGGCTGGCCCCGAGACAGCGAAACGCCTCAAGGGCCCGAAACAGGCCAAAAGCCAACAGCAGCAGGCCCAGCCCGAACAAGGGTTGGGGCCAAATCGCCACACCGAAGCTGGCGGGAGCTGGCCAGACCGGCAGCAGATGGGCCGTGATCAGCAGCAGCTGGGCCAGCAGCCACCACTCACCCCGACGGTTGTCCAACCAGCCGCCCCAACTGAAGCCCCAATCGGAGAACATTCACTCGCTCACCACCAATGTTCGGACGTTACGGCGCTGCACCAGACCCGCCAGGGTCTGCATGTCGTCCCAGCGAATCAAGCCAACACAGCCGAGCGTGCCGCTGTTTGCATTGCGGTTGGCACTGGGGTCGAGATGAATGCCCAGATGACCTCGACCCGTGGGGAACTGCGGTTCAATCCCAATCCAGATCGGCCCGAGTTCCTTTGGATCAGCGGGACCCAGGGGCTCCACCGGCCCAAGGACGTAGCGACCGGCGGGGAGCGGCGCGCGGGTGCCGGAGCGATGGCGATCGGCGTTCTGACGGTGGGCCCGACCGCTGACGGCATCGAAGTGCTGCACGGGCTGACCAGGGGTTTCCAAACGCAAACTCCAGATGGGGTCGCCCGTGCGCGGGAGGGATCGCGTGGTGCGGTTCAGCACCAAAACCGACTCATTGGCGGAGGTGGAGATGGATCGCGACGTGGTGGGGAGCCTGGAGGCAGAGGCCAGATCCATCTCAGCGGCAGAACAGGGCACGACCAACAGCGCCAGCAGCTTCAACGCGAGACACGACCGAACGACCACAGCAGCCAGGCAAACAGGCCGGAACCCTATGGGCGGTTTTTATTCGCCGAGGGAATAAAAGCCAGCGCTCTCACCGCCCCCCTTCTGAGACCCAGGTCGAGAAAAGGTTCAGAGCTCGTTTTCGGCCAGCCGCAGCGCTTCAGCCTCCTTGGTTGGATCCAGGCGCAGCTGTCATCCAGCACGCGCCTGCTGATGCCCAACTCCTCGAGCGAAATCGCCAGGGCTTGGCGGGCCTGGCGGCGCGGCAGACGCCCCTTCTCCACCTGGCAGTCGCTGCTGGCCTTGGCCATGGCGGCATAGCCGCGAATGCGGCGGGCCAGCACCACCACGGCAACCCGGCGCTGAACCTCGGGTGCCAAAGGAGCATCCTCGGCAGCAACAGGGATGGGTGTTGCCATGGGCAGACCCAGCAACAGCGCAGCAAGGAAGCGGTGGAGACGCATCAAGGTGTCTGGAACGCCCCCTCAGTCAAGCCTGGGAAATCGCTGGGCGATGCTGCTGCCGGTGTACTGCGCCACCCATCCCTCGGGGTTGTTGAACCAACGCACAGCACAGAACTGAGGCTGAGAGCCCATGTCAAACCAATGACGGGTCCCAGCAGGGACCCGCATCAGGTCGCCCCGTTCGCACAGCACGCTGAGCACCTCGGAACCGATGTGCAGCACAAACAAGCCGCACCCTTCCACAAAAAAGCGCACTTCGTCTTCGGCATGGGTGTGCTCCTCAAGGAACTTGCGGCGCAGGAGCTCGCGATCGGGGTGATCCGGCGTCATCCGAATCGCGTCGACCGTGGCGTAACCGCCATCGCATTGAACCCGGGCAATGGCATCGGCATAGACCTGGAGGATGGTGGCCTGGTCGGCCCCCTCCGGCAGACCCTGCTCCGCCGGCCATTGCTCAAAGCCGATGCCCCGGCGGCTGAGCTCCGACTGAATCACGGCCGGATCGTTGCTCTCCAGAGCAGGCATGGGCCCATTCGCAGCATGGGCTGAGCTTTCGTCTGGAAAGATGCTGAGACGACTCATCGTCTGGACCCCGGGCGCATCGACTGCTGACCATCATCGATCCCGCCACGACTGGGGGTCTCACACTGGTGGGGGTCGGCCCCGGCGATCCTTCCCTGCTCACCCTGGCCGCCGTTGAAGCCATCCGCCAAGCGGAAGTGGTGGCCTACCCGGTCGGACGACCGGGGGCCGACAGCATGGCCGCCAAAATCGCCGCGGCCTGGATCCGCAGCGACCATCAGCGTCTGCCCTTGTTGTTCCCGATGGTGGACGCCGCCGAACCGCGGCGCACCGCCTGGGGAGCGGCGGCGCAGGAGCTGCAGCAGGCCATCCGTTCCGGCCAGCAGGTGGCACTGCTGTGTGAGGGAGATGCGTCGCTGTTTGCGAGTTGCAGCTACGTGCTGCTAGCCCTCCGTCAGGCGTGGCCCGACTGTCCCATCAACGTGATTCCCGGCATCACCTCCTGCTCAGCAGCCGCGGCTGCGGGCCTCTGGCCCCTCGCTCTGCAGCAGGACCAACTGCTGTTGCGCCCTTGCCCCGACACACCCGAGGAGCTGGAGCGGGTGCTGGACACCGCCGCGGCAACGGGGCAAGTTGTGGCCCTGCTGAAGCTCGGTCGGCGCTGGAGTTGGGTGCAACCCCTGCTGAAGCAGCGAGGCCTGCTGCAACAAGCCCTGTTTGCCGAGCGGGTCGGCTGGCCCGACCAGCAGATCTGTTGCGCGGATGCAGTTGCGGCCGAACCTCGCCCCTACTTCTCGCTGCTGCTGATCCGGCAGAGTTGGCCGGAGGTGCTGCCCTAGGCCAGCTCTCGGCTGCGTTCCGCAGCAGCGACGACTGCTTCGATCAAGGCGGAGCGCAGGCCGATGCGTTCGAGCGCGCGAACGCCGGCGATGGTGGTGCCCCCCGGGGAGGTGACCATGTCCTTGAGCTGGGCAGGGTGCAGATTGCGACGGTCCAGCAGCTCAGCCGTTCCAGCCAGGGTGCGGTGGCTCAGCCGCAGGGCTAGGTCCCTGGGAAGACCGGCAGCAACAGCCCCATCAGCCATGGCTTCCGCCACCAAGGCCACAAAGGCAGGGCCCGATGAGGTGAGCGCCAGGAAAGCATCGAGCTTGGCTTCCGCCAATTCCAGAACTTCGCCCACATCGGCGAAAAGCTGCCGCACCTGATGCCGTTGCCCTTGGTCGATTCCCTCCCCCCAGGCCAGAGCCGTCAAACCAGCTCCCACCAGCGCAGGGGTGTTAGGCACCGCCCGCACACAGCGATGACCGGGAAACAAATGCTGCAACCGTGCCAGAGACACCCCCGCCAACACAGAGATGAGCAGCGGTTGACCCACAACAGGTCCTGAAGCTGCTGCAACGGCATCGAGTTGCTGCGGCTTCACCGCAAGCAGCTGCATCGGAGCCGTCCAGACCTGCTGAGCGGAAGGGTCATCAGCCGCAACCAAACCGATGCCAGCCGGAAGGCCCCCACGCCGTTGCTCAAGTGAGCCGGATCCTCCGACCACCGCCAACAGCTGGTCGGCCGGAATCCGTCCACGTTCCAAGAGAGGAACCACAAGGGCCTGAGCCATGCGACCCAGGCCGATCACACCGAAAGCGGGCTGCACTGCGGGCTTCAGAGAGCTGCTGCTCCCCAGGCGGGTGAGGGTGCACTGGCGGATTCGTCGACATCCGCCACATCGGCCTCACGGCTTACCACCGTTGGAGCCGAGGCTTCGTCTTGACCGGTGTTGGTCACGGTGACGCAGCTGGGGGCGAACAGGAAGATGCTCTCGCCGACGCGCTCCTGATGTCCATCGATCGCGAAGGTGCCACCAGCGACGAAATCAACGGCACGCTGGGCCTGGTCGGGCTCCATCATCGTGAGGTTGAGGATGACGGTCTTGCGCTCCCGCAGAGCCTGAATGGCCCGGGGCATTTCATCGAAGCTGCGGGGTTCCATCACATTCACCTCGGACACAGCATTGCTGATGCCGGGCATGCCGATCACGTTGGATCCAGGCAGATCACCACCCAGGTCAAACGGGTTGGAATCTCCAATGGTGGCCAGCGCACCACCGTCAGCCTGCAGGGCGCGCTGGTCCTGGTCATCTTGCTCGTCGTCGTAGGCGAAATCATCCAATTCGCCATCGAGATAGTCATCGCCAGCGACGACGGCACGGAGACGGGAGATCAGCGACACCTTGGGATTCCTCTCGGTCTGAATGTGGTTCGAAAACCATGTCCCTGGATACCGTTTTCGCTGCGGCGGGGCAAGTCAATTCGCAGCGTCTGTTGACACCAATCTCGGGCCGAACAGGGCCGAACCGATCCTGAGCCAGGTGCTGCCCGCTTCAGCAGCCTCTTTCCAGTCCGTGCTCATCCCCATCGAGCACTCCGCCAAGGCCAGCCGATCCGCCAGGGAACGGCAGTCGGAAAACAACGTCTTGCGCTGATCTGCAGCCATGTCGAGCGGCGCCATGGTCATCAGACCCGAGATCCGCAACCCCGGCAGAGCCTGCAGGTCAGACCAGATGGCGCCGAGTTCATCGGCTGACAGCCCCCCTTTGCTGGGATCAGGACGCAGTTTCACCTGCAGCAGCACTTCAGGCTGACGGGCCTCCTCCACGGCAATGCGCGACACCCGTTCGGCCAGCGACAGGGAATCCACCGAGTGGATGACGTCGAAGGCCTTCACCACCGGCCGCACTTTGTTGCTTTGCAGGCGACCGATGAAATGCCAGCGCAGGTTCAGATCGATCAGCTCCTCCTGCTTCGGCAGAGCCTCCTGGACGCGGCTTTCCCCGAAATCGCGCTGACCAAGCTCAGCCACGCAACGCACGGACGCGGCCGGATGCCCCTTGCTGACGGCCAGAAGCCTGGATGAAGAGGGGCGGCATGCCTGGAGCGCCTGCCAACGCGCAGCGAAGGTATCGGTCAAGGGTTCAGATGAACGTCTGATCGAACAGCTGACTCCAGGACTCCAGCTCGTCCGAGCCATCACGACGGCAACGGCCCAGATGCACCTCAGCGTGGTGCCGCGCATCCCCGTAGGGAATCACTTCGAACTGAGCGCCACGGGGCTGCAGGGTGACCAGGAAGAACATGCGCTGGGCATACAAGGTGGCGTAGACGTCACGGCCTTCACCTGCCGGAGCCACCCGATAGAGCATCCCGAAGGTGGGGTGATTCAGATATCGCTCGGACGCCATGCCGTGATCGGAGCTCATAGAGCACCGTACTGACCACGGAGCCCAATCACCAACACAAGAACGACCATCGCCAGGCAATTCAGCAGGGGAGCAGCCCGATCAGGCGGCATGCGGAAGTACGACGGACCGAGAATTCGACCCCCACGGGCGACCAGGGCATCGGCCCCCTGCTCAGCCCTAAGAAGAATGTTGGCCAGCAGCCGCTCTCCGACGGCCAGCACCAGGCCGAAACCGGCCTTGAAGCCCAGCTGGCGCAGGTTGACCGCACGGCTGGCGAGAGAGCGCAGCAGATTCTGGAGCTCCTCCTGCACCAGAGGCAGAAAGCGAAGAGCCAGCAGCAATTGAAACCCCAGCCGCTCCACAGGACATCCCAGCCACTGCAAGGGAGCCAGGCACCAGCTGAGGGCCCAGACCAGATCCTCAGGCGGGGTCGTGATCAGCATCAGGTTGACGCTGTGAATCACGGTGAAGATCAAGGTGGACGTTCGCAGCCCTAGCAGCGCCGAGGCCCGATCAACCACCAGCGGCCCCAGTTGGAGACCGCCCAACTGCAGTGGGCCGAGGCGCAACAGATCCCAGGAGGGGCCTTCCGTCTTGAGCCCCGGAAGCTCGGCCGGATTGCGCAGCGGGAAGGCCGCAGGGGGATCCACAGCCGGCAAGAACATCGACAGGAGGCCCACCACAACGGCCAAGGCCGTCAGCAGCAGCACAGACCTCCACCACAGCGAACGAGCCAGTCCACTACCGAGGGTGATCAGCACCAGAGCCACCACCAGGCCAACACGCCAGAGGGGCCCCGCCAGAACAGGCGTAAGAAGAAAGACAAGGGACCAGGCCAGCTTCAGGCGAGGGTCCAAGCGCCGGAGCCAACCCGTGGAGCCATCGACGTATTGACCCATCGGGACCTGGCGCAACCAGTCCATGGCTCAGCCTTTACGACTCTGCTGACGGGCCAGGTCGCGTTCGGCATCGCGCTGCTGCTTGCCGCGCCAGAACAAACGCAGCGGGCTGCCATCGAAACCGAGGCCCTCACGAATCTGACGCTCCACATAGCGCCGGTAGGTCTCTCCGAACAACTTGGGGTCGTTGACGAACAGGGTGAAGCTGGGCGGCCGGCTGGCCACCTGGGTGCCGTAATACAGCTTTCCTTGGCGTCCACCGCGGGTGGTGGGGGGACTGCGCCAGCTCAGTGCTTCCTTGAGCACCTCGTTCACAACGGAGGTACTGACGCGGCGACGGTGCTGCTCAACCGCCAGGGCAGCCAAGGCAAAGATGCTCTCCACACGCTGGCCGGTGAGCGCAGAGGTGAACAGCATCGGAGCCCAATCGAGGAAATAGAGCTTGGAGCGCAGCTCCTTTTCCATCGCCGTCATGGTGTGGCTGTCTTTTTGCACCGCGTCCCACTTGTTGACGACCACCACGCAGGCACGGCCGTCCTCTTCAATGCGACCCGCCAGGCGCTGATCCTGCTCGGTCACCCCATCGAGGGCATCGATCACCAGAACACACACATCACTGCGTTCAATGGCCTTGAAACTCCTGTTGATGCCGAAGAATTCCGGGCCGTAGTTGACGCTGCGCCGCCGGCGGATGCCCGCCGTGTCCACCAGGCGCCAGGGACGATTCTCACGAATGATGCTGGTGTCAATCGTGTCGCGGGTGGTGCCGCGGATCGGGCTGACAATCGCCCGCTGCTCTCCGCAGATGGCATTCAGCAGACTGGATTTCCCGACATTCGGCCGTCCGATGATGGCCATCTGAATCGGCTCCTCCTCGTCACCCTCCTGATCCTTCGGGGGGAAAAAGGTGAGCACCTGATCCAGCAGTTCTCCGGTGCCGGCGCCGTGGATGGCCGAGATCGGATGGGGTTCACCCAGGCCAAGGCCCCAGAATTCGCCGGCCATCGCCAGGCCCTGTTCCGGCGACTCGCACTTGTTCACCGCCAACAGCGTGGGACAGCGGTGACTGCGTAGAAATTCCGCAATGGACTCGTCAGCGGCCGTAAGCCCCTGCTGACCGTCCACGATCACCAGAGCCACGCTGGCTTCCTCGAGCGCCAGAGCTGCCTGCTCCCGGATCTCCGGCAGGAACTCGCTGTCGTCGTCGAACACCAGTCCACCGGTGTCGACGACCTTGAACTCCCGATCGCCCCAGTAGCCGTCCTGGTAGGTGCGATCACGCGTCACGCCAGGCTGATCGTGAACGATGGCTTCACGGCTGCGGCACAGCCGATTCACCAAGGTCGACTTACCGACATTGGGGCGTCCGATGATTGCGACGACAGGACGCGCCAAGGGTCTGCTCAGGCCAATCTTTCACCCTACAGAGACACCATAAAGCCTTAGAAAAACGAAATTCTTCCAAAGCGAGACCAATAAGTCTCAACCGAGACAGCTAGGGCGGGCTCAGTTGTTCCCTCGCCATGCTCGAGCTCGTCGCCAGCCTTGTGGTCGACCTCTCCGACCAACGCCTGACCGTCTACAACAGCGATCAGGAGGTGGTTCGCGTGATTCCGGTCAGCACCGGCAAAGCCTCAACGCCAACACCGATCTTCAACAGCAAGGTTTATACGAAGTACCGATCCACCACGATGTATGGACGCACCTACACCGTTCCCGGGGTGCCGTTCACGATGTGTGTGAGCGCGAACGAGTCCATCTGCCTCCACGCCGCCCCCTGGCAGGAGAACGCCGGGAAACCCTTCGGCGTGCCCCGCAGCCATGGCTGTGTACGCATGCCGCTGAACCACGCCCGTAGGCTGTTCCACATCACCCCGAAAGGCACACCCATCACGATTCAGGCCTGAGTTAGGCCACCGGATCACTTCACCGGCAGATCGCCGGGGTGCCCCTGCACCGGATCGGCAGGAGGGGGAAGCTCAGGGCCCAGGGGCCCCTGCTCCGGCAGGGGCTCGCTCCGCTGGGCCAGCCAGGCCAACAGCCAGTTCACGGCGGTGGCCCGTCGGGTTCGGCGGGGGTACAACTCACCGATGCGGTACCCCGCGAAATTGAGCTGTTGTTTGAGCAGCTGTTTGTGTTCCTTGGGAACCGAGCGGGTCAAACGAACCGACGCCGGACGCTTCGCGATCAGCTCGGGAGCCTCAGGGAAGGCATCGGCCCATTCGGAGGGTGTTTCGGGACCGGCGCACCACTGCGGTTCAGCAGGCTGATAGCCCAGACGTTCCCAAATCCTTTCGCAGACAAAGCGATCGCTGCAGCGGTCCTCGAGGATCTGCACCAACAATGAACGACTGAGCGGCCAGGGCATGTCGGTTGCGTTGTGCAGCATGGACCCATGATTGCTTCATCCCCTCTGCAGCTTCCTGGCAATGGAACCGCGCGTCAGCTGCGCTGCCGCGTGCTGCAGTCACCGCTGGCAGGGGTGAGCGATCGGATCTTTCGCGGTCTGGTGCGGCGCTGGGCGACCGACGCGCTGCTGTTCACCGAAATGGTGAATGCCACCAGCCTCGAGATGGGGCATGGGCTCTGCAAGGTGGAGTCGCTCGCCGAGGAATCCGGGCCCATCGGCGTGCAACTGTTCGACCATCGCCCCCAGGCCATGGCTGATGCAGCACGACGGGCTGAAGCCAGTGGGGCCTTTCTAATCGACATCAACATGGGCTGCCCTGTGCGCAAGATTGCCAGCAAAGGGGGTGGTTCCGGCTTGATCCGTGATCCAGAGCTCGCCATCAAGATCGTGGAAGCGGTGGCAGATGCCGTGGCGGTGCCCGTCACAGTGAAGACACGCCTGGGTTGGTGTGGCAGTGATGCCCATCCCGTGCATTGGTGCCAACAGCTGGAACAAGCCGGTGCACAACTGCTCACACTGCATGGACGCACCCGCGAACAGGGCTTCAAGGGCGCTGCGGACTGGAGCGCGATTACCCAAGTAAGAGAAGCCCTCACAATCCCCCTGATCGCGAATGGCGACATCAACAGCCCCGACGATGCCCTGCGCTGCTTGAAGCAAACCGGCGCAGCGGGAGTGATGGTGGGCCGAGGCACGATGGGAGCCCCATGGCTGGTGGGACAGATCGACGCCGCTCTAGCTGGTCTTCCGATCCCCGCCACACCCAACCCGTCAGCACGGCTTGCACTGGCCCGCGATCAACTGGACGGTCTGGTGGAGGATCGCGGCGACCATGGTCTGCTGATCGCTCGCAAACACATGGGCTGGACCTGCACGGGCTTCCCCGGTGCCTCGCGACTGCGGCATGCCCTCATGCGAGCCCCCACGCCCGCCCAGGCCAGGGAGCTGCTGACGCAGCAGATCGACGCCCTTGCCGCGTCCGCCGCATGACAGCGGCAGACAACTCCACAGAGGAGGGATCTGTTGCAACGGCTTTGCCATCGCCTCAAATGGAGTGATCGCAAGGGTTCTCGTGCTGAAATGGCGCCAACTCCACACCGGTGAGCCAGCCGATGAGCACCGCATCCAAGCGACGGGGAATCATCCTTGCTGGCGGAAGTGGTACGCGGCTGCATCCGATCACCCAAGCCGTCAGCAAACAGCTGCTGCCGGTTTACGACAAGCCGATGATTTATTACCCGCTCAGCACCCTGATGCTGGCCGGAATCCGCGAGGTGCTGATCATCACCACCCCCCACGACCAGGAGGCATTCCGTCGCTTGCTCGGCGATGGCAGCCGTTGGGGCATGACGATCGAGTACGCCGTGCAACCGAGCCCGGACGGTTTGGCTCAGGCATTTCTGATTGGTGCAGACTTCCTGGCGGGCCACCCCGCTGCCCTGGTTCTGGGAGACAACCTCTTTCACGGGCATGATCTGGTGCCCCAGCTGGTGAACAGCAACGCTCAAGCCCAAGGCGCAACGGTATTTGCTTACCCCGTCAGTGATCCTGAGCGTTATGGCGTGGCCGAATTCGATGCCGATGGCCGCGTGCTGAGCCTGGAGGAAAAACCTCAGAAGCCCAAGAGCCGCTACGCCGTCACCGGCCTGTACTTCTACGACGACAGCGTCGTGGAACGGGCCCGCCAGGTGAAGCCTTCAGCGCGTGGCGAGCTGGAGATCACCGATCTCAATCAGATGTTTCTAAATGAAGGGCAGCTGCGGGTGGAGTTGATGGGTCGTGGCATGGCGTGGCTCGATACCGGCACCTGCGATTCCCTCAACGATGCCGGCAGCTACATCCGCACGCTCGAACATCGCCAGGGGCTCAAGGTGGGCTGCCCGGAGGAGGTGGCCTGGCGCCAGGGCTGGATCACGGCGGAACAGCTGGATCAACTCGCTCAGCCCCTCAAGAAGAGTGGTTACGGCTCCTATCTCCTGCAAATGCTCGAAGAGAGCGTGAGCGATCACGCGGCACTTCAGTCCAGCCTGGGGGAGAGCCATGCAGCTTGAACAACTCAAAACACCGTCCGGCGAGGTGATGCAGGGTCCCCTGCTGATCACGCCCCAGGCCTTCGGCGATGACCGTGGCTGGTTTTACGAAAGCTGGAACCAACGCAAGTTCGATGAAGGCATCGGCGAATCGGTGCTGTTCTCGCAAGACAACCACTCCCGCTCGATTCAAGGCGTGCTGCGGGGACTGCACTACCAGCTCGCTCCGGAACCCCAGGCCAAGCTGGTGCGTGCAACGGTTGGGGCGATTTACGACGTCGCCGTCGACATCCGACGCAACTCACCAACCTTTGGCGCCTGGGTCGGCGCTGAACTGAGTGCCGAGAACAAAAAACAGCTTTGGATTCCTGAGGGCTTCGCCCACGGCCTTCTCACCCTTAGCGATGTTGCTGAGGTGCAATACAAGGCACGAGGGTTCTGGAACAAATCCTGTGAGCGGGCCATTGTCTGGAACGATCCAGATCTGGCCATTGCCTGGCCGATCGAGCAACTGCAAGGGGTCGAGGTGAGCCTCTCGGGCAAAGATGCCAAAGCAGCAGGGTTCAAAGCCGTGGAGGCGGCTGGAGACGTTTTCCCATGAAGGTGCTGCTCACCGGGGCTGGCGGTCAGCTGGGCCAGGCTCTAATCGCTTCCACCCCTGAGGGAATCGAGCTGGTGGCCACCAGCCGTCAGCAGCTTGACCTGGCGGACCCTGAAGCTTGCAGCAGCGCCGTGGAACAGCACCAACCCGACTGGGTTCTCAACGCCGGTGCCTACACGGCGGTGGACAAGGCCGAGTCGGAGCCCGAGCTGGCCCATGCCGTGAATGCCGGGGCACCGGAGGCCTTTGCCCGCGGGCTTGATCAACAAGGGGGACGCCTGCTCCAGATCAGCACCGACTTCGTCTTCAACGGAAGCCAGGGAACGCCCTATCAACCCGAGCAGGCCCGCGACCCTCTTGGTGTCTACGGAGCAAGCAAAGCTGCTGGAGAAGCCGCCGTCCAATCGATTTTTGGAGCAGGAGGCCGGGGCCTAATCCTGCGCACCAGCTGGGTGATCGGGCCCGTGGGCAAAAACTTCGCGCTCACCATGCTCCGCCTCCACCGGGAACGGGATCAACTGGGTGTTGTCGCCGATCAAGTGGGCTGTCCCACCAGCACCCTCAACCTCGCTCAAGCCTGCTGGCAAACCCTTCAGAGCGCTGGTGACCGCGACTTGCCAGCGGTCATGCACTGGAGTGATGCCGGCGCCGCCAGCTGGTACGACGTGGCGGTAGCCGTTGGCCAAATCGGTGCTGACTTGGGGCTCATCGACACACCAGCAGCCGTTCAACCGATCACCACAGCGAACTACCCGACACCTGCGGAACGGCCGGCCTATTCGCTTCTTGACTGCACCGCCACCCGAGCCGCCCTGGACCTCAACGGCGAGCACTGGCAGCAAGCTCTGAAAACCGTGTTGCAGCAAGCCAAAACGCCATGAAGGGCGACTGAGTCCAACACTCCAACCCCAAACGATGTCCCACCACCCGCTCTCACCAATGGTTCCGTCCATGCCTTCCGCCTCCGACCTGCTGGGAGATCGCCGCAGAGTTCTGGTCACCGGAGGTGCCGGCTTCATTGGCGGCGCCGTCGTGCGCAGGCTGTTGCGGGAAACCACAGTCACTGTCTTCAATCTCGATAAGTTGGGCTATGCCAGCGACCTGTCCTCGATTGAGGAGGTGCTGAGCGAACTGGGGGGCGCGGCGAACGATCGGCACAGGCTTCAGCAGGTGGATCTGACCGATGCAGCAGCCGTTGAGGCTGCGGTGCGGGAGGCCGACCCCGACTTGGTGATGCACCTGGCAGCGGAAAGCCACGTGGACCGATCCATCTCCGGCCCTGGTGTGTTCATCGAGAGCAACGTCAACGGCACCTTCAACCTGCTGCAGGCGGTGCGCGGCCACTACGAGGGCTTGAGCGGTGAACGCCAGGACGCCTTCCGGATGCACCACATCAGCACCGACGAAGTCTTTGGGTCCCTGGGCGCCGAAGGGCGTTTCTCAGAAACAACGCCCTACGACCCCCGCAGCCCTTACTCCGCCAGCAAGGCAGCGAGCGATCACCTTGTTCAGGCCTGGCACCACACCTTTGGGCTTCCCGTGGTGCTCACCAACTGCTCGAACAACTACGGCCCCTGGCAGTTCCCGGAAAAACTCATCCCCGTGGTCACCTTGAAGGCCGCTGGAGGTGAGTCGATCCCCCTCTACGGCGATGGGCTGAATGTGCGGGATTGGTTGTATGTGGAAGACCACGTCGATGCATTGCTTCTGGCGGCCTGCAACGGAGCGCCGGGCCGCAGTTACTGCGTTGGCGGCCACGGTGAACGCACCAACAAAGAGGTTGTTCACGCCATTTGCCAGCAACTGGATCAAAGCTGCCCCGAGTCAGCTCCCCACGCCGACTTGATCACGCCAGTCACCGATCGTCCTGGCCACGACCGCCGCTACGCGATTGACCCAGGCCGCATCAGTTCCGAGCTGGGCTGGAGCCCTCGCCACAATGTGGAACAGGGCTTGGCAGAGACCGTGCACTGGTACCTATCCCATCAGGAGTGGTGCAGCGAAGTACGCGAGCGGGCGGGATATGACGGCAGCAGATTGGGCATTGAAACGGTGAAGGCTCAAGGGACAACACCGGTCCGTTGATGCGGATCGCCGCCACGACCAACGGACAGTGATCACGGATGATCGATGCAACGCTCGATCGCGCCATGGACCCGATGACGCAGCCGTTCAGGATTGAAACCGACAGCCTGGGGGGCATTGAGGTGGCATCCGAAGCGCTCTGGGGAGCCCAGACCCAGCGGTCGCTTCAGAACTTCGCCATCAGCGACGAACGGATCCCGCTCGAAATCATCCAGGCCCTGGCCTGGATCAAGCGTTCCTGCGCCACGGTGAACGGTGAGCATGCGCTTCTGAACCCACAACAGGTTGAACTGATCTGCACAGCGGCCGATGCCATTGCCGCTGGCCAGCACAACGATCAGTTCCCGCTGCGGGTCTGGCAGACCGGAAGCGGGACCCAGACCAACATGAACATCAACGAGGTGATCAGCAATCTGGCGTCTCAGGCTTCAGGTACCGCCCTCGGCAGCCACACCCCAGTACACCCGAATGACCATGTCAATCGGTCGCAATCCACCAATGATGTGTTTCCCGCAGCGATCCACGTCGCCGCGGCCAAGCACCTGAAGGACGGGCTGCTGCCGGCGCTCGATGCCCTGGTGCGGGCCTTGGATGCCAAAGCTCAGGCCTGGATGCCCATCGTCAAGATCGGCCGCACCCATCTGCAGGATGCAGTGCCCCTGCGGTTGGGCGATGAAGTGGGCGCCTGGCGGGATCAACTCAAACAAGCCCAGGCATGGCTGGAGGACTGTCTGGTCAGCCTCGGCGATCTTCCCCTGGGAGGCACCGCCGTGGGCACGGGGTTGAACACACCGCCGGGCTTCCGCCATGCCGTTGCAGAAGAGCTGAGCCGGGTCGCCGGCGTCAAGGTTCGTCCTGCTGACAACCTCTTCGCGGTGATGGCCGGCCATGACGCCCTCGTTCAAGCGATGGGCCAACTTCGCTTGCTGGCGGTGGCCCTGCTCCGGATCGCCAACGACGTGCGGCTGCTTGGGTGTGGCCCCCGGGCAGGTCTGGGCGAGTTGCGGCTACCCGCCAACGAACCCGGCAGCTCGATCATGCCGGGAAAAATCAATCCCACCCAGTGCGAAGCCATGGCCATGGTCTGCACCCAGGTAATCGGTCTCGATGGCGCCGTGGCAGCCGCTGGCGCAGGCGGCCATCTGCAGATGAATGTCTACAAGCCCTTGATCGGCTTCAACTTGCTGCAGTCGATCCGCATGCTCAAAGACGCCATGACCAGCTTCCGCCAGAACCTGGTGGAGGGTTTGGAGCCGGATCGGGAGCAGATTCAGCGGTTCGTGGATCGCTCCTTGATGCTGGTCACCGCCTTGACCCCCAGCATTGGTTACGAGAAGGCCAGTGCCATCGCTCAGCATGCCCACCATCAGGGGTTGACGCTGAAGCAAGCGGCCATGGAGCTCGGCCACATCAGCGAAGCCGACTTTGATCAGCAGGTGAATCCCGGCGCCATGGCCTCTCCGGACGCCTGAACTCAGGCGGCCCGCTCCGTTGCCGGGTTGAGCGCAGCGGAGGCCGGCACTAGATCCTCGGCCTCGGCCACGGGGAAGCGGTTGATCGCTTTCAGTGCCTGACGGGCATGGCTGCGCAATTGCTCGCTGATCGCTTCGCAGTAGGGCACCTGGGCCAGAAGGTCCACGGTGCGGCGCATGATGCGCACCACATCGCCCTCATCCAGGGACGTGTTGGCGATCAGATCGCTCCAGGAGGTTCCCCGCGCCCAGGCATCCACAAGGCCCATGAGCTCGGGTTCCCACCAGGCCGGCACCACCACACCGGCGCGTTCCTGGGCCCGCAGCAGCTCGCGACGCAGACCCGAAAGATCCTGCAGGGCTTCCTCAGCTGCAGCAGGTGGCGGGAAGCCACTCCACAGGTCGGGGCGGTTGACCTCGGTGCTGATCGCCTCGAACACCGCCGCCAGGTCTGGGGGGGAAAGGTCATCGAGATGGCCACTCATCAGCGCCAGCCCGAGCCAGAGTTCGTTGTCGCCCCGCAAGGCAGCAACGGTGCGGCCGATTTCCGTGGGATCAAGCTCATCGAGGCATCCGAAGTGCTGCAGGATCTCCATCAAGGCCAGGAAGGTCTCCCAGTGACGGTTGGCCCGCTGATGCAACAGCTGCTGCCGTTCAGCGATCTCCAGCTCCAGATCTTCCATGCGCCGGCGGTGCTTCTTCAGCTGTTTGCGATCTCCCCAGCGATGGGCCGGATGCTGCTCCTGCTCCTGCTCCAGATCCCGCACCAGTCGAGCCTGGGTCAGCACCTCCCCAGCCAGGTCGTATTGCGGGGTGGTCATGTCGTGGCGCCGGGCCATGTGGGCCACGGCTAACGCCAAACCACCACTGGCCTGATCGCCATGGCGCAACTCACCGGAGCGGGACAGCTCCGGGACATCCAGCCCATCCACCTGCAGACAACTGAGCTCCGCATGGATGCTCACCACCGCCTGACAGGGCAGCAGGATCCAGACGTTTTCATCGGTCAGGCAGAGCAGCAGCGGGAACTGACCGGGCCCTTTCACCTTCTCAACGATCACCGCGGGCGCGACGCGCCCCCGCAGCTGCGGCGATTTAAGGCTGACCAGGGTGCCGGTGCTGGCGAACTGCAGGGCCATCGTCAGCTCATTGGCCAGCGTCTCCTCGGCCTGCTGCTGAAGGATGCGGAGCAAGCGCCGCTCTTCGCGGAGCCGACCACGCATTTTTTCGTAGTCCTCAAAGTCTTCCCAAGGAATGTCGCCGGCGACGCCCTCCAGCTGGCTGAGTTGCAACCGCAGCTGGGACAGGTTCTCCTCGTCTTCCACGAGGTCCAGCCCCGCCAGGTAGCGGCCAAAACTGCGCTCCACCAGCTCCCTGGCCTTGGCCAGATCGTGGCGCTGCAGCAGGTTGAGAACCATGCCGTAGCTGGGGGTGAATTGGCTCACCAGGGGGTCGGCGGGACTTGTCGCCAGCTGACCTGCCTCACGCACCCCTTCGAACCGGCTTTGCACCGTCACGACGTAGCCCTGAGAATCGAGGCCCCGCCGTCCGGCCCGGCCGGCCATCTGGAGGAACTCACTACCCATCAGCGGGCGATGCCCCCGCTCGGTGCGCTTGGAGAGGGCCGCAATCACCGTGCTGCGGGCCGGCATGTTGATGCCTGCCGCCAGGGTCTCCGTGGCGAAAACCACCTTCACCACCCCCTGCTGGAAGAGCTCTTCGATCAACTCCTTCCAGGCGGGCAGAACACCGGCGTGGTGGGCCGCAATGCCCCGCAGCAGAGCATCAGCGTGAATTCCATCCCGAACGGCCTCAGGGTTGTCGTGGCTGTAGGCGGTTAGGCGTTCCTTGATCCGCGCCTGCTCCTCCTGGGTCACCAGGCACTGCACCCCCAGATCACGCACCGCCTTGTCACAACCGCGCCGGCTGAAGATGAAATAGATGGCCGGGAGCATCTGCCGCTCCGCCATCTGAGCCACAACAAAGCTGATCGGTGGTGGCTCGGGTTGCGGCGGCCTCTGGGAACGCCCTTTGCGCTTGTGCCCCTTGGGCGCGCGCCAGACCTTGCAGTTGGGATGAAGACCCGTACCGGCTTCGTTGAGCAGTGGATGCAACCCCTTGGCACTGCAGAAGCTGAACTGCAGCGGCACCGGCCGGTGATCACTCATCACCAACGTGGTCGGACCATGCACCTTCTCGATCCAGTCGGTCAGCTGCCCGGCATTAGCCACGGTCGCGGAGAGCGCCACCAGCTGCACCGTGGGTGGGCAGTGAATGATCGACTCCTCCCAGACCGTGCCGCGCTGGGAATCGTTCATGTAATGGCACTCATCGAGCACCACCGCTTCCACATCAGCCAGGGGATCGTCATACTCATCCGACTCGGCGTAGAGCATGTTGCGGAAGATCTCCGTGGTCATCACCACGATGGAGGCCTCGCGATTCACGCTGAGGTCACCGGTCATCAAACCCACGTTCTCCGCACCGAACTGATCGCGGAAATCGCGCAGTTTCTGATTGGAGAGAGCCTTCAGAGGTGTGGTGTAGAAGACCTTCTGGCCATGGGCCAGGGCACGATGAATGGCATATTCTCCGATCAGGGTTTTGCCGGATCCTGTGGGGGCACTGACCACGACCGAATGTCCCTGGTTGAGGGCATCCATGGCCTCCAGCTGAAAATCATCCAGCGGGAAGGGAAAGATTTCTGAGGGATTCAGTGGGGCACTGCGATCGACATCGGGCTCGGATCGGGGCGTGGCCGGTGTCGATTGGTTCATCGGGTGATCTTAAGGAGCCTGGCTGAGCTCTCTTTTCAAACAAGCGATAAGCCGCGCCAATGCAATCAATCAGATGTGCCGACCTCCTTTGACGGAACCAAGCCAGATCATGAAAAATAATAAAGAGAATGCTTCGAGCTCTGGTGAGACCACCGGAGCTTTTTTTGTGCCTGCCCCCCTGCCGCGAAGGGTGACAGGGGCACTGCGCCAGTGCCATGACGGAGGGGATTTAGGGCCACTGCCTGTGACCAGCTCTCAGCTCACCAAGCCGCGGCCGGCTGAAGACACCCTGATCGATGCCCTGAGGGGCTGCCGCGACGTGAAGGAGCTGAAGGCCCTCGAACAACGCCTGGCATCCACCACCGATGCGCCGCCGCTGTTCACCTGGATCTGCGATCTGCTCGTGACACGACGCATCTCCCGTGGCCTCGCCGCCCGCCTGCTGTTTGAACTCCACAACGGGGACTCGACCTAGGGCGACCGGCTAAGGCGAATGGCTACGGCGAGCGGCGCCTCCACACGGCAGCAAGGGCGCTGCCGATCAGGCAGTGAATCACTGCAGAGATGGCACCCGGCAACGCCGTGAGGGGACTGGCGAACCCGCCACTGCGGGCGAGCACCACGGCCAGTCCCGAGTTCTGCATGCCCACCTCGATGCTGATGGTGCGCTGGGCCTGCACGCTCTGCCCCGCGAGCCGGGGAATCAGCCAGCCGAGCAGGAAGCCGCCGCCATGCAGCAGCAGGCAAGCCAGGATCAGCACGGGCCCCTGCTGACGCAGCACAGCCGTCTGGCTGCCCACGATGCTGGAGACGATCATCACGATGGCCATCACCGCCAGGGGAGGCATCACCGGCTCAATCCGCTGGGCCACACCGGGCAGACCACGCTTGAGCACAACCCCAACGGTGACCGGCAGCAACACCACCTGAAGCACGGCCAGGAACAGGGCCCAACCGTCTACCGGCACGTACTGACTGGCCAACACCTGCGTGAGACGCGGGGTCAACACCACCGCCGCCAGGGTGCTGATCGTGGTCATGACCACCGACAGCGCCACATCGCCACGGCCGATCAGAGCCACCACATTGCTGGCGGTCCCCCCCGGGCAGCAGCCGACCAGAATCAAGCCGACCGCAAGCGGGGCAGGCAGATGAAGAGCCGCCGCGATCCCAGCAGCAAGGGCCGGCATCACCAGGAACTGCACCAGCACCCCCAGCAGCATGGCGCGGGGGCGTCGACCCACCCTCACGAAATCAGCGGGTGTCAACCCGACGCCCATGCCGAGCATGATCACGCCGAGTCCAAGGGCGATCAGTGGCCCCTTGAACCAGATGAACAGCGGGGGATGCAGCAAGGCCAGCAGAGCTCCCAGCAACGTCCAAAGCGGAAAGAGCAGAGTGAAACGCTCCCAGGTCATGACGATCAGAGGACTGCGGCCATCCTTGTTCAAGGCGGATTCCAGACTGTTGTGATGCGGGACCACGCTTCTCCCATCCCCCCAGCCCGCCGCCGACGCCTGCGGAGCTTGAACTCCGGCCAGGAGCCCTGGCAGCTGCAGGATCCCGCCGGAGCCGGTCAGCTGGTTGATCTGGCGAGCAACGACTACCTCGGGCTCAGCCGTCATCCCGATGTGCTCGCAGCGGCATCGGAGGCCATGGCCTCCGATGGCGTTGGTGCCGGTGGATCTCGCCTGATCACCGGAACCCGACCACGCCATCTGGAGCTGGAAGCAGCTCTCGCCACCTGGCTGAACCGTGACCGGGTGCTGCTGTTCCCCAGCGGATTTCAAGCCAACATCGCCGCCCTAACGGCCCTGAGTGACAGGCACACCATCGTGTTGGTGGACCGGCTGATCCACCACTCGCTGCTGGCCGGCGTCCGCACCAGTGGGGCGCGGCTGCAACGCTTTGCCCACAACGATCTTGAAGATCTCGACCAGCGGCTGCAGCGGCTTAAGCCGACAACACGGCCACCACTGGTGATAACGGAAAGCCTGTTCAGCATGGAAGGCACCAGCCCTGATCTGCAGGGCATTGCCGACCTTTGTGCCCACCACGGTGCACAGCTGCTGGTGGACGAAGCCCATGGCCTGGGGGTGCTGGGGCCCGGCGGCCGTGGGCTGTGCCATGGACTCCAACGGCCTGTGGCCTTGGTGTGCGGCACCTTCGGCAAAGCCTTCGGCAGCGGAGGTGCGTTTTTGGCTGGGGACCACACGACGATGGAGCTGCTGCTGCAAACCAGTGGGGCCTTCCGCTACACCACGGCCCTGGCCCCACCGCTGGTGGCGGGAGCCCAGGCTGCCCTGCGCCTGATCCAAGCCCATCCCAACTGGGGAAGCGAGCTGAGCCAGCGCTCGGAACGCTGGAGGACAGCACTGGCGCACCAGGGCTGGGCGAAACCAGCAGGACACGGCCCCGTTCTCCCGCTGTTGGTCGGGGACGACCAGGACGCGCTCGACCTCCAGCAACAGCTGGAGCAGGCGGGGCTGCTGTCGGTGGCGATCAGACCGCCCACCGTGCCGGAGGGGACCGCCCGTTTGCGCCTGGTGCTGCGGCGGGACCTGCCGGAGGGCACATTGGAGCAACTGCTCGCAGCCCTCGGCTCTCGATGATGCAGGTCCTGGCGATGCATGGTTGGGCTGGCCAGGCCGGCACCTGGTCCCACTGGCGCCAACGCTTTGAAGACGGGGGAGCGAAATGGTCCAGCGCGGACCGGGGCTACAGCGGCGGTGAGACCGTTGCTCCGGCATGGCCCCCCGGCCCAGGACGCAACCTGTTGATCGCCCACTCCCTGGGGCTGCACCTGCTGCCGGCAGCTTTGTTGGCGCAGGCCGATGCGGTGGTGCTGCTGGGGAGCTTCAGCGCCTTCGTGCCCCACGGGCGCGCAGGGCGCGCGGTGGCGGTGGCTCTGAAGGGGATGCAGGCGGCCCTGGGCACCGACGAGGAACTGACGATGCTGGAGCGCTTCCTCGACAAAGCCGCTTCACCCCATGCCCGCAGCGCCCTGCCCCCAGCCCCCCTGCTGCAGGGTTTGACGAGCCTGGGGCGCCAGCGGCTGCAGCAGGATCTGGAGCTTCTGGCGCGTTGCCAGAGCCTGCCAACGGGCTGGCCTGAAGCGGTGCCTGTGCTGGTGGTGCAGGGCGAACAGGACGCTGTGGTGCACACCGCATCAGCACAACAGCTGATCGATGACCTCGGAGCGCAGCAGCTGACCCTGCATCGGGATCCGAATTGGGGCCACGCACTGATCACACCAACGGTGCTCTCGGTGGTGCAGCAATGGCTGGGGGCCCTGTGATTCGCTCCGACCAGGTGCTGGAGCGCTTCAGTCGCGCAGCACCGACCTATGCAGGCGAGGCGTTGCTGCAACGGGCGATGGCCTGGCGCCTGGCCCAACTGAGCCGTCGCTGCTCCATCCGGCGCGGCCTGTGGGCTGACCTCGGCAGCGGCACCGGTCATCTGGCCGCAGCCCTGGAAGTCGCTCATCCAGGCCAGCAGGTGATCCGTCTTGACGGAAGTGCCGCCATGTTGAACAGCCACCCCCATGGAACACGCACCCTGCGGCATGACCTGAGCCGCGGGTTACCGAACTGGAGTGAGCCTCCGCAACTGCTGGCCTCCAGCTTTGTTTTGCATTGGTTACCGGATCCAGCCCAGCAGCTTCGGCGTTGGGTGGATGCCCTGCCAAAGGGGGGCTGGCTGGCCCTGGCAGTGCCGGTGGCTGGAAGTTTTCCGCAATGGCAGCACGCCGCCCGGGCAGCGAATCAAACCTGCACGGCCTTGTCCATGCCGGTGCGGGAGCAACTGATGGCAGCCCTGCCAGATGGGGTGGTGCAACGGGACGAGTGCCTGAGCTTCACCCAACGCGCCGCCAATCCACTGCGGCTGCTGCGACCGATGAGCAACATCGGCGCCTCCGTCACCAACGGGGGCCAGCTCTCCCCAGGCCAATGGAAGGCCGTCTTCCGAGCTTGGCCCCAAGCCGATGCATCAGCCGGGTTCGCCCTGACCTGGAGGATGTGGGTCCTGATGGTGAAGCGATGAACGGCAGCGTCAGTCGCCTGGTGGTGTGCGGAACCGACACGGACGTCGGCAAAACCGTGGTGAGCGCGTGGCTCGTACAGGGGCTTCAGGCCAGCTACTGGAAGCCGGTGCAGAGCGGACTGGAGGGCGGCGGTGACCGCGAACGGGTGCGGCAGCTGTTGAACCTCCCGCCGGAACGGATGCTGCCTGAGGCCTATGCCTTCCGAGAGCCGGTCTCCCCCCACTGGGCCGCCGAACTGGACGACACGCCACTCGACCCTGCCCAACTCGCCATTCCCCAGCATCAGGGATCCCTGGTGGTGGAGACGGCTGGAGGGTTGATGGTGCCCCTCACCCGCAACTGGCTCCAGATCGATCAACTGGTGGAGTGGCAGTTGCCCATCGTTGTGGTGGCCCGCAGTGGACTGGGCACCCTCAACCACACCCTGCTCAGCTTGGAAGCGTTGAGACGGCGGAATCTCACGGTGTTGGGACTGATCCTCAACGGCCCCCTCCATGCCGACAACCCGGGGACCCTCAAGCAATTCGGTGACGTCCCCGTTCTGGCGCAGCTCCCGCCCCAGGCCTCGCTCTCAGCAACGGTTCTGGAGCGGCTTTGGCACGAGCAAAATCTCACCACTACATTCCGAGAAGTGTTGAAGCGCTCGTCCCCGTGACTTCACGTCAAACCCTCGCGACCCTGGCTGTTTCAGCACTCTGCGTTGGGATTCTGGTGCTGTTCACCGACATCGAGGTGCAGCTGGTGCGCTGGGTGAACTGCAGCGCCATCGCCACAGAGGCGGAAAAGAAGAGTGACGTCTGCCGCTGACCCCTCAGCCCAGGGCCTTTGAACCGGTAGGGCAGGTGCCCAGACGCATCGCGGCATGGCGCACGGCGACCCGCAGCGGCCATCCGTGACTGAGTTCAGCCTGGATCACCTCCAGCTGGGACGAGGACCAACCCCGCAGCTCGAGATCACTGCGAATCGCTTGCCAGTCGCCCTCAGGGACAACGAGACGTCGCTTGGCCGACGGCTCAGGCCGCGTGGTGGGAACAAAACGCTTGGATTGACGACGGGTGCGTGGGGCAGCCATCCGGGGCATCTCCAACAGCTCCAGATTCAATATGGCAAAAGCTGCCGCTGCTGCCATGGGGTCGATCCGCCATCCGAATCTTTGGCCCCCCTTCACCCAGATGGCTAGCGCAGCCAACTCCCAACGGGTGGTGTCTGGAGACGGTGCCCTGCTGATCCGTGAGCACGGCGAGCCCCTGATCGATGCCATCAGCAGCTGGTGGGTCACCCTGCACGGCCATGCCCATCCGGTGTTGGCCAAGGCCATCGCCGATCAGGCCGCCCGCCTCGAGCAGGTGATTTTTGCCGACTTCACCCATGAGCCTGCGGAACAGCTGGCCGTGCGCCTGAGCGGCCTCTGCGGCCTGCAACGGCTGTTCTTCTCCGACAACGGCTCCACTGCGGTGGAAGTGGCGCTGAAGATCGCCTGCCAGTGGTGGGCCAACCGGGGCCAACCGCGTTATCAGATCGTCGCCTTCGACGGGGCTTATCACGGCGACACCTTCGGAGCGATGGCCGTTGGCGAACGCAACCTGTTCAGCGCTCCCTTCGAAGACAAGCTCTTTCCCGTCGCCCGGGTTCCCTGGCCGGCCACCTGGTGGGATGACGATGCCGTGGAGGCCAAGGAATCGGCAGCACTCGCGGTGCTCGAGCGCGTGCTGGAGACACCGACAGCGGCGGTGATCCTCGAGCCGCTGCTGCAGGGGGCCGGCGGCATGGCAATGGTGCGGCCGGAGTTTCTGAGGCAGGTGGAGGCACGCACCCGCCAGGCGGGAGCCCTGCTGATCGCCGATGAAGTGCTCACGGGCTTCGGACGCTGCGGCGACTGGTTCGCCAGCCGGCGAGCGGGCATCCGGCCGGATCTGATGGCCCTGTCCAAAGGCTTGACGGGGGGATGTCTGCCGATGGGCGTGACCATGGCCAGCGAAGCGGTGTTCGAAGCCTTCGTCGGTGACGACCCCTGCCTGACCCTCTGGCACGGCCACAGCTTCACGGCCAATCCGCTGGGCTGCGCCGCGGCCAACGCCAGCCTCGACCTGCTGGAGCGCAACCCCACCGCCTTTCAACAGTTCGAACAACGGCATCGTCCGCACCTCGAACGGTTAGCGCGCCATCGGAAGGTGCAACATCCCCGGCTGACGGGGACGGTGGCCGGCTTCGACCTCGTTGTGGAGGGGAGCTCGGGCTACCTCAACCCGGCAGGGCCGAAGCTGAAACGGCTGGCGATGGAGAACGGCGTCTTCCTCCGCCCCCTGGGCCAGGTGGTCTATCTCCTGCCACCGCTCTGCATCAGCGATGCCCAGCTGGAACGCTGCTATTCGGTGCTGGAGCAGGCCCTCGATCAGCTCTGAAGCTGCTGGCCTCAGGGCCCCGCCTGAATCGCCGCCTCGACATCGGCCCTGGAGAGTACATAGGGCAGCGAACACTGCACCATCGCCTCCAGGGAACCCGGGTGCCAGATCACTTTGAGGTCCTCCCGTTCCAGCAGCAACAACGCTCGCCATTCAGAACGCTCGAGCATCCACTGGCAGGGGTTGTCGTCCATGCGAACAGCACCCAGCTGCTGGAGCCAAGCCTCAAGCGCCGGGAGAGAGTGCTGATTCAGCGGGGTGCTCTCCGGGGGCAGGGCGGCCATCAGGTTGCGAACGCACGGAAGTGTTCTGAGTCTGCTCATCCGCCAGCCAACTCGGCGACACCTGCCAATCGCGGCCCTGGGCAAGCGCCACCCCCAACCCCAGCACCAGGCTGAGCAACAGCGCGATGCTCAACAGCACCAGCGAGAACCATTCCCCACCGGAGAGGGGCCTGCGCTGACCAATGCCCTGCCAGGCATCCGGGCGGGACTCACGCTGCAGTGGCGGGGACGATGACGGCACCTGGGCGCCAAGACTGAGGGTTGCCTGGCTCTGGCGCAGCAGAACGTCGTAGGACTCCTTGAGCTGCTGAAACGCAATGCTGGCCTGTTCGGGCGGCAGCTGCGTGGTGTCGGGATGCAGGGCCTTGGACTGGCGTCGAAAGGCCTGGCGCAAGGTTTCAGCGTCAACCCCGGGACGCACGCCAAGCCGTTCGTGATGGCTGGGGCGGACTTCGGACACAGGGGACGGCCGGTACTTCATCCTAAGAAGAGTTGTTGCTGCAGCCATGGCCGCCACCGCGCCTGAACCGGCGTTCTGGGACGCCCTGGGATGGCAGCCATCGCAGGCGCAGCGCGACCAGCTGATGGAGCTTCAGGGCCTGCTGCAGAGCTGGAATGAACGGGTCAACCTGACGCGCCTGGTGAACGGCGACGATTTCTGGATTGGTCAGGTCTTCGACAGCCTCTGGCCGCTGGCGGCGGAACTCCACTCAGCGGACGAGCCGCAGCAATGGATTGATGTGGGAACCGGGGGAGGCTTCCCCGGCCTCGCCATCGCCATTGCCCTTCCCCAGGCACAGGTGACCCTGCTGGATTCCGTCGGACGCAAGACCGCCGCCGTGGAGGCCATGGCCGGAAGCCTGGGCCTTGCCGATCGGGTGCGGGTCCGCACCGAGCGGATCGAAACCACCGGGCGCGATCGCCACTTCCGCGGCAGCTTCGATCGCGCCGTGGCACGGGCTGTGGCAGCAGCTCCCGTGGTGGCCGAATACCTGGTGCCCTTGCTGAAGAGCGACGGCCAGGCCCTGCTGTATCGGGGCCAGTGGACGGACAGCGATGCCGTGCCGTTCAACAGGGGCCTGCGGCTGCTTAAGGGCCATCTGATCGAGGTGCAGCACCGGCAACTGCCCGGTGATCGCGGCACGCGGCACCTGCTGCGGGTGCAACCGAACGGCCCCTGCCCCCGCAGCTACCCAAGGGCCGTGGGAACACCCAGCCGGGATCCTCTGGGGAGCTAAGAGAAACGCTCAGACGCTCGACAAGCGCATCTGGGATTCGCCCTTGAGCCGCTGCTTGAGGCTGCGCAGAATCTCTGGGATGCGCTTACGCCACGGGCTCTCCTGCAGGACGCTCTGCAGCTCTTCTGCACTGACCTCCGCATCAAAGCCATCGGCATTGGCCCCGGCAAACCAGTGGCCCCCGGAGCCCAGCAACCCATAGCGGGCCTTGGCATAACTCTTGAGATCCCAGGCCTCCAGCAGGTTGTACAGCCAAAGCAACACCGGCAGGTTGATTTCCCCAGGCGTCGCATGCCAAGGCGGCAGCCCGACGGACCAGGTGGCCATCCAGTCACGACCCAATGCTTCATCGGCCGCTTGCCGAAGCCGCTGATCCACTGGAGCAAGCAAGGACGCTGCCTCCGGCAGCAGGCGCAACGCCTCCAGGTGAAGCTCGAGATCCTCCGGCCGGGCCGCTCCCACGCTGATGGTGTGAACCCGCGGATCCTGGAGACAGAACAGGTCGTTGAAGACGATGGGATGCAGCGGTGCACACAGCTCCAACAGCCGTTGGGATGGCGTGTGCAGATGGCCGCCCTTGTCAGTGGGACTGATGATGAACACCCCCATGTCCTGACGGCGGGCCGCATCCAAGGCAGGGCCGTTGTCCTGGCGGATGTAATACCAGTGCAGATTCACGTAATCGAAGGCACCGGAGTCGCAGGCCTGTGCGATCAAGGCGGTGGGGCCATGGGTGGAGAAACCCACGTGACCAATACGGCCCTCCGCCTGCCAACGGCGCACCACCTCCATGCAGCCCCCGGGTTGAAGGGTCTGCTCAAGATGCTCCGGCAGGTTGATGCCGTGGATGGCCAGTAAATCAAGGCGATCACAGCCCAACCGCTCAAAACTGAGCTCCAGCTCCGCCTCGAAGGCGTCGGCATCGGGCCGGGGAGGCACCTTGCTCTGCAGCAGACGGGAGGGATCAGGTGTGCGCGGCAGGGCCCAGCCCAGCTGACGTTCGGAGCTGCCGTAGTGCCGCGCCGTTTCAACATGGTGAAAGCCCAGATCCACCGCGCGCTTCAGGGTCGCCTCGAGCTGGGTCTGCGATGCAGACGTGATCTCATCAGCAGGAAGGTCGGTCCAGCTCTGCTGAAAGCGCATTCCCCCGAGAGACAACAGGGGGATCTCAAGCTCCGTGCGGCCGAATCGGCGGGTGGGAAGCGCCATCAACCCTGGGGACGCGGTTGCAGATTCTGGCGAATCAGGTTTTGCCGCAACGTTTCCAACGATTCAAAAGGAACCCAGTGAATGCAATCCACAGGACAGGTGTCGATGGCCTCCTGAATGCATTCGGTGGAGTCACCGTCCTGTCGGATGGCCCTTGAGCGTCCCAGATGCGGCTCAACAACAAAGGTGTTCGCAGCCACGTGAGCGCAGTAGCGACAGCCGATGCAGACGGCTTCATCCACCCAGACAGCCTGATCGCGCATGTCTCCCCCGAGCAGGGGTTCCCTCCCGGTGGCCTGCTCCTGCGGGCGAGCGGGGGCGGAAAAGGCGTGAGACGAAGGATCAGCCAGGATTCAGGCGTCCCAGCGGGTCACCACGAGTTCGATCGAACCATCCTCGGTTTGGGTCTGCTCGGCAACCTGAAATCCTTCCTTGGTGGTGGCAGCCAGAACCGTATTCAAGGCGTAGCGCTGGGTGAGCTTGGAGAGAAAACGTTCCACAGGAATCTGCTGCTTCCACAGATCAAGGTCGGTGACCAGCTCATAGGACTCCGATGCGCTGTTCCAGCGGAAACCGATGTCACCCCCGTCCTGCACGGCGATGGCCAGATCAGCGGCGACGGTCTGGCCGCGGTAGCCGCGCACGGGACGTTCACCCTGATCAGGGGCATACCCCATGTCTTCCAGGGCTTTCACCAGAGGCTCCAGCTGACGCAGTTCGGTTTTGACGGTGCTGAAATGCGACATCAGTTCAAATGAGCGGGAAGAGACTGGGACTGGACCTCAGGCTGCAGAAACGCTTCGGATGTGGACTCCTGACGTTCAACCGTTCCAAGAGCAGCTTCCACTTCTTCAGTGAGCTGCTGGCACGCTTCACCAGCAACACCCTCGACCCGTTCTTCCACACGGCCGTCAGGCCGAATGGTGAAACGAATGGTCTTCTGGGGCATCGAAGAAGCGTGATTTGCGCAGCAATCTAGTGGGGGTCACCCCTGAATGTTGCGTTTGCCGTTACATGAGCGGCGCTACAGGATGAAACCGTCGTTGATCAGAGCCTGCAGGCGTTCCAGCACCAGCGGATCCTCCAGCTGCTCGAGGGCCGTTCTGGCCTCATCGCGCACGGAGATCTCCCCGTCATGGAGCAGGGCACTCACCAAGGCTTCAACGATCTCGGCTTGCCGCGGCTGCACCAGCTGATCCATCAAACGGCCCAAAGCCCAGATGCAGTTGCTGCGCACCACCGCTTCGCTGTCAATGCGCAGACTCACCAGCAATTGCCCCGCTGCGGGGTCGGCCTTGACCGGGGAACGGCTGCCGGCTTCCGCCAGGGATCCCGGACACCAGAGGCGCACCGCTGCGACATCCGTCTGCAGCGCCCGGATCAACGGATTGAGCACCGGAGCATCGGGGAAATTGCCCAGGCTCCAGGCCGCAGCCTTGCGGACGTAGGCATTGGCATCGAGCTGCAGCAGCTGCAATAGCGGCTCAACAGCCGGCGGTGATGGATTGCGGCCCAAGGCGTAGACGGCACTCATCCGCTCCACCGGACAGGAGTTCTGGAGCAAGGGCAGCAGCAGGGCAATCGAACGGGGATCACGGTGTTCACAAAACACCTGCAGGCCCTGCAGCCGTTCTCCGTGGTTGCCACGCAACCAGACCAGGCCCTGGTCACAGGCCCGGGCAATCTCCAGGGAGGAATCCTGCTCGGCGTCATCGAGCTGGATTGCATCAAGCGGATCAACGTCGTCTTCCGCCGCCAGCTCACGCGCCAGCAGATCAGGATCCACAGAGAGGCTGGACAGCCCCTGGTCCTTCTGTTGGCTGCGGTCGTCAGTCATGCGGGGATGCTACGGGGGCCATTCCAGGACTCAACCCATCGGGGCTGGAGCCAGCATGTCACCGGGAAGCCAGATGCGGGCACTCACAGCGAACAACGCCAGGGCAAACAGAAGAACAATCAGAGCCGGCAGAAGCGTGGAACGAAAAAACGACACCGGAACAGGCCAATCAAGGCGTCATTCTGCTCAAGAGGGCACGGCATCGACTCGCCGCCGCAGCTGCCAGATCGAGAGGATCAGCACCGACAGACCGATCCAGCCACTCCACTGTTGATGCAACAGGAAGCCTCCGGTGCCGAGCAGGCCGCCAAACAACACACCACAGGCCAGCACGAAGCGCCGCAGCATGGCCGGCAACGACTCCATCGGCATGACGCCGAAGCGCTGGCGCAAGCGTGACCACCCGGGGCCCGGAGGACGCACCGTCCGCACAAACCGCTCCAAAACAGCATCCGATTCCGGCGGCGTGCTCAGCATCACCGTCAACCAGACCACAGCGGAGAGGCCGGTGATCACCGCAATGCGAACCCCGTAATCCTCGATCCGAACCAGGGGCACCACCGAGGTGAACACCCCAACGAAAAAGCCGCAGAGCATCGCCGACAGCTCCGCGGCTGCATTCACGCGCCACCAGAACCAGCGCAGCACCAGAACCACACCGGGGCCGGACCCGATCGCGATCACCAGCCGAAACACCGTGCCGATGCTGTCGCTGATCAAAGCAGTGATCACCCCAAGAACGAGCAGCAGAACCGTGGTGAGTTGTCCCACCAGCAACAGCTCCCGCGAACCGGCAGAGGGGCGAACAAAGCGCTGATAGAGGTCGTGGGTGAGGTAGCTGGCTCCCCAGTTCACCGAAGTGCTCACGGTGCTCATGAACGCCGCCACCAGAGAGATCACCACCAGGCCGAGCGCCACCGGGGGCAGCAGTTGCACGGCCAGGGCGGGATAGCCGAGCTCAAGATCAGCACCAGCCGGCAACAGCACCAGGGCTGCCAGCGCGACCACGATCCAGAGCCAGCTGCGCACGAGGTAATTCACCACCAGAAACACCCAACCCGCCAGCCGCGCCTGCTGCTCATCGCGGGTGGCAAGCATGCGCTGGATGAACTCGCCACCCCCATCGCTGCGGCGGAAACTCCACCACTGCACAGCGATGTAGGCCGTGAACATCGGGATGCTGATGCCACTGCCCTGCAACCAGTGGAAGCCCGCGTCATCCCAGGTCCAGGGCACCAGAGACAGCAGCTCCGGCCGCTGCAGCGCCTGCAGTTGCTCCAACAGCGCTGTCATCCCTCCTGCGGCATGGAGGGCAGCCGCAGCCACGGCCAGGGCACCCGCCAACGCCAGCACGAGCTGGACCAGATCGGTGACCACGACGGCCCAGAGCCCTCCGGCCACGGTGTAACTCATCACAAGCAGAGCCACGACCATCAGGAGCCAGATCGTGTCCGTCAGTCCCAGTGCTGCGGGTTGACCCGACACCAGCCCCAGCGCTTCCACCACCTTGCGGAGGGCGAGAAAGGCATAGCCGATGCCGATGCAGTTCACCGGCACGGCCAGCAGGAAAGCCTTGATGCCGCGCAACCAAGCCGCCGCCGCTCCGCCATAGCGCAGCTCGGTGAAGGCGGCGTCGGTGAGCACACCGCTGCGGCGCCAAAGGGGTGCGAAGACAACAGCCATGGCCACGTGGGCCAAACCAAAGCTCCACCACTCCCAGTTGCCCGCCAGGCCGCGGGCACCCACCAAGCCGGCGACGTAAAGCGGCGTATCGATGGAGAAGGTGGTGGCCGCCATCGAGGCGCCGGCCAACCAACCGTTCAGACGACGGCCAGCCACGAAATAATCCGCCTCGCCGCTGTTGCGGCGGGCCAGCCACAACCCCAACACCAGGGTGAGAACGAGGTAAGCAGCGAGAAGCAGCCAATCGATCGCTGTCATGCGCAGACCCTGTTCCTCAGCAGTCTGCTGAGGAACAGGGCATCAGCCCACCCTTCAGCTCCCGGATGAATTGGGGGCCATCTGCTGACGCCGGAGCTGACCGCAGGCCGCATTTTGATCGAGCCCCCGGCTGGCCCTGAGGCTCACGGCAACACCGCGCCGCTCCAACACACGACGAAACGCCTCGATCCGCTGCGGCGTTGGTCGTTTGAACTCCTCCTCCTCAATCGGGTTGTAGGCGATCAGGTTCACGTGGCTCTGAAAACCACCAACGCGATCCGCCAGCTCTGCAGCGTGCTCGGGCTGATCGTTGAGTTCACCGAGCAGGATGTACTCAAAACTCACCCGCCGTCCGGTCACATCCAGATAGTGACGGCAATCCTCAAGCAAAGCCTCATAGGGGTAGGCATGGGCTGTGGGAATGAGCTCCTCGCGCAGCCGCTGGTTGGGGGCATGGAGGCTCACCGCCAGGGTGAACTGGGCGCGGCCCAGCCGCTGCATGGCCAGTTCCGCGAGTTGCGGCAAGGTTTTCGGAACACCCACCGTGCTGACGGTGATGCGCCGTTGGCCGATGCCGAGATCATCATTGAGGCAGCGGATCGCCTCCAGCACAGCGCTGCTGTTGAGCAGGGGCTCGCCCATGCCCATGAACACGATGTGGGAAGGACGACGGTCCATCGCCTCACGCACACTCAGCACCTGATCCACGATTTCGTGGGTCTGAAGTGAACGCTGCAGCCCCCCTTTGCCGGTGGCACAGAAGCGGCAGGCCATGGGACAACCCACCTGGCTGGACACACAGACGGTGAGGCGTTGGTCGGTGGGAATCCCGACCGTTTCGATGGTTTCGCCGTCCTCGGCGGAGAGCAGCAATTTGGTGGTGGCATCCGTGGCCACGGAACGATGCACTTCCTTCAGCCGGCCCACATCAATGCCGCTCTCCAACAAGGCGGCACGCCAGGTCTTGGGGAAGACCGTGATGTCGGCCAGGGATCGAGCCCCCTTGGCATAGATCCAGTCATGCAGCTGACGGCCGCGGAACGGCTTCTGTCCCTGGGCGACGGCCCAGTCCTGCAGCTCGGCCGCGCTGCGACCCAGCAAAGCCTGGGTCACCAGATCAGCAGACCATGGCCAAGCTTGATCTCCACCGCCATCAGGGCGATGAAGCCAAGCATGGCCAGACGTCCATTCAGCCGCTCGGTATGGGTGTGGAACCCATATTTGGGCAGGCGTCTCTTGGGGATCTCAGTGGGCGTAAGCATGGAAGGGGCTGCAATGGTGAACGATTGAGCGGAGCTCATTCGTCAGAGAGCAGGCCCTCTTCCTGAAGACCCTCAACGGCTTCAGCATCGACCACCTGCTCTTCCTTCAGCTCATTGTCGGCGTCCGGACGGGTGAACGCGGCGAAATTGCTCGCCGAGGGGTCGATGTTGTGGCGGGTGCGGGTGGCCTCGAGGTCGGCGTCACTGGGGTCATCCAGCACCGCACTGGCGCTGGCCGCAGGGGGCATGTCGACGGTGTAGTCGGGACGCAGGTTCTGCATGCGGCGGTAGCCGGCTGGATCCTCCGAAAGGATGTCGGGGTGGGGGCCAGCCTCCTTCTGCAGCTCTTCTTCGAAGCCGCTGAAGCCGGTACCTGCAGGAATCAGGCGACCGATGATCACGTTCTCCTTGAGACCACGCAGCCAGTCGCTCTTGCCCTCGATGGCGGCTTCTGTGAGCACCCGGGTCGTCTCCTGGAAGGAGGCGGCGGAGATGAAGCTGTCGGTGTTGAGCGACGCCTTGGTGATACCCAGCAGCACCGGGGTGAACTCGGCGGGAGCGCCACCGGTGATCGCCATGGCCTGGTTGGTGTCTTCCACCTGACGCAGTTCGATCAGCTCACCCGGCAACAGGGTGGTGTCGCCGGCATCTTCGACCCGCACCTTGCTGGTCATCTGACGGACGATCACCTCGATGTGCTTGTCGTCAATCGAGACGCCCTGGGACTTGTAGACGTTCTGAACCTCAGTCACCAGACGGTGCTGCAGGTTGGCGATCGCCTCCTGGGCGGCCTCCATCAGAGGCTTGCGGCTGCGCAGATCTTCGAAGTAGCACTCGAGCAACTCGTGGGGGTTGATCGGGCCATCGGTCAGCAGTTCACCAGCGGTGACCTGCTGGCCATCGCTCACCATGATGTTGCGGCCGAGCAGGATCGGATATTCACCGATGGCGTCATCGGATTCGATCACGTTGACGGCGAGGGACTCGTCGTCTTCACCCTGCTTGATCTCAACGGTGCCAGGCTTCTTGCAGAGAATCGCGGATTCACGGGGGCGACGGGCCTCCAGCAATTCCTCGATTCGGGGCAGACCCTGAACAATGTCACCGGTCTTCTGGCGTTCGAACACCAGCAGGGCCAGGCCATCACCGCGCTGCACCAGATCTCCATCACGCACGTGCAGGACGGAGTCGGGCGAAACCATGTAGGGACGTCCCAGACGCAGGGTGACGCTGTTGCCGCTGACGGCCTCGATCTCACCACAGCAGGTGGCGGTTTCGCCGTCGGCAAGGGCATCGCCATCGACAATCCGCTGACCGACGCTCACCACCGGCTTGCCGGAGGTGCTCAGGGTGGTGGTGTCTTCGGGGCGTTCCACGATCATCCGACGCACCGGGTCGGCTTCCGTGGCTTCAGGCAACTGCGCCAGACCGGCCTGCTTGCAGAGGATCTGCGTGGTGGCGACGACATCGCCAGCCTTCACAGACACACCATCTTCGACCTGCAGCTCGGTGTGGGTTGAGCCGTGGCTGGAGTCGGACATGGTGTCGCGACGCACCAGGATCGACTCGAGGATCACAAGGCGCAGACGGGAAATAGTCTTGGCCCGCTTGTCGGGAGCCTTCTCCACATCCACCGTCATCTGCGGGGTGGTGTCGAAGGTCTCGAGCAGCAGCTGGGTCTTGAGCAGCTCCACACCTTCAACGGACTTGATCAGTTCGTTGTCCTTGAACGCCAGACGCTGGGTGGCCTTGATGCCGAGGTGAGGGCCATTGGCCTGCTTCACATGGGACAGCTCAGGCAGCTGGGCCTCGTTGGGAATGGTGTACTCCTCAACCGGACGCAGCAGCAGACCCTTGCCTTCGGGGGTCTCCACCGTCTGCACATACTTCATCGTGTCAACGGACAGCCCCTTGGCGATGTCTTCGCCGGGGTTGACCATCTGGCCATCACCCTCGAAACGCTCCAGTGCCTTGGCATCGGTGCAGAGGTGGAACTCACCACTGCGGACGATGATTTCGCGCAGGATGTCGTTCTTCTGGGTGACGGTGACGATGCCCGCGGTCTGGCTGAAGATGTCTTTGACAACTTCGGTGCCGGCCTCGATCCACTGACCGTCGGTGATCATCAACAGGGAGATGTCCTTGTTGATTTCGTGGGTCTCCTGGGGGATCCAAAGCAGGGTCCCGCCCTTGTTGACCTCGTAACCGTTCTTGGCGGAACGGGCCTTCTTGATCGCCAGACCAGGGGCAAACTTCACCAGACCACCAGTGCCGGTGCGGAAGCGGTCATCCGCCAGTTCAGCGATGACCTCACCGGAACCGATCTTGCTGCCGGGGATGGTGTTGAGGCGGTAACGGGTGCCGTCTTTGGCCTCGAGATTCCAGATCTCACCGGAGTGGGTGGACTCCTCCAGCAGTTTGAAGTCCTTGAGGGTCATCGCCGTGGTGACGATCTGCACCTCACGGGAATCACCGATGGAGTCGCGCAGGCGCACTTCACCGCCGTACTCACTCCGCTGGCTGGCTTCGGCCAGCACCTGACCCTCAGTGACCTGGGTCTCGCTACCGACCACGGGCTGAGCGTTGGGCGGCAGGTTGTAGACGTCGCCGGAAAGCACCCACATCCGGCCGAGACGCTGGGCCTTCAGGGTGATGTTGCCCTGGCGGTCGGTGACCTCACGGGGCTGGATCGCCTCCTCGTAACGCACCTGGCCAGCCAGGTCGCAGATCACATCCTTGGTGGCCTTCTCCACACTCTTCTTGACCGCACCAGCGGCGATCTGCGCCACCGTGACGTCGGCATCGATCTCAGCACCGTTGTCGACGAACAACAGGGAGCCGTTGGTGATCTCGATCTTCTGGGCCTTGCCCTTGCCGGACGGCTTGATCGTGAGGTTGAAATCAACCTCAGCCTGTTGGGCGTTCACACCGTGGGGGGTGCGGTAGGGACGCACCCGCGCCTTGCTGCCGAACTCGACGGTGCCCGCCACCTTGGAGCGGACCACACCGGTCTCAGCGGTGGACACACCACCGGTGTGGAAGGTCCGCATGGTGAGCTGGGTTCCAGGCTCACCGATCGACTGGGCCGCGATGATGCCGACGGCTTCACCCAGGTCGACCAGTTCGTTGTGGGCCAGCGCCCAGCCGTAGCACTTGCGGCAAACGGAACGGTTGGCTTCACAGGTGAGCGGCGAACGCACACTCACGGCCTTGACGCCAGCGGCCTCGAATGCCTTGGACAGCGGCGGATCGATTTCGGTGTCGCGCTCAGCCAGCACCTCGCCATCGGCATTCACCACCTGGGCGGCGGTCAGGCGACCCACAAGCCGGCTGCCGAATTTGCCGTCCTCAGCGTCCACCACGATGTGGCGGGTCGTGCCGCAGTCGTCCTCACGGACGATCACATCCTGGGCAACGTCCACCAGACGACGAGTGAGGTAACCGGAGTCGGCGGTGCGCAGCGCCGTATCCACCAGACCCTTCCGGGCGCCATAGGAGGAGATGACGTACTCGGTGACCGTCAGACCCTCACGGAAGTTGGTGCGGATCGGAAGGTCGATGATTTCACCCTGCGGGTTGGCCATCAGGCCGCGCATGCCCACCAGCTGACGCACCTGGGACATGTTTCCCCGGGCGCCGGAGTTGGCCATCATCCACACCGAGTTCAGCGGTGCGTTCTCGTCAAAGTTCTTTTTGACGGCATCCACCAGACGCTCGTTGGTCTCGGTCCAGGTGTCGATCACCTTGGTGTGACGCTCCACCTCGGTGATTTCACCGAGGCGATAGCGCTCCTCGGTAGCCGTGATCTGTTCCTCGGCCTGGCCCAGCAGATCCTTCTTCGCCTCGGGCACCTTGAGGTCGTCGACGGAGATCGACACAGCCGCCTGGGTGGCGTACTTGAAGCCGAGATCCTTGAGGTTGTCGGCCATCGCCGACGTCACCGCCGTGCCGTGGTTCTTGTAAGACCAAGCGACGAGCTGCTTGAGGGCCCGCTTATCGATGACCTGGTTGCGGAACGGCGGTGGGGTCTTCGAGAGCGGACGCGATGCGCTCACGGGAGCCTCTTTGGCGGCCTTGGAGGCCTTGCTGGATTTGGACTTGCGGGATTTCGAGGACGAGGTCATGGCTGCGCGCGGATCAGGAGTTAAGGAGGAAGGACGTCTGGCTTGATTCAGGCGGCGGCCACCGCGTCGATGATCGTGTGATTCATCACCACGCGGCCCACAGTGGTGAGGATGTAGCGGCTGATCAGGGCACCGTCTTCATCGAAACGGTCGCGGCGGTAGCTCCACTCTTCGATGCGGGTGCCATCGCTGAGGGATTCGCTCTTGCTGGGCGCATCCAGCTCTTCATCGTCCTGAACTTCACCGTTGAAGCGAACCCACACCCAGTCGTGCAGACCGATCCGGTTGTCTTCAAAGGCGTGGATGACATCCTCCAGACCCGCGAACGTGCAGCTGCGATCGCCGAAGTCGGGCTTGGAGACACCGGGTTGCAGCGCCGTCAGGTAGTAGGAGCCGAGCACCATGTCCTGAGACGGGGTAATGATCGGCTCACCGGTCGCAGGCGACAGGATGTTGTTGCTGGCCAGCATCAGCATGCGGGCCTCGGTCTGCGCCTCGATGGCCAGGGGCACGTGAACGGCCATCTGGTCACCGTCAAAGTCAGCGTTGAAGGCTGGGCAGACGAGGGGGTGCAGCTGAATGGCACGGCCATCGACCAGCTTGGGTTCGAAGGCCTGAATGCCGAGACGGTGCAGGGTTGGAGCACGGTTCAGCAGGATCGGGTGCCCGTCGATCACCTCTTGCAGCACCTGCATCACTTCATCGTCAGCCCGCTGAATCAGCTTCTTGGCCGCCTTGATGTTGTTGACGATGTTCTGGCGGATCAGGCGGTGAATCACGAAGGGCTGGAACAGCTCGATCGCCATCTCCTTGGGCAGACCGCACTGGTGCATCTTCAGCTTCGGACCCACCACGATCACGGAACGACCGGAGTAGTCGACCCGCTTACCCAGGAGGTTCTGACGGAAGCGGCCCTGCTTGCCTTCAATGATGTCGCTCAGTGATTTGAGCGGACGGTTGTTGGCACCCACGACGGTGCGACCGCGACGGCCGTTGTCGATCAGGGCGTCGACGGCCTCCTGCAGCATCCGCTTCTCGTTGCGGACGATGATTTCAGGGGCCAGGATTTCCTGGAGCCTCGCCAGACGGTTGTTGCGGTTGATCACCCGCCGGTAGAGATCGTTGAGATCGCTGGTGGCGAAGCGACCACCATCGAGCTGCACCATCGGGCGCAGGTCGGGCGGAATCACCGGGATCACATCCAGCACCATCCACTCGGGACGAGCGTTGGTGGCGATGAAGTTGTCGATCACGCGCAGACGCTTAATCAACTTGGCGCGCTTCTGACCCTTGCTGCCGTTGATCTCCTCACGCAGCTGCTCAGCCACTTCATCGAGGGTGAGGTCTTCCAGCAGTTGCTTGAGGGCCTCAGCACCGATGCCCACCACGGGCTCGTTCTCGATCTCGGAATCTTCGGCGTAGATCTCGTCTTCAATTTCCAGCCACTCGTCTTCCGTGAGCAGCTGCTTGTACTTCAGGTCCTTGTGGTCGCCGGGATCCAGCACCACATAGCAGTTGAAGTAAACGATCTGCTCCACATCCCGCAGGGGCATGTCCAGCAGGATGGCCACGTAGCTGGGGATCCCCTTCAGGTACCAGACGTGGGAGACGGGGGCCGCCAGCTTGATGAAGCCCATGCGGTGACGACGCACGCGGCTCTCGGTGACCTCCACACCGCAGCGTTCACAAACGATGCCCCGGTGACGCACCCGCTTGTACTTGCCGCAGTGGCATTCCCAGTCTTTGGACGGGCCAAAGATCTTTTCGCAGAACAGCCCGTCCATCTCGGGCTTAAGGGTGCGGTAGTTGATGGTCTCCGGCTTGGTGACCTCACCGACCACCTGGCCGTTGGGCAGGGTGCGCTGTCCCCACTCCATCACCCGATCGGGTGAGGCGAGGGTGATCTTGACGTAATCGAAGTGGTTCTCGGTGCGGAGGTTGCTGTTGGTCATTGACGGTTAAGGAAGAAGGAGCGGGGAATCGGTTCGTTCGTTGATCCGTCAGTCCTCGTCGTAATCCGCGACGCCGAGGGATTCGTAGGTGGGCCTGCTGGGGGTGCTGCGACGTGGGTTCACGTCCTGCATCAGATCCACTTCCTTGCCTTCGTCGGTGTAAACGGCGATATCCAGACCCAGGGACTGAAGCTCGCGCATCAGCACCTTGAAGGATTCCGGTGTACCCGGGCGGGGAATCGGCTTGCCCTTGACGATGGCGTTGAGGGCCTCGTTGCGGCCCTGCATGTCGTCGGACTTGACCGTGAGCAGTTCCTGCAGGGTGTATGCGGCGCCATAGGCCTCGAGGGCCCACACCTCCATCTCACCCAGACGCTGACCACCTTGCTGTGCCTTACCGCCCAGGGGCTGCTGGGTGACCAGGGAGTAGGGGCCGGTGGAACGGGCGTGAATCTTGTCGTCCACCAGGTGAACCAGCTTGAGGAAGTGGGAGTAACCCACGGCCACGGGCTGGTCGAAGGGCAGACCGGTGCGGCCATCCCTCAGCTGCAGCTTGCCGGGATCCTCAGGGTCGTACACCCAACCCTTGCCGGGCTGCTTGGCGGCTTCCTTGAGGAAGGTCTCGACAGTCTGCTGGGACTTCTCAGCACCGTGCATCTCATCGAAGGGAACGATGCGCACGCGGCAATCCAGGTTGGACGCTGCCCAACCCATCAACAGCTCGAACACCTGACCCACATTCATCCGGCTCGGCACACCCAGGGGGTTGAGCACGATGTCGACCGGGGTGCCGTCGGGCAGATAGGGCATGTCCTCCCGGGGAAGGATGCGGCTGATGATGCCCTTGTTGCCGTGGCGGCCAGCCATCTTGTCGCCGACCTGGATCTTGCGGCGCTGGGCCACATACACCCGCACCACCATGTTGGCGCCGGGGGGCAGCTCATCACCCTGTTCACGGGTGTAGATGCGCACATCCACAACGCGGCCACGCTCGGTGCCGGGCACCCGCAGGGAGTTGTCGCGCACGTCGCGCGCCTTCTCACCGAAGATCTCACGAAGCAGCTTCTCTTCCGGCGGCTGATCGGATTCACCCTTGGGCGTCACCTTGCCCACGAGGATGTCGCCGCTTTCAACGAAAGCACCCACGCGGATGATGCCCATCTCGTCGAGGTTGCCCAGGCTTTCCTCAGCGACGTTGGGAATTTCGCGGGTGATCTCTTCAGGTCCGAGCTTGGTCTGACGCGCTTCGATCTCGTACTTCTCGATGTGAACCGAGGTGTAGAGGTCGTCGGTGACCAGACGCTCGCTGACCAGCAGCGCGTCCTCGTAGTTGTAACCCTCCCAGGGCATGTAAGCGATCAGAACGTTCTGACCCAGGGCGATTTCACCGCCTTCACAGGCGGAACCATCCGCCATCACCTGGCCAACGATCACCGGATCGCCGCAGCGGACGATCGGGCGCTGGTTCAGGCAGGTGTCCTGGTTGGAGCGCTGATACTTCTGCAGGAAGTGGGTGTGGTCGTTGCCGTCCTCGTCCTGAACAACGATGGCGTTGGCATCCACATAGGTAACGGTGCCATTCACCCGGGAGATCGGCACCATGCCGGAGTCGCGGGCCACCTGGGTTTCCAGGCCGGTGCCCACCAGGGCACGCTCAGGACGCAGCAACGGCACAGCCTGACGCTGCATGTTGGAGCCCATCAGGGCGCGGTTGGCATCGTCGTGCTCCAGGAAGGGGATCAGGGACGTTGCCACGGAGATCACCTGCACCGGTGACAGAGCGACGTAGTCGACCTGCTCAGGGGGGACCTTCTCGAAGTCCTGGCGGTAACGCACAGGAATCAGATCCGCCGAGATCCGGCCGTCGTCCTCGGTGGCCACGTCACCAGGGGCGACGCGCACTTCGTCTTCCCGGTCGGCAGACAGGTAGATCGGATCGCCATCCTTCAGAACGACACCGTTCTCCACCTTCCAGAACGGCGTTTCGATGAAGCCGTACTCGTTGACCCGGGCGTGGGTGGCCAGGGAGTTGATCAGACCAGCGTTGGGGCCTTCCGGCGTCTCAATCGGGCAGAGACGGCCGTAGTGGGAGGGGTGAATGTCGCGGACGGCGAAGCCGGCACGCTCACGGGTCAGACCGCCGGGTCCAAGGGCCGAGATGCGGCGCTTGTGGGTGAGCTCAGCCAGAGGGTTGGTCTGGTCCATGAACTGGCTCAGCTGGCTGGAGCCGAAGAACTCCTTGATCGCCGCCACCAGGGGCTTGGGGTTCACCAACTGGGCCGGGGTCAGCGAATCGGTTTCGCCGACGGTCATCCGTTCCTTGATGATCCGCTCAAGACGGTTCAGTCCCACCCGAACCTGGTTCTGCAGGAGTTCGCCCACGGAACGCACGCGGCGGTTGCCGAGGTGATCGATGTCGTCGAGGCTGGCGCCGCCGACATCCAGTTCCAGGTTGATCAGGTAATCGAGCGTGGAGAGCACGTCCTCATGGGTGAGGGTGCGCACCGTGTCGGGGATGGTGAGGCGCAGCTTCTTGTTGATCTTGTATCGGCCGACCCGACCGAGGTCGTAGCGCTTGGGATCGAAGAAACGGGTCTGCAGCAGCTGCTGACCGCCACTCACTGAGGGGGGTTCACCCGGACGGAGTTTCTTGTAGAGCTCAAGCAGCGCTTGGTCTTCCGAACTGATGCCCTCGTCGTTGGCGGCATCAATCGACTTCTTGTAGAACTCGGGGTGACGCAGCTTGTCGAGCACGTCGTTGTCAGACAGACCCATGGCACGCATGAGCACGTGCGCGTTGATCTTGCGGGTCTTGTCCACACGAACGTGGAGCAAGTCGTTCTTATCGGTCTCAAACTTCAGCCAGGCACCCCGGTTGGGGATGACGCTGGCGTTGTAAGTGCGCCGGCCGTTCTTGTCCATTTCATCCTTGAAATAGACACCGGGGCTGCGCACGATCTGGTTCACGATCACGCGCTCAGCGCCGTTGATGATGAACGTGCCGCGCTCGGTCATCAGCGGCAGTTCGCCGATGAAGACCTCCTGCTCCTTGATCTCACCGGTCTCCTTGTTGACCAGGCGGCAGGTCACATACATCTGTGACGCGAAGGTCGCATCACGGCGCTTGGCCTCTTCCACATCGTGGCGGGGGCGCTTCAGGCGGTACTCGCTACCGATGAAGTGCAGCTCCAGCTTGCCGGTGTAATCCGTGATCGGAGAGAAGCTTTCCAGCTCCTCGATCAGACCTTGATCCAAAAACCACTTAAAGCTGGCCCGCTGCACCTCCACCAGATCAGGGAGGTAGGTGGCGGTCTTGGCGACCTGAATCGCGCTGCTGCTCATGCGGGGACCGGCAGAGAGGACGAAGGGACTGGGGAGGACTGGATTGGCGGCAGAAGCTCACCTGACAGGACGATTCGACACAGCAGCGGCACCGACGGTTTCCAGGACGGAACCGACAGCGCCGCTGCTGCTGTTCAGAAATCGCGGGTCAGATCAGCTGACGACGACAAGTGCACCGGAAGGAAATGGACGCTTCAGGCACCACACACAAGAAGGAATCCTGCGCATGGCCAGGCCAATACAACATCTTACATATGGACTCGACACCTTTGGAACTCCGGTTAAGGGAGTCCGAACAAACGCCGGGCGTTGGCGGTGCTGCTGCAGGCCACGCTGTCGAGATCCACGCCGCGCAGCTCAGCCACCCGCGTGGCAACGGAAGCCACGAAGGCCGGCTCATTGCGCTTGCCGCGGCGGGGCACAGGGGCCAGAAAAGGGCAGTCGGTTTCCACCAGGAAACGATGCTCCGGCACCTGACGGGCGCAGTCGTGGGTGGGCTCCGCCTTGGGGAAGGTGACGGTGCCGCTGAAGCTGATGTAGAAACCGAGCTCCAGGAACTGATGCATTTCATCGGGGGTACCGCCCCAGCAATGCATCACCCCTCCGGGGCAACGGCCCTGCGCCTTGCGGGCCCGCAGTTCCTCCAGCATCGGCTCGGCGGCATCCCGGCAGTGAATGATCACCGGCAGGTTCAACTCAACCGCCAGGTCCAATTGAGGGCGCAGCACAGCAAGCTGCTCCTCGAGATTCTTGTCTCGGAAGAGATCGAGGCCGAGTTCGCCGATGGCGACCACCCGATCATCCTCCAGAGCTGCCCGGCGCAGCACCGCCACCGTGTCATCCCGCCAATGCTCGGTGTCCAGTGGATGGACGCCGACGGAATAACGCATCTCCGGGAATCGATCCGCCAGGGCGCGGATCGCCGGTATTTCGGAGGGTTCAACGCAGGCATGCAGCAGTGCACCAACCCCAGCCTCACGCCAGCGTGAGGCCACCTCATCGAGGTCGTCGTCAAAGTTGCGGAAGACGATGTGACAGTGGCTGTCAATCAACGTCGGGGTGGGGGACACAGCTGGGCCGAAACGCGCTTTCGGCCCATTCTGCCGGTTGAAACCGAATCAGCTGGCGGGCTCGAGCACCTTGCGCACGGCCGCACTGAGGCGGGACTTCTGATTGGCACCGTTGTTGCGGTGCAGCACACCCACCTTCACGGCCTTGTCGATCTTGCTGAAGGCGGCACGCATGGAGGTCTGCACGCTGGCCTTGGCTTCATCACCAGGGGTTGCGCTGTAGGCGTCACAGGCGGCGAAGCAGCGCTTCATCAGGGTGCGCATCGACGACTTGTAGGTGCGGTTGCGCAGACGGTTGCGCTCAGCAATCTCAATCCGCTTCTTGGCTGACTTGTTATTGGCCACTGAGGCTTCAACGTTGCGAACAATCCAGCACCTTACTCCTTGACAGGACCCCCTTCCCTGGGTTGTGGAGTCCTAACTTGACCGAACTCTCCCACTGTTCCTTTGTCTGTGAGCCAGCCGGCCGTTGCTCCCCTTCGCATCGTGCGGGATCTGGACCGGGCCCAGACGGAGCTGAAACGGTTGTCGAGCCGCACCACACAAACCCAGCAGGGTGAAGCCCGTGAGCGGGTTGAAGCCATTCTCACAGCGGTGCGCGACCGCGGTGATGCCGCCATTGCCGACTTCACCGAACGGTTCGATGGCTTCCGGCCCGAACCCATGGCGGTGTCCCCCGAGGCCCTCGAACAGGCCTGGACGTCGCTGCCGACCAACCTGCGGGATGCCCTGGAACTGGCCCATCGCCGCATCACCGACTTCCACCAACGCCAACGTCCCGCCGATCTGGCAGTGACGGGCCCCCACGGCGAACAGCTTGGGCGGCGCTGGCGGCCGGTGGAGCGGGCGGGTCTCTACGTGCCCGGAGGACGGGCGGCTTACCCCAGCACCGTGCTGATGAATGCGGTGCCAGCCCGGGTCGCCGGCGTCAAAGACGTGGTGATCTGTTCCCCCGCCGGACGTGATGGTGCGGTGAACCCCGTGGTGCTGGCAGCGGCCCACCTGGCCGGCGTGAAAACGGTGTTCCGCCTCGGAGGTGCCCAGGCTGTTGCCGCCATGGCCTACGGCAGCGAGAGCGTGCCCAAGGTGGACGTGATCAGTGGCCCCGGAAACCTCTACGTCACCCTGGCGAAACAGGCGGTGTACGGCCAGGTGGCCATCGATTCCCTGGCGGGACCAAGCGAAGTGCTGGTGATCGCAGACCACTCCGCCAAGCCCGATCAGGTGGCAGCGGATCTGTTGGCACAGGCGGAGCACGACCCCCTGGCGGCGGCGGTGCTGATCACCACCGACCCTGCACTGGCCGACGGAATCAACGCCGCAGTGGCCGAACAGCTGGCCGATCACCCCCGCCAGGAGATCTGCGAAGCCGCGCTGCGGGACTGGGGACTGGTGGTGGTCTGCGACGACCTCGAGAGCTGTGCCCGCCTCAGCGACAGCTTCGCTCCCGAACATCTGGAGCTGCTGGTGGAGCGGCCCGAACCCCTGGCGGATCGCCTTCAGAACGCCGGAGCAATTTTCCTAGGCCCCTGGTCCCCAGAAGCGGTGGGGGATTACCTGGCAGGCCCGAACCACACGCTGCCCACCTGTGGAGCCGCGCGTTTCAGCGGGGCCCTCAGTGTTGAGACCTTCATGCGCCACACCTCGCTGATCGGTTTCAACCGGGCTGCCCTGGAAGCAACGGGTTCAGCTGTGCAGGAGCTGGCCACCAGTGAAGGCCTGCACAGCCACGCTGAATCGGTGCGACGGCGCCTCAGCTGAGGCGCTTCTCCAGGCTGCGGACACCCGCCACACCATCGGTGATCTCACCGACCAACACCTCATCGGTGATGTTGACGAACAGGCCGTTCTCCAGCACACCGGGAATGTTGTTGATCGTCTGCTCCAGGGCCACTGGATCGCTGATGCCGCCGTCGAGCTTGGCGTCCAGCACCAGGTTGCCCTGATCGGTAACCACAGGGCCGGCCTTGCGCTGGGCCATGCGCAGCTCAGCGCTGCCCCCGAGTGCTTCCAGCTGCTGCTTCACTTGGCGCCAGGCCCCGGGGAGCACTTCCACCGGCAACAGAAAACCGAGGTTGAGACGGTCCACCAGTTTGGTGGAGTCCACCACCACCACAAACCGATCCGCCCGTGCCGCCACGAGTTTCTCCTGCACGTGGCAGGCGCCACCACCCTTGATCAATTGGAAGCCAGGGTCGACTTCGTCGGCACCATCGATGGCCAGATCAATCCGGCTGACAGCGTTGAGACTGAGCAGGGGAATGTTGAGCTCAGCGGCCAGCACCTCTCCTTGGAAGGACGTGGTGACACCGACGATGTCTTTGAGTTCTCCGCTGGCGAACTTGGCCCCCAGGCCCTGAATCATCAGAGCGGCGGTGGAGCCTGATCCCAGGCCCAGCACCATGCCGTCCTTGATCTGTTCCACGGCGGCATCAGCCACCGCCTGCTTCATCTGGGTCTGTAGATCAGCCATCGGGTCACGTCCTTTGGGCGCGACCGTAGCAAGGGGTTTCAGGCCATCCCAGGCAGGGGCTCCGGTTTGACGGACAGGGTGAGCTCGCGGCCGGCCCGCAGCACTTTCAGAGGCAGGGGAACATCGATGGCGGCGGCATCCACCACCTCGAGCAGCACCTGAGGATCCGCAATGTCGCGCTCATCCACCGTGATCAGCAGATCGCCGCGGCGCAGTCCTGCTTTTTCGGCCGGGCCATCGGGCAGCACGGCTTGCACCAGGGCACCGCTGCGTTCCGGCAGCTGCACAAGGGCATTGGGGTCCTTGTTGTGCTCGCGCGCGATGCGCGGTGTGAGCGCCACCAGTTGCAGACCGATGTAGGGGTGCACCACTTCACCCTGCTTCTGGAGCTGATCAGCCACCCGGCGGGCCAGGTTGATCGGAATGGCAAAACCGAGGCCGGCCCCAGGACCCGATCGCACCAGGGTGTTGATGCCAATCACCTGGCCATCGCCATTCACCAACGGTCCGCCGGAATTACCGGGGTTAATGGCGGCGTCGGTCTGAATCAGTTCCAGCCGTTTGTCGGCAAAGCCAAGGCTGTTGATGTTGCGGTGCAAGCTGCTGACGATGCCCAGGGTCACGGTGCGTTCCAATCCGAACGGAGTGCCGAGGGCGATCGCCCAATCGCCCACCTGCATGGCTTCCGAATCACCCAGAGGAGCCCGTGGCGGCAGTTGATCGCCCTCGAGACGCACCAGGGCCAGGTCTGTCACCGCATCGGTTCCCACCACCCGTCCATCCCGCTGTTCCCCGTCGGCCAGGGTGACACTGACGGACTCCACCCGATCCACCACATGGGCATTGGTGAGTACAAGGCCCTTGGCATCGATCACAACACCGGAGCCTTGACCCCGTTCTCGCTCCGGACCTGCCGGAGGGTCCCCCAGCAGGTCCCGCAACAGGGGGTCAAGCAGCGTGGGGTCAAACGGCTGACGTTCCACGGTGCGCTCGGTGTCGATCCGAACCACCGCTGGAGCCACCCGCTGAACGGCATCGGCCACAAAGCTGTGCTCCAGGGCCTGCGCTGAGGCACCTTCACCGACCACGACCGCTACGGCCATCAGAACGGACAGGAGTTGACGCAGGACGTACCGCAACACACGACCTCTAATTCCCTTCTTTTTATCGGATCCAGCCCGAGAAACGGGCCCTGGTCTAAATCGATCGCAATCTCAGGACCTCTATTGCGATGCGCGGTCGAGCTTGGACATTCCAGCTCACAAATCAGCAAACGCAGTTAACGCATGCGTGCACTTCTGGCTCCAGCGGCAGCTTTGATTGCCCTGGCTGGCCCGATTGCCCTCACCCCTCAAGCCTCCGCGGAGAGCACAACGCTCAAGGCAGTGATCTTTGAGGAGGTCAAGCAGCTCTATCACAAAACGGATACCGGCTACGAAGGCCTCGGGGTTGACGTTCTTGAACAGATCCGGATCCAGGCCAAGCGCCGCAAGGTGGACTACCGGGTGGCCAAGTCGGTGAACGACGGCATCGGCGCCAATAAGGATCCACAGGCCACTGGATTCAGTTACCGCATTTCCGTTCAGGGCTGCCACTGATCGCACAACGGCTCTTGAATCCACTGCTTAGGGTCAGGCCGTTTTGTGAGCTTCACTCTTGAGCGAATCCGCCGCTTCACAACGCTGTGAGCTCTGCCAGGTCGTGATCGAAGACCGCCCTGGCCTTTCCGATGTGGTGACATTCAGCAATGGCCCCAAGGGCAGCCGCAGCAAACTGTGGAGCCGCGTCTGCCAGTACGTGACCGATCCGGAGCGTCGACGCCTCTGCATCAATCAGGATTCCGACGGGCGCGGCGCTGAACAGCCGGGCGACGCCTTTCCCGATGCACCGGCCATCGATCTGGGGAACAGCTGACGGCGGGCAGACGGTCCCGTACATTGAAGGTGTGTCCGACGGGCATCTCCCTGCGGGAGATCGGTCACAACTGAAATGCACGTCGGGCCGACGTCCGCCCTCAGTTCGCGTTGCCTCATCCTCTGCTTCCGGATCTCGAAACGCTGGTCACCGATGTGGCCGCCAGCAAAGGCTTTGCCCTTTGCGGCATTCAGCTGCTCACCCACATGAGCCCGATAACCCTGGAAGTGCAGATCCGCCACAGCAATGGAGCGGATGTGAGCCTTGATGACTGCGCCGGTTTCAGTGGCGTGCTGGGGGATGCCCTTGAGGCCTCCACCCTGCTCACTGACGCGTATGTTCTGGAGATCAGCAGTCCCGGCATCGGCGACCAGCTGTCCAGCGATCGCGACTTTGAAACCTTCCGTGGGTTCCCCGTGGAGGTTCATCACCGCGACAAGGACGACAGCAAGCAACGCCTGGAGGGCCTCTTGCTCGAACGCGACGCCGACACGCTGCAGGTCAACATTCGCGGACGAATCAAACGGATTCCCCGGGATTGCGTGATCGGTGTCCGACTCACGAGTCCAGGCAGCTGAACCCAGCGTTCACACCCCTGCAACCGCTCCTTTCTTTTCCCCTAACCCAACGCGATGGCTCTCGTCCTGCTTCCCGGTCTCAGCAACCTGATCGACGACATCAGCGAAGAGAAGAAGCTGCCGCCCCAGGTGGTGGAGGCGGCCCTGCGGGAGGCCCTGCTGAAGGGCTATGAGCGCTACCGGCGCACCCTGTACATCGGCATCAGCGAAGACCCCTTTGATGAGGATTACTTCAGCAACTTCGACGTTGGCCTCGACCTTGAGGAGGAGGGCTACCGAGTTCTCGCTAGCAAAATCATTGTTGATGAGGTGGAGAGCGAAGACCACCAGATCGCGATCGCCGAGGTAATGCAGGTGGCCGATGACGCCCAGGTGGGCGACACGGTGGTGCTGGATGTCACCCCAGAGAAAGAGGACTTCGGCCGGATGGCCGCCGCCACCACCAAGCAGGTGCTGGCCCAGAAGCTGCGGGATCAGCAGCGCCGCATGATCCAGGAGGAATTCGCTGATCTGGAGGATCCGGTGCTGACGGCCCGGGTGATCCGCTTCGAGCGCCAGTCGGTGATCATGGCGGTCAGCTCAGGCCTGGGCCGTCCGGAAGTGGAGGCTGAACTCCCCCGGCGCGATCAACTGCCCAACGACAACTACCGCGCCAACGCCACCTTCAAGGTGTTCTTGAAAGAGGTGAGCGAGGTGCCCCGCCGGGGACCGCAGCTGTTCGTCAGCCGCTCCAATGCCGGTTTGGTGGTCTACCTGTTCGAGAACGAAGTTCCCGAAATTCAGGAAGGATCCGTTCGGATCGTGGCCGTGGCCCGTGAGGCCAATCCCCCCTCCCGTTCCGTGGGCCCCCGTACCAAGGTGGCCGTCGACAGCATCGAACGCGAGGTGGATCCCGTCGGCGCCTGCATCGGCGCCCGCGGCTCCCGCATTCAGCAGGTGGTGAACGAACTGCGTGGAGAAAAAATCGACGTGATCCGCTGGTCGCAGGATCCGGGCCAGTACATCGCCAACTCCCTCAGCCCCGCTCGGGTGGAAATGGTGCGCCTGGTGGATCCCGTGGGCCAGCACGCCCATGTGCTGGTGCCCCCCGATCAGCTGAGCCTGGCCATCGGCCGCGAAGGCCAGAACGTTCGTTTGGCCGCCCGACTCACCGGCTGGAAGATCGACATCAAGAACTCCACCGAATACGACCAAGAGGCAGAGGATGCCGTGGTGGCAGAGCTGATCTCCCAGCGGGAGGAGGAGGAAGCCCTCCAGCAGCAAGCCGAAGAACGACTTGCCGCCGAACAGGCCGCTCGGGCGGAAGAGGATGCACGCCTGCGGGAGCTGTATCCGCTGCCCGAAGACGAAGAGGAGTACGGCGAGGAGCAGGCCGAGCAGGAGTTCTCTGAGGAGGAGCCCGCTGAGGCGGAAGCCGGCAACGAAACCGAGTTCGAGGCCGAGGCTGAAAACACGGACGCAGCGGCTGAGGCCGATGCCGAGCCCGATCAGGAGCAGGTCCGGTGAGTGACCGCCCCGTCCTGCGTCGCTGCGTGGCCTGCCGCCAGCTCTTGGATCGCCGCCAACTCTGGAGGGTGATCCGCGACCATCAGGACGGAGTTCTCCTCGATAAGGGGATGGGCCGTTCGGCCTATCTCTGCCGCGAGGAGAACTGCCTTGAGGAGGCGACCCGTCGCAAGCGTCTGCAGAAAGCCCTGCGTTGTCAGGTGCCCGAAACAGTGCTTGCGGTGTTGAAACAGCGGCTTAACCAAAGCGTTGGTGAATCCGCTGAGGCAGACTGAACATTGGCCCCACCTTGTGCGAGGCCACCGCGGCATTCCATGCCCGGACCGATCGGAGACCCGAACTGAATGACCAGCAGCGGCAAAGTCAGAATTTACGAGCTGTCCAAGGACCTCGGCCTTGAGAACAAGGACGTGCTGGATGCGGCTGAAAAGCTGTCGATCGCTGCGAAGAGCCACAGCAGCTCGATCAGTGACGCTGAAGCCGGAAAGATCCGTTCGCTCCTCGGCAAAGGCGGGAATGGTGCGAAACCCGCTGCCGCGGCCCCTGCCAAGCCCGCACCTGGCAAGGCCATCCTCTCGGTGAAGAAAGCGGCCCCCGCCGCGCCAAGCAAGCCCGCCCCAGCGGTGAGCAAACCGGTGGCCAAGCCCGTGGTCGCCAAACCCGTGGCGGCTGCCAAACCGCAGGCGGCCCCGAAGCCTCCCGCAGCGGCCACGCCCAAACCGGTGATCAGCAAGCCAGCGGCTGCACCGTTGAAAGCGTCAGCAGCACCAGCGCGGCCCGCCGCTCCTCAGACCCCCCCCGCAGCTCCGGCGAGGCCGACGGCGGCAAAGCCTGTACCACGACCTGCCGCGGCCAAGCCGCAGGTTGTCAGCAAGCCGGCTGCAGGCAAACCGGAACTGGTAAGCAAACCCAAGGCTGCTGCCAAACCCACAGCACCCACGCCGCGACCCACACCGGCGCGGCCGGCGCCGCGACCTGCAGGGGCTGGAAGTCCAGCACGACCTACCCCTGGCCAGGGTCAGCCGAAGCCACAGATCATCCGCGCAGGCGCTCCATCTCGGCCCGGTGCGCCCACCCGTGCCGGTGCTCCCGCAAAGCCCGGTGCACCCTCACGGCCCACCCCCAGGCCTGAACTGGTGGGCAAACCCGTGCCCCGCCGTCCGGCAGGCACCGGCGTTCCTCAACGCCAGGGAAGTCCAAGCCGTCCAGGAGCCCCAACCCGACAGGGTCGCCCCGGCATGCCTCCCCGCAGCGGCAACACCCTGGAACTGGTCGGCAAGCCGATTCGTCGCGACGGCAGCAGCACAGGTAGCGGTCGTCCTGGTGCGCCCACCCGTCCGGGAGCGCCTGGACGTCCGGGCATGCCAGCTGGAATGCGCAAACCGGTGGCTCCCGGTGAGCTCATGCAGCTGCAGAAGCCTGTCGGCCGGCCAGCAGCACCTGCACCCCGCCGTCCGGATGCACCCACCAAAGCCGGTGCAGGTGCAGGAACGGCCACCCCGCCCGTGGCGCGCCCGAATGCCCCCTCGGCGCCCCGCCGTCCCAGCTTCCGTCCGGGTGGCCCTGGTGGCCAGAGGCGGCCTGGCCGTCCCGACTGGGATGACAGCGCACGGCTCGATGCTCTGCGCAGCCGCTCGCCGCAGAAGCAGCGCCAGAAGGTGCACATCATCGGTGAAAACGATGATTCCCTGACGGCACAGACCGGCGGCTTCGCCGGCGAACAGGAGAACATGGTTCTCTCGGCGAGCCTGGCTCGTCCCGCCAAGCCCAAGTCGCAGCAGCGCACCGCACCCAAGCCGGTGGCGGCGATGCGCAAACGCAAGAAGGAAACCGCCCGTCAGCGTCAGCGCCGGCGTGCCATGGAGCTGCGGGCAGCCCGGGAAGCCAAGCAGGTGCGTCCCGAAATGATCGTGGTGCCGGAGGACAACCTCACGGTGCAGGAACTGGCGGACATGCTGAGCGTCGAAAGCTCAGAGATCATCAAATCCCTGTTCTTCAAAGGGATAATCGCCACGGTCACCCAGACCCTGGACATGCCCACGATCGAGGCCGTTGCCGACGAATTCGATGTGCCTGTGCTGCAGGACGACGTGGAGGAGGCGGCCAAGAAGACCGTCGAAATGATCGAAGAGGCCGACAAGGCTCACCTGATCAGACGTCCGCCCGTGGTCACCGTCATGGGCCACGTCGACCACGGCAAAACCAGCCTGCTGGATGCCATTCGTCAGGCCCGCGTCGCTGCGGGTGAGGCCGGCGGCATCACCCAGCACATCGGCGCGTACCAGGTTGAGATCGAGCACAACAACGAGCAGCGCAAGCTCACATTCCTGGACACTCCGGGCCACGAAGCCTTCACGGCCATGCGAGCCCGCGGCACCAAGGTCACCGACGTGGCTGTGCTGGTGGTAGCCGCTGATGACGGCGTCCGCCCCCAGACCCTGGAAGCCATCAGCCACGCCCGGGCCGCTGAAGTGCCGATCGTGGTAGCGATCAACAAGATCGACAAGGAAGGTTCATCGCCCGAGCGGGTGAAGCAGGAGCTGTCTGAGCAAAACCTGCTGGCGGAAGACTGGGGCGGCGATGTGGTGATGGTGCCGGTGAGCGCCATCAAGGGCGAAAACATCGACAAGCTGCTGGAGATGCTGCTGCTGGTCACCGAAGTGGAAGACCTGCAGGCCAACCCGGATCGTCTGGCCCGCGGCACCGTGATCGAGGCTCACCTCGACAAAGCCAAAGGCCCCGTGGCCACGCTGCTGGTGCAGAACGGCACCCTCAAGACCGGCGACGTCGTCGCCGCTGGTCCGGTGCTGGGCAAAGTGCGCGCCATGGTGGATGACAACCGCCAACGCCTCAAGGAAGCGGGCCCCTCCTTTGCTGTGGAGGCCCTGGGCTTCAGCGAGGTGCCCACCGCCGGTGATGAGTTCGAGGTGTACCCCGACGAGAAATCGGCCCGGGCCGTGGTGGGCGATCGCGCCTCCGATGCCCGCGCCACCCGTCTTGCTCAGCAGATGGCGTCACGACGCGTCTCGCTCACGGCCATGTCCGGCCAGGCCAATGACGGTGAGCTGAAGGAACTCAACCTGATTCTCAAGGCCGACGTTCAAGGCTCTGTGGAAGCCATCCTCGGATCGCTCGAGCAGCTGCCCAAGGATGAGGTGCAGGTGCGGGTGCTGCTGTCGGCACCTGGCGAGATCACCGAAACCGACGTCGACCTGGCCGCCGCCTCCGGCGCGGTGATCGTGGGCTTCAACACCTCCATGGCATCCGGCGCCAAGAAAGCGGCGGATGCCACCGGGGTGGATGTGCGCGACTACGACGTGATCTACAAGCTGCTGGAAGACATCCAGTTGGCAATGGAAGGCCTGCTGGAGCCGGAACTGGTGGAAGAAGCCCTGGGCGAAGCCGAGGTGCGCGCCGTCTTCACCATCGGCAAGAGCGCCGTGGCCGGCTGTTATGTCACCACCGGCAAGCTGCATCGCAACTGCCGGGTGCGGGTGCACCGCGGAAAACAGGTGGTCTACGAGGGCGACCTCGACTCCCTGCGTCGCAACAAGGACGACGTCAAGGAAGTGGCCACGGGCTTCGAATGCGGTGTCGGCACCGATCGGTTCGCCAACTGGGAAGAAGGCGATCGCATTGAAGCCTTCAAGATGGTCACCCAACGCCGCAAACTCACCACCTGACCCCGCAAGCGATCGTGCAGCCCCGCAGCGAGCCCCTGCTCTGGCTTCAGTGCCTGGCCCTTGGAGCCATTCCCCTGGAGCTGCTGCTGATCCGCCTGGTTCTGGCCGGCGCGGATCCGGGTCCTGTTCCAGGTGTGGAGCGATTTCTGATCTGGGGGGTGGGGGTCCTGGCCCCAGCTGTCGCGTTGTGGCGACGGCCCGCCGACTGGGGCTCACTGCTGTTCATGCGTCAGCCGCTGGCCAGCCGCAACAGCGATCAACTCCGCATCAGTGCATCCCAAGGCGGCTTGAGCAGCCGTGCCGCTGTGTTGATCGCCGCAGTGATCCTGCTGCCCGTGCTCTGGTGGATGGACGATTCAGCGGTGCTGGCGAGTGAATTTTCCCCGGTGTCGGGACAATCCCGTCTGGTCACCCTGTTGCTGGTCAGCCCATTGCTGGCCTTGATGGTCTGGCAGGTGCAGCAGCTGATTCAAGCCGCAGCGCTATTGCTTGGATCACCAGCAACCGTTGCCCCTGCCGATTCGGCTTTTCCTGCTGATGCTGTGGCAACGCAACGCACCAGTCTGGGCCTGCAACTTCTCAACCTCCCTGGCCTGGAGTGGCCGGAGCCTGCAGTGGAGCCGATCAAGCAAGAGCCCGACAAGGCCATCGGGGTGGAAGACACAGAGTCGGAGACGGACAACAGCACGGATCAAGCCAGTACTGATCAAGCCACTACTGATCAAGCCAGCACTGACAACGAGGCACCCGACGGGGAGAGTTCAGCCGTCCATCCAGTGACGGCTGCAGTGTCTGACAAAGCTGACCCCGAAACCGCTTCTGAGCCCGTCGTTGCCGAGGCTCAAGCTGACGAGGAGTCGTCTGATGACGCTGAAGAGGCTGCCCCAACAAGCGATCAGGACGCCGATGAGGCAATGGACGTGGAAGACGTGGAAGAGACCACGCCGGAACCGGACGACAGCACGGAAGACATCAGCGCCGCCGACATCAGCCCTGACAACGAAGAGCCAGACGACAAAAGTTCAGCCATCAACACCGCGACGGCTGAAGAGTCTGATGACGTCGAGCCCGAAGCGCTGGAACCGGTCGATGCAGAGGATCAAGACGACATGTCGGAAGACGACGACGCTGAAGACATCCGTGCGGTTGACGCCGACGAATCAAGCGTCGCTGCTGCTGCTCCTATTGCGGTCGAACCAGAGCAGTCCGGAGAAGAGCAGGAGAGCCCCCCCCTGGATTCCGAAGTCAGCCAGATCGACGGTGTCGCCAGCGGAAGCACGGAAAGCCATCGTGAACAGGCCGAGTCCAGCGGAGGCAAAGAGAGCGAACCAGACGAGCCGTCTGAGCCCACGCCAGGGGGTCTGTGATTCCTTGAGCAACCGTTCCCGCAGGGCAGGATCCAGGCCAGATTTGGGGCGGGGATTATCGGGCAAACGTCCAAGTTGGATTCAGAGCAAATGTTAAATTGCTTCTGATGCCGATGTAGCTCAGCCGGTAGAGCAACGCTTTCGTAAAGCGTGGGTCGCCTGTTCAAGTCAGGTCATCGGCTTTTTAATTAGATATGCATTGAATCAGCCGGATTAAATGCATATCTAATTAACACATAGCCGCTTCAATCCCGAAGACGAGCAGAGATCATTCCCGCTGGTGATTCTTCCACTGAGAAGATCATTCCAGGGAACAATCCAGTGATCTGGATTCACATCAGCCAACACGTCAGCCGCCTCAGGATTCTGAAGCACCAGGATCTTTCGCGACCGCAGTTTGAGCTGGCGCCTTAACCAGGGCGTCATGATCGCTGCTTCAACAAGGCGCTGGTACGAGCCATCGGCAATCACCCGTTCAAAACCGGTCTGAATCGCGGCTGCCAGCTCCTTGTTCTCTGGAGCCACATAGAAAAAACCCGCAAAGGAATAAACAATCAACAGATGGGGATCCAGCAGCATCTGCGGGTACAACGACCTCACCACGGAAGCCTCCGCTTCAAGTTCCGCCACACCACGGGGAAACAACTGCACCCGGTTGTCATTCACCAAGCGCAGCAATTTTTCCGGCCGGGCGGTGTAAGTGCGCAACCCAGCACGATCGAAAATTTCAACATCGCTCCAGCCCAGTCCTTGCACCAAAACGACGCGTTGGAGGTCCTGAAAGCTGCGGATCGTTTGCAGTTCGACCAGGGATGCCTGATTGGTCCATCCCGCCCGCAGCCCGAGGATTCCACCCGTCACCGGAATGGGCACCGCCCGCAGACGACAGTTCAACTCAGGGCCGGCACCGTAAACACCAACCGAGAGCCGCAGAGGGTTCCGCCGACCCGCCTTCTGCCCTTCCGCGAGCGCTGCAATCGCCTCATCCTGCGGCTGAACGGCAGCGCTGAAACCCAGGGCAAATAGTGTGCCGCTGCGCTAGTCCAGAGATCATCAGAAGCTTTTTGCCAATAACCAACAACAAATCACTACCGTTTTAAGGATCGAATCAAGCGAGCAGCATGCAAGCCAACCCCCAGCCCGAGCAGATCACCAAAACCGTGGTGGGCGTCACCACGGTTTTCATTGGAGGCATTGCTCTGCTCTCCAGCGTGTTTGTTGTTCCCGCTGGTGAAGTTGGGGTGGTCACCACCCTTGGCAAAGTCTCCAACACGCCAAGAGAGCCAGGGTTGAACCTCAAACTTCCGTTCATTCAGTCGACCCATAATTTCAGCGTCAGAACGCAGGTGATCCCTGAAAAATTTTCAACACTCACCAAAGACCTACAGGTAATCGAAGCCACAGCAACGGTGAAATATGCGGTCAAGCCCGGAGAAGCTCCCAGGATCTACAGCACGATTGCCACCGATGACTCTGCGATTTACGCCAGGGTGATCCAGCCATCCCTGCTGAAATCACTGAAATCGGTGTTCTCGAAGTATGAACTCGACACCATCGCCACCGACTGGAACAACATTTCCACACTTGTGCAGGAAAGCGTCTCCAATGAGCTGAGCAAATTCGACTACGTGGCCGTCAAAGGCCTGGACATCACGGGCCTCAAGATTGCTGAGGAATACCGAGCGGCCATCGAGCAGAAGCAGATCGCGCAACAGCAGCTTCTGCGTGCCAAAACAGAGGTTCAGATCGCCGAGCAGGAAGCCCTGAAGTTTCAGACCTTGACACGCTCGCTCAATGACAGCGTTCTCTACAAGCTGTTCCTCGACAAGTGGGACGGAAAAACAAAGGTGGTTCCGCCCATTCGTGGGGGCAGCACGCCACCGGTGATTGTTGGCCGATAACGGGACGCAGCTGGATGCGTCAGAGCCCAGCGCAGCCGCGGGTCGCCGCCTGCAGGTCAGCAATGGCCTCTGCGCCACGGCCCGCCCGCAGTTGCTGCATCACCAGATCCGCCTGAACCCCCAACAGCAGGGTCTGGCAGGGATAGGCACTGCTGGCTGACGCCTGTTGCTGCAGGGCCTCCGCCTCGACCAAGGCCTGTTCACAGAGCTGAGGCTGACGGCCCTCCAAGCAGCGCCTGGCTCGGGCCTGAAAGGCTACCAAGGGCGACGCACGCACCACAGGGGCCGCCATGGCGAGGAGCAGCAGGACTGTGACGGAGCGCGCGAGCAGGGCTCAGGGGGGCGATTTGCTGAGATGATGCCTCAACTTCGACCCATCGCCCCGCCGTGTACACCGACTGGACCGCCATTGCCCTGCTGCTGTTCACCGCGGTGCCGCTGTTGATCGTTGTGGCGACGGCCACCTACTTCGTGATCCAGAACGATCAGAAGACTCCCCTGGGCTGAGGATCAAGCCAGGGGCCGGGTCGGACAGCTGAGTTTGGCAAGATCTGGTGTGTTGATGGGCTGGTGGTTCAACGGTGCCGACTGCACCGCTGAACTGATCTGACCGGTCCCCAGACAGACGATGCAGGTGCGGAAGCGGTCCCCCGACACCCGCTGCATCCCACTGCCTCCACAGACGGTGCACGTGCACATGATCCCAAGGATCAGACGATGAATTCAGTGTGGGCGGAAAACCCGCCGCTGATCCCGAAGTGTTCCTTAAGAAATCACTGCATTGATCTCTTGCTGCGTCAAGTGTTCGAGCAACTCTGTTGCACTCAGACGCGCACCAGGATCCAGCAGCTGAAGCCCTGAGGCCAAGCGACCAATCACCGCAGCCGCATCGAGCCCCGCGGCACGGAGCGGTTCCAGGCCGGAACTGGCCTCACGCTTGGACAGTTTCTGGCCGCTGGCATCACAAAGCAGCGGCCCATGCCGGAACTGGGGCGGTGATTCACCCAGGGCCGCACAAACACTGCGCTGGGCTGGCAGGGCCTCGCGCAGATCAGCACCGCGCACCACATCGGTGATGCCGAAGCTGAGTTCGTCGATCACGGTGGCGAGCTGGTAGGCGATGAAGCCATCGGCTCGCCGCAACACCACATCGCCACTGCTGTGGGGATCGTCATCAGCCACCCGCAGGCGCCAACTGGGGAGCCGCTGCTGCTGCCAGCCCCAGTGGTGCCCAGCCGTCCGGCAGACGCCGGGGTAGATCGGCTGACCGGCAAGCTGCCTTCGGGAGCAGCGACAGGCGAACAACCATCCGGATCGGCGCAACCACGACAACCAAGAGTGGTAAGTGCCACGCCGTTCGCTTTGGAGCAGCACCGGCCCATCCCATTCCAGACCCAGCCAGCGCAAATCGCTTTGGATCGCCTCGATGGCACCGGCGCGGTTGCGCGGCGTATCGAGGTCATCGATGCGCAGCAACCAGGCCCCACCAGCCTGACGGGCCGCCAACCACGAGAGCAGAGCCGTTTGCAGGTTGCCGAGGTGGAGCACCCCCGTGGGAGATGGGGCGAAACGGCCGCGGTAGCCACCGGCGGCTGCCAAGGCTCGCCCCCGCTCCAGATGCTGTTGCAGATGCTCCGGAAGAGCCATCAAAAAAGGCGACCCACTGGGCCGCCCGGAGAACGAGGTTGAGGCGCTGATCAGCCCTGAACGCGGTCCTTGAACATCTTGCCGGCGGTGAAGGCGGGAACGCGCTTGGCGGGAATCGCGATCTTCTCGCCGGTCTTGGGGTTCAGACCCTGACGGGCGGAACGCTCACGGGGCTCAAAGGAACCGAAACCGAGGATGGACACCTTCTTGCCTTCCACCACGGAGTCGATGATCGTGTCGATGGCGGCGTCGACAACCATGGAAACGTCGGTCTTGGTGAGCTCGGTGCGAGCAGCCACCAGATTCACCAGATCAGCTTTGTTCATTGGTTAGAGAGAGTCGGGGGGCGGGAGACGGCTCAGATACGGCGTCGTGGGCTCGCCGCTGCCTTCCCCAAGCGGCCCAATCGTATGGAGAGCAACCGGTTGCTGCAAGCGAAACGTGTTGTGCCGCAACGCTTTAGCTGTTGTCCGCCGCATCGCTCCAACCGCTGAAGGGCACGAGCCGCTCCCCACGCAAGGCACCAAGCGCAGCCCCAGAAAGCAGTTGGGGACTGGCATCTGAAGGAATCCAATCCCTGAGCCTGGCCAAGCTGTTCAGCTGTCTGGGCCAGTGGAATGTGCGGGCGTGGCGCATCGGCGCGAGCTGACCCGGAGCCCATGGCGTCAGCAAACGCCCGCAGAACAACAGTTCATTTGGTGCCGGGGCGAACACCACACAGCTCCCCGGCGTCGGCCCCGGCGTCCACAACAGCCGCAAACCACTCACCGTGGTGTGTTCCTCGGCAAAGGTGTCCAACGGCTCCACATTGGGCAGGAGATAGGCCTCCTGTTCCTGCACCAGCACCGGCCATCCCAGGCGCTCCTGAACGCGACGCAAGCGCCCATGGCCTTCTCGGCTGGTGAGCAGGATCCTCGGGCTGCGGGTTCCCGCCAGCTGGCGCAGAGCCGTGAGGCTGGCCTCCGTCAACGGCGGGCAGTCCACCAGCACGGGCTCGGGATCCAGATCCAGCCACCAAGAACTGCCCCCCTGGCTGTCGCGGTTGGGCGGAAACAACCAGAGGTCGTCACGCAGCTGCTGCGGCGGCCGGCCGGCCTCAAGTGTGGTGGTCATCGCCATTGGTTCAAAACAACGGACCAAACCACTAGTTTGAAGTCGAGATGCCCCAACGGGCCTTGAGTGGCATTCACCCCGGTTCTCCCTGGCCCCTGGGCAGCAGCCTCACCAGTCGAGGTGTGAACTTTGTGCTGGCGGCCCCCGGGGCCGACCGCATTGAATTGCTGCTCTACAGCAACGGCAACGATCGCAGCCCGGAGCGGGTGATCGAACTGGACGGTCGACGCCACCGATCGGGCGACTACTGGCACGTGGAAGTGGAGGGGGTCGGCGAAGGCTGCTGTTACGGCTACCGGGTCTTCGGGCCGCTGGCGCCGGGGGGCCATGGCTTCCAGCCCTCCAAGGTGCTGCTGGACCCCGCCGCCCGTGCCATCAGTGGCTGGGACGCCTACGACCGTGTGCTGGCCACCGGCCCCTCACCCAACGCCCACGCCTGCCTCAAGGCGGTGGTGTGCGAACGGGATCTGTTCGATTTTCAGGCCCATCCGCGCCCGCGCCACAGCTGGCAACGCACGGTGATCTACGAGCTGCATGTGGGGGGCTTCACCCGCCGTGAGGATGCCGGGGTCGCCGTGGAACACCGCGGCACCTACCTGGGCTTGATCGAGAAGTTGCCCTACCTCAAGGAGCTGGGCATCACGGCGGTGGAGCTGTTGCCGGTGTTCTGCTTCGACCCGGCCGATGCCCCCCCGGGGCGCGACAACGTGTGGGGGTACAGCCCCCTGAGCTGGTTCACACCCCACCACGGCTACTGCAGCAGTAGCGATCCGTTGCAGGCCCGCCATGAGGTGCGCCAACTGGTGGCCGCCTGCCACGACGCCGGCATCGAAGTACTGCTGGATGTGGTCTACAACCACACCACCGAGGGCAACCGCCATGGCCCCACCCTGAGCTGGCGGGGTTGTGCCGACAACGTCTACTACCACCAAAACGAGGACGGCGACTATCAGGATGTGAGCGGATGCGGCAACTCGATCGCCGCCAATGCGCCAATCAGCACCCAGCTGATCCTCGAGTCGATGCGCTGCTGGGCCCTGGAACTGGGGGTGGATGGCTTCCGCTTCGATCTGGGCATTGCCCTGAGCCGCGGCGACCAGCTCAAACCCCTGAATGAGCCGCCCCTGTTTTCGGCGATGGAGGCCGACCCACAGCTGAGTGACCTCAAATTGGTGAGCGAACCGTGGGACTGCGGCGGTCTTTATCGGCTGGACGACTTCCCCGCCAAGCGGATCGGCACCTGGAACGGCCATTTCCGCGACGGGGTGCGGCGCTTCTGGAAAGGGGACGACCACAGCACCTGGAGCCTGGCCCAGCGGTTCAAGGGCAGCCCCGATCTCTATGCCGGCAAGCCCGTGGCCCTAGGGCGTTCGGTGAACTTCATCACCGCCCACGACGGCTTCACCCTGGCGGATCTGATGAGCTACAACCGCAAGCACAACCTGGCCAACGGCGAAGACAACCGCGACGGCGAGAACCACAACAACAGCTGGAACCACGGCATCGAAGGCCCCAGCAGCAACCCCCTGGTGCAAAGCCTGCGGCGGCGGCAGCAACGCAACCTGCTCAGCTCGCTGTTGCTGGCCCGTGGCGTGCCGATGCTGCTGATGGGCGATGAAGTGGGCCGCAGCCAAGGGGGTAACAACAACAGTTGGTGCCAGAACAGCCCCCTGGGCTGGATGGTCTGGAATGAAGACCAGTGCGACCTGGAGCTGAAGCAATTTCTGCAGCGGCTGCTGCGGCTGCGCCAGGCCCTGCCGCAACTGTTCAATCCGCTGGTGCCGCCACGGGAAAGCAACCGCAAATCAGCGGAACAACCATCGGAGCAGCAAAGCGATCTCTGGCGTCAATGGCACGGGGTGAACCTGGCCAAACCCGATTGGGCCGCCTGGAGCCGCACGACGGCCACAAGCCTCCACCGCGGCAGCCGCGGGGCTCTGCTGTGGATGGGCTTCAACGCCTACAAGGAAAGCCTCAGCTTTGAGTTGCCGGTTCCGGCCTCCCCCTGGAAACGGGTGATCGACACCTCCTTGCCCAGCCCCAAAGATTTCCCAGCCGAGCCAGCCAGCTTCAGCGGCGTTGAGATTCCCTTGCAGAGCCGGAGCTTCGTGCTGCTGCTCGCCGAGGAGGAAACCTCAAGCCTGCGGTTGTGATCAGAGCGGGTGACGGGAATCGAACCCGTGTCATCAGCTTGGAAGGCTGAGGTCTTACCATTACACAACACCCGCGTAGTACAGACGAACCACCGCCCCAGGGGCTGGTGGTGTCGTAAGCACGCATCCATTATGGCAATCCGCCTGCCCCAAGCCTCCGCGTGACACCGACCGACGCATCCCTGCAGGGATCCCGCCGCAGGCTGATGCTGGCCTACGGCCTGGGCGACGCCGGCACCGGACTTGCCGCCACTCAGCTGGGCTTCTACCTCTTTCCGTTTTTCATCTGCGCCGCTGGCCTGCCGGCCTTCATCGCTGGTTCTCTGCTCACGGTGAGCAAGGTGTGGGACGCGCTGAATGATCCGTTGATCGGCTGGCTCAGCGATCACACCCGCAGCCGCTGGGGCCCGCGCCTGCCCTGGATGCTCACCGCAGCCCTGCCGCTGGGCATCAGCCTGACGGCGATGTGGTGGGTGCCCCCGGGCGACACGCTGCAGCGCACCACGTATTACGCGGTGATGGCGGTGTTGCTGATGACCGCCTACACCAGCGTCAACCTGCCCTACGCGGCCCTCAGCACCGAACTCACGCCGGACACCGCCATTCGCACCCGCCTGAATGCGGCACGGTTCACCGGATCAATCCTGGCGGGCCTGAGCGGACTGATCGTGGCTTCGGTGGTGCTCACCGACGGAGGCGGGGGCTACCTGGCCATGGGCCGGATCACCGGCAGCATCGCCGCCACCACCACGCTGCTCTGCTGCTGGGGCCTGGCCCCCTACGCCAAGCGGGCCCAACGGCCGGTGCCCAACAACGAGCCGCCGATGCAGCAGCTCAAACGGGTGATGGCCAACCCCCGTTTCCGCCAGGTGCTGGGGCTGTATCTGCTGCTCTGGTTCGGCCTGCAACTGATGCAGGTGGTGGCCCTGATCTGGCTGGTGCAGGTGGTGCATGTGCCCGCCAACCTCTCCACCTGGATCCTGCTGCCCTTCCAGATCGCCGCCCTGCTGGGGCTTCAGCTCTGGAGCAACCTCAGCAACCGCATCGGCCGCGTCGCCACCCTGCGCTGGGGCGCGGGGCTGTGGATCAGCGCCTGCTTGCTTTCAATGCTGTTCCCGCCCCTGGCGGCGGATCCTGGCCCGCTGCAACTGCTGCCGCTGGTGGGGCTGATCGCCCTGGTGGGAGTGGGAGCGGCGACGGCCTATCTGATCCCCTGGTCACTGCTACCCGATGCGATCGACGCTGATCCGAGCAAACCCGCCGGGCTTTACACCGCCTGGATGGTGTTCGGCCAGAAGCTGATCATCGGCCTCACCATGTCGGTGTTTGGCAGCCTGCTCTCGCTCACCGGCTACATCTCCGCCAAGGGGGGCAACTGCAGCGGGGCACTGAGTTTCATCGAACAACCGGATTCAGCCCTGCTGGCGATCCGCCTCTGCATGGGTTTGATTCCCGCCATCCTTGTGCTGCTTGGCCTTGTGGTGATGCGAGGCTGGCCCGACCGTGGAGCCCACCTGCAGAAGGCCGCCGGATGAACACGCCCCGTTCCATCAAACGCCTGGGCACAAGCCTGCTGATCGGAGGCCAGGCCGTGGCCGCCACCCTGCGCGGTCGCATCAATCGGGGCGAGCTGTTTGAGCAAATGCTGGAGGCCGGCCCCGGCAGCCTGCTGATCGTGCTGATCATCTCGGTGGCCGCCGGCTCGGTGTTCAACATTCAGGTGGCCGCGGAACTCACCCGCCAGGGGGCGGGATCAACGGTGGGCGGCATCCTGGCGATCGGCCTGGCACGGGAGATCGCGCCCCTGCTCACCTCCTGCCTGCTGGCCGGCAAGGTGGCCACCGCCTACGCCGCCCAGCTGGGGACGATGAAGGTGACCGAACAGATCGATGCGATCACCATGCTGCGCACCGACCCGGTGGAGTACCTGGTGGTGCCCCGGATGATCGCCATGGTGGTGATGGCACCGGTGCAGTGCTTCTTCTTCTTCTTCGTGGCGGTGTGGTCGGGCCAACTCACCAGCACGGCCCTCTACAACATCCCGCCGGCGGTGTTCTGGACCTCGGTGCAGACCTGGATGAACCCGCTGGACCTGCCGTTCATGCTGGTGAAAGCCCTGGTGTTCGGGCTGATCATCGCGACGGTGGCCTGCGGCTGGGGCCTGACCACCCGCGGTGGTCCCAAGGAAGTGGGCACCAGCACCACCGGTGCGGTGGTGATGATCCTGATCCTGGTGGCCCTAATGGATGTCGTTCTCACCCAGGTGCTGTTCGGAGCATGAGTTCAACCCCCGCCCCCGTCACCCTCAAGCCAGACGTGCGGCTGCCTTTGCTGGTGGTGGCCCTTGGCCTGGCACTGCTGCCGCTACCGCTTTCGCCCTGGCCCACCTTGGTGGTGGTGCTGTTCGGCCTGTTTCTGCTGATCCAGAGCGCAAGCCTGCGGCTGGAATTCAAGGAAGACGCTCTGATCGTGTGGCAGAACAGCCGCGAGCTGCGGCGTTTCCCCTACGACCAATGGCTGAGCTGGCGGCTGTTCGCCCCCTGGTTGCCGGGCCTGTTCTATTTCCGTGAAACCCAGAGCATTCACTTCCTGCCGATCCTGTTCAGCCCCAAGGAGCTGCGGGAACAGCTGGAACTGCGGGTGGGAGCGCTGGAAACGCCGGCCACCAGCACTGACTGAACGCTTGCAGCAAGGGCGATCTGCCCATAGCGTCGGAGCATGGCCATCACGGTTGCCGACATCCGCCGCCGCAAGCAAGCCGAGCGGCTCAGCGCGCTGCAGCAGCACGCCAATGTTGTGCTGGGCGAGCAACCTGGCGGCAGCCTCTGGCTGTTCGGCTCCTGGGCTCGGGGCGACTGGGACGGTTTTTCGGATGTGGATGTGCTGGCCGTTGCCTCGAACCGCGATCAAGCCAGTGGCCTGGCGGATGCGGTGCTGCGGCATGGGATGGCCGATGACGTGCTGGCCCTCACGGAGCAGGAATGGCAGGAGCGGCGGAACGGGAATGACCCCTACTGGCGCGCCATCGGACGCGATGCCGTTCGCCTGAGCGCACCATGACCCCACGCGTTGACGCCTGGATGCGCCAGGCCAACAGCGAGTGGGCCGTGGCTGAACTCACGGCGAAGCAGGGCTTTCACAGCCAGGCCTGACCACTACGGCCAGGCGGCCGAAAAAGCGCTCAAAGCGTTGTTGATTTCGCTGGGCTCACTGCCGCCCTACAGCCACGCCTTGGAACGCTTGGTTGACAGCCTCGAATCAGCAGGGCTGGATGTGCAACCACTGCGCGAGCTAAGGCTCAAGGCCCTCAGCCGAATGAACAGCGAGACGCGCTATCCGAGCGACAGCGAAGCCCCGGCTGATCGCTTTGACGAGCAGGACAGCGAGGAAGCACGCAGCGTTGCAGAGCATGTGCTGGCCTTCGCCAAAGCCAGCCTTTAAGCGTAGGCACGCTATTTACACGATTATAAAACGATATCGATTCGATATTGCACAAAATCAATAAAACCCAGGTCCCGGCTGGTTTCTTGGCCTCTGGTCGGCTGGAATGGAGGGATGGAGAGCACGGCAGCTGACGCAATGCCCGACGACACCGACCTGACCCCCCAGGCGCCTGAACCCGAGCAGCCCCCGGCGGAAACCAGCGGCGACACCAGCGCAGAACCCGCCAACACCACCAGCACCGAGCCCGCCGCCGCAGAAGCCAATCCCGTGATTGAGCTGGCCCTCAAGGATCTGCAGGACCGCCGCGATGCCCTGGAAGCGGAGATCAACGCCCTCAGCTCCCGCAAGCAGCAACTCGAGGCCGAACTGAAGGCCAACTTCGCCGGCCAATCCGACGCCATCGCCCGCCGCGTGAAGGGCTTCCAGGAGTACCTGGGCGGCGCCCTGCAGGACCTGGTGCAGAGCGTGGAAAACCTGGAGCTGGTGGTGCAGCCGATGGTGGTGCAGCCCTCCCCCCTCGATCAGGCGGCAGACAACGCAGCGGTGCCGGACAAGCCCGGTGACAGCACTCCGCCGCCCGCAGTGGCCGACACCTTCCGCCCCGACGAAGAGCTGATCCGCCAGACCCTGGAGCGCTTCCTCAAACAACCCGACGTCTACGCCGACCCCTGGAACCTGCGGCGCAGCATCGATGCCCGCGACACGGCTCTGCTGGAGGACTGGTTCTTCAATCAGGGTGGACGGGGCGCCCAGCCCAGCCGCGGCACCCGGCCGCGCAACATCCTGGTGAGCGCGGCCCTGATCGCAGTAATCGGTGAGCTGTATGGCGATCAGTTCCAGTGCCTGGTGCTGGCCGGCGGCCCCGAACGGCTCGGCGAATGGCGGCGCGGCCTCCAGGATGCCCTCGGCCTGGGCCGGGAAGACTTCGGCCCCAGCAGCGGCATCGTGCTGTTCGAGCGCCCGGAAGCCCTGGTGGAGCGGGCCGACCGGCTGGAGGAGCGGGGTGAAGTGCCCTTGATCCTGATCGATGCGGCCGAGCGCAGCGTCGACATCCCTGTGCTTCAGTTCCCCCTCTGGCTGGCCTTCGCGGCCGGACCAGGTGAACGCCTCGACGACGACGATCTGCTGTGATCCAAACAGCCCTCACATCCCTGCTGCTTCTGGCCATCGGCTACCTGCTGGGAGCCATCCCCAGCGGTTACCTCGCCGGCCGCTGGCTCAAGGGCATCGATCTGCGCGAGTGCGGCTCCGGCAGCACCGGCGCCACCAACGTGCTGCGCAATGTGGGCAAAGGCCCAGCCCTGGTGGTGTTCCTAATCGATGTGGGCAAAGGCGCCCTGGCGGTGCTGCTGGCGAAGAGCGTTGGCCTCAGCGACTGGCTGCAGGTGCTGGCGGGCCTAGCGGCCTTGGCGGGTCACATCTGGCCGGTGTGGCTGAGCTGGAAGGGCGGCAAGGCGGTGGCCACCGGCCTGGGCATGTTTCTTGGCCTGGCCTGGCCGGTGGGGCTGGCCTGCTTTGGCCTGTTCATGGCAGTGATCTCGATCTTCCGGATCGTGTCGCTCTCCAGCGTGGTGGCCGCCATCGGATTACCGCTGTTGATGCTGGCCTCCGGCGGCAGCAGCGCCTACGTAGTGGTGTCGCTTGTGGCCAGCCTGATGGTGCTCTGGCGCCATCGCAGCAACATCGAGCGGCTGCTGGCGGGCACCGAACCCAAGATCGGGCAGAAGTCTTGAGCACTGCCGCCGGCAGAGATCAGCCCATGAGCTCTGCGCAACAGGCGGCAAATGCAGCGCTGGGATCCTCCGCCTTGGTGATCGGCCGCCCGATCACCAGCTGGCTGGCTCCTGCTGCAAGTGCTTCAGCCGGTCCCATCACCCTGGCCTGATCACCAACAGCAACGCCTTTGGGGCGAATGCCCGGGGTGACCAAGGCAAACGGCTCAGGGTGCTGCGCCCGCAATGCCCCGGCCTCCAGGGGTGAACACACACAACCACCAATACCGGCAGTCGCAGACAGCTGCGCCAACGCCGGCACCCGTTTGGCGATGCCCTGGCTAATGGCGAGTTCCCGTTGCAATCGCTGCTCCTCCCAGCTGGTGAGCACCGTCACCGCCAACAGCGTGGGGGCGGGTTGACCCACACCTTGGGCGCCTTCCTCTGCCGCAGCTTGAGCCGCCTTGAGTGCTTCGCTGCCGGCGCAGGCATGCACCGTGATCAGCTCGGCCCCCAGCGCCGCCGCCCGCCGGCAGGCACCGGCCATCGTGGCCGGGATGTCGTGAAATTTGAGATCGAGGAACACCCGCAGCCCCTGCTCGCGAAGCTGCGCCACCACTTCAGGGCCGGCCTGCACAAACAGCTCCAGGCCCACCTTCACCCAGCGCAGCCCTTCCACCTGGCCGGCAAAGCGCAGCGCCTGCTCGGGCGCCATGCCATCAAAGGCAACGATGATCCGATCGGCGGGGTCAGCGGGATGCAAGGTCATCAGCCCACCAAACGACGGAAGGTTTTCTTGCCCAATTGCAGCACCTTGCCCTCAAGCTCCGCCGCTGAAGCGAACTCCTGGTTGGGGTCGGTGATCTTCTCCCCCTCCAGGCGCGCCGCACCACCTTTGATCTGACGGCGGGCCTCGCTGCTGCTGGCGCAGATCCCCACGGCACTGAACAGATAAAAGGCCTTGGCCGGGAAGTTCACCTCCGCCAGAGACGCCTCGGGCACATCGGCGCCAGCATCACCACTGCCCCCCACCAGGGTGGCGGCATCGCTCTGGGCCTTCTGGGCGGCTTCGATGCCGTGGCGGCTGGCGGTCACCGCCAGGGCCATCGCCTTCTGCTTCTCGCGCGGGTTCTCCGGCAACGACGCCAGATCCAAATCGGTCAGCAAAGTGACGTAGTCGTCGATCGCCGCATCGCCGACCTTCTCCAGCTTGGAGTACATCGAGAGCGGATCCTCCTCCAACCCCACCACGTTGCCGAGGCTTTTGCTCATCTTCTGCACCCCATCCAGACCCACCAGGATCGGCAGCAGCAGGCCGAACTGGGTGCCCTTGTTGAAGTGGCGCTGCAGGTCGCGGCCCATGGCCACGTTGAACTTCTGATCGGTGCCGCCCAGCTCCACATCCGCATTCACCGCCACCGAGTCGTAGCCCTGCAGCAACGGGTAGAGGAATTCATGCAGGGCGATCGGGGTACCGCTGCCGTAGCGCTTGGAGAAGTCGTCTTTAGCCAACATCTGGCCCACGGTGCCTGTGCCCAGCAGACCGATCACCGCCGGCAGGTCCATGCCCTCCAGCCACTCGGAGTTGTATCGCACCTCCAGGCGGCCGGGGGTTTCGAAATCCAGCAGCGCCGTTTCCTTGGGCTGGTCTTGCCCCAACTGGCGCAAATAAGTGGAGGCATTGGCGGCCACCTGCTCCTTGGTGAGCTGCACGCGCGTGGCGCTCTTGCCAGTGGGGTCGCCGATCCGCGCCGTGAAATCGCCGATGATCAGCACCGCCGTGTGGCCGGCGTTCTGGAAGGCCCGCAATTTGCGGAACAGGATGCTGTGGCCCAGATGGATGTTGCTGCCCGTGGGATCGATGCCCAGCTTCACCCGCAGCGGCCTGCCTTCTTTTTCGGCCTGGGCCAACCGGGCCGCCAGGGCCTGATCCGCATCACTGGGATCCCCGGCCGGGAACAGGTCGGCCATGCCCCGCGACAGCCAATCCGGCAACGACGGGATGGAGTCCGGCATGGGGAGGCGCAACGAGCGAGCGCTGGCGATCGTACGAGTGCTGGTTCAGCTGGGGCTGTTTCAGCTGGAAGGCGGCTGCTCGATCTGCGCCTTCATCCGCTCGAGGGTGGAGTTCATCTGATCGAACATCTGCTCGGGGGTGATGCCGAACTGGCTGAGCTGGGTGCGCAGCTGCTCCACCGTGAGCTTGGCCTGGAAATCCTCGGAGAGTTCAAAGCGCTTCATGAATACCCGATAGCGGCCCATCAGCTCTTCCATCGTCTCGATGAACTTCTTCTTGCCCTCCCGGTCGAACTTGCCGTACTCACTGCCCAGCTGCATCAGCTGCTGGTAATCGCTGAACAGGCGCTTGGCTTCGTCCTGAACGATGTCGGAATCGAAGAAGGCCATCGTCGGCGTTGCTCACTGCTTCGGCAAAGTCTGCCAAGGATTCGCCAGGGACAACGGGGGTGATCGCCGCACCTTTGATGGCCGTTCACGCAAAGGTTTTGTACGGTCTTGCTGACCCGCACCACTCTCCGCTGGCATCCGAATTCATGGTGAGTTTCGGGCCGCCTCCAGGATGTGGACTTCACCGCTCAGCTCGGCGCGATGCGTGAGCTTCCCCAGCGCCATCGAGCCCTGTTGGAGGGGCGCCGCATCGTGGTGGCCTCCGCCGATCGCGTCTTGATCAGCGGCCTGGTGCACAGCCTTAGTGGCATCGGCTCCCTGGTGGGGGCCGCCAGCACCGAAACAGAAGCCCTCGCCTGCCTTCGCAACTCAGCCGCTGATCTGCTGATCTGCAGCGACCAGCTCGAGCGCGGCACCGGCCCCTCCCTGGTGGCGGCCGCCAAGGCCCAGCAGCCCTCACTGCGCTGCCTGATGTTGATTCAGCGTCCGTTGCTCAGCACGATTCACGCCGCGGCCAAGGCGCAATGCGAAGGGCTCTGCAGCCATGAACGCATCGGCAACGGCGGCTTGCTCAGCGTGCTGCGCGCCATGGAGAGCGATGGCAGCCACATGGATCCGGTGATTGCCGGCGTGGCCAACCACGACCGTGGCCCCAAAGGCGCCGCCCATCCCCTCAGAGACGTGCTGAGCCTGCGGGAAGAAGACGTGCTGCGCGGGCTCTGCAAGGGCCTCAGCAATCAGGAGATTGCCGATCAGCTGCACCTCTCGATTGAAACCACCAAGCACTGCGTCACCGGACTGCTGCGCAAACTCGATGCCAAAAGCCGCACCCAGGCGGTGCTGATCGCCTTTCAGCGCAACCTGGTGGATCCACCGCTGCCGATTCCCCGCTGGACCCCCTCGGCCTGAAAGAACCCGCTCGGTGTCAGAACGACCAGATGCGCCAGTTGCGCTGACGCAGCCCCTGCACCCTCGTTAAGGTCAGCCCATCTCTGCTGAGCAGCATGCCCCGCAGCCACTGGTTGGATCCCCTGGCCAGGCGGGTGCTGCAGGCCACCGGACAGCTGCCAGCACCACCCCGGCCGGCCCCCGCGCAACCTTTACCAACCGTGCCCGAGCCGCCGGCTTGGGTGATGGATGTGAACCGGGCCAGCCGCGATCAGTGGCTGCAACTGCCCGGCTGCAGCCAGGACACAGCCGATCTGCTGGTGCGGCTGCAGCGGGGTGGGGTGCAATTCGCCAGTGCCGATGATCTGTTCAGGCTGCTGGAGCTGCCGAGTGATCTGGCCAGGCTCTGGACCCCCCACCTCCTCTTTCAGTGGCACGGCGATGCCCCACCACAGCAGCAGGCCGCTCCCCTCGACCTCAACAACGCCAGCGCCGATCAGCTGGCGCTGCTGGGCTGGCCTGAACAAAGGCTGGCCAACCTGATGCGCGAACGCCGCCGGGCCGGTTTCAAGGATCTGGCCGATCTGCAGGAGCGGCTCTGCCTGCCCGCCAGCAGCGTGGAAGCCCTGATCGGCCGGGTGAGTTTCGGCAACCGCCGCACCGGGCCCAGCCTGCCGCTGCCCTGATGCAGGGGGATCTGTTCTCCACCGGCGCTCTGGCCTTCAACAACGGGCCTGATCTGCCCCTGCAACGGGAGCAGCTGCTCGCCTGGCAAGAGCGGCTGCATGCCCATCAAGCGCCTCAGTTCCGCGGCGAACGGGCCGGCGCGGCCCAGGGGGATCTGTTCGGTGCCAGTCCCGATGACGCCGCTGCGGCCATTGATCCACTGGCCCTAACCCCCCTGGCGATGAGTTTCTGGCGCTGGCCGGAACCGTCCCACCGCGGAGCAGCGATTTATCTGGTGATGGACAGACCAGCCCAGCTCGAGCAGCCGCTTCTGCTGTATGTGGGCGAAACCCTGGCTGCCGAGCGCCGCTGGAAAGGTGATCACGACTGCAAGGCCTACCTCGCCGCCTACGGCGAAGCCCTGCAGCGCTGTGAGCTGAGCGCCCAGCTGAGCATCCGCTTCAGCTGCGATGTGCCCCGGGCCACCCGCGCCCGGCGGGCCCTGGAGCAACAGCTGATCCAACGCTGGTGGCCGCCGTTCAACAAGGAAACCCGCCAGCGCTGGGCCACCCCCTTCACCGCAGAGCTCTGAGGGCCGAGGGCGTCGCAAAGGATCGCTACGCTCATCCTTTGTTGACGCGTCCACCCATGCGCTTCTCCCTGTCCTCCGCCGGTTTGCAGGAGTGGAACGGCGATGTGCTTGCGGTGGGGCTGCCCCAGGGCGATGTCGAGGCGACGGCAACGGCCCTGGAACAACGCTTTGCCGGCATCACCGAGGCCCTCAAGCAGCAGGAGTTCAAAGGAAAGCCCGGCGACCAACTAGTGATCACGCCCCTGGGCGGGGGCCCGCAGCGCCTGGTGGTGCTGGGCCTGGGCGAGAGCGATGGGATCGACGCCGAGCGCCTGCGCGGCGCCGCCGCCCGGGCCGCCAAGGCCGCCATCGGTTGTGAGGGCAGCCTCGGCCTGCACCTGCCCTGGGCGGGAACCGAGGCCACAGAAGCCGCCCGCATCTGTGCTGAAGCGGTGCGGCTCTGCCTCTACAAAGACCAGCGCTTCCGCAAGGAGCCGGACCCGCGCCGGATCCCCGAGGCCCTGGAGCTGATCGACCTCGACCCCGCCGCCGAAAGCGGCTTTGCGGCCGTCAATGCCACCTGCGCCGGTGTGGAACTGGCCCGGGAGCTGGTGGCGGCCCCTCCGAACGTGGTCACGCCAGCAGCCCTCGCCGACACGGCCGCCGGCATCGCCAAGGACCACGGCCTTGAACTCAAGGTGCTCGAGCGCAGCGACTGCGAAGCCAAGGGCATGGGGGCCTTCCTTGCGGTGAGCCAGGGCTCCGACCTGCCCCCCAAGTTCATCCACCTGATCTATCGCCCCGAGGGCGAAGTGAAACGCCGCGTTGCCCTGGTGGGCAAAGGCCTCACCTTCGATTCCGGCGGGTACAACCTCAAGGTGGGGGCCGCCCAGATCGACATGATGAAGTTCGACATGGGCGGCAGTGCAGCTGTGATCGGTGCCATGCGCAGCATCGCCGAACTCAAGCCGGCTGGCGTTGAGGTGCACATGGTGGTGGCCTCCTGCGAAAACATGGTGAACGGCTCCGCCGTCCACCCCGGCGACATCGTCACGGCCGCCAACGGCATGACGATTGAGATCAACAACACCGACGCCGAAGGCCGCCTCACCCTGGCCGATGCCCTGCTCTACGCCTGTGAGCAGAAGCCCGATGCCGTGGTGGATCTAGCCACCCTCACCGGAGCCTGCGTGATTGCCCTGGGGGATGAGATGGCCGGGCTCTGGTCCAACAATGACGATCTGGCGGAGGCCCTCGATGCCGCTGCTCAGACGGGCGGTGAAGGCCTCTGGCGCATGCCACTGCGGCAGTCCTACAGGGATGGATTGAAGTCATTGCTGGCCGACATGAAGAACACCGGCCCGCGGCCCGGTGGTTCGATCACGGCAGCCCTGTTCCTCAAGGAGTTCGTGGCCAAAGACACCGCCTGGGCGCACATCGACATCGCCGGCCCGGTGTGGAGTGACAAGGGCAAAGGCGTCAATCCCGCTGGTGCCACCGGCTACGGCGTGCGCACCCTGGTGAACTGGGTGCTGGCCCAGTCATGAGCCGCTCCCCGGTGCGCTGGTACATCAAGGCCCAGCTGGGGGTGCTGCTGCTCCCGGTGGGCCTCTGCCTGTTCGGCGAGGCGGTGAGCCGCAAGGTGGTTCAGATGCTGGGCAAGGACGCAGGTCCCTGGTTCTGGTACGGAACCCTCAGCCTGATCTGCATCAACGCCGGCATCGGTCTGATGATCGACAGCGGACTGACCCGAGGCTTTCCAGGACGACGTCAGAACTGATCAGGGCGCCCAGGTTCAGGACGAAAAATCCTCAGGAAGCGACAGCCTGCAATTCGAGTGCGCGGCCTGGGGTTTCCAATGCATGAATCTGCCACCGTGCTCGCTCGGAGCAGGTTTCCAACACCCGATCGAGATCATCCGATGCGTGCTTCGGCGACGCGTAGGGACCGATATGACGGGTGCCAAGACCATCCTTAATGGTCAGCAGATACATACAACCCTCCTCTCACCGCCTGATCGTAAGCATGGGCTGAAGCATCGTCGATGGCCGGAAACCCGTCTGTTCACTGAGAACTTGCTGAATCAATCAGGTTGCCGCGCTTAATCTTTTCAACAGGTTGGATGTTGGTTTCTTAAGGAATTCGACCAGATTTGATCAAGTAACGGGCGGCAAATCCCCTGGAGCGATACGGGGTATCGCTCCATTTCATTGGGCTCAGTTGGCTTCAGTGACAGCCGCTGGAGCAGCAGACCTGCCAGACATCTCACGCAGAGAGCCAGCAGCGCAAAGGGTTGAAAGCGCGATCGCAATCAGGGAGGCGCTGTTGATCAGCTTGAGCGCGACGGGCAGATGGGTGTTGACCATCTCGCGGACGTTTGCCATGAAAAAAGTTCATAGTGAACATGCTCATGGTGCGGCCCCTGTCAACGCAGCGAGGGCGCCCGCAGCGCCCGGCCTTTTTGTCGTAATGGCGACGACCAGCAACGGGAGCCCAGGCCATCCTGCGGGGGCTTCTTTCGGTGAAGGGGCAATGCGTCGAGCGGGGGTGATTAGGGAACGCCCCCTCTTTTTTTGGGCATCAGGCCACAAGAACAAGGGCGACGTTGAGAATCGCCAACCCCACCAGGAACACCGCCGCCAGCAACGCGGCTTCGGGGAAGAACTTGGCAATCACAAAACCCACCCCAAGAAACACCGAGGAGATCACGATGGCGGTGAGATCCGATCCCATCGGCGAATGCTGACTGGCTCGCCCACAGGATGTCGGGATCTCCCTTGGACCGTGGCTTGCCTCCATCCGACTGCCCAACAAAAAGCCCCTGCCCTTGAAAGGGGGCAGGGGCAGGAACCAACGGGTGCTTCGGGCTACTTGGTGTAGGTGACGCCCCGGTAGGTGAGGGTGCGGCGGCTTTGGCCGATAAGTTCCTGGCGGCAGGTGTTGTAGTGCTCGCGGCGGTAGGTCAATTCAACGCAGGCCTTGGGAGTGGCTGGAGCTGCTGCGTAGGTGTGGCCTCGATAGAGAAGTGCAGTCATTGGATGTTCCTCGAAGAAATCCAAGTCCCCGTTCCATGGCTTGGAGCATCTGCGCCCCCAAGAGGGGGTGAACGTTTTGTAGCAACCGCTACAAACCACTTATAAGACAGCCGTCAAGCCCGTGCCGTTCGCGCGAATACACACCGCCCCTTGATCAAGGCCCCTACTCGATCAACAGCCCTTCTTGATCAACAGCCGGAAGAGACAGGCGCACTGGTGGGCCATCCATCCATCGACCAGATCACATCCGAGACCGCATCGGCATTGATCCATTTGATGACGCCCGTATCCACGTCAGCCACCTGAAACAGCGACGGAAGCCTGGGGTGGCGAGCACTTCCCTCGCAGAAGAGCACCTGCCCCATCCACCAATCCCCTTGATCGAGCTGGTCTCCAGCGACGATCACAAAGTGCCCTGGGCGGACGTGGAGAAAGGGAGCCTCCGCCTTCACCGCGAGATCACCGTGATCAACCGACATGAGCCACCCAGGAATCAGTACGCCTGTACTCATAGCCATGGCGATATGGGTTGGGCAAGCCGTCAATCGCGCTGGCGTTGACGCGCAGACGTGTTGCCAGACACTGACGTAAGCACTTTTGCTCCCTGGACGTTGCCCCGTGGGCGTCTAGGTTTCGTAAGTCTTCAGATCCGTAGGCCCCCTTTCGATCGCACAGGGCCCTGAGCCTGCCGCTGTCGAGAACGCCAATCGATGACTGACCGCACTCTCAGCATTTCCGATGCCCTGCGCGAAGCGCAGCTGCAGCGCCTAGAAGCCTCCCTGGCCTGCAAGGCGGCATCCAAGCCTCAGGCCACAACACAGCCAGCAAAAGACAAGAACAAGGACGCCAAAGCAAGCGACTGATCGCAACAGTCCCCACGCATTCCTTGCTCAGATCGGCATATTGAGAACACCGGCACGTGCCGGTGTTCTCAAGTGCTGTGCTGTGGAGTCGCTGCTCTCGATCCTGTTGGGCGTCGCCCTCGCGTGGGCGATCACGCGGGTGATCATCTGGCTGAGCGACCGTGCGCGCATCCGCGGGCGCTCAGCAGAGGAATAAGCTGCGACAGCTTTACTTCCCCCAGGCGCTACCGGAGCGAGCGTTGTCGCCCCAGACGCTGTCGAGCCTGCGGTCACGACCGCAGCTGAACCGGTAGAAGTTGTATTTGACGGCGTTGTTCTCCGCGTAGTTCTGGTGGTATCCCTCGGCGGGCCAGAAGCGAGCCGCCTGTCGGAGCTCCACCTTCAAAGCAAACCGGGGTTGTCCGAGCTCACGGGCCGCCGCCGCCGCACTGGCCTCAGCCGCCTGAGCCTGGGCGTCATCAACCGTGAAGATCACCGGCCGGTAGGAATCACCGCGGTCGCAGAACTGGCCGCCGCCATCGAGAGGGTCCACATTGCGCCAGTAGCTGCGCAGGAGCTCCGCGTAGCTGATCTGATCCGGATCAAAGCGCACCTGCACCGCTTCCTGATGCCCCGTCGTCTCACTGCTCACCTGCCGGTAGGTGGGGCGCTCCAACTGCCCGCCGCTGTAGCCGCTTACGGCATCACGCACCCCAGGCAGATGTTCCAGGTCGTGCTCCATGCACCAGAAACAGCCACCGGCAAAGACCGCCGTCTGCAGCTCAGCCATGGCGCGCTGGGGCCAGCTGAGCAGCAGCAGGCAGGTGAACAGCAGCAGCAGGATTCGTTTCATCCGATCACCTGATCAAAGATGGCCTTGGCCGCCCGCTCGGTGACCCCAGGAGCACCCAGGGTGGTCCGCAGCCGTGCGTACCCCTCCAGCATGGCCCGGCGCTCTGGGGTGTCAGTCAGCAGAGGAAGCGCCCTCTCCACCAGGGCTTCGGCCGAGAGCTCGTCCTGGAGCAGCTCCGGCACCAACCGCTGCTTGAGCAACAGATTCACCGGCGAGATGTGATCCACCTGGAAGCGCAGCACGTGGCGGGCAACCCAGGCCGTCAGTCGGCTCACGCGGTACCCCACCACCTGGGGAACCCCCTGCAAGGCCAGCTCCAGATTCACCGTGCCGGATTTGCCCAAGGCGAGATCCGCCGCCGCACAGAAGGTGGTCTTCAACCCATCCGCTTCAGCAGCGGGAATCACCCGGGCGTTGCGCACACCGGCCTCCTGCAGCGCTGCCGCCAGGGGGGCTTCGAACTCCGCAAGCCCAGCGGGAAGAAGCACCTGAAGATCGGGGTGGCGCTGCTGCAGCAGGGCTGCCGCCTGGGCCAAGGGTGGCATCAGATAGCGCAGCTCCTGGGGCCTTGAAGCCGGCAGCAGCAACAGCACCGGCGCCTCGGGATCCAGGCCAAGTTCACGGCGGGCGCTGGCACGCTCCGGCAGGTTCTGGAAGCTGTCCAGCAGGGGATGGCCCACCCAGCTCACATCCGCACCGCGGGCGGCATAGAACTCGGCCTCGGCTGGGAAGATCGCCAGGATCCTGTCAGTGAAGTCCAGCAGACGGGTGCTGCTGCCATCACCAAAGCGCCAGGCCCACTCCTGGGGAGCGATGTAATACGTGATCGGCAGCTCAGGCTGCTGGCGCCGCAGCCGTGTGCCCAAGCGCACATTGGCCCCGACATAATCAATCAGCACCACCCCATCAAAGAGCTGTTCCTCCAACAGCGCATCCACCCGGGACTGGAGCCGCAGCGTGGGAAGAATCAAGGGGAGGGCCTCCCAAAGGCCGATCGCCCCCATCGGCGCCGTGTCTGCGATCAACACCGCACCCGCCGCCTCCATGCGCGGGCCTCCAAGGGCTAGCACCTCCAGCTCAAGCCCCCGTCGTTCCGCCTCCAATCGAAGGGCGCGAATCAACAGGCTGCCCTGCAGATCACCGGAAACCTCCCCGGTGCTGATCAGCAGCCGAACCATCAGCGGCCCTGCACTGGCATCGGCCCCCGTCGGCCCTGCCCCATGGAGGCTTCGAGGAACTGGCAGAAGTGCTCAGCCGCCGGCAGCAAGGGCTGGCTGCGGGCCTGCTGAAGCGCGTCGGCAATCACCAGGTCAGAGCGATACATCAGGGTCCAGGTCTCCTGAAGCTGCTTGAGTTCGGCACCGTCATGGTTGGCAGCCAACCCACTCCGCCGCAGACCCACACGGTTCAACCCCCTCACCCGACCGGGATGGCCTTCGACCAGGCAATAGGGGGGAACATCCCGGTCGACGCGGGTCATCCCGCCCACCATCGCCATTCCACCGATGTGAACGAACTGGTGAATGCCCAGACAGCCACCAATCACCGCACGGTCTTCGATCACCACGTGGCCCGCCACCTGAATGGCATTGGACATCACGATGTTGTTGCCGAGATCGCAGTTGTGGCCCAGATGGCAATAGGCCATCAGTAGGTTGCCGTTGCCGATGCGGGTAACCTCGCCCTCATCGGTGGCGCGGTTGATCGTCACGCATTCCCGCAGCGTGTTTCCATCACCGATCAACACCTCAGTGTTGGCACCGCGGTACTTGAGATCCTGCGGCGGAAGCCCGAGACAGGCACCCGGGTACACCTTGTTGTCACGGCCCAGGGTCAGCCGACCATCCAAGACGGCATGGGGACCGATCCAGGTGTTCTCACCGATCACCACCTCAGGGCCGACCACCACACCCGGGCCGATGACCACGCCGGAGGCAAGCTCAGCCTTGGGGTCCACCACCGCCGTGGGGTGGATCTGCTGTGACGCCGTTTGCTGCAACATTCCGCTCAGTCCACCAGGGAGAACATCAATTCCCCGGAGCAGGCCAGATCGCCGTCCACCGTGGCCTCCGCCTTCACCTTGCCGAAACGTTTGCGCTTGAGGCTGAGCAGTTCACAGCGGATCACCAGCTGATCTCCAGGAACCACGGGGCGCCGGAAGCGTACCCCGTCAATACCGGCAAAAACGAACAGTCCCTTCGGCAGATCGGGCATCTGGGTCACGATCAGACCACCCACCTGCGCCATCGCCTCAACAATCAGCACCCCTGGCATCAGGGGACGCTCGGGGAAATGCCCCTGAAACTGGGGCTCGTTCATGGTCACGTTCTTGATCGCCGTGGCCGAAACCCCGGGCTCATGGGCGATGACCCGATCCACCAGCGCGAAGGGGTAACGGTGCGGGAGCAAACCGGCGATCTGCTCGCTGGTGAGCACGACGTTTGGGGTGGTGGATTCAGTCACAAAGCGGCTGCGAGATCGGTGTGAAGACCATGGGATCCCTTGTACACAAGAACCTGTGCCTGGGGAAAACCGACGAGGGCCAGGTCGCCGATTAGGTCCAAGAGCTTATGGCGCACTGGTTCATCCTCGAACCGCAGCGGTGGATTCATCCACTGATCACCGTCACAGACCAGGGCATTGTCCAGGGCTCCGCCCTGGATCAATCCTGCAGCGCGCAGCTGCTCCACCTGCTCCCGAAATCCAAAGGTGCGTGCCGGAGCGATCTCATCAACGAAGCGTTGGGGCGTGAGCTCCAGGGCGAACTGCTGGCGACCGATGGCCGCCTGCGGGAAATCGATGATGCCCACAACGCTGAAGCAATCGGACGGAGTCGCAGTGATCACACTGTTGCCGCGGGTGCGCAACAGGGGTTGCTCGAGCCGCGGTGCAGCCGGCCGCGGGGTGGCCGCCGGAAACAACCCAGCGATGGCAATGGCCTCCACCCAACCCAGGGCAGAGCCATCCAGCAGAGGCACTTCATGGCCGTTGAGGCCAATCTCCACATGGCTGAGCCCACAACCGGCCAGAGCGGCCAGCAGATGTTCGACGGTGGCCACCTTGCTGGAGCCCAGATCCAAGGTTGTGCACAACTGGCTGTCGCGCACCTGATCCGGCCGCAGCTGGATCGGCTGCTCCATCCCGGGCAGACGCATGTGGAACCCCGGCTGATCCGTCGGCCGTAGCTCGACCGTGGCCTCAGCTCCAGTGTGGAGACCAACGCCCGAACGTGACGTTTCCGCCGCCAGTGTCCAACCAGCGGAATAGTCCTGAGGCCAGTTGGTCACTAAAACTTCCAGCCCACGCCCAGATTGAACCGCCAGTCGGAGCTGAAGTCTTTACTGGCCACCTCCACACGCAGCGGACCCACCGGTGTGGTGACGATCACGCCGGTACCCACGGAAACACCGGAGCCACTCTTGTCCAGCAACAAACCGGGCTTGCCGGGCACATCCTTTTGGGTGCCGAAATCAGTACCGGCATCCATGAACACCTCACCGGAGAAGATGCTGATCAAAGGAAAGCGGTATTCGAGAGTGAGTTCGCTGAAGGCCTTCGAAACAGCAAGATCGCAGTCGTACCAACCTCGAATCGAGTTGGATCCGCCCATGCAGAACGCCTCATAGGGAGGGGCTTCACCCATGAGGAGGCCACCTTTGATCTGCACACCGATGGCCTGCGGGCAATCGGCCTGCTCGCCGGGCCGGGGACGGCAACCCTTGTGGATTTTGAGCCAGTCCACGGGAAAGAACTGGGTGTAACTCGCCCGCAACCGGTTGAAGGTGGGGGAGTCGTTGTTGATGCCGAGGAACTGCTCGGTGCCAGCCGTAAAGAAGTTGCCGCTGGTGGGGTTCCGAGGGTTGTTGAAGTTGTTGTAGGTGGTGGCGACACGTACTCCCACGAGGGTGTTGCTGTCGGCGCAGTTGTACGCCACGCAAATCACGTCATCGCTGTCGACCACTCCATTCTCACGGTTGTTGGTGGAGACGCCGTAGGGTCGAGTACTGCCTGCAAAGTTGACTGGCCGCACCTCAGCGAAGGACATGCCGGCCAGCACATTCCACTTGCTGTCCTTGTAAGGATTCCCTCCATTTAGAGGTCGGGAGAAGGAGAAGCTGCCACCGGTCCTGCGCAGCACCACGGTGTCGCCCTCGTAGTCATACCAACTGCGGTTGGGGTACTCGTCGTCGGCTTTGTTGACGTCGTCCGGAGCCTTATCTCCATCGGAGAATCCATAACTGCGGCCTGTCTCGTAAGCCTTGTTGGAGCCGTTGTCGACGTAGTCCTTCGCTGTGCGGATATAACCGTTGTCATCGCTCTGGAACAACTGCGGAACCTGCTGGCTCAGGAAGACCGACGTGCGGAAACTGGTGCGGTGCTGGTCGCCGTAGATCCAGGGATCCCTGAAGCTGAGGTTGGCGAGGCCGCCGTACTGGCCGTAGGTGATGTTCGTGGACAAATTCCAAGCTCTTCCGAGGAGGTTGGTCTCCTGTAATTGCACCTGGCCGAACACACCCTGGCTTTGGCTGTAGCCAAGGCCTCCGGAAAGCTGTCCGGTGGACTGCTCAACGATGCCCAGCACGATCACCACGTCGCCGGGTTCTTCGGGCACAGGCCGCAGGGTGACCTTGACATCACTGAAAAGCTGGGTGCCGTACAACCGTTTGATGTCCCGCTCGAGCGCATTGCGGTTGAACGGATCACCAGGCTGAATCGAAACCTCTCGGGTGATCACCCACTCCCTGGTTTTGCCGCGGATGGAGTTGCCGTTCTCATCGGTGTCATCACCATCTTGGGTGAGGAATTTCACCTCAACGCCAGACACACTCCCTTGGAGCAGCTTCAGCGTGACCACACCCTCAGGGCTGACCCGTTCCGGACCGGACACCCGCGCCAGGGAATAGCCCTGACCGGCCACGGAGGTCTGCAGGGCCTTCATCCGCTGCTGCAGATCGTTGAGGTTCAGCGTGCGGCCGTAATCGGAGGCAAACGTCTCCTCAATCAGCTCATCCGAGAGGAGATTCTCCTCGTCACCGTTGATCTCCACGGCACTCAGCGGAGGGAAGGGCTGCACCTGAACAACCACTTGAACCCCGAGCGGTCCGTTCTGAGGAACGATCCGCACATCCGAGAACAAACCAGTGGCCTGAATGCCATTCAGATCGTTCTGCAGCTCCTCGCGGGTTACACGCATTCCCGGACGCACCTGCATGGCGTCGTAGGTGGAGATCTGAAGACGTTCCTCTTCCGGGTGGCCCTCGATGCCCTCGATCAGTACCTCGGAGATGAGCACCCGGGGCTGTTCCACCACGGTGACTTCGCCAACGGTGTCGCCCACCACAACCTCTTGCCCCTCAGCGGCTTGGCTCCCAGGCGTGGCCTCCTGAGCCACCACAGGTGAAGCCACCAGGGGGATCCCCAGCATCAGACCCAGAACCGTGCGACGAACGGCAACCGAGGAGCGGCGGGTCGAACGGCGGGTCATCGAGACGCAGGCTGGGCCGGAGCCACAAAAGTTGCGCTGACCTTACAGGCAGTTGCGGGGGTTGGGGCAGCTGCCTTGGACCCGTTTAAGGACCTCCCCGTAGGCCTCCATCACCCCACCGAGATCCTTGCGGAAGCGGTCCTTGTCCAAAATCCGGTCCTCGGCGTTGCTGTTGCGGCGGTCCCAGAGCCTGCAGGTGTCAGGACTGATCTCGTCGGCGAGCAGGAGTGTTCCATCCGATGCCAACCCCAACTCCAGCTTGAAATCCACCAGTTGCAGATCAAGCCCCTCAAAGAACGGCAGGAGCACGGCATTCACCCGGCGGGCCAGTTGTTCAATCGCTGACAGTCGCTCCGAATTGGCAACTCCCAACAGCTGCACGCGCGCCTCTGTGAGCAGCGGATCACCCAGGGAATCATCCTTGTAATAAAGATCCAGAAGGGCGGGTTCGATGGCTGTGCCCTCCGTGATCGGCGTCTGACGGCAAAGCGACCCCGTGGCGGTATTGCGCAGCACCACCTCCAGGGGAATGATCTCCACCCGTCGCACGAGCATCCAGGTCTCCCCAGCCAGACCGCAGTAATGGGTCGGCACCCCCTCACGCTCCAGCAGCTCGAACAACCGTGCTGAGATCTGGCAGTTCAGCCGACCTTTGTCGTCCAGCTGGGCTTTCTTCTGGGCATTGAAAGCGGTGGCGTCGTTCTTGAACTCCACCAGCACCCGGTCGGGATCCGTGCTGGCGAACACCCGCTTGGCCTTGCCTTCGTAAAGCAGCTCTCCGTGATCGGGCGTCATGGCGACGGTGCAACGGCTGATGGTCTTACATCAGCATGGCCTCCGGGATCCCGCGGTGAACGCAGCAGGGGATCGGGTTCGGCCTCCGGCTGCAGTTGCTGGAGCGAATAACGATCGTTGAGAACAGTGGCCAACCGTTGGATCCGCTGCCGCGGCCGTGCGCCATCGCCCCCAGCCGCCAGCTGCAGTTGCAGTTGTTGATGCAGCAGGTCCATGGCCAGTCCCCAGGCCTCCGCTGCTGCCGCTTGGTCCAAGGCGGTTTCAAGCAGCTGATCGGCCTGCTCGAACTGATCGGCATCGAGCCATTGCACCGCCCGCGCCAGTCGTTTCGCCCCCTGAACGCCCGTCAGGTCGCCCAGCAGCTGCAGCTCCACAGCCACAGAGTTGTGGCCCAGAGCCGCTTCATGCAAAGCCAACTGATCGAGCCCATTGCCCTGATCCGACAACGGCTTTCCAGAGAACAGAGGCGCATCCAGGGCTTTCAGATTGCCATCCACCAAGCGGCGCAGCGCCAAAGCCGCCTGGCGGTGATCAAGGGCCGCTGCAGCAGCACGCCAGCGCAACAACAACCACTGACTCCGTTCATCGCCAACGCGGGGGATGTAGCGGTTGAGCACCACGGCTGCAGCTTCGGGGGCACCGCAGCTCATCAGGGCTTCGGCGTTCGCCAGCACCAGCTCCAAAGAATCGATCACCGGATGCAGCTCCAGCAGCCGATCACGCAAGGCCTGGCGACGGCCGTCGGAGTTGGCGATGCGGGGGTTGAGACAAGCCTGCTCCGCCGCGGCCAGATCCATCTCAGCGAGAACGCTCTGAAAGCGTTCCTCGCGCATCACCTGCGGATCCGGGGCTGCCGTGACAGCAGCCAAAAGGGTGAGGGCGAAGGGGAAAAGGGGAGTCCCCATGGCGGGCTGCGGTCTACAAAGGAAAACCTACGAGGCCCAAACCGTTCCTCCCGCAACCATGGCCATGTCGTCCACCCGTCCCACCACGCTGCCCGCCCTCCAACGTGCCCTCGTCGTCGGTGGCGGCGGCAGGGAACAGGCCCTGGCCTGGGCCCTAGGCCGTTGTCCGGGCCTGGACACGGTCTGGATCACCCCTGGCAACGGCGGCACGGAAGGCAGCGCCATGGCGGTGGGTGAAACCGACAGCGCTGGGTTGATCGCGCTGTGCCAGCAGAACGGCGTCGACCTGGTGGTGGTGGGTCCGGAAGCGCCGCTGGCCGCTGGTGTTGCCGATGCCCTGCGCGATGCGGGCTTTGCCGTGTTCGGCCCGGGAGCGGAGGGGGCCCAACTGGAGGCGAGCAAAGCCTGGGCCAAGCAGCTGATGCAGGAGGCGGGGGTCCCCACCGCTGGCCACTGGGCGGTAACCAGTGAAGCCGAGGCCCTGGCGGTGTTGCAGGAGGTGCAACGGCCTCTGGTGGTCAAAGCCGATGGCTTGGCCGCCGGCAAGGGCGTCACGGTGGCGGACAGCGTGGAGGAATCGGAAACCGCCATCCGCGAAGCCTTTGAAGGGCGTTTCGGTGCCGCCGGCTCCCAGCTGGTGCTGGAGGAGCGGATGGAGGGCCCTGAAGTGTCGGTGTTCGCCCTCTGCGATGGGGAGCGGATGGTGCTGTTGCCCCCGGCGCAGGACCACAAACGGCTCAAGGACGGTGATCGCGGACCCAACACCGGCGGCATGGGCGCCTATGCCCCCGCCCCGCTTCTGGATGCTGAGGGCCTCGAGGAGGTGCGCCGCATCGTGCTCGAGCCCACCTTGAAGGCCCTGCGCCAACGGGGCATCGATTACCGCGGCGTGATCTATGCCGGCCTGATGATCACGGCCGATGGGCCCCAGGTGATCGAGTTCAACTGTCGCTTCGGCGATCCCGAATGCCAGACATTGATGCCCCTGCTCGGCCCTGAGCTCGGCGCCGTGCTGCAGGCCTGTGCCCTGGGAAGCCTCGATCTGGCCCCGCAGCTGAGCATCGCCGAACGCTGCAGTGCCTGCGTTGTGGCGGCCGCCGAGGGCTACCCGGAGGCTCCCCGCAAAGGCGATGCGATTCGCATCGACCTCGCCCCCAGCCCCAACCATCAGCTGTTCCATGCCGGCACCCGCCGCGACAGCTCAGGCGAACTGCTCACCGCAGGGGGCCGGGTGCTGGCCGTCGTCGCCCAGGGCGATGACTTCGATGCCGCCTTTGCCGGGGCCTACAACGGCCTGAATCAGCTGGATTACGCCGGAATCACCTACCGTCGAGACATAGGCCATCAGGTGCGCTCGGGCGGATGAGCAGCGGCAGCGGAGCAGCAATCGCTGATTGGGCGCTTCCCCCCAATGGCAAGCCGCCGGGGGACGACCAGAACCTCTGGGACCGCATAACCGCCTGGTGGGCGGAATTCACCCTCCAGACCAAGCTGCTGGCGATTGCCACCCTGGTGGTGAGCCTGATGATGACGGGCATCACCTTCTTCGCGCTGAACGGAATTCAGCGCGATGCCGTGATGAACGACACGCGCTACGCCCGGGATCTGGGCCTGCTGCTGGCCGGCAATGTCACTGAGCTGGTGGCGCAGGGCCAGGACCGTGAGCTGGCCAACGTGGCCGAAAAGTTTTGGCGTTCCAGCCGCAGCGTCCGCTACATCTTCTTCGCCGACCCCGAAGGCGTCGTCTACCTGGGGATCCCGATCAGCGGAACCCCCAGCAGTGGCGATGGGGAGCTTCGTCTCAACCGACGTCTTGAGCTGCCCGAGGAGCTGCGTCGACGCCCCCAGAACCCCCTGGTACGGCAACACCTCACGCCCCAGGGGGCCGTCACCGATGTGTTCGTCCCCCTGATCCGGGGGGGTCAGTACTACGGCGTTCTCGGCCTCGGGGTGAACCCGAATGAGACGGCCCTGGCCAGCGCAGCCCTCACCCGGGAGGTGACCGTGGCCGTTTTCATCTCGATCTGGGTGCTTGTGATCCTGGGCGCGGTGTTCAACGCCCTCACCATCACCCGCCCGGTGAAGGAGCTGCTGCGGGGGGTGCGCTCCGTCGCCTCCGGCAACTTCGGTGCCCGGGTTGACCTGCCAGTAGGCGGGGAATTGGGGGAACTGCTCACTGGCTTCAACGCCATGGCCTCCCAGCTCGAGGCCTATGACGAAGCCAACATCGAGGAGCTCACAGCCGCCCAGGTGAAGCAGCAGTCGTTGATCGCCACCATGGCCGACGGCGCCATGCTGCTGGATGCCGACGGCCGCATCGTGCTGGCCAATCCCACGGCACGGCGTCTGTTCCGCTGGGAAGGGCGCAGCCTGGAAGGCCAGGAGCTGGTGGGGGAACTACCGGAACTGCTGGCCATCGAACTGCACAGTCCCCTCGATTCCCTGCTCGGTGGCGCGGCAGACAGTGAAGACCTGCGCTGCAGCGTGGGGGAACCGGCCCGCACCCTGCGCATCGTTCTGCAGGCGGTGCGTGATGCCAGCGGAGAAACCCTCAAGGGCATCGCCGTCACCATCCAAGACCTCACCCGCGAGGTGGAGCTGAATGCGGCCCAGAGCCGTTTCATCAGCAACGTCTCCCATGAACTGCGCACGCCGCTGTTCAACATCAAGAGCTACGTCGAAACCCTGCACGACCTCGGCGATCAGCTCAGCCCCGATGAACAGAAGGAGTTTCTAGGGGTCGCCAACGACGAAACCGATCGACTCACCCGGCTGGTAAACGATGTGCTGGATCTCTCCCGACTCGAATCGGGCCGGACGCTGCAGTTCGAACCGATCAGCATGCGCCCGGCCATGGAGCAGACCCTGCGCACCTACCGGCTGAATGCTGAGGATCGCCAGGTAGAACTGATGCTGGATGTTCCTGAAGAACTGCCCGAGGTGCTGGGCAACTGGGACCTGCTGCTCCAGGTGCTCGACAACCTGGTGGGCAATGCTCTGAAATTCAGCCGGCCCGGCGGCCCACTGGCGCTGCGGGCCTATCCCTGGCCCGACGCCTGTTCGGTGGAGGGGACAGCAATCACCGGAAGTGACGGACCCACCTGCGCCCTTACCTCACCGCTGCCCAAGCTGAGGGTGGAGATCGCCGACAAGGGCTGCGGGATCAGCAGCTCCGATCAGGAACGCATCTTCGATCGCTTCTTCCGGGTCGAAAATGCAGTACACACGGAAGTGGGCACCGGGTTGGGCCTCTCGATCGTGCGGGGCATCCTCGAGAAGCACGGTACTCAAGTGCAAATGGTGAGCGAGCCCGAGATCGGCACCACCTTCTGGTTCGAGCTTCCGCTTGCAGAAGCCGACAAGGATGAGCTGCAACTGCAAGCGGAACGGCGCAGCCGCAAGGCCATCACCGAGGACGTCGAGCTCTAGGTCAGTCCTCGGTGGACACACCGCGAGCGATGCGCGACAACTCGCTGCGTTCATCGGTGGTCACCCGATGGGGCACACCCGAAATGATCCGCTCGAAGTTGGAGAAGGAATCCTTGATCTGCGGACCATTGCCCGTGATCACGAATTCGCGGATGCCCTTGTCGTGCCAGGAGCCACGCATCTTGAACACGTTCAAGGCTCGAGCCATCTCCCCACGAATCTCGACGTACTGCAGCAGCAGGATCGTGTCGGTGATGGTGGAGATATGGGAGTCGGTGATCGAGTGGCTGCCCATGAACTCCTCGGAGGTGTTCGTGAAGAAGCCGGCGATCTCCTCCTGCTTGGCGTAGCCGGTCACCCCAATCACGAACTGTCGGAAGGCGTTGTGGCTGACACCCCGCGCAAGAGCTGAGAGGGAGTCGATCGCCATCCGCGACGGCTTGAACTGGCTGATCTCCGTCTTGATGATCTGCAGGTGATCTTCCAGACCCGTGGATTCGGGGTAGGCGCAAATGATCTTGAGCAGCCCGTCCTGCTCCATCTGCTCGAAGTCGATGCCCCAGCTGGTGCCGTTGCGCAGCAGCTGGGCTCGCGATTCCTCATAGGCAAACAGGATCGCTCGTTCCTTGTTGCGGCAGGCGTCTTCGATGAATTTGGAGACGAGCATCGTCTTGCCCGTTCCTGTGGCTCCGGTGGCGAGGATGATCGAATCCTTGAAGAAACCACCGCCGCACATGTCGTCCAGGCGCGGCACGCCGGAACTGACCCGCACGTTGGACGACCGCTGTGTGAGGCGCATGGCCCCCAGCGGGAAGATGCTGATGCCGTGGGCCCCCATGGTAAAAGGAAACTCGCCCTTCATGTGGGTGGTGCCCCGCAGCTTGAGGATTTCAACAGTGCGCCGACGCCGCTCTCCCTCGAGCACGTTGCGAAGGATCACCACGTTGTCGGAAACAAATTCTTCAACGCCGTAACGGGCAATCGGGCCGTACTCATCGATGCGCTCGGTGGTCATCACCGTGGTGACGCCAATTTCCTTGAGCCGGGCGATCAAGCGAAAAATCTCTCGACGCACCACAAAGACTGCGTCGTATTGCTGGAACACCGCCGTGATCGAATCAATGGCGACGCGCTTGGCCTTGTACTTGCGGATGGCGTAGTTGATCCGCTCGATCAGACCCGAGAGATCAAAGCTGCCAGCCACGTCCTGGCCGTCGGGATCTGGCGAGGCATCAAGAATGAAGAGTTTGTCCTGCTCGACCATCTCCTGCAGGTTCCAGCCGAAACTGGCGGAGTTGCGCAGGATGTCGAGGGGCGATTCCTCGAAGGTGACGAAGATGCCAGGTTCGTCGAAATCCTTGATGCCGTTGTGGAGGAAGTGCAGCGAGAACACCGTCTTTCCGGTGCCGGACGTGCCGCTGATCAGTGTGCTGCGGCCGATCGGTAGGCCGCCCTGGCACACATCATCAAAGCCCTCGATCCCCGTCGGGAGCTTTTGCACCTGCATCTGAGGCTGACCGCTGGTCGGAGGGAACTGCATAGCAAAGACCTATGACTTGACCGTAGTGAGCGCGAGATGAACCGTGCTGGAGCGCACCATGTCGCTTAAGGATCTGAAGAAATCGTCGTGTCGGTCTCCTCATCGACCGCGTCGATCAAGCTCGAATTGAGCGACGTATCGGACAACTCGTCGTAGAGCAGATCCAGGCCGATCAGCACGCGCTCCCGATCGGAGAGGTCACCGATGATGCGCCGCACCGGCGGGGGAAGAATCTTGGACAACGTTGGCGTTGCCAGGATCTTGTCTTCCTCCGCCAGTTGCGGATTTTTGAGCACGTCAATCACCTTGAGGGCATACACCCCCCGGAATTCGGTCTCGAGGATGTTGCGCAGCGTTTTCAGCGCCCGCATCGAATTGGGCGTGTTGCCCGCAACGTAGAGCTTGAGGATGTAGGTCTTGCGGGGACTCATGACGACTCCTCCGAGGCATCGAGCTGATCCATCGGGCGACGTACACGGCTGGAGGCCGTGCCCGACAGAGGAAGATCCGGCGGAATGGAGCGCCGGTACATCTCACACAGATGCGCCATCACGTCGAGAAGCGCAAGGCGGTAATCCTGAAGAAAGTCATGTTTGTGGCCCTCCAAACTCAGTTGTTTCCAGAATTCGTCGATCAAATCCACGTGGATCTCAACGGTGCGGGTGATCGGTAGATCACTGAAAAAAGCGGTGTTGACGAAGCTTTCCAGGGCCTGATTCGCCGTGGCCGGATCACTGAAGTAGCTCGCCAGCAGATCCCGGTAGGTGCGTTGGAGAGACAGCAGCAGATCCCGGCGTTCTTCAGGCGGCAGGCTGCCCAGGAAGCGGGAAGGGTCCCGCTTGTAGAAGACCCCTAGGTAGCCGAGTCGCTCCTGCAGGCGATCAGAGAGGTTACTGACGGCGCGGGAGGAGGAGCTGCTGTCGTCCGTGCGTCCGTCGGCACGACCCTGGCGCAGAAAACGCGAAATGGCCGCATCAACGTTGTATCCCAGCTGGGCCAGCTGGTCGTCGGGCAGATGCAGCTCCTCGGGGTGGTAATCCACCTGCCCCTTCACCTCCCCAACGATCACGGCGGGAAAAAGCAGACCCGCCGCCAGCAGTTGCTCCTTGGCTGAAGCATCGAGCAGGCTCTGCTCGAGCACCACAGCGTCGAAGTCGTCCTGCCGGGGTCCGAGAACAGCCGCCAGGGTCTCCCCAGGATCAACCGTCAGAACAACAGACTCGTAACGGTTGGCCGGCAGCCAGGGGCGGCAGGCTTCCACCAGGGCTGGGCTGGCCAGCACGAGAGCAACAGTGAGGGCCGGCCTGGCCATCCGGGCATCCGCAGCGTCGAGGTATCTGAATCTTGACGATGGGGCGCGTCAGAGACGAAGATCTTTGTTTGTCTTTCGATTGCGGCTCAGGCCTGAATCGGTTCGCCGAGCCTGAACGCGTCTTTTCACCTTATGGCCGACACCAAACCAGCCGCGGAACAGAGCGGTACCTACGCCATCGTTGAGGCGTCGGGCACCCAGATCTGGCTGCAGCCCAACCGCTATTACGACATCGATCGGCTTCAAGCTGAGGTGGATGACACCATCAAGCTTGAAAACGTTCTCCTGGTGAAGGACGGCAAGGGCACCACCCTCGGCCAGCCCTACGTCAAGGACGCGACAGTGTCCCTGAAGGTGATGGCCCATCGCCGCGGACCCAAGGTGATCGTTTACAAGATGCGCCCCAAAAAGAAAACCCGCAGCAAGAATGGTCACCGGCAGGAACTCACCCGGGTGATGGTTGAGTCCATCTCCGTGGGCGGCAAGGCCATCAGCTGACCTCTCCCCCTCGCTCCATCAACCGCCCCACCAGCATCTCTTCTCATGGCACATAAAAAAGGCACAGGCTCAACCCGTAACGGCCGCGACTCAAACGCCAAACGCCTTGGTGTGAAGGCCTACGGCGGCGAAACCGTCACCGCCGGTTCCATCCTGATCCGCCAGCGCGGCACCTCCGTTCTGCCCGGCGTCAATGTCGGCAAAGGCAAGGACGACACCCTGTTTGCCCTCACCGACGGCATCGTGAAGTTCGAATCGATCCGCCGCGGCCTGCGCAACCGCAAGCGCATCAACATCACTGCAGCGGTCTGAGTTTCAAGGCCAACGTCAATTCAAAGCCCCGATGCCAGCTGGCACCGGGGCTTTTTTGTTGGCAGCTTGTGTTGCCGCAGCCTCAGGAACGCCGGTAGAGCCGAGCCGTAATCAACAGGGGGTGAAACACCTCCAGGAACTGAGCCTGCAGGGTGCGGAAAAACCCATCCACCAGGGCCGGATCATCGAAATGGAAGGGGTACTCGCCCTGATGCCCTTTGAAGAAGTACCAGTTCAGAAGCGCGATGGCCCCGGAGGACATGCGCTGGTGAAACTCCAGCAACTGCGCCGAGGGATCCGGCAGGTGTTCCAGCACATCGAGGCAGACCACCGCATCGAAACGAACATCGCCTGTGCTGCTGAGGTCGCGATGCACCGAGAGCTTGTCCGCCAGCCCCAGGCTTTGCGCCCGTTGCTGAACAAAAGCCTGGTTGTGGGGATTGATGTCGACAAACCAGACGTGATCGACCTCCGGCAGCGCCGCCGCTGATAGGGCGTGGGTGCCGATGCCACCGCCGAAATCCAGCACCTGGCCCTGCACCGCCATGCCCTGCAGCCGCAGCGTGTCGGCGATGTAGTCCGCACTGGAGAGGTGCCAGGCCGCCAGCTCCAGCAGGTGTCCCGTGCCCACCGTGTCCTCATAGAAGGCGGTGGCGTCCTCCGGCCGGAACGCACCGGGATGGAGATCCGCCAGGTCGTCGGTGCTGCTGGGCAGACGCTGCTCAAGCTGATCCAGCGTCAAGTCGAGGTAGCGACTGAGGTGTTGCTTGATGCCCAAACCATCCGCCAGGAATGCGGAGACGTCCACGTCCGTGCTGCTGCGGAGCTGGGGCATGGATGGGCATCAGAGAGCGGCCAACCTACGCAGCCGGCGGAATGCAACAGTCAGGGCACCCCGCTCCAGCCCCGGTGAACGGCCCCTTCGGCTTCGTGGTGATCGACAAGCCGGCAGGCCTCACCTCCCATGCCTGCGTCAGCCGCCTGCGCCGCAGCTACGGCCTCAAGCGCGTGGGCCATGGGGGCACCCTTGATCCTGCCGTCACCGGGGTTCTCCCCATTGCCCTAGGGCCGGCGACCCGATTGCTGCCGTACCTCCCCGGGGAGAAGACCTACACCGGGGTGATTCAGCTGGGCCGGCGCACCAGCAGCGACGATCTGGAAGGAGAGCTGCTGGAGCAGCAGGCCTGGCCATCCCTTAGCGAAGCCGAGCTCAACAGCAGCCTGGAGGCGTTCCGGGGCGCGATTGAACAGCGTCCTCCGCAAGTCTCCGCCGTCCATGTGGATGGCGAACGGGCCCACGCCAGGGCACGGCGCGGTGAAGCCATGGATCTGCCGCCACGGGCCGTCACCGTGCACCGGCTAGAGCTGTTGGATTGGAATGCGGCCCTGGGGGAGCTCCGCATCGAGGTGCTCTGTTCCGCCGGCACCTACATCCGCTCGATCGCCAGGGATCTGGGGGACCGCATCGGCTGCGGAGGTTGTCTGGCCTCCCTGCGCCGCACCCAAGCCCTGGGGTTCCATGCGCATCAGGCCCATCCCCTGCCGGAGCGAGACGCTGTGCCGCCCGATCCCCTCTCGCCGCTGCTGGCCCTGGGGGCCCTGCCCCGGCGTGATCTCAGCGAAGCCGAGCAGATCGACTGGCGCTGCGGCCGACGCATCGCGATGGATCCAGGGCCTGGAGAGGCGGTGGTGGTGTGCAATGCGGATGGAAGCATGGCCGGCATCGGCCACCGCGAGAGCGAAAGTCTGCTGCGACCCAAGGTGGTCTTCGATGCAGCAGGCTGAAACCAACCGGTCGCTCAGTACTCTCCGAGCGCATCCCGCCCTGCCCTGACGCGATGGCTGGCCACAGCAAATGGTCCCAGATCAAACGCACCAAGGCCGTCGTCGACGCCAAACGTGGTGCGGTGTTCACCCGGCTGGGGCGGGAAATCATGGTGGCGGCCCGTGCCGGAGCCGATCCCGCCGGGAATTTTCAGTTGCGGACGGCCATCAGCAAAGCCCGTGCCGCTGGGGTGCCCGCCTCCAACATCGAGCGGGCCATCGCCAAGGGGTCAGGTCAGGCCGGTGATGGAGCCCAACTCGAGGAGGTGCGCTACGAGGGCTACGGCCCCGGCGGCATGGCGGTGCTGGTGGAAGCGCTCACGGACAACCGCAACCGCACCGCGGCGGATCTGCGGCTGGCCTTCAGCAAGAACGGCGGAAATCTGGGGGAAAACGGCTGCGTGGCCTACCTGTTTGAACACCGCAGCGAAGTGATCCTCAACGCCGGCCCCAACGACGAGGAACGGTTATTGGAAAACCTCCTGGAGCTGGAGGCCGATGGCTATGAGCTGTTGGACGAATCAGTGATGGTGCACGGCCCCTTTGAGGCCTTGGAGAGCCTTCAGGACGGCTTGCGACGGGCTGACTGGAATGTGCGGGAATGGGGCCATCACTGGTCCGCCCAGACCAGCGTCTCTGTGAACGATCCCGACACCGCCCGCAGCTGCCTCAAGCTGCTGGATGCCCTCGACGGGCTCGACGATGTGCGCAGCGTCAGCGCCAACCTCGATCTCACCGACGGACTGGAGCTCGACTGACGCCTCCTTGAAGTTTGTCGTCAGCAAATCCGCACCAAAGCTTGAGGCCCTGAGCCCCGATCGACCCCAGCGCTAGGCCGAAGACATCCCTTCTGGAGGATCGCCATGTCCATGAAACAGCTGGAGACGTTCATGTCGCGGGTGCAGAGCAACGACTCGATCCGCGATGAGGTGCAGCGCTGCGGCAAGGACAACTCCTGCGTGGTCAAGGTCGGGGCCAAACACGGCCACAAGTTCTCGCCCGCACACCTGAGCCGGTGGCAAAAGGAACACTGACACCCGACCAGGCCGGCGGCTGCCCCCCCCTCAGGGGGACTCAGTCGCCTTCTCCTCCCTCGCCATCGGGTTGCTGACGAATCATCCGCGCCAGCATCTCCAACTTGGCGTTTTCCGATTCCGAGGCCCGGGTGGCCATCCAGGCACTGGCCGCCTTCTGCTGGGCCAGCTGCTGCACCAACGCCAGGGCCGTCTCGCGCAACTGCTCAAGGTCCTGACAGTCCTGAATGAAGCGCGTCCAGCGTTCCGCCTCAAAGCTCTGCTCAAGGCGCCGTTCCACGGGGTCGATGCTCATCGCCGCTGCTCTCGGCTGTTCAAACTAAAGCCGCTGCATCGCACCAGAGCCAGACATTGGGATGGGTCAGCAGCCAGCTGGCGGGCAGCGCAGGATCCGGCTCCGTTAAGTCCAACAACCGCTTGAGGATGCCGGCCTTGGCGGCGCCGGTCACCACCAGATGAATCTCAGCAGCCTCGAGGATCTCCCACAGGCCCAGGGTGATGGCCCGCTGCGGCACAGCCTCAACGCAACCATCGAAGAGCACCGCGTTCTGCTGCCGGGTTGCAGGGGTCAGCTCCACCTCATGGCAGTGCTGATCAGGGGGACAAGGCGGCTCGTTGAAACCCACATGACCATTGCTACCGAGCCCCAGAAGCTGCAGGCCGATGCCCCCGCAGCCGCTGAGCTGCTCGCCGTAGCGCCGCGCGGCAACCGCTCCGTCAGCGGCAGTGCTGTCGGGCAGATGCACCGCTGAGGCGGGCAAGCCCAGGGGTGCAGCGAGGTGGTGGGTCATGTAGGCCCTGTAGCCCCGGGGATCGTCCGCCGAAAGTCCGAGGTATTCGTCCAGATTGAAGCTGCACCATCGGGCCCGCAGGGCCTCCAGCTCATCGGCAGACCACGACAGCAGCCGTTCCACCAGGGTGCGATAGAGCGGCTCCATCGTGCGTCCCGTGGCGAGGCCCAAGGGCTTCAGGGGATCAGGCCCCTGCCAACTGCGCAGATGACGCTCCAGATGGACCGCCAGCACAGCGCAGAGATCCGTGTCACTGGAATGGCGTTGCAGACGACAGGGAAACCGTGCCAAAGGGCGAAACCGGCATGTCTCTCCAGAGTGGCTTCGTTGGAGGCTTCAGCGCCAGCGATGGATCGTGGTGCGGCTGGTAGGGAACAACCTCAGCCCCGCGGTAGTAGTGCCGAAGAATCGAGCGGAAGTGAGCCCCCTGCTCCGCCAGACCATGGGCTCCCCACTGACTCATGCCAACGCCGTGGCCATAGCCCTGGCCCTTCACCAACAGCTGGAGTCCGCCAGCGGACCAACGACGCACCGACGTCTTGCTGACCAGCACCGGCGGAGGGGCCACCAACAGGGGCAGCCGTGCTCCCCGCTGGCGAGCCACCGATGCGGTGATCCGCTCAATGCGGGAGCCCGGGCGGGCGGTTGCAGTCACCCGCCGCACCGGAAGCTCCATGGGGGGGCGCTGCTCCCCCGCCACCATCTCAAAGTTCACCAGCGTGCTTTTGAGTCCCAACCGCTTGCGCAGCTCGCCGCCGCTGAGCACCAGCGATCCGCGGGGCCCGCGCAAGCGGGCCTCACGCACCCGTCCGCTGGCGGAACGACTCAGCACCTCAACGTCCTGGAGACCACCGGTTTCGGGCAGCCGCTGACGCAGCCCAGCCGAATCAAACCATTGTTCCCAGCGGTGCACCGGGCTGTGCTGATCGTGATCGGGGACGCTGACCAGATAGGGATGCTGGCGGCGCCAGACCATCCCACTCGCCTCGGTCACCCCGCCAGAACTGCTGTGGAAGACGGCATCGATCAGGCGACCGCCGTGCACGAGCACCAGCGAACGGGTGCTCGCCACCGCCTTGCGTGTGCTCGGCGTTTCCGACTCCACGCCGCGGTACACCTGACTCGCCACCGTCGCCTTCACATCCCAGGCACCACCGCGACTGCGCTGTTTCAATGCATAGGTGCGCGCGGCCACGGCCTGGGCCTGTAGGGCAGCCAGGGGCCAGCGGTGGGGCATTTCGCTGCCGACAACACTGGCGAGATAGGTCTCAACGCCAAGGCTGTTGACCACCCGCAAGGTGCCGCCGCGGCCGCTGATGCGCAGCACACCGCGGTAGCGACGCCCCCCCAACCAGACGCCCCGTGGGTCGTCGTTCTGCACCGTCACCAGGGTGCTGGGGGCCAGCCGCATCGATCGGCCATCCGCAGTGGCGCTCAGGCGGGCTCCTTGAAGGCTGAGCTGCAGCCGCTGCGGCCGTCGCTCGCCGCCGGGGAGTCCCCGCACCCGCAGCGGCTGTGCACCATCGGAGCGCAGGCTGACCCGGTTGTTCTCCAGCAGCAGCACGCGCATCTGCGGCTCGCGGCCGCGGGCCAGCACCGCCGGTGATGGAGCGATCACAGCGACGAGCACCAGCCCGACGGCAACGGAGGCGCGGCGCACGCTGGAGATCAACAGGCGTCCCAGTGTGCCGCCTGTTCCAGGGTTCAGCCAGATGGCAGCATGAGTCCTGAGGAGCACCGGCCTTGCAGGTCACATTTCTCGGTACGAGTTCTGGGGTACCCACCCGGGCCCGCAACGTTTCAGCCGTGGCACTGCGCTTGCCGCAGCGCTCGGAGATGTGGCTGTTCGACTGCGGCGAGGGAACCCAACATCAGTTTTTACGCAGTGATCTGCGGCTGTCGCAGCTGCGCCGGGTGTTCATCACCCACATGCATGGCGACCACGTGTTCGGCCTGCCTGGTCTGCTCGCCAGCCTCGGGCTCGCCGGCAGCAGCGCCGCAGGGGTGGATCTCTACGGGCCGGACCCCCTGGAGAGTTACCTCAATGGTGTGCTGCGCACCAGCTCCACCCGGATCGGCTATCCCCTCGCCGTCCACAGGGTCCGGGATGCAGCCGAGCAGGGCACGCTGCTGTTCGAGGACGACGACTTCACGGTGCGCTGCACCCCGCTCACCCACCGTGTGCCGGCCTACGCCTACCGCATCGAACAGAAGCCCCTGGCCGGTCGCTTCGATATTGAGAAGGCACGGGAACTGAACATCCCACCCGGCCCCGTGTACGCCCAGTTGAAGCGGGGTGAAACGGTGACCCTGGAGGACGGTCGCAGCATCGACGGCACCAGCCTCTGCGGAGAGGAACGGCCCGGTGTGAGCGTCGTTTATTGCACCGACACCGTGTTCTGCGAAGCGGCCGTCGAGCTTGCCCGCGGCGCGGATCTGCTGATCCATGAATCCACCTTTGCCCATGGCGAGGCGGAGATGGCGTTCCAGAAACAGCACTCCACCAGCACCATGGCTGCCCAGACGGCCGCCGAAGCGGGTGTGGGGCAGCTGGTGCTCACCCACCTCAGCCCGCGCTACGTGCCTGGCAACCCGGTCACGCCCCAAGACCTGTTGGAAGAAGCCAAGGCGATCTTCCCCAACACGCTGCTGGCCAAGGACTTCCTCAGCATTGACGTCAAACCACGCTGCAACAGTTCGTGATCCGGCCACAGAGGGTCACTTCCCCGTGATACAAGAGCTTGGTGCGGTGAATGCGTCACACCCCCTTACCTTCATGGCCTCTGTGTTCTCTTCCTTGCGACGGTCCCTGAAGGGCCTTCTGGTCCTCATCCCGGTGCTGATCGGTTTGGCCGTTATCTCTCCGGCTCAGGCGGCCCAGTGGGACGCCGAGACCCTGACGGTTCCGGCAGATCCCTCCGGCACAGAGGTGACCTTCAGCGATCGCGAAATCGATGCTGGCCGCAAGGTGTTCAACACCAGCTGCGGCACCTGCCACGCCGGTGGCATCACCAAGACCAACCACAACGTGGGCTTGGATCCAGAGACCTTGGCCCTGGCCACCCCGGCCCGCGACAACGTTGAGGCCCTGGTCGATTACATGAAGGACCCCACCTCCTACGACGGTGAGTACAGCATTGCTGACGTTCACCCCAGCATGCGCGACGCTGAGCTCTATCCCGCCATGCGCGACCTCGATGACGAGGATCTGCGCCTGATGGCCGGTTACATCCTGGTGTCCCCCAAAGTCCAGGGCAGCGCCTGGGGTGGCGGCAAGATCTACTTCTGATCAGCTTCCGCCGATCAACTCCGATCAAAATTGTCTGTCCCCGGCGGCCTCAGGTCGTCGGGGCTTTTTGCTGGGGACTCACCTGCTCAGGGGCCATGGAGTTGGGATGGCGGCTGTACCACCACTCCTGCAGATCCCGGCTGAAACGAACGGAGAACAGGGTCAGCACGGTGGGTGTGGGCCGGCCCCCTGGCTGCAGCAGTTCCACGGCGTAGGAGGGGCAACGCCTGGCCGCCAGGTCGGGAACAAACCGCCGTCCGATCCGTCGCCAGCTCGGCTCCTTGCTGCGCCAGGCCAGACGACAGCAGGGCCAGGGCAGTTCTTCGCGATCAAACAACCGGCAACAGGGCCCGATGACGCGGAAGCTGTACTGACCGCCGGGGCTGGTGTGAACGCTGCCGGGCTCCAGAAGATCGTCGACTTCGGGGCGGCTCACGGCAGGAGAAGACAAGGGACACGCATGGAAGACGACCAGACCAAAAAAAACCACCCCCGAAGGGGTGGTTGAGGACACATCCAGTTGAAGGACAGAGGCTCAATAGAGCTCTTCTTCGGCGTGGGTCTTGATGGTGCAGTCGCTGGTGGGGTAAGCGACGCAGGTCAGCACGAAACCAGCTTCGATCTGGTCGTCGTCCAGGAAGCTCTGGTCGGACTGGTCGACGGTGCCAGCGGTGATCTTGCCGGCGCAGGTGGAACAAGCGCCAGCTCGGCAGGAGTAGGGGAGGTCGATGCCCTGCTCTTCAGCAGCGTCGAGGATGTACTGGTCGTCGGGCACTTCGATGGTCTTGTTCAGACCTTCGCTCTCGGAGACCAGGGTGACCTTGTAGGAAGCCATGATTGATGAATGCGTACAGGGTTCCGGAAAACCCGGTCCTGCAGAACGCCACATTTTTACTTCAAATAGGTGCTCAACCTGACGATTCCGGGGCCACTGGGGAGGAGGACCAATCGGAGACCCCTCTCTGATAAGCCTGGCTTATAGGGCCAGGCTTAGCGGCGGCGGATCTCCAGCAGCCCCCAGCGGCCCTGTGCCGCCTCGGCGGTGACCAACCAGCCCAAGCCCCCCAGGACCTCCTTCAGGCGCGGTGCCTGATCCACGAGGAGACCACTGAGCAGAGCGCGCCCGTCGGGCTGAAGCAGCCCCTCAAACCCCGGGGAGAGGGCTTCAATCACCGGAGCCAGGATGTTGCAGAGCAGCAGATCGGCGCGGCGGGGGGAGAGCAGCTCGCTCAGGGTCTCCACTGAACCGAGGGCCACCTGAAGCTCAGCCTCCGATCGATCATTGAGGCCGCGGTTATCCGTCGTGGCACGCACCGCCAGGGAATCGGTGTCAGCGGCCACCACCGACTCCGCACCCAAGCCGAGCGCAGCAAGGCCCAGCACCCCGCTGCCGCAGCCCAGATCGGCCACAAGCGACCCCACGGGAGGCGACTGCTCCAAAGCTTCCAGGCAGAGCCGGGTGGTGGGGTGGCTTCCAGTGCCGAAGGCACTGCCCGGGTCCATCTTGATCACCAGCCGGTCGGCATGCTCCGGCGGAACCTCCAGCCAGGCCGGCAGGATCAACAGCCCCGTACCGACGGGATCGGCCTGCCAGTGCTGTTTCCAGCTGAGGCTCCAATCCTCGTCCGCCACATCGTCCCAGTGCCCATCGGGCAGGCTGAGACCAAAGGGCTCCGCCAACGGCTGCAGGCTGGCGACCAGCTCCCGCCGCTGCGGCTCCGGCCACTCCGGCTTCGGGAGCCAGACCAACAGCGTCTTGCAGTCAGGCGTTTCGGGCGCATGCTGCACCGCATGGCGATGCAGCCCGAGATCCGTCAGTTTCCACACCAGCGATTCCTCCAGTTCTGGAGGACACGGGAGTGTGAGACGCCACCACATCAGAGCGTGACCGGGTGTGCTTCCTGGATGCCATCAATGGCCGTGATCGTCTGCAGCAGATCTGCTGGGATCGGATCATCGATGCTGAGCACCATCACCGCATCGCCGCGCACGATCTTGCGGCCCACCTGCATGGAGGCGATGTTGACGTTGTGTTCGCCCAGCAGAGATCCCAGGTGACCAATGATTCCGGGCATGTCCCGGTGTCGGGTGAACAACATGTGGCTGCTCGGGGTCACATTGACCGGGAAGGCATCGATGCTGGTGATGCGCAGATCGCCATCGGCAAAGACGGCACCGGTGACGCTGCGGCTGCGCTGATCGCCACGGGTGGTGATTTGCAGTGAGCCACCGGCGAAGTCGCGGCTGCTCTCATCCTTCACCTCCAGCACCTGAATGCCGCGGGCCTTGGCCTCGAGCGAGGCATTCACGAAGTTGATGCTGTCACCCAGACCAGCGCTGAGCAGACCCTTCAGAGCGGCAATCACCAGAGGCTGGGAGGGATGGCTGGCGAATTCACCTTGCAGGCGCAGTTCCATCTCCTTCACATGACCGCCGGCCAGCTGACTGACGAGCAGACCGACCGTCTCGGCGAGCTGGAGATGGGGCTTGAGCCGCTCCATGATCTCGGCGCTGAGGCCGGGAATGTTGACCGCACTGCGGGCCGGCAGACCCAGCAGCACATCACGGATCTGCTCCGCCACATCGATCGCCACATTCTCCTGGGCCTCTTCCGTCGATGCACCGAGGTGGGGCGTCAGCACCAGACCACGCTCCACCGCCCGCAGGGGGGAGTCTTCCGCCAGGGGCTCACTGGCGTACACATCCAGGCCCGCACCGGCGATCACACCGTTGTCGATGGCTTCAGCGATCGCCGCCTCATCCACCACGCCGCCGCGGGCGCAGTTCACGATCCGCGCCGTGGGCTTCATCGTGCGCAGCAGCTCCGCATTCACCAAGTTCTCGGTGTCCTTGGTGCGGGGGATGTGCAGGGTGACGTAGTCGGCGGTGCGGAACAGCTCATCCAGCTCCAGCAGCTTCACCTGCATCCGTTGAGCCCGGTCAGCGGAAATGAAGGGGTCGTAGGCGATCACCTCCATGCCCATGGCCTGGGCAACCCGGGCGACGTGGGATCCGATCTTGCCGAGACCGACCACCCCCAGAGTCTTCTTGTAGAGCTCGTTGCCGACGTATTTCTTGCGGTCCCACTTGCCGGCCCGCATGCCGCCATGGGCCTGAGGAATGTGCCGCGAGAGGGTCAGCATCGTCGCCAGAGCGTGCTCCGCTGCAGCGATGGTGTTGCCCTCCGGCGAGTTCACCACCAGCACACCCCGCTGGGTGGCCGCAGGCACATCAACGTTGTCGACGCCGACGCCGGCACGGCCGATGATCTTGAGCCGGCTCGCCGCCGCGATCACCGCTGCGGTCACCTGGGTGCCGGACCGGATCATCAATCCGTCGTACTCACCGATGATCCCGATCAGCTCCTCCTCTGAGAGGCCGGTGCGCTGATCCACCTGCGCCACTTGGCCAAGGATGTCGATCCCGGCCTGGTCGATCGGATCGGAGACAAGAACTTTCGTCATCGAAAGGCGCAGAACTGCCGCGGTGAACTGTAGAGATCGACATCCACCACCCCCTCCAGTTCGATGCACAGGGTTCAGAATTCAGCGCATTGGATCTGAATGCCCCATGCCCGTCTGTGTGATGGTGATGGCCGATGCCCCCGCGGCGGAAGGCCTGACCCAGCGGCTCCGGGATACCGATCTGCCGCTGCTGAAGTGTCTAACAATCCCCCCCGATGGAGATGCCATCGACAAAGTTGCCCTGCTGAACCCAAACCTCACGCGCCAACAGCGGCAACGGGGCATGGCCCGCTGGCTGATGCCCTTCGGTTTCCTGGCAGGGGTCACCTTCACCAAGATCACCACCCTCACCACCTTCGCCAGCTTTGGCCCATGGGGTGAAACCCTGATCGGCGGACTGCTGGGCATGGGCTCCGGCCTGATGGGGAGCTACGCCGCAGCCGCCAGCGTGGATTCAGACAACGATGCAGGCGTGCGGATCCTGCGCAACCGCCGCGACGAAGGACGCTGGCTGGTGCTGCTGGAAACACCCAATGGCATCGAGGCCCCCTGGCAAGTGATTCAAAAGTCGCGGCCGCAGCAGGTGGTTCGCCTCGACGACCTGTGATGCTGCCCCGGGAGGAGCTGCTGGCGGGGGCCCAGAACCAGGAAGGGCTGACGGTGCTGGTCGATCTCGCGGAGCAGGTGTTGCGCACCTGGCAACCGGCCTGGAGCCCCTTTCTCAGCGCACCGCTGCGGGAGGAAGCCTTGGCTCGCCTGGGCAGCCTCAGTGAATTGACCTGGATCAGTGATGGCGGCTATCCAGGCGCCGAACGCCAACGGCTGCTCTGCCACCGTCGCGACGACAGCCCTGATCCAGTAGCCCCGGTTCAAGGCCTGCTGATTGAAGGCAATTTCCTCTTCGACCCCCTTTCTCCCGAGGATCTGCGCGAAGCGTTGAAGGCCATGGGCGTCGACCCAGACAACATCGGCGATCTCTGGGTGCGCGGCGATCGCGGCGGGCAAGGGGTCTGCACCCCCAGTGCTGCCGAAGCCCTGCATGGCCGCCTGGGGGCCGTGCGCGAGGTGGAGATTCGCTGCGAAGCCCGTCCTGTGAAGCAGTTGCAGCAGCCTGTACAACGCAGCGTCCGCACCCTGCAGACGGTGGAGGCCTCCTGTCGCCTGGATGCGATTGCATCGGCTGGATTCGGGCTATCCCGAGCCAAGATCGTGACCCACGTCAAAGCCGGGCGCCTTCGGCTCAACTGGGGCAACGTGCGTCAAGCCAGCCGTGAACTGGTGGTGGGCGACCGGCTGCAGCTGCAGGATCGCGGCTCGGTTGAGGTGCGCTCGCTCACGCGCACCAAACGGGAGCGCTGGCGCGTTGAACTGCGCCGCAGTTGAGTTGAGCTGCCCACCAGCTGCTACTGTTCAGCCTCGGTCGATGAAATCACAAGATTTCAAACTGATCGATGTCGGGCGATTAGCTCAGGGGTAGAGCACTACATTGACATTGTAGGAGTCACTGGTTCAAATCCAGTATCGCCCACTTTCCCTGTCGGGACTGCGTTTTCGAACTTCAAACCTCGCGATGACATGCACGATTGTCGTTGGGTTGGGTCGCTCAGGTTTGGGGGCTGCGCGTCTGCTCAAGAAGCAGAATCGCGACGTTGTTGTATTCGAACGGGGCGATAACGAGGCCCTCCAACACACTTCGAAAACCCTCGCCGAAGAGGGCATTCCGGTGGTGCTGGGGCAGCCCCTGACCCTGGAGAGCTTTGACGCCTGGCGCGACAACCTGGACGCAGTGGTGATCGGCCCCGGCATCCCCTGGGATCATCCAACTCTGGTTGAGCTGCGATCCGAAGGCGTCCAAGTGCGCGGCGAGATGGATCTGGCCTGGGATGCCCTTCAGCAGATCCCCTGGATCGGGATCACAGGAACCAACGGCAAAACCACGGTCACGCATCTGCTCAGCCACGTGTTGGAGGCCTCAGGCCTCATGGCACCGATGGGGGGGAACATGGGCCAGTCCGCGGCTGAACTGGCCTACCAGATCGCCTCAGGTGCCGTTCCCGGGCCGGATTGGCTCGTCATGGAACTAAGCAGCTACCAGATTGAGGCGGCGCCCACTGTGGCCCCCAAGATCGGCATCTGGACCACGCTGACCCCCGACCATCTCGAGCGCCACGGCAGCCTGGAGGCCTATCGGGCCATTAAACGTGGGCTGCTCGAACGCTCGGAGTACGCCCTCTTCAATGCCGATGATCCAGACCTACGCCAGCAACGCAGCAGCTGGGACCGCGGCACCTGGGTGAGCAGTGAGGGAGCTCGTCCGGATGGCCAGCCCGCCGACCTCTGGATTGATGACGAGGGAATGGTGCGCAACACCACCACCCGCTTGTTTGCGGCTGATGCCCTGGCGATGCCGGGCCGCCACAACCGCCAAAACCTGTTGCTGGTGACCGCTGCTGCCTTGGAGGTCGGCCTCTCCCCCCAGCAGATCGCCGACGCCTTGCGCACGTTTCCGGGCGTGCCGCACCGCCTTGAACACCTGGGCACTTTGGCGGGAGCCAGCGTGTTCAACGACAGCAAAGCCACCAATTACGACGCAGCTGAGGTTGGCTTGCGGGCCGTGCAGGAGCCCGTCGTCGCGCTGGCCGGGGGGCAGACCAAACAGGGCGATGCCAGTGGATGGCTGAAGCAGCTGCACACCAAGGCCTGCTGCCTGATCCTGTTCGGTGCGGGGGCCAACGAGCTGGCCAGCCTCGCCAAAGCTGCTGGATACCCAGGAGAACTGCTGCAGTGCCTGGAGCTCGAAAGCGCCGTCAGCCTGGCTGCAACGGCCGTGCAGCGGCATCAGGCCTCGTCGCTGCTGCTGTCACCGGCCTGCGCAAGCTTTGATCAGTACCCGGATTTTGAGGCCAGAGGGGAGCACTTCCGCTCCCTGATCCAACCCCTGCTGGACGTCGCCTGAGACCAAACGAACGCAATTAGATGCACCTGGGCCTAACGGTCCGATGATGGTGTGAAACAAGCCTTGTGACGTGGCCTTCTGGTTGATGAAAAGCGAGCCCGACGCGTACGGGATCGATGACCTGCGTCGCGAGGGCAGCACACTTTGGGATGGCATTCGCAACTACCAGGCCCGCAATTTCATGCGCAGCATGGAGGTGGGAGACCAAGCATTTTTTTATCACTCCAATTGCAAGCCCCCCGGGATCATCGGGCTGATGGAAGTGATGGAGACCGGCCTGGTGGACCCCACGCAATTTGATCCCACGGCCAAGTACTACGACCCCAAATCAAGCCCCGAGAAACCACGCTGGGACTGCGCACGCCTGCGATTCCTTGGCCAATTCGACGCTCTGCTAAGCCTCGACCAACTACGGGAGCTGTACAGCGAAGAGCAGCTGCCCGTGATCAAACGCGGCAATAGGCTCTCGATCCTTCCGGTCCCCACCGACACCGCCAACGACCTCCTTTCACGGCTTGGCCAGCTCCACTGAAATCCCACTGGTCACGCTGCTGCCACGGGCCTGGATCGGCTTCAGCCGGGGGCCCTGGCGCTGTGTTGGCTTGGCGGCGCTGGTGTTGATCAGTGCCAGCGGCCCTGCGGTGATCGGCCACGACCTGCGCCTGGCGGGATCCCCATGGCTCAATCGGCTGGGGGACCTCTCGGTGTTGATCAGCCTGGTGCTTCCGCTGCTGCCTCTCCTGGGCCTGCTGCAACTGACGGATGGCCTGCTCCCCGACCGACGCGACGACCGCCCCCAACAGAGCTGGAGACAGCTGCTGCGCCAGGCCTTCACCCTGGTGCTGCTTGAGCTGGTGCTGGTGCTGGGGGGCGTCGGATTGATTCAGTCGTTGAGCTGGGCGCTCGGACGCTGGAGCACGGCCTTGGCAGGTCTGAGCGTGCTGCTGGGGGGAGTGGTGCTGCTGAGCTGGCTGTTCAGCCAAACCCTTGCCCTGCCCCTGCTCGTGTACGAGCGCTGCCGAGCTCTTCAGGCGATGGACCACAGCCGACAGCTGGTGCACCGCAATGGGCTCAAGGTGCTGGCGCTGCTGGGGATGCTGCTCGGCCTCAATCTTCTTGGGCTGATCGGGGCCACCCTGGGGCTGCTGCTCAGCCTCCCCCTCAGCGCCCTGGTGCTGATGGCCTGCTGCCGGCCTCAGACCCCATTGATCAGAGATTCCCGGCGGAACATATTTCCGACGTAAACCCGGGTGATCTCCCGCGATGCCTGGCCGTTCTGCACCAGGAAGCCGGCAAGCGCCGCCTGAACCAAACGGTACTGATCCCAGTTCGGATGTCCTTCGATGAACTGGGTCATGGCCTGCTGTAGGGGCTGCGGCACTTCCGATTGGAAACTCACAACACTGGTCTCAGCCGCGGCTTGCTCAAGGCCTTCTGGCATCTTTTCTCTTCGAAACGAACACCAGTTCTCCACACCATGGCGCCGCCGTCAAGAACCCCCAACACGAGACCATTCTCACGAATCTCCAAACGAGATCCCTGCCAGAAAGCCACTCCTGCACTGGTCGAAGCGCCGGCCTAGACGGAACTGCGCAGCCCGCCGCCATCGTCAAGCAAAAACAACGACAAACGGGGGATTTCCACAGAAACCCGTCAGGGCGGCGTTAACGGCCCATGGCCTGTGGAAAAACTGTGCAGAGCGACAGGGAAAGGGCGGGGGAAATCAATGACTCAAAAACGATTAGCTGGATTAATCAATGCTGCGAGTCCCACAACGTTCTCAAGGCCGCTACGGCCGCCGCCGCCGCTGGGGCCGGCCACTCCCCCTGCGCCGCACGTCCCTCCAACGGGGTGAGCAGGATGCGCAACTCCCATTGGCTGCGATCACCGCTCAAGCATCCCCACCACACGCCACGATCCAGCTCCAGCTCGATCGATTCCTCGGGCATCAGTTGGTCAACCAGACCCCTGTGCTGCTGCTCCAGGGTTGCCACAAGATCCACCAGATCCCGCCACTCCGGCTCGGTCAACTCAAACGCCCAGCGCTCTCCCCCCACAAGAACGCAAAATTCGCCGCGGGAGGGGTCGTGCGACACCCGCCATCCGTCCCCCTCCTGCTGAATCACAGCCGATGGATCAACCAGGCAGCAGATCGGGCTGGTCTTGCTCGTCGCTCAATTCCACGATGGCCCGTTGCACCGGCTTGACGCTGGACTCCTCCAGCAGACCGTCGAAGTCGTCGAAGCGGCGCTGCTTGGCCCGGAAGGCGATCCGCACCGTCGTCAGATAGCGGTTACTTGATTGACGAATCAAGCTTTCGCCACGCTTGGCGAGATCCTTGGAATCCACTCCGGCCGAAAGCACAGGCTTCTTGATCAAACAAGCTCAGATTAATTGGTGACCGTCTCAGGCCAGCTGATCGGTGTGAAAGGGCACGTGCATGGGGTAAGCCCGCTGACGGGAGCCTGGAACCCGCAACACGATCTGGCGCCCCATCCCCAAAGCCGCCAGGGGCAAGCGCAGATCAGCGACCAAACCACTCAATTCCTCGAGATGCGCATCATCGATGCACTCGATGCGGATGCTGCCCCAGCTGCGACGCATGCGACAGCTCCGCAGCGGCTCCAGCCTCTCCTGCAGTTCAGGATCTTCCCGGTAGAAGGAGAAGATCAGCTGTTGCAATCGATCCATCGCCGCCAGTCCCCCTAGTCTCATCCTGACTTCACCGTGCCCTGAGCACGGTCAGAGATCGCGTGGGCGAAGAAAAGCTTCAGCATTCAGACCAACGGGGCGGAACACTCGCCATCGATTTGGGCAGCACCACCACGGTGGTGGCCTATCAGGGACCGACCTCCACAAGGGCCGATCTGCTGAACCTGCCCGCCATCTGCAGCCGGGCCGGTGAAATTCCCAGCCTGGTGTGGGAGGCATCCCAATGCCCCCTGATTGGCCGGCAGGTGCTCGAGTCAGGCCTCAATGACTCCCTGGACAGACGTCTACATCGCGACTTCAAGGGCCACATCGGTCAAGCGGATGCCCCAGAACAAGAAGCAGCCCGCTGGGCCGGAGAACAGCTGCTTCAACAGATCTGGGGCCGGCTCCCCAGCAATCTCCCGGTGGAGCGGCTGGTGCTGACCGCCCCAGTGGAGTGCTATCGGGCGTATCGCAGCTGGTTGCTGCAGGCCTGCACCACGCTGCCGGTGGCCGAGATCGCCCTGGTGGATGAACCCACGGCAGCCGCCATGGGTGCAGGGCTTCCCGCTGGTTCCACTCTGCTGGTGGTGGACTTGGGCGGGAGCACCCTTGATCTAGCCCTGGTAGCTCTGGAGGGAGGAGAAGGTCGTGCCGCACCGATCGCCCAACTGCTGCGGCTGGGGGGGCGCAGCCTGGGGGACAACAGCCGCCAGATGCTGCGCACAGCAAAGGTTCTGGGCAAGGCAGGGCTGCGCCTCGGGGGCCGTGACATCGATCGCTGGATTGTGGACCGCTGTTGCCCGGGTCAAACCGCCAGCACCCCCCTGCTCAATGCCGCCGAACGGCTCAAATGCCGGCTGAGCGACACCGCCTTGGCCGAACGCGAGCCCCTGATGGAGTTGGCGGTGGATGAGCAGGAGCATGTGCTCCGCCTTTCGCGCAGCGAACTCAACGCGCTTCTGCTGGAGCGCGGCTTCGCAGACGCCCTCGAACAATTGCTGGAGACCTGTCTCGCCGGCGGTCGCCGCAACAACTGCAGCCTTGAAGATCTGGAGGGCGTAGTAGCCGTCGGCGGCGGTGCCCAGCTGCCCCTCCTGCGCCAGTGGCTCTCCGAGCACACGGCGCCAGCGCCCTTGCTCACCCCGCCACCAGTGGAGGCCGTGGCCCTGGGTGCACTTCAACTCACGCCAGGGGTCGCCATTCGGGATGTGCTGCAACACGGCGTTTCCCTCCGTTTCTGGGATCAGCGCAGCAACAGCCACCGCTGGCATCCCCTCTTCGTGGCCGGTCAACCGTGGCCGAGCCCAGCCCCCCTCGAGCTGGTGCTGGCCGCCAGCCGGACCGGCCAACGCAGCTTGGAGCTGGTGCTGGGGGAGCCCATCCCCCAGGGGAGCCACAGCGTGGTCTTCATCGATGGTTTGCCGACCCTGCAGGAGCAGACCGCCGGGGAGGTCTCCCACCAGCCTTGGCCGGGCACCGAGCTGGTGCTGCCTCTGGATCCCGCCGGAGAGCAGGGCGAAGACTGCCTGCGGCTGCGCTGGAGCATTGATCAAGAAGCGCAGCTTCAGCTGGAGATCAACGATCTGCGTTCAGGTCGGACGTGGTCCCGGCCAACGCTGGGGGCTGTCCGATAAGACTGACCCATAAAGACCGTCCGATAAGACGTCCGTCCACAGGCCCTTGGAACGGGAGCCGTCACTCCATAAAACAGAACCAACGTTCAGCTCCACCCTTCGTGGCGGCACCGCGTCAACTGCTGCTTCGGCTCTGGGGTGTTGGAACCCTGGGATTGGTGCTGGCGATTGCGACAGGTGCCTATTGGTGGGAACAACAACTGCCTAAGCGGCTGCAGAGCGCCCTCGCTACCAACGACTACGAGGCCTGCATCCGCACCAGTGAGCAACTCGCCTCCCTGCGCTGGTTGGGGGAGGGCGCACCGGAGGAGCAGGCCCTCTGCCGCCAGAAGCACGCCGAACATCTCTGGGACCAAGGCGATTCGATCGCTGCCCTCACGCTGCAGCAACAATTGGTCGCATCGGGGCATGGCGACCTTGCCCTCCATCGCAAGACCCTCGAACGCTGGCGCCAGGCTCTGATGGATCAGGCGATTGCTCTGTTTCGTGAGGGAGACCTGCAGCAGGCACTCGCGTTGCTGGATCCCCTCAAAGGCAGCGCGCGCAGCTCCATCAGCCAACTCAGTGCAACGCTGATGGAGATCTGGAACCGCAACCAATTGGAACAGCGTCGGCTGGTTCAACTGGTGGAGCAAGAACGCTGGTGGGAGGCCTTGGACAGCCTCAACAAACTCGACCATCCCTGGTGGCAGCAGCGGGCAAGTGCCACCCGTCAAGAGGTGGAGAGTGCCATTCAGGCCCTCGATGAGGCTCAGCAACACCAACAGCACCCAGCGGTGCGTGCCGACGTCATCAGCGGTGATCGGCTGGATGCCGCTGTCGAGGATCAGTTGCTCCAAGGTCTGGACCCCTGGACGGCCTTTTCGATGGGCTGCAGCCACCTTGGCGGTCGCGTCGAAGAGGACGGACCGGAAAGTTTCTGTCGACGCTCGTCCCCAAGCCCGTGACAAGATGAGCCCGTGGATGACTCAGGTGCAATGCAGGCGGGCGACAGCGTGACGGTGGAGGCATCCGTCGTTGTGTTCAACCATCCCGAACACCGGGGCAAAGCCTTTGACATGAAAGGGCAGACCGGAGAGGTGGCGAACGTTCTCAATGATTGGAAGGGTCGGGTGATCAGCCCAACGCTTCCTGTGATCGTTGCCTTCGGCCGCTACAAGGCCCATTTCCGCGCCGACGAACTCAAGCCTGCCGGCTGAGTCGGCTGAGGAACACCCCCTCCTCACCATCAACATCCCTGAGGCGGAGCTCGATGCTTTCGCTGCGTCGGGTCGGCACAACGCGACCACAGAAATCAGGCTGAATCGGAAGCTCCCGATGGCCTCGATCCACCATGGCCAGCAACATCACCCGCTGCGGCCGCCCCCAGCTCTGCATGGCCTCCAGGGCGGCACGCACCGTCCGCCCCGTGAAGATCACATCGTCCACCAGAATCACCTGGCGGTCCTCAATGCTGGTGGGGAGAGTCGTGAGCTGGGGCAGACGGGTGCCGATGCGCTCCAGATCATCGCGATGGAACGTGGGATCAATGGCCCCCTGGGAGATGGCATGACCTGTCAACCGCTCCAATTCCCGCGCCAAAACCCTGGACAACTGAACGCCGCGGGTGGGGATCCCCAACAGCATCAACCGACGGCTGTCTTCGGCGCTCTCCAACACCTGCGACGCCAAACGCGACAGCGTTAGACCAAGCTCACGCTCCGAGAGAATTTCGATCCGTTCAGGGTCGGCCATGGAGGATTTGAGCGCTGCGGGGTGTGGGAATTGGCTGAAACTGCAGCTTGAGGGCTGGCGTGGCGTTAAGTTGATTCTGCAAGAGTCCTTAAGAACCGTCGGTCGCGGGTGAACGTGGGGAAAAGCACTACCAACGGTTCAGGACGCTCCGGGACAGTGGCACCGGTCGTTCTCGCCATTCTTGATGGCTGGGGTTACAGGAACGCAAGCGAGCACAACGCGATTCAGCAAGGCGGCACTCCTGTGATGGATGCCCTGTGGCATGCCTATCCACACACCTTGATTGAGGCCAGTGGCTCCCATGTGGGCCTCCCCGATCAACAGATGGGCAACTCTGAGGTGGGCCACCTCACCATCGGAGCAGGCCGCATCATTCGCCAGGAGTTGGTGCGAATCAGCGACACGGTGCGCAGCAACCAACTGGGCGACACGCAGGCACTCAAGGAATTGGCAGAGCGCACCCAAGGTCGAGGCGGCACCTTGCACCTGCTCGGCCTCTGCTCCGATGGGGGCGTCCACAGCCACGTGGACCATCTCTGTGGACTGATCCAGTGGGCAGCGGACAGCGGCATCTCTGATGTCGCCGTGCATGCCATCACCGATGGTCGCGACACACCGACCCAGAGCGCACCGGGATACATCAGCCAGGTGGAAGCGGCCCTGAGCCGAAGCGGCGTTGGCCAGCTCGCCAGCCTCTGTGGCCGGTACTGGGCCATGGACCGGGACCAGCGCTGGGAGCGGATCGAAAAGGCATACAACCTCTACACCGACCCCAACATCGCCGTCGACAGCCGGACGGCAGAGCAGGTGCTGGCGGAGAGTTATGCCGAGGACATCACCGATGAATTCCTCGAACCGGTACGGCTTCAGAACAGCGTCATCAAAGACGGTGACAGCGTTCTGGTGTTCAACTTCCGACCCGATCGCGCCCGCCAGATCGTGCAAGCGCTCTGCCTCCCCGATTTCGAGGGCTTCGAGCGCAGCCACACGCCGAAATTGGATGTGGTCACCTTCACCCAGGTGGAACAAGACCTTCCCGTTCAAGTGGCCTTCCCCCCCGAGCCGCTCGACCAACTGTTGGGGCAGGTGGTGGCAGACGCCGGGCTGAAGCAGTACCGCACCGCTGAAACGGAGAAGTACCCCCACGTCACGTACTTCATGAACGGTGGCATCGAACAGCCACTGGCGGGAGAAGACCGTCACTTGGTGCCATCGCCGAGGGTCGCCACCTACGACCTCTCACCGGCGATGTCGGCGGAGCAACTCACCGACAGCTGTATTTCTGCCATTGAGAAGGCGGACTATTCGCTGATTGTGATCAACTACGCCAACCCCGACATGGTGGGGCACACCGGTGTGATGGAGGCCGCCAAGGAAGCCATCCAAACCGTGGATGCCTGCATTGGCCGGTTGTTGGATGCGGTGGGACGCCAAGGCGGAACCATGCTGATCACGGCTGATCACGGCAATGCCGAATTGATGAAGGGTCCGGATGGCCAAGCCTGGACAGCCCACACCACCAATCCTGTGCCTGCGATTCTGATCGAAGGAGAACGGCGCAAACTGCCTGGCCATGGCAACGCCATCACGTTGCGCGATAACGGGGGGCTGGCCGATATCGCTCCGACGTTGCTGCAAATTCTTGACCTTCCGCAACCGGCGGCCATGACTGGCCAAAGCCTGATTGCACCCATGTCCAACATGGACCCCACCCCCAAGACCGCTCGCCTCCCTCTTTCCGTTTGATGCTCACCTCAATTTTGTCCTGGAGCTGGATCGGCACCGGCCTTTTGTTGATCGTCTTGGTGCTGCTGCACAGCCCCAAAGGTGATGGCATGGGTGGCTTGGCGGCAAGCGGCAGCTCCATGTTCAGCAGCGCCAGCAGCGCAGAAGCAACTTTGAACCGTCTGACATGGACATGCCTGGCGTTGTTTTTGTCCTTGGCTGTGATCCTGAGTGCTGGCTGGTTGAACTAAACCAACCAGCTCACAAACTCAATTTCCAGCACACATATTTTGAAGGCAGCTTCAGGCTGATGGCTGGAATGCTGCTCATCAACTTGCAGATCTGTTCCAATCAATTTTGCGACCAGAAGTTACACAAGAAAGCACATAGAGCACGAATCAAGAAAACCGAGGCACAACTGAGGCGGTATTGCAAGATCAACAGAGCAAGGATTCTTCAGGCATCCTGAATGGATGAGAGCCCTAGCGGCCTTGAGCCTAAGCCGTCAGACTTCAGATTCCAGAAACATTACTCAGGGCTTTGCAAGCCTGATTTCAGAAAAGCAATTTCCTTGTAGACCCGATCAAGCTCGTACAACGTTTTTGTTTCCTTCTTTTCAAGGATTTCAACCCGCTTCAACAAATCCTCCAACAACTTGTTTTGCAAAGATTCAACCTGAACTTGCCTTTTTTGCACGCCTTTTGAGGGAGCAGAAGCCGTGCTGGCCCGGGAAAGAATGCCTCCATCCGTTTCGACGTACAACAAGGCAAGACGCTCCAACACCTTGGAGTAAGCCTTGTCTTGTTGTCGGCAAAGGGCTTTGAAACGCTGCAGCGTCTCTGGAGCGAACTGGGCGGCGAAAGCTCCGGGGCGCTGGGGCATTTGTCCCGACACATCGATACACAGCAAGACGTTAGCCGGTACCTCTCCGCACCCCGAATCCTTCATGACCGGCAACCAACGCCGGCCCCCAGGCGCCACATGTCTTGTAAAAACTAGTTCTTACAAGACAGCATCCGAACATAAAAAAGAGGCCCCGCAGGACCTCTTGGCATGACTTGAGTTGGGGTGATCGGGTGGTCTCCCGACCACCCGAAGGTCGATCAGTAGTCGAAGTCGCCGCCACCCATGCCGCCGCCGGCAGGAGCTGCTTCCTTCTTCTCAGGCAGATCAGCCACGATGCACTCGGTGGTGAGCACCATGCCAGCGATGGATGCGGCATTTTGCAAACCGGAGCGGGTCACCTTGGCGGGATCGACGATGCCGGCAGCCAGCATGTCGACGTACTCGCCGGAGGCAGCGTTGAAGCCTTCGGCACCAGCGCGAGCCTTGACGTTCTCAGCCACAACAGCGCCGTTGGCACCTGCGTTTTCAGCGATGCGCATCAGCGGAGCGGTAAGAGCAGCAGCCACGATGTTGGCGCCGATCAGTTCCTCACCGGACAGGCTGGAGGCTGCCCACTGCTCCAGGGCCGGAGCCAGGTGAGCCAGGGTGGTGCCACCGCCAGGAACGATGCCTTCCTCAACAGCCGCCTTGGTGGCGTTGATGGCGTCCTCGAGACGGAGTTTCTTGTCCTTCATCTCGGTTTCGGTGGCTGCACCCACCTTCACCACAGCCACGCCACCGGCCAGCTTGGCCAGGCGTTCCTGCAGCTTCTCCTTGTCATAGGTGGAGTCGGTCTCGTCCATCTGCTTCTTGATCTGTTCGCAGCGGGCGCCGACAGCCGCCTCGTTGCCCTCGGCAACGATGGTGGTGGTGTCCTTGTTGATGGTGATGCGACGGGCGGTGCCCAGCATCTCGAGCTTGGCGTTCTCCAGCTTGAGACCGGCATCTTCAGTGATCAGCTGACCGTTGGTCAGCACAGCCATGTCTTCCAACATGGCCTTGCGGCGATCACCAAAACCAGGAGCCTTCACAGCGGCCACGTTCAGCACACCGCGCAGACGGTTCACCACCAGAGTGGCCAGGGCTTCCTTCTCGATGTCCTCAGCAATGATCAGCAGAGGCTTGCCAGTGCGGGCGATTTGCTCCAGCACGGGCACCAGATCCTGCACCAGACCGATCTTCTTGTCGGTGAGAAGGATGTAGGGCTCGTCGAGGACGGCTTCCATCCGCTCGGTGTCGGTGGCGAAATAAGGGGAGATGTAGCCCTTATCGAAGCGCATGCCCTCGGTGACCTCGAGTTCGGTCTCCATGGACTTGCCCTCTTCGAGGGAAATCACACCTTCCTTGCCAACCTTGTCCATGGCGTCGGCAATCATCTTGCCGACTTCTTCATCGTTGCCGGCGGAGATGGTGCCGACCTGAGCGATGGCATTGCTGTCAGCGATGGGCTTGGCCATTTCCTTGATCTTGCTGACCAGGAAATCGGAAGCCTTGTCGATGCCCTTCTTCAGGGTGATGGCGTTGGCACCGGCAGCCACGTTGCGCAGACCCGCCTTGACCATGGCGTGGGCCAGAACGGTGGCAGTGGTGGTGCCGTCACCTGCGGCGTCGTTGGTTTTGGAGGCGGCCTGACGGATCAGAGCAACACCGGTGTTCTCGATGTGGTCTTCGAGCTCGATCTCCTTGGCGATGGTGACACCGTCATTGATGATCTGGGGTGCACCGAACTTCTTCTCGAGCACCACGTTGCGGCCCTTGGGACCCAGGGTCACGGCAACGGCTTCGCAGAGGATGTCGATGCCTTTTTCGAGAGCGCGACGGGCGTTCTCGTTGTAGATGATGCGCTTTGCCATGGAAGGCGGTTCCTAATGAAGAGGATGGTTAAGGGAGGCTGAGTTGAGACTCAAGCCGCAATGCAGCGGGGCTGATCTCAGTTGACGACAGCCAGGATGTCCTTCTCGGACAGCAGCACGTATTCATCGCTGCCGAGCTTGATGTCGGTGCCGGCGTACTTGCTGTAGAGGACCTTGTCGCCCACACCAACTTCGGGAGCCTGACGGCTGCCGTCGTCGTTGCGCTTGCCGGGGCCCACCTGAACCACCTCACCCACCTGGGGCTTTTCTTTGGCGGTGTCAGGCAGAAGGATGCCGCCGGCAGTCTTCTCTTCGGATTCAGAGACCTTGACGAACACGCGGTCGCCGAGGGGTTTAACGGTCGAGACGCTGAGAGAAACAGCAGCCATGGGTACTTGCAGGAGCAGGGACAGGGCGCAATGCGCCACGCATCGACGCGAGTTGGCACTCGATGCCGATGAGTGCCAACGTATGCAAGCGACCACCCCCCGGGCCATACCCCAAGCTGTGCGGGTGACCGAACCGTGGGGGGGTGCAACCACAGCGGTGGTATGGTTGCGCCGCTCTGAATGGGTCCGAGCGCGCAGCGCCTGTTCCCGCAACTCTCCTTCCTATGGTCGCTTCTGCTCCTGCATCTGCTGGCACCAAGGGTGTGATCCGTCAGGTGATCGGCCCGGTTCTGGACGTTGAATTTCCCGCCGGGAAACTGCCCAAGATCTATAACGCCCTGCGCATCGAGGGGAAAAACCCCGCAGGTGACGACGTCGCTCTGACCGCTGAGGTTCAACAGCTTTTGGGTGATCACCGAGTTCGTGCCGTTGCCATGAGTGGCACCGACGGTCTGGTGCGCGGCATGGAAGCCGTTGACACCGGTGCACCGATCTCCGTGCCCGTTGGTGAAGGCACCCTCGGCCGCATCTTCAACGTGCTGGGCGAGCCCGTCGACGAGCAGGGCCCCGTCAACACCACGGCCACCGCTCCCATCCACCGGGATGCCCCCAACATCACCGAGCTTGAGACCAAGCCCAAGGTGTTCGAGACCGGCATCAAGGTGATCGATCTCCTGGCTCCCTATCGCCAGGGCGGCAAGGTCGGCCTGTTCGGCGGCGCCGGCGTGGGCAAGACCGTGCTGATTCAGGAGCTGATCAACAACATCGCCAAGGAGCACGGCGGTGTGTCTGTGTTCGGTGGTGTGGGTGAGCGCACCCGTGAGGGCAACGACCTCTACGAGGAATTCAAGGAATCTGGCGTGATCAACGCCGACGACCTCTCCAAGTCGAAGGTCGCCCTCTGCTACGGCCAGATGAACGAGCCCCCCGGCGCCCGGATGCGCGTGGGCCTCTCCGCTCTGACCATGGCTGAGCACTTCCGCGACGTGAACAAGCAGGACGTGCTGCTGTTCGTGGACAACATCTTCCGCTTCGTGCAGGCCGGCTCCGAGGTGTCCGCACTGCTGGGTCGCATGCCTTCCGCTGTGGGTTACCAGCCCACCCTGGGCACCGACGTGGGTGCCCTGCAGGAGCGTGTTGCATCCACCGTTGAAGGTTCGATCACCTCGATCCAGGCCGTTTACGTGCCTGCTGACGACCTGACCGACCCCGCACCGGCCACCACCTTTGCCCACCTCGACGCCACCACGGTGCTGAACCGTGCCCTGGCTTCCAAGGGCATCTACCCCGCTGTGGATCCTCTGGATTCCACCAGCACCATGCTCCAGCCAGCTGTGGTGGGTGACGAGCACTACCGCACCGCCCGCGCCGTGCAGTCCACCCTGCAGCGCTACAAGGAACTGCAGGACATCATCGCGATTCTTGGTCTCGACGAACTGTCGGAAGACGACCGTCGCACCGTGGACCGTGCCCGCAAGGTGGAGAAGTTCCTCTCCCAGCCTTTCTTCGTGGCTGAAATCTTCACCGGCATGCCCGGCAAGTACGTGAAGCTGGAGGAGACCATCGCTGGTTTCAACCAGATCCTTTCCGGTGAGCTGGACAGCCTCCCCGAAGCCGCCTTCTACCTGGTGGGCAACATCGAGGAAGTGAAAGCCAAGGCCGAGAAGATCGCCGCCGAAACCAAGTGATCCCTGTGGGGGTGTGAATCACACCCCCGATCACGTGTTTCTCGACAGTCCGTTCTCTTTTCGAACCAAGGTTCATGTCCCTCACCCTCCGCGTGCTGGCAACAGACCAGAACGTCTTTGATGGCAGCGCCGACGAGGTGATCCTGCCCAGTACCACCGGTCAACTCGGCATCCTGCCCGGCCACATCTCCCTGCTCACCGCCATCGACATCGGTGTGCTGCGGGTGCGTGCCAACGGTGCATGGAACTCCATCGCTCTGATGGGTGGTTTCGCCGAAGTGGATGCTGATGAAGTCACCGTTTTGGTGAACAAGGCCGAACTTGGCAGCTCCATCGATTCCGCCACCGCCGAAGCCGCTTTCCAGAAGGCCTCCACCGTGGTGGCTGGCATGGAAGGCCAACCCGCTTCGCCGGAAAAACTCAAGGCGCAGCAACAGCTGAATGAAGCCCGCGCTCGCCTTCAGGCCAGCAAAACCGCCGACTGATTCATCCCCCTGTTTCAAGGATGACGTCGCCAAAGGCCAGGGGTTACCGCCCCTGGCCTTTTTCGTGGTGTGGTTTGTCCGTTCATCATCCCAACACCAACCAAGCCACTGGAAGGCATAAAAAAACCTGCCCGAAGGCAGGTTTGCATCATCAAATTGAAAAGCGGAATCAGGCGGTACCGCAGAAGGTGACGTCGGGGAACTTGGACTTGGCCTCGTCGAGGCTCTTGCCTTTGCCCTCTTCCTGCCAATAGTTGATCACCTCAGTGGCCTGGTTGAGCACTTCAACCCGCTCGTTGTCGGTGATCCAGCTCTTGCCTTCCAGCTCGGTCTTGAGGCTTTCCCAGGCATCCTCACGGGGCCAGAAGAAGTAGGAGGTGAGGGGGCTGGGGCCACCGCCAACGATTTGATCAACTGCAAGGGCCACGTTGTCGGGAAGCCAGAGGATCTTCAGCAGGAAGCGGCCCTCATCGGCCTTGGGGGTGTAACCGGAAGGAACACCATCAGCATCGATGGTGGCCGTGGCCAGAGCCGCGGCGGCGCCCTTCAGCACAGGACGGCCTTCAGCTTCGCTGGCTGCAGGCTTTTCAGTGGTTTCAGCTGCCTGGGTGGCGCCTTCAGCCGCGTCGGCGGACGGAGTCGCGACCTCCTGGTCGGTAGGGGCAGCGCCTTCGGTGACCGTCATGGTGTCAGCGCTCAAGACAGAAGTACAAACAACTAACCTACCAGCCGCTCCCCATGAGACGTTCTGGGATCCCCAACCATCCTGCTGTTCGACATCGATGGTGTGATCCGCGATGTCGCGGGCAGCTATCGGCGGGCCCTTCAATGCACTGTGCAGCACTACTGCGGTTGGCAGCCCGGCGCTGATGTCATCGATGCGTTGAAGGCTGAAGGAGCCTGGAACAACGACTGGGACGCCAGCCTTGAACTGCTGCGGCGCCATGGTGCTGAGCTGCCGGATCGCGCCGCGCTGATCGATGTGTTCAGCGGCTTCTACTTCGGCGGAGATCCGGACGGAGACCCCAGCCAATGGACGGGCTTCATCGGTGATGAGCCTCTTCTGGTGGACGCCAGCTTTTTCGCCACGCTGTCGAAGCGCAAGTTGCGCTGGGGATTTGTGAGTGGAGCGGAACCACCCTCAGCCCGCTTCGTGCTTCAGCAGCGCCTGGGGCTCCAGGACCCGCCCCTGATCGCGATGGGAGATGCCCCCGACAAACCGGACCCCACAGGCTTGATCCGCCTGGCCAAAGCACTGGGGGCCAGTGCCGAGGGAGTTCAGGTGGCCTATCTCGGCGACACCGTGGCCGATGTGCACACCGTGATCCAGGCCCGGGAACGCTGGCCGGAACAACGATTCGTAAGCCTGGCGGTGGCACCGCCTCACCTGCAAACCCCAGAGCAGGCTGCGGCGCGCGACATCTATGAGCAACGGCTGCGGGAGGCGGGCGCCGATCAAGTGCTGACGACCACTGAAGCGGTCTTGCAGTGGGAAGGAGCTGCGGGATAAGGGCAACTGCGGTCCGCGAAACTCCCCGCTGATCGAGGCGATCAGCGCTCCATTGCAGCAACGCTCTTTAGGGCGCCGGCAGTGAGCACCTCATGGCCGGTCTCGGTGACGGCAACGTCGTCTTCGATGCGGATGCCGATGCCTTTCCAGCGATCGTCAATCTCTGGCTGTCCTTCCGGCACGCTGAGGCGATCGCTGACGTAAAGACCGGGCTCAACGGTGAGCACCATGCCTGGCTCCAGCGGCGCAGGTTGCTCACCGAGCCTGTAGGCCCCCACGTCATGCACATCCAGACCAAGCCAATGGCCGGTGCGGTGCATGTACAGGTGGCGGTAGTCACCTCGCTCGATGATGCCGTCCACATCCCCGATCAGCAGGCCCAGGTCCACCAGGCCCTCCACCAGAATTCGCAGAGCGGTGTCGTGCACCGCCTCCGCCGTGCCGCCGGGAGCCACAACGGCAACTGCAGCTTCCTGAGCCTCCAGCACCAAGCTGTAGAGCTCCCGCTGTTCCGCCGTGAAGCGGCCATTCACCGGGAAGGTGCGGGTGATGTCGCCGTTGTAGTAATCCTCCAGCGAACAACCGGCATCGATCAGCAGCAGGTCACCGTCCTGCAGCGGGGCCGTATTGGCGGTGTAATGCAGCACGCAGGCGTTATCACCACCAGCGACGATGGATCCGTAGGCCGGACCGCGGGCCCCGTTGCTGCGGAAGTGGGCCTCCATCGCCGCCTGCACCTCGGCTTCGTTCATGCCCGGACGGGTCATCGATCGGGCCAGCTCGTGGGCTTCTGAGGAGATGCGGCAGGCCTCCCGCAAACGCTCCAACTCATGGGGCTCCTTGCGCAGCCGCAGGCGATGCAGGATCGGCGTTGGTGCCACCAGGCCCAGGGCCGCCGTCCCCGTGCGGGCATAGGTGTCCAGTTGCCGCCCCCAGGCCGAAAGCACCATCGATTCCACCGATGTATGGCGGCCCACCCGGAAGGCGATGGCTTCGGCACCGGCGAGGTACTCGGGCAGTTTTTCGCTCAACTGATCCAGCGGATGGGCCAGGTCCGCCCCATAGCGCTCAACCGCGCCTTCGGTGCCCCAGCGGAAGCCGGTCCACACCTCAGCCGCCGGGTCCTTGGGCTGCACAAACAGCACGTAGCGCTCCCCTTCCGGTCGATGCGGCAGCAGCAGAGCCACCGCATCCGGTTCATCAAAACCGGTGAGATAAAAGAAATCGCTGTCCTGCCGGAAGGGCCATTCGCAGTCGGCGTGATGGGTCGCCAATGCCGCGGCCGGAATCACCGCGGCGGCAGCGCCGAGTTGCTCCATGAACAGGGCGCGACGGCGCGCGTGGATGCCGGAGTCGAAACCGTTCACAGCAGCAGAGCGTTCAGGGGAACAGGATGGCAGTTGGCAAGGCCGAACTGGCCAGGGCCTCTACGATGCAAGGAGTTTCAGACGGCAATGAGCTCCGATCTCCTGGTGCTGTTGCTGCTGGTTTTGGTGGTGCTGCTGGGTTCGGCCCTCTGTTCCGGAGTGGAAGCCGCGCTGTTGACCGTGAGTCCAATCCGGGTGCACGAGCTGGCGGCCCGGGAACGTCCCGTGGCCGGGGCCCGGCGGCTGGCGCAGTTGCGTCAACGGCTGGGGCGCACCCTGTCGGCTCTAGTGATCGCCAACAACGGCTTCAACATTTTCGGCAGCCTGATGCTGGGCGGTTATGCGGCCTGGGTGTTCGAGCAGCGCAACATCAGCGGTGTGGCACTGCCGGTGTTCTCGGTGGGTCTGACTGTCCTGGTGATCCTGCTGGGTGAAATCCTGCCCAAAGCCCTCGGAAGCCGTCTGGCCCTGCCGGTGGCCCTGGCCAGCGCACCCCTGTTGCATTGGCTCGGCCTAGTGCTCAGGCCGCTGGTGCTGCTGCTGGAACGGATGCTGCCGGCCATCACCGCCGAAGCGGAACTCAGCACCAATGAAGAGGAGATCCGTCTGCTGGCTCGCCTGGGCTCCCAGAAGGGAGAGATCGAAGCCGATGAAGCCGCGATGATCGGCAAGGTGTTTCAGCTCAACGACCTCACCGCCCGCGACCTGATGACGCCGCGGGTAGCGGCCCCCACCCTGGACGGGAGCCTCAGCATCGAAGCCCAGCGGGCCAAGCTGATGAGCACAAACGACCCCTGGTGGGTGGTGCTGGGCGATCAAGTGGACAAGGTGCTTGGCGTGGCCAGCCGCGAGCGGGTGCTCACCGCCCTGTTGGAGAACCGCGGCCTGCTCACACCCGTTGACCTCTGCGAACCGGTGGAATACGTGCCCGAGATGATCCGGGCTGATCGGCTGCTGACGGGCTTCCGGCGCGACAGCGGTGGTGTGCGCGTGGTGGTGGATGAATTCGGTGGCTTTGTCGGCGTGATCGGTGCCGAATCGGTGCTAGCCGTGCTGGCCGGCTGGTGGCGCAAGCCAGCAGCATGAGCGGGATGCAACCCACCCCGCCCCATACCGTTGAGCGCTGCCAGCTGCTGCTGGAGCACTGGCGCAGTCAGCTTCAGCTGAGCCCACGGGACCAGGGACTGCTGGGGGGTGAATTGCGGCTGCTGGATCGTCAGCTGCAACGGCTGCAGCAACGAAGCCTGCGCATTGCTCTGTTTGGTCGGGTGGGGGTCGGCAAATCCAGCCTGATCAATGCCTTGATCCGCCGGCCCCTGCTGGCAACGGATGTCGCCCACGGCAGCACCCGCCATCAGCAGGCGGTGGACTGGCCCGTGGAGATTGCAGGGCTGACCAGGGTGGAACTGGTGGACACCCCCGGCATTGATGAAATCGATGCCGCCGGGCGGGCTCGCTTGGCCTCCCGCGTGGCCATGGGGGCTGATCTGGTGCTGCTGGTGGTGGACAGCGACCTGACCCGGGCCGACCTGGAGGCCTTACAAACCCTGCTGGAGAGCGGCAAGCCCCTGCAGCTGGTGCTGAACCGGAGCGACCGCTGGCCAGAGCAGGAACGTGCCGAACTGCTGCGCAGCATCCGCGACCGGCTGCCGGTGGATCTGCCGATCACCGCGGCAGCGGCAGCGCCCCGCAGCCCCCAGATCCAGGCCGATGGGCGGGTGCGCAGCACGATCACGACGCCGCAGGTGCAGGATCTGCAGAAGCAGCTCTGCTGGCAGCTGGAGAACGAAGGCACCCTGCTGTTGGCGATTCAGTCGCTGCGCCAGGCCGACCGCTTCCAGAGGGCCTGCCAAGCACTGCGGCTGCAACAGCACCGCCGCACGGCCCAGAGCCTGATCGGTCGTTATGCAGCCGCCAAGGCCACCGGCGTGGCCGTCAACCCTGTAATGGCATTGGACATGGCCGGAGGCATGGCCTGCGACACCGCCCTGGTGCTGCAGCTCAGCCGTCTCTACAACCTGCCGATGACGCCAGCGGCGGCACGGCTGCTGCTCACCAGACTCTCCAGCCACAACGCCTTGTTGGGCGGGGTACAGCTGGGGCTGGCGGCCCTCAAGCAGGCCCTGCTGCTGCTGGTGCCGGTGAGCGGCGGCGCCAGCATGGCCCCTGCAGCGCCGGTGGCCCTGGCCCAGGCCGCCCTGGCGGTGCATGCCAGCCGCCGAACGGGGCGTCTGGTGGCGCAGCAGTTGCTGCGACGGCGCGGTGGACAACCCGGTGCGCTGTTGCGCCGCCTGGCCGAACGTGATCCCGTGGTGCACCACTGGCTGTTGCGCTGGCCCAAAGCCCTGGAGCAGGATCTGCAACCACTGCTGCCCTGAGATGACCGCTGCTGCCATCGCTTTGCTGGGCACCAGCGCCGATCCACCCACCCGCGGCCATCAGGTGCTGCTTGAGGGGCTGTTGAACCGCTACGGCCAGGTGGCGACATGGGCCAGCGACAATCCCCTGAAACAGCACGATGCCCCCCTGGAGTTGCGAGCGATGCTGCTCGGCCAGCTGGTGCAGCAACTGCAGGATGAACGTCTCGAGCTGGCCCAGCATCTGAGCAGCCCTTACACCTTGATCACCTTGCAACGGGCCGCCCAGTATTGGCCTGATCGCAACCTTGTGTTTGTGGTGGGCAGCGATCTCGCTGGCCAGATTCCCCGCTGGAAACAGAGCGATTGCTGGCTGCCGCAGTGCCGCCTGGCCATCGCCCCCCGCAAGGGTTGGCCCCTCGAGGAGGCGACGCTGCAGGCCCTGCGCGATCTAGGCGGACAGGTGGAGCTGCTGGATCTGGAGGTTCCCGCCACCGCCAGTTCGCAACTGCGCCAGCAACCGAATCAAGCTCAGATCCCTGAAGCGGTGTGGCCGCTGTTGCTCCAGCACAATCTTTATGGCCTTTCGGGGAGCCTCTGCTGATGCGCATCGCCCTTGCGCAACTCAACCCCGTAGTCGGCGACTTCGAGGGCAACGCGAAGCGGATTCTGGAGGCCGTGCGCAGGGCAGAAGAGCAGGCTGTTGAGCTGGTGCTCACCCCTGAACTCTCCCTCTGGGGGTACCCCCCCCGGGACCAGTTGCTCGAGCCCAGCCGCATCCAGCAACAGAACACGGTGCTGCAGTGGCTGGTGAACCAACTGCACAGCAGCGTCACTCTCTTGGTGGGAGCTGCGCTGCCCGCATCAGATGCCCGCAGTCCACGGCTGCACAACGGTGTGGTGCTGGTGAATCGTCTGGGCTGGCGGCCGATTGCCCAGAAACAGCTGCTGCCCAGTTACGACGTCTTTGATGAGCGGCGCTACTTCCGCCCCGGTGATGGCCCCTGCCTGCTCAGCCTGCCCAACGGGAAGCGACTGGGCCTCACCATCTGCGAAGACCTCTGGGTGGATGACGGCCTGCAGCGCGAGCGCCTGGACGGACCGGATCCCATCGATCAACTGATCCCCGAACAGCCGGATCTGGTGATCAATCTGGCGGCTTCCCCCTTCGATGCCTCCAAGCCAGCCTTGCGCCAACAGCTGGCGGCGGCGGCGGCGCAACGCCTCAATTGCCCACTGATCTACCTCAATCAAGTGGGGGGCAACGACGAGCTGGTGTTCGACGGGGCCAGTTTTGTGGTGGGAGCCGATGGCGCCGTGCAGCTGGAGCTCCCCGTCTGTGAGGAGCACCTGGCGGTCTGGGACAGCGGCCATCCCACCCCTGTGCAGTCCCACGGCCAGATTCAACCCATGGATCCCCTGGAGCGGCTGTTCCGCGCCCTGGTGCTTGGGGTGCGTGATTACGCCCGGAAATGCGGGTTCAACAAGGCATTGCTGGGGTTGAGCGGCGGCATCGACTCAGCGCTGGTGGCCGTGATCGCCAGCGCAGCCCTTGGGAACGAGGCGGTCTCAGCGCTGTTGATGCCCTCCCCCTGGAGCTCTTCAGGATCCATCGACGACGCCTTGGCCTTGGCCGAACGGTTGGGACTGCAGACCAACACAGTGCCGATCGCCGGCCTGATGGAGGGCTACGACCAGGCCCTCACTGCACCGCTCGGAGCAACGCCCCAGGGTGTGACGGCGGAAAATCTGCAATCACGCATTCGCGGCACCCTGCTGATGGCCGTGGCCAACCAGCAGGGCCAACTGCTGCTCACCACCGGCAACAAATCCGAGCTGGCCGTGGGGTACTGCACCCTCTACGGCGACATGAACGGCGGGCTTGCGGTGATTGGCGATCTCTACAAAACCAGCGTGTTTGCCCTGTGCGACTGGCTCGACAGCGACGCAGCCCGGGGCTGCCGCCAGGCGCTGGGACTCCCGACCCACGGGGAACTGGTGGGGGAGGCGATTCGACGCAAACCCCCAAGCGCCGAGCTCAGGCCCAACCAAAAAGACAGCGACTCCCTGCCCGACTACGACGCTCTGGACGCCCTGCTCAAAGCCCTGATCCAGGAGCGCCAGTCTGGACCAACCCTGGTGGCGGCCGGCCATGATCCCGCCCTGGTGGAGCGGGTGGAACGGCTGCTGAAACGGGCCGAGTTCAAGCGACGCCAGGCGGCACCGTTGCTCAAGGTGAGCCCCCAGGCCTTCGGCAGCGGCTGGCGGTTGCCCATTGCAGCGGCCTAAAGCCATCCCACCCTTGAGATGTGGCGGGTTGCGCGCAGCGGAGCCAGATTGAAGGGATCTCCTTGAAGCCGCCATGGCCGCCTCCGTTCTCTCGGCCCCGATGGCCAGCATCGGTGTGCCGAAGGAGATCAAGCTCGATGAGCAGCGCGTGGCGCTGACTCCCGATGCGGTGCGGGAACTGGTGAGCCAAGGCTTGGAGGTGCGCATCGAAACCGGAGCCGGGGCTGGAGCGGGAATCGGTGACGACGCCTTCGCCGCCGCCGGTGCCCAAATGGTGAGCCGCGACGAGGCCTGGGGCGCCCATTTGGTGGTGAAGGTGAAGGAACCGCAGGCGGAGGAATTTGTCTATCTGCGGAAGGACATGGTGCTGTTCACCTACCTGCACCTGGCCGCCTATCCCAGCGTTGGCGAGGCTCTGCTGGAGGCAGGCACCGCTGCCATCGCCTACGAAACCGTGCAGCTGGAGAACGGCAGCCTGCCGTTGCTGGCACCGATGAGCGAAATCGCGGGGCGCTTGGCGGCCCAGGTTGGAGCTCACCTGCTGGAGAAACCCCACGGCGGCCGAGGCGTGCTGATGGGGGGCTGCACCGGCGTGCAACCGGCCCGGGTGGTGGTGCTTGGCGCCGGCACCGTGGGATGGAATGCCGCACGAACGGCCGCCGCCATGGATGCCGAGGTGTTGCTGCTCGACCGCTCACCCCAGCGGTTGCGCAGCCTGGAGGCCGACCGGCGCGGTCGCTTGATGAGTGTGGTGAGCAGCCGTGGGCTTCTGGAACGGTTGGTGCCAACGGCGGATCTGGTGATCGGAGCCGTCCTCACCCCCGGTGGGCGCGCCCCCACCCTGGTGGACGAGCAGATGGTGAAGCAGATGCGGCCCGGTTCGGTGATCGTGGATGTGGCCATCGACCAAGGCGGCTGCATCGCCACCAGCCAGGAGACAACCCACCGCGATCCCACCGTGACCATCCACGGCGTGCAGCACTACGCCGTGGGCAACATGCCTGGTGCGGTGCCGTTCACCTCCACCGAAGCCCTGGTGAGCGTGACCCTCCCGTACATCCTGGGCATCGCCGGGCGGGGCCTGGAGGAAGCGGTGACGGAACGACCGGAACTCATCTCCGGCCTGAACACGGTGCAGGGATCGGTCTGCCATCCCGGCGTGGCCAAAGCACTTGGGGTTCCGCCGCGGCATCCGATGGCCTGCCTGCGTTAGCCCTCCAAGTGGAGTGCACCCACATAGAGCCAAGGACCATCCTCCGCGCCGTCGCGCCGCTGAAACAGGGAGGTTTCCTTCAGCACCCCACCGTGGTAACGGGCTTCAAACTGCACCGTTCCCTCCAGATCCCGCGGGCCGCCGGCGCTGACAGCCAGCACCGTCAAGCCGAGCCAACGGGTCTGCCGGCAACTCCGCTCCAGGGAACGACGCCGCTGCTGTGCTGGAACATCCGGCTCGGGATGGGTGGCCAGCAGATAGTCGATCTCGCCACGCGCAAACGCTGAATATCTGGAGCGCATCAGCTGTTCAGCCGTTTCGGCACGCTGATCACCGCGATGCAGGGGCCCGCAGCAGCTGCAATAAACACCACCCCCACAGGGGCAAGGGCTCTGATCGAAGGCTCCACCAAAACCGCCAGGCATCAATCCAACCGTTGCAGCGCTGGTAGTGGCCGGCCCAGGGATGCCGGACTCAATCCCTCCCGCAGCGCCAGCACCAACCCTGCTGCCTCGCTGTAACTGCTGGCCTGAAGAACGCCCTGGCTCAAGCCAAGGGCATCAGCCGTGACCGACAGCACCGCGGGGTTCTCCACTGTGATCAGCGGAACATTCCGTTCCAGACAAGCCAGCACCGCTTCACCCCCCAGGGCGCCTGCGGGCACCACAACCGCCCCCAATTGCGTCGCATCAAGATCGCCAGGCTGCCGGGGGGCGCTCACCAGATCCGGAGCCCGGCTCAGCCCCACCAGCACGCAGGCCAGGAAGGTGTAGCCGAGCTCCTCACCCGCCGCCCTTGGATCCAGCTGCGGATCCAGGGGCAAGGGGTCCAAGGCCGGAGCGTGGGCACAGGGGATCTGCAAGTGCTGCACCAGCAGGTGGCTGATCACCGCTTCAGCACCGGCCAGAGCATCCACGCCACTGCCCTGTCGATACGCCGCCAACGCGTCACTCTCCGGATCCTCCGGGAAGCGGGCCACCACTGCAATCGCCGTCGCCCCGGCCTGCTTCAAGCGTTCACCGGCTCGCAACAAGGCATCAGGACGCCCCAATCGCCCCCAGCTGGCGCCACTGGCACCACACTCAAGCGTCACCTCAAGCGGCGCATCCGTGGAAACCACCGGACCAATCTCCAAACCCAGGCTGGCTCGGCAGCCCTCAGCCACCTGAATCTGGCGCTGGGCCAGCTCGGGCTCGATGCCGGCATCCAGCAGCAAGCCGATCCGTTGCCTTCGCACCGGCCGCAGGGCCCAGTCACCCACGGCAAACCGATCGAGGCCATAACCCTCCACATAGAGCACGCGGGAATCGCTCCAATACAGGGAAGCCCCGTTCATCACATTGGGATGGGTGATCAGGCAGCCGCTCGCTGCAGCAAGCAAGCGGGCTGACGGCAAAGCGTCACCTGCAAAGCCACCGATGTCGCAACCGATGCCCGTGGGCACCAGCATCAGCGTTGGCATCGGGGCCGAGCTCATGCGCTGATCACCGCCTCCACCTGGATCATTCGGCCACCATCGGCGCTGGAGTGCACTGCTGTAAGGGCCCAACGCAGCAGATCACCCTCCTGAGCCAACTGCTGACGGATCCAGCTGCGCAGCTCAACCAACGGCACATCAGCAGGCCAAGGAAACTGGCGTTGCAGGCTGGTGAGCCTCACTTCTGGTATTGACCGAATTGGGCTTCATAGAGCGCATCCTCTTGCCCCGCCTTGAGGGTGAGATCGGCCCGCGGGAAAGCCACGCACAGCAGGCTGTAGCCCCGCTGCTGAAGCTCACCCTTCACACCCATGGCATCGGGCTGCTCAACACTGCCCTCGCTGATCACCGCAGCACAAGTGGTGCATACCCCGGAGCAGCAGGAGCTGGGGAGGGTGATGCCAGCGGCCTCAGCAGCATTCAGCACCGTCTGGTCAGCGCGGCAGGGAAAGCTGTGGGTTTCGCCTTCGAACTCGGCGCGGACGGTGTAGGTGGCCACGTCGGACATGCCGGGCTCAACAAGAAAGACGCCGCATTCTCTCAGGCAATGGGCTCGTCCAGCGAGTCCCAATGGCGAGGGTGGGGCGCCAGATATTCCGGCGAACCACCCTGCACAGGTGCTGTCAGCACGAAATCAAAACTGATGGAACAGCGCAGCTCGTCTGGGGCGTCGTTGGGCAGAACGCTGTGGTGCAGGCTCGACGGAAACAGCACCAGCAAACCAGGGAGTGGGGCCAGATCCCAGTGGGCCTGATTGAACGGGTGGCCTTCAGCGATCGGGCCGCCATAACCCACGGCCAAACCCGCCACCAACTCATTGGGTTGATCGGACGCATGCAGCCGCAACACGCCTTCTTCTCCCGAGCCGTTACCCGTGAGGTAGAGAACAGCGCTGAGATGGGCATTGGGGTGATGGTGGCGGCCAACCGCTTGATCCCAATCACTGATCACCGGCCAGCAACGCTGCAGATGCAGGGCCACTTGGCTTCGCTCAAACCCAAGCGAATCGAGATAGCACCAGGCCTGCTCAACCACCAGCTGAGCCAAGGCCTGAAAGGGCTGCTGTTGATGCAGCTGCCACACCCCATGCAGGTCCCCCGTCCAGGCGCAGCCTTCATTGGGGTTGCCCTCGGCCTGGCCGCGAAGCTCCAACAGAGCCTGCATGCAGGACGCCTGCTGCAAAGGGTCGAGAGGAAGTTGCGTCGTTGCCACGACGGTGGGGAAGAGCTGATGAAGCTGAAGCACGCCCACGCCCTCAAACCGCTCCGCTTCACCGTAAACACAGCACAAAAAAGCCGGCCCCGAAGGACCGGCTGTCTATGAATCGATCGACCGAAAAGATCAGCCGAAATGGTTAGCCAACAGCGGCAGCACCACCTGCAACTTCCAGGATCTCCTGGGTAATCGCAGCCTGACGGGCCTTGTTGTAGTCAAGGGTGAGGGTCTTGGCCAACTCCTTGGCGTTGTCGCTGGCGTTGTTCATGGCCGTCATCCGGCTGGCCAGCTCGGAGGCTGCAGATTCCTGCAGGGAACGCAGCATCTGGTTCTGCAGATACAGCGGAAGCAGGGCATTCAGCAACTGTTCAGGGGTCTGCTCAAACACGATGTCCGAAGGAATCTTCGGCTCAGTGTTGGCAGGACCTGCACCAGGCTCCACCGTCAGAAGGCCGTCCTTGGTGGTGAGACGGAAGATCTCATCCTCGGGATCAGCAATGTCCTGAGGATCCAAGGGCAGGAGGGTCTGAACCACGGGCTTGCAGCTCACCAGGTTGATGAACTTGGTGAAGATCAGCTCGACGCGATCGGTGCTTTCAGCCAGGAACTCAGCCAGTAGATCCGTGGAGATCGTGTTGGCCTCATCGGCGGTGGGCACCTGTTCCAGACCGGAGAAGGTGGCCTGGATCGGGTAATCGCGACGGGTGAAGTAGCCGATGGCTTTGGTACCGATCAGCAGCAGCTTCACGTCGAAGCCTTTGCCCTTCAGCTCAGCAAAACGCTGTTCCGTGCGCTTGATGATGTTGGCGTTGTAGCCACCGCACAGGCCGCGGTCGCCGGTGACCGCCACCAGGGTGATGGTCTCCACATTGCGCTGCTGCATCAGGGGAGATGCCGCATCTTCGAAACCCATGCGGGACTGGAGGTTTTCCAGGATCCGGGCCAGCCGATCCGCAAAGGGACGACTGCGGAGCACTTGCTCCTGGGCGCGGCGCACCTTGGCCGCAGCCACCAGGCGCATGGCCTCGGTGATCTTGCGGGTGTTTTTGACCGACTTAATTCGGTCTCGGATTTCCTTGAGATTCGCCATGTCGGCAGCTCCTTCAGGCCGCGGAGGCGACCATGGTGGACACGACTTCGGTGATGGCGTCCTTGAGGATCGCCTCAGCCTCAGGGCTCATCACTTTCTTCTCCTGGATTTCGGTGATGAACTCAGCCTTGTTGGACTTGAGGTACTCGCGCAGTTCGCGGGAGAAATCAACAACCTTGTCGACGGGGACGTCGTCGATCAGGCCCTTCACACCGGCGTAAACGATGGCGACCTGCTCAGCCAGGATCAGGGGGCTGAACTGAGGCTGCTTGAGCAGCTCACGCAGGCGCTTGCCACGCTCCAGCTGCTGCTGGGTGGAGGCGTCCAGGTCAGAAGCGAACTGGGAGAAGGCGGCCAGTTCGTCGAACTGGGCCAGCTCCAGCTTGAGGGTGCCGGCAATCTTCTTGATGGCCTTGGTCTGGGCAGCACCACCCACCCGGCTCACGGAAATACCCACGTTGATCGCAGGACGCAGACCGGAGTTGAACAGGTCGGAGCTGAGGAAGATCTGACCGTCCGTGATCGAAATCACGTTGGTGGGGATATAGGCCGAAACGTCACCGGCCTGGGTCTCGATGATCGGCAGTGCAGTCATGGAACCCTTGCCCATGGCGTCAGACAACTTGGCTGCACGCTCGAGCAGACGGCTGTGGCAGTAGAAGACGTCGCCGGGGTAGGCCTCACGACCAGGCGGACGACGCAGCAGGAGCGACATCTGGCGGTAAGCAGCAGCCTGCTTGGAGAGATCGTCGTAGATCACCAGGGTGGCCTTGCCCTTGTACATGAAGTACTCGGCGATGGTGGCACCGGTGTAGGGGGCCAGGTACTGCAACGCAGCGGGCTCGGACGCGTTGGCCGCCACAATCACGGTGTAGTCGAGGGCGCCGCGCTCACGCAGCACTTCAACGACGTTGGCCACGGAAGCAGCCTTCTGACCCACGGCGACGTAGACGCAGATCATGTCCTGATCCGCCTGGTTCAGGATCGTGTCGATCGCGATGGCGGTCTTGCCGGTCTGGCGGTCACCAATGATCAGCTCGCGCTGGCCACGGCCGACGGGGATCATCGCGTCGATGGCGGTGATGCCGGTCTGCATCGGCTCATGCACCGACTTGCGCTGAATGATGCCGGGCGCCATGGATTCGATCAGGCGCGTCTCGCTGGTGGCGATTTCGCCCTTGCCGTCGATGGCGCGGCCCAGGGAGTTCACCACCCGGCCCAGCATGGCTTCACCCACGGGCACAGCGGCGATCTTGCCGGTGGCCTTCACCGTGCTGCCTTCCTGAATGCCGTAGCCCTCACCCATCAGCACCGCGCCGACGTTGTCGTCTTCGAGGTTCAGGGCGATGCCTTCAGTGCCGTCCTCAAATTCAATGAGTTCGCCGGCCATGGCTTGCTGCAGGCCGTAAACGCGGGCGATGCCGTCGCCCACGGTCAGAACGGTGCCGACATTGCTGACGGAAACCGACTTGTCGTAGTCCTCAATCTGCTTCTTGAGGATGGCGCTGATCTCGTCGGGACGGATGGAAACCATGGCGTGTGATCCCTGCTGGGAGTTGGGGAGGAAGGAGCGGTGGAGGAAAGAGTTAGGTCAGCTCGCCTTGGCGAGTGCCAGACCGAGGCGACGAACCTGGCCAGACAGGCTGGCGTCGATCACCTGAGATCCGAGACTCACGACGAAACCGCCGATTAGGGACGGATCCACACTGAGGTCGATGTCGACCTTGTTGGTGCCGGCCATGGCCTGCACCTTTTTGGACAGTGCCGCCTGTTGATCCTCAGTGAGGCTTTGAGCAGAACGGACCTGGGCCAGCGTGATGCCCTGCTGTTCCCGATAAAGCTCGAGGTAGCGAAGCATCACCGCATCGAAAGCAATGAGGCGTTGACGGTCAGCCAGCACCTTCAGCAAATTGAAAACTGAAGGAGTGACATCCTCACCCACAAGCGCCTTGAGAGCTTGCTTCTTGGCGTCCGGCTCAAGCACCGGGGACACCATGGCGTCGCGGAAATCTTCGGAGTCGTTCCAGATCGCAAGCAGTTGCTTGCATTGATCGGCAACGGTTTCAGACTCGCCACGGGCCTCAGTGACCTGAAGCAATGCTTCGGCGTAGGGGGTAGCCAGGGAGTTGAGGAGAGGCATCAGGCGTTCTCCAGATTTTTGATGGTGGAATCGATCAACTTGGCCTGAGCACTGGCATCAAGACGAGCAGGAAGTTCGGCGAGGGCCTTGTCGATTGCAGCCAGGGCAGCCTCACGTCGCAGGCTGTCCTTGATCCGAGCAGCATCGGCCTCGGCATCGGCATCAGCACCGGCCTTGATCGCAGCCATCACGGAGATGGTGCGCTTCTCGCCTTCGGCACGAATGCCTGCGGCGCGGGCCTGACCATCAGCACGAATCTTCTCGGCTTTCTGCTGGGCAGCAGCCAACTCGGACTGAGCCTGGCTCAGGTTTTCGGTGGCGGTCTTCAGGCGGGACTCTGCGTCCTGCAATTCCTGAAGAATGGCGGCGCGGCGGCGTTCCAGGATTCCTCCCAGGAAACCGCGCAGAAACCAAAACAGGAGCCCGATCACAATGACCAGGTTGACCAGATTGGTTTCGAGCGGATTGAGATTGAGGGTCATCACGCGGCCAGCAAACGGTTGATGATCGTGGTGCTCAGCTGATCCACCTGGCCCTTGAGTTGGGTTCGGGCGGACTCACGCTCGGCCTCGATGGCACGACGGCTTTCCTCTTTGGTGCGGTTGGCTTCAGCTTCCGCCTGAGCCAGTGCTTCGCGGTAAAGCCGATCAACTTCTTGTTCCGCCTCAACGATCACGGCCTGAGCGGCCTGGCGGGCACCTTTCAGCTGTTCAGCTAGATCAGCTTCCAGGCGTTCAACCTGAGCAAGCTTCTGCTTGGCATCGGCGCGACTGGTGGAGATGTAGCCCTCACGATCTTCCACGACCTTGCCGACCGGACGGAAGAAGAGGACATTGAGCAGGAAGGTGAGGAGAACCACCTGAACCGCCATCAGCGGAAGGGTGGCATCGAGGTCAAAAAGACCTCCCTCCGGAACACCTGCTTCAGCGAGCAGAAGCCAGGTCATGGAAAGGTGCGCTGGGAAGGTATCGAAACAAGAAGTTCAGGAGGGGGATCAGCGATCCCCCTGCACTGATCAGCCGGCGAAGGGGTTGGCGAACAGAAGCACCAGAGCCACCACCAGGCCGTAGATGGTCAGCGATTCCATGAACGCCAGGGACAGCAGCAGGGTGCCGCGGATCTTGCCTTCGGCTTCGGGCTGACGGGCGATGCCCTCAACAGCGCCGCCGGACGCGGTGCCCTGACCGATACCAGGGCCGATGGCGGCGAGGCCGACTGCCAGGCCAGCAGCCACAACGGAAGCGGCGGAGGTGATGGAATCCATGTTGGGTGGTGTAAGGGGAAGCGCTGGGAAGCGCTGTACGGAATGGACTTGGGGATCGGTTCCCCCCGCGCAGGGACATTCCCGAAGGAACGGGCCCGGGTGCAATGCCGGACCTGCGCGCGGATGTGTTTAGCAGATCGCCGTTCTCGGGCGATAGAGGAGACCGGTTTTTAGTGAGCCTCGTGGAGGCCTTCACCGATGTAGAAGGACGCCAGGGTCGCGAAGATCAAAGCCTGAATGGCACTGGTAAACAGACCCAGAAGCATCACAGGCAGGGGCACGATCAACGGAACCAGGTACACCAGAACTCCCACAGCCAATTCGTCGGCAAGGATGTTTCCGAACAGACGGAAGGAGAGGGAGAGAGGCTTGGTGAATTCCTCGATGATCTTGAACGGGAGCATGATCGGGGTCGGCTCCACGTACAGCTCGAAGAAGCGCAGCCCTTTTCGGCTCAGGCCGGCATAGAAGTACGCCAGGGACACCAGCAGAGCCATCGCCACGGTGGTGTTGATGTCTGCGGTAGGAGCGCCGAGCTCACCCTCAGGGAGTTCGAAGATCTTCCAGGGGATCAGGGCTCCGCCCCAGTTGCTCACGAAGATGAACAAGAACAGGGTGCCGATGAACGGCAGCCAGTCGCGGTAGTACTTCTCGCCGATGTTGTCGCGGGCGATATCGCGAATGAAATTCCAGAGGAATTCGAGCAGGTTCTGCAGACCGATCGGGTCACGCTTCATCCCGCGGGTGCCGACAAGCACCACAGCCAGGAGGATGCCGATCAGGATCCAGGAGCTCAGGAACACCTGACCATGCAGATACAGATCGCCGATCTGCCAGTAAAGGTGGTGACCCACTTCCAGTTCAGCGAACGGGAGTGGTAAGGGCAACAAAGCCATGGGTGCAGAGAAAAGTGCTCAGACTCAGCGGTCGTCGAAGACGTGCTGAAGAATCAGGGCGGGCTTGTAGAGAAGGAATCCCAGGAAGGCCGGCAGCAGATCGAGCTGAGGCAGCTTGGCCGAACCAACCACAAGCAGTGTTGGAACGATGAGCTGAAAACGCCCCAGTCCACGGGACTGGTCACTGAGCCGGGCCACACTGCGAGCCAACAAGCGCACGTACAGAAGTCCGGCGCAGGAGCCCACAAGAACACTGCCGGCCACCGAGAGATTCATGGTGAGAGCCACGATCGGAACCGTGACGAGTGACACCAGAACGGTGGCCAACAGCAGGCGACGTTGAAGACGGTAAAAATCTTCCAAGCGCTGCCTGAAATGGCGCGCGGAATCTATCACGCGTTCGCTGCTGTTATTCCTGCAACAGCAGCAGCTGGCGATCCACAAGATCGCGGATCTGATCCGGAGACGCAAGGGCCCCCAGCCTCTGTTGCGGCTGCTCAGCGACAGTCCGCAGCAGGGAGCGGTCGGCATCCGTGAGCTGAATGGGCTCCATGTTGCGACCAAGAATCGGATCGGGTTCTCCCCAGAGGCAGGGCTGAACCAAACCCCTGACCAGGCCGAGGGCCTCATCACTCCAGCAAGCTCGCTCCACTGGTGCCGCAGAGAGAAAGAACTCGAAGTGGCTGATGTCGGGATCCAGCTGCTCCACAAGCTCCCACTGCTGACGCGGTGGCAAGGCCTGGGCTCGCTCCAGCAGTTCTCCCCGCAGAAGGCGGGATGGATCCCAAACCTCCGGATTGGAGAAGCCGGCGAAATGCAGACCCGCCGTTTCGATGAACGCGAAAAGGCGCTCGAGGTTGTAGCTGGTTTCCTGCGGGTGCAGGTACATGTCCGCGAAATTCGCGTCAGGTGCGCAGTCCACGGCCCAGCGTTCCCGGTGATGACGGGCAAGGCGGTTGCCCTCAGGCAGGGTCTCGAACAGCTCCCGCCCCAGACGCAGGCCCTCCGAGCCTGTGCCGGCATTCAGAAGAATTAGCGCTTTCTGGGTGCGGTGGATCTCCCAGCGACCGGCATCGGCGTAAAGAAAGAGATGCAGCAGACCCGACGGGGCCAGGCGATCCGCCAGGGAGCGCAGCCCCGCTTCCGGCTGATCCAGGTGATGCAACACCCCCACCGAATTGATGTATTCAAACGACCCTTCGTCGGCCAGATCAAGAAGACTGCGCCGCTCCTGACGCAGGGAGGTCACTTGCTCAGGCGCCCCGGAGCGCTGGCAGCGTTCCCGCGCCACCGCCAGAGCCCCGTCACTGATGTCCACCCCGAGCACGTCAGCACCCGGATTGAGATGGCAGAGGTAATCGGTGCTCACCCCGGTTCCGCAACCGGCATCGAGGATCCGCGGCGCCTCCATCCCTGCAGGGATCGAGCCGTGCACAGCGGCCAAAACGCTGCGATAACACCAACGCCAGTTGTATCCAGGTGGCGGCCCGTCTTGCAGTGGATCCCCCGGGAAGGGGAAGCGGTCATAAAACGCACTCACCACGGGAGTCGCAGCATCACTGGGCTTGGGGTGGGTCATGCAGCGCTGATTTCGCGCCTGCGAGCTTTTCACGTCAGACCCGTGGATCCGCTGCAGCACCGCAAGGCCTGCAAACATTTGTTCATGGGGCCACGGAGGGCCATCCCAGCAGCCGTAACGTGGCGCGATCCGGCTTGCTTTCGTCGATGACAGTGACCGCCAGCAGCGGCAGCCCGCGCGTGTCTCCCCAACTGTTCGACACGCTGCCGCTCTCCAGCGTCCGTCAGGCAGAGCAGCAGGACCGTTTCCCAGACAACGGGGAACTGGACAGTCTTGTGACCTTTTTCCGAACCGGTCAGGACCGGATCGAAGCGTCTCGGATCATTGCGGCCAACGCCGAGGCCATCGTGGCCCGCGCCGCCAACAGAATTTTTGTGGGAGGAACGCCCCTCTCCTTCCTTGAAGCACCCCTGACAACGGGCGAAACCGGGCGTTCAACAACTCAGGAAGGCACTCCGCTGGCTGCTGACCAAGCCGCGTTTGAGCAGTCGGTGCGCACCTTCACCGGCGACAGCAACAGCACCAAGCGGGGCAACTTCCTCACCCGCCTGCTGGAAGGAGCTGGTGGCGATGCCGACGTGCGGGTTGTGCTCCCCACTGGTTTCAACGCCATCAGCGTGGCCAAGTACGGCCCGGCCTTCATGCGCAAGTCGGTGCGCGACATGGGTTGGTTCCTGCGCTACGTGGGCTATGCCCTGGTCGCCGGAGACCCCAGCATCCTTGCGGTGAACACCCGCGGCCTGCGGGACATCCTTCTGGAGAACTGCTCTCTGGCGGCCACCAACGTGGCTCTTCAGGAGATGCGGGCTGCTTCAGCGGAACTGCTGCGGGATCGTCCTGAAGCCCGTCAGATGACCATCGACTGCTTCAACGTGCTGTTGCAGGAGCTGGCCATCCCCACCCCCAGCACGAAGCAGCGCCAGGGGAGTGCAGTGCAACAGGGCCTGCAGCTGCCGGCGATCTATGCCCTTGCTTCAGAGGGACGCCAGCTGTTTGAGATGCGTCCCGGTCTGTCCGGAGCAGAAAAAGCAGAAATCATCCGCGCCGCCTACCGCCAGGTGTTTGAGCGCGACATCGCCAAGGGCTACTCCCAGACCCCCTGCGCGGACAAAGCCAGTGCCGTCGCCCAGGGACAGATCTCAATGCGTGAATTCGTTCGCGCCCTCGGCCGAAGCAAGGAATATCGCCAGCAGTTCCACGACGGTTTCGTCAACAGCCGTGTGGTGGAACTGGCTTACCGCCACTTCCTCGGCCGGGGCATCAGCTCCCTCGAGGAATTCCGCAAGTCGTTCGCGATCCTCAGCGACCAGGGCCTCAACGGTCTGGTGGATGTGCTGGTGAATTCCTCGGAATACGCCCAGGCCTTTGGTGAGGAAACCGTTCCCTACCTGCGGGATCTCGGCACTGAAGCTCAGGAGAGCGCCGGTTGGGGCTCCAATCGCAAGCTGTTCAAATTCAGCGCCCCCTTCGATGGCGCGCCGCAATACGTCACCCTCTACGCCTCCTACCGCCAACCCTTTGCCGATCAGCACGTCTACGGCGGCGGCAATGATCCAGTGGCCAACCAGTACGGCGCCATCTTCCCCAGCGGAACCGCTTCGGTGGCCACACGGCCGGCGCCATACGGCTACGACAGCCGCCGACTGCTGGTGAGCAACGGTCTCAACAGCCCCGGACAGCTGGACAGCGCCAGCTTCCGCGGCAGCCGCCCCCGCAAGGTGGGACCACGGGTGGTTCGGCTTCAGCAGATCGCAACCGGGGGAACCGTCAATCCCCGTCGCGGCGGAAACCCCAGCGTTCGTACGACTGAAGCCAGCACCCAAGCCGTGATCAAAGCGGTGTACGTACAGGTGCTGGGCAACGGTGGCTATGCAGGAGAGCGCATGGGTTCAGCCGAAGCTCGTCTCGAGAACGGTGACATCTCCTTGAAAGATTTCGTGCGCGCAGTCGCCCGCTCTGATGCCTTCCGTCGCCGCTACTGGAGTGGCCTTTACATCGTGAAGGCGATCGAAGTGATGCACCGCCGTCTGTTGGGACGTCCCACCTTTGGACGCTGGGAAATTGATGCCCTGTTTGACACCGCTGCCCGCCACGGCTTCTACGGGGTGGTGGACGCCCTGATTGACAGCCGTGAATACAGCGAAGCTTTTGGATCCGACACGGTCCCCTTCGAGCGATTCATCACCCCAGGCGATGTGAACGCCCGTCGTGCGCCCGGCTGGGCCCGCCCGCTCAACCTCGCTGCCGTGGCTGATCTCACCCAGAGCAGCCGCCCGGAAGCGCGGACATCGGAAGGCTTCCGCAGCAGTGGCACGATCACACCGAGGAACCTGGTCGATACCAAGTCGGCGTCCCAAGCAACCTGGACGCCCACAAGTGGAGCCAGCGGTGCCGACTCCCGTTGGCTTTCTGTGGTGCGCCAGCAAAGCCTGGCCTCGAAACAAACCGGCTTCCCGATGCGTCGGGCCAGCGGATCCGAGCCCAGCAAGCTTGATGGCCCCTCATGGACCGTCAAGAGCCGCTCCGTGGCGACCGGCAAGACCCAGGCCCTCTCGACCATGGGGCAGGCACTGGCCAACGCCGATGCCTCTGGATTCCAGCTGCGGGAAGGGCTCCCGGCCATGCTGGAGCTGAAACAGCCCTGCAGCGAGTCTGAACTTCGCACCGTGCTCGATGCGACGTATCGGCAACTGCTGAACCGTGTCCCAACGGAAAGCGAGCGCCTGGTTTCCGCCGAATCACGACTGCGCAATCAGGACATCGACCTGCCTGATTTCATCGCTGAAGTGGCCATGAGCGAAGCGTTCCAGAACCGCATCGCCTCCATGGCTCCGCTTCGGGCCGCATCCGCCGCAGGCCTAGCCCTGCTGGGACGGGCCACCACCCCAGCAGAGACCAGTCGCTTCTTGATCACCCGCGCGCAAGCCGGTCAGGGTGCAGCTGTCACCGAACTGTTGGCGGAACGGATCAGCACAACCGTGCCCCGCATCGACGGCATGTCGACAGCCTCAGGGGTCAGCCAGGCCACCATCCAGCGCACGGCCTCGCTCTACCGCGGCAATGCCGGCCTGAATCCCCCCACGGGCGAAGCGATCTGAGCCAAACGGCCATTTCCCTGACAAACAACCGCCCCAATTGCCAGCGGTTGTTCTCATTGGATCCCGGTGAAGTGCCGCTTCATCGGGATCATTTTCTGCGTCTTGGGAGCCTCTCGAACCATGACGCAAATCGCAGTCATGGCAATGGCTTTCGAGCCACGGTCGATGCCGTGAAGAACTGTTACCCGGGCAAAAATCCCAGGCCGTCGCCAGCGCAGAATGCCTCAGCCGATCCCAACGGAGCGGGGCCACAACGATCAGTGTTGACCGTTGTGAACAAGTCCCACTCCCGACGCTTCGACCCCCTGTCTCAGCCTTTAGTCTGAGACGCGATCCCTCGGGATCACCCCTTATTCACCGGATACCGGTCTCCTACGGGCGGCCGCTTGTTTCGAGGCAGAACTGCATGAGCATCGTCTCCAACTCGATCATCAACGCGGACGCCGAAGCCCGCTACCTCAGCCCTGGCGAACTCGACCAGATCAAAGCCTTCGTCACCGGCGGTCAACGCCGTCTGCGCGTGGCCCAGGTCCTGTGCGAGAGCCGCGAGCGCATCGTCAAGCAGGCTGGTGGTCAGCTGTTCCAGAAGCGTCCCGACGTCATCTCCCCCGGCGGCAACGCCTACGGCGAAGAGATGACCGCCACATGTCTGCGTGACATGGACTACTACCTCCGCCTCGTCACCTATGGCATCGTCGCCGGTGACGTCACTCCGATCGAAGAGATAGGTGTGATCGGCGCGAAAGAGCTCTACCGCTCCCTGGGCACTCCCCTGGAAGCCATGGCAGAAGCCGTGCGCGAGATGAAGATCGTCGCTATGGGCCTTCTCACCGGAGCCGACGCAGAGGAAGCCGGCACCTACTTCGATTACGTGGTTGGCGCCCTCGCCTGAACCGCTCGCTGAATTTCCCTCTCGTCTCCTCACGGATCCATGCAAGACGCCATCACCAACGTCATCAACAATTCGGACGTCCAGGGCCTCTACCTGGACACGGCTTCGATGAGCAGCCTCGAGTCGTATTTCGCCAGTGGTGAACTGCGCGTGCGCGCTGCCGCCACCATCAGCGCTAATGCTTCGGCCATCATCCGCGATGCCGTGGCCAAGGCCCTGCTGTACTCGGACATCACCCGTCCCGGCGGCAACATGTACACCACCCGCCGCTATGCAGCCTGCATCCGCGACCTGGATTACTACCTGCGTTATTCCACCTACGCCATGCTGGCTGGCGACACCTCGATCCTCGACGAGCGTGTTCTGAACGGCCTCAAGGAGACCTACAACTCCCTGGGTGTGCCCATCGGCGCCACCGTTCAGGCCATCCAGGCCATGAAGGAAGTCACCGCAGGACTGGTCGGCCCTGATGCTGGCAAGGAAATGGGTGTCTACTTCGACTACATCTGCTCCGGCCTCGGCAACTGAGCCCCATGCGGTTGTTCAAAGTCACCGCCTGCATTCCCAGCCCTGAAAAGGTTCGGACGCAGCGCGAATTGCAGAACACCTTCTTCACCAAGTGGGTGCCCTACGACAGCTGGTTCGCTGAACAGCAGCGCATCCAAAAGCAGGGTGGCCGCATCATCAAGGTGGAGCTCTGCACCGGGGGTCAGCAGGTCAACGTCGGAAACTGAACTCCGCTCCAAAGCAAATTCCGAGCCCGGTTCAACACCGGGCTTTTTCATTGGCCATCAACTCTGGAGGATCTGCGCCACCAAGGCATCGAGATCCTGAAGAACAGCGGCATCTCCCTCCCCCAACCAGAGCACATACTCGTGGTTGCCGGCAGGCCCAGTGATCGGCGAAGCCACCAAGCCCTGGGGCTGCCAACCCGATTCTGCTGCCGCTGCAATCACGGATTCAATGGCATCCCGGTGGGCCGCGGGATCACGCACCACGCCCCCCTTGCCGACGCGGCTCTTGCCCACCTCAAACTGCGGCTTCACCAGCACCAGCGCATCGGTGTCGGGACCCCGCAACAATCGGCGCAACGCCGGAAGAATCAGCCGCAAGGAAATAAACGACACGTCAGTGACCGCCAAACTGGGCCAGGGGTCGTCGGCCCCATAGAGATCGTCGGGCTGGAGATGGCGCAGGTTGGTGCGTTCCCGCAGCACAACCCGTTCGTCGGTTCGCAGGCTCCAAGCCGTTTGGCCATAGCCCACATCAACGCCATAAACACGGGTAGCGCCATGCTGCAGCAGGCAATCGGTGAAGCCGCCGGTGGAGATGCCGCCATCCAGGCAGACGCGCCCCTCAACCACTACAGGGAAAGCCTTCAAGCCCGCCAACAGTTTTTCACCCCCTCGAGAGACGAAGCGGGGGGGCTGCTCCACCCGCAGTTCTCGCTCCGGCGTCACCTCCGTTCCGGGCTTGTCCAACAGGGTGCCGGCGCCATCGCGCACCTTTCCAGCACGAATCAATTGCTGCGCCTGTTGGCGTGAACTGACCAATCCACGGGTCAGGAGTTCCAGATCAAGACGCTGTTTGGACGCCATTGCGACATAAAAGCAGACCGATCCCGAAGAAAACCGGCGATCCAGTGGCTGGAGCCAGTTCTGCCTGGAGGATTTCCTCAATTCGCCCCGAGGGACGTGTCCAACCACCGCCCCCAACCCGCCAAGGTGGTGCCGCTGTTGCAGCCGGGCAGCTTTGTGCGGCTCGACAACCAGCCCTGCGACCTGCCGCCCTTCCAGGTTCTTCACTGCCGCGGCGGACGCTGCTGGGTGCGCCAGCAATCCTGGGGATCCCACGTGCAATGGGAAGTTGAGCATGAGCGCTTGAACGTTGCATAAGCGAAACGGCTGCTCACCAAGTCCTGCAAAGACTCCCAGCCAACACTTCTGTTCAATCAGTGCCTTGGCAAGGCAACCATTTCACGGCTCAATGGAGCATTGACGCTGTTTGAGCAAACGTTTGGGTCAAGCGACAGCCCTCCAAAGATCTTCGAGACGACGGGGACAACAAGAGGCTCGGAAGTCGACCCTGATCGAGCGGCTGCTGCCCTTGCCGTGGCAGCTCTGGCCAGCAGAGGCTCGTCTGCTGATGGGGCTGGCGGGCTTTTGGAGTGTGGCAGGGCTGGTGGTGTTGGCGTCCGCCAGTTGGTGGGTGGCCCTGCGGGAAATGGGCGATGGCGGTTTCTATCTGAAACGGCAGGCGATCTGGCTGATGTTCAGCTGGAGTTTGCTCAGCATCACGATCTCCACCAACCTGCGGCGCTGGCTGCGCTGGTCAGGCCCAGGGCTGTGGATGGGCTGCCTGCTGATCGCCGCCACCCTGGTGATGGGCACCACGGTGAACGGCGCCAGCCGCTGGCTGGTGCTGGGTCCGCTGCAGATGCAGCCCTCGGAGCTGGTGAAGCCCTTTGTGGTGCTGCAGGCCGCCAACCTGTTCGCCCCCTGGAGCCGGCTGAGCCTCGACCAGAAGCTGCTTTGGCTGGGGAGCTTCGGCGGGCTGCTGCTGCTGATCCTCAAGCAACCCAACCTCTCCACAGCGGCCCTGATGGGACTCACCCTCTGGATGGTGGCCCTGGCGGCCGGACTGCGCTGGCGCAGCCTCCTGGGCACCGCCCTGGCGGGATCGCTGCTGGGCACCGCCAGCATCTTGATCAATGAATACCAACGGATCCGGGTGGTGTCGTTTCTGGATCCCTGGAACGACCCGATGGGGGATGGCTACCAGCTGGTGCAGAGCCTGCTGGCGATCGGATCCGGCGGTTGGATGGGTCAGGGCTATGGCCTTTCCACCCAGAAGCTCCAATACCTGCCGATCCAGAGCACCGACTTCATCTACGCGGTTTTCGCCGAAGAATTTGGATTCGTGGGTTCAGTGCTGCTGCTGCTGTTCCTGATGCTGGTGGCCTGGGTGGGGCTGCGGGTGGCCCTGCGCTGCCGAAGCAACCAGGCCCGGCTCGTGGCCATCGGCTGCACCACAATCCTGGTGGGCCAGTCGATCCTGAACATCGCAGTGGCCTCTGGGGCAATGCCCACCACCGGTCTGCCACTGCCTTTGATCAGCTACGGCGGCAACTCGCTGATGTCGAGCCTGGTGATCCTGGGTCTGCTGATCCGCTGTTCACTGGAATCCACCGGCTTGATCGGGGGACGATCCAACGGGCGCCAACGGTCGTTGCGTCAACGCTGAACCTGGCCTGACGACCGGCGTGCCTGGATAGGCTTTGCACACTAAAGGGCACCTGTGGATCTGCTGCTGCTCTCCGATTTGGCCCAGAGCAGCGAGCAGCTGCTGCAGCGCGCCCTGGCGGATCCAGGCCCACTGACGCTGGCACTGGTGTTCGGTGGCGGCGCCCTCACCAGTCTTGGGCCGTGTTCCCTGTCCTTGCTGCCGGTGACGCTGGCCTACCTGGCGGGCTTTGACGATGGCCAACCGGCCTGGCAGCGCAGCCTCGCCTTTTGCGGCGGCATCGTCGGTGCCCTGGTGGTGCTGGGAAGCATCAGCGGACTGCTGGGCCGGATCTACGGCCAGGTGCCGGCACTGATCCCCACATTGGTGGCGATCCTGGCGGTAGCGATGGGGCTCAACCTGCTGGGGGTGCTTCGGATTCCACTGCCCAGCGGTCCAGACCCGGAGCAATGGCGTCAGAAGGTGCCGGCCCCGCTGGCGCCGGTTGCAGCAGGACTGGCCTTCGGGCTGGCGGCCTCACCCTGCACCACCCCCGTGTTGGCGGTGCTGCTGGGCTGGATTGCCCAGAGCGGACGTCCCCTGGCAGGGGTGGCCCTGCTCAGCAGCTTCGGCTTCGGCCAGGTGCTGCCCCTGCTGCTGGCGGGCACCTTTGCAGCAGCCATCCCCAAACTGCTCGCCCTGCGGGGCATCAGCCGCTGGGTGCCGCCAGTCAGTGGAGTGGTGCTGCTCACCAGCGGCCTACTCACCCTGCTGGCCCGCTGGAGCTGATGGGAATGACGAGCGGGATGGCCCCACTGAAACGCCTGGCCGCCTGGCTCAGCGATCTGCGGCTGGCGATCGTGCTGCTGCTGCTGATTGCCCTGGCCAGTGCCGTGGGCACCAGCATCCCCCAGGGGGATCCGCCCTCCAGCTACATCGATGCCTACGCCGATACCCCCTGGCTGGGGCTGCTCCACGGCGAACAGGTGCTGCAGTTGCAGCTCGATCATGTGTATTCCAGCGGCTGGTTTCTGGCCCTGTTGGCCTGGCTGGGTCTCGCCCTGATCCTCTGCAGTTGGCGCCGTCAGTGGCCAGCGCTGATGGCGGCCCGGCGCTGGATCGACTACCGCACCACACGCCAGCTGAGCAAATTGGCCATCGCCGAAAGCCAGCCCTGCGCTGACCCCAGCCGGGCTCTGACGCAGCTGGAGACGGTGCTGCGGGCCGGCGGATGGGAGGTGCAACGCAAGCCACAACGGCTGGCGGCCCGACGCGGCGCCATTGGCCGGGTGGGGCCCTTGCTCGTGCACACCGGCCTGGTGCTGCTGATGCTTGGCGCGGCCTGGGGGGCGCTGGCGGGGAACCGCTTGGAGCGCTTCCTGGCCCCCGGCCGCAGCCTCGATCTCCTGGATCGCGATGGCACAACCCAACTGACGATCACCCTGGACCGCTTCGCCATTGATCGGGATCCGGCGGGCCGAACGGAACAGTTCCGCTCCGCTCTGCAGCTGCAGGGCCCCCGCCAAAGCATGGATGCCGAGATCAGCGTGAATCACCCGCTGCGGCACCGGGGCATCACCATTTACCAGGCCGATTGGTCACTGGCGACGATCAGCTTGCAGATCGGGCGTAGCCCCGTGCTGGAGCTGCCGCTACAGACCTATCCGGAGCTGGGTGATCAGATCTGGGGCCTGGTGCTACCGACACGCCCCGATGGAGCCGAACCGGTGTTTCTGAGCCTGGAGAGCGAACAGGGGCCCGCCACGGTGTTCGATGCGGACGGTCAACAGCTCGCCCGACTGCGACCGGGTGGTCCCGCCGCTGAGGTGAAGGGCTTGCCGATGCGGGTGGACGCGGTGCTGCCGGCCAGCGGACTTTTGCTCAAGCGGGATCCAGGAGTACCGCTGGTGTACCTGGGCTTCGCAGTGCTGCTGGTGGGCGGTGGGTTGAGCCTCGTGGCCACCCGGCAGCTGTGGGCCATCGCAGCCGATGGAACCCTCAGCGTGGGTGGCCTCTGCAACCGCAACCTCGCCGCCTTCGCCACTGAATTGCCTCAGTTGGTGCAGCAAGGGGTGGTCGATCAGCAGGGCTGACGGGTGCCGTGACTCACCCGCACCACGGTGTGCACGTTGCCACGGGGGTTGAAATCGGCTTCCAGCTGCATCCACACCGGATCAGTGGCCGCCACCAGATCATCAAGGATGCGGTTGGTGACCTCCTCATGGGAGATCGACTGGTCGCGGTAGCTGTTCACATACAGCTTGATCGCCTTCAGCTCCACCACCCGCGGCCCGGGTTGATAGATCAGGCGCAGCACCGCGAAATCGGGATAGCCGGAGAAGGGGCATTTGCAGGTGAATTCCGGCAGCTCGATCGACACCTCGTAGGGGCGCCCAGGCCGGGGGTTGTCGAAGCAGATCAGCTCGGCTTCGGCGATGGCGCGTTCGCCGTAGAGGGGGGTCTGGGTCAAAGGGCTGTAGGGGCCAGTTCTGATCAGCGACCCTAGGAAGTCAAGCTTCGGCAGCGTTCTGTAACAGCGGCCACGCACGGCTCTGAGAACCGCGGCATCCTTGAAACGAGATCCGTACTCCCCCCATGAAAAAGGTCGAAGCAATCATTCGTCCTTTCAAGCTGGAAGACGTCAAGGTGGCGCTGGTTGAGGCAGGCATCATCGGCATGACGGTGAGCGAGGTGCGGGGCTTCGGCCGCCAGAAAGGTCAGGTGGAGCGCTACCGCGGCTCGGAATTCACCGTTGAATTTCTGCAGAAACTGAAGATTGAAGTGGTGGTCGAGGACGACCGCGTCGAAGAGGTGGTTAAGTCGATCGCCGATGCCGCCCGCACCGGTGAAATCGGTGACGGCAAGATCTTCATCAGCCCTGTGGAATCAGTGGTTCGCATCCGCACCGGCGACCGCGACAGCACGGCTCTCTGAGCTCAGAACGCCAGATCACTGTTCAGGATTTGCCCGGTCCCCATCGGTTCCGGGCCAGTGAATTCTTAGGAGCAATTTTGAGAGCTCAACACTGAACATCCAGGGGCGGGTTCCAAGACAAGGCAGATCCCAAGAGGAACTCGACTCATTGAGGCCCAGCGCTGAGAGCAAGTCGCGCGGAGGCGGCCCCATAGATTTGTTGGGTTGTTCAACCGAGCGCGCCGGTGATTGAGCGTTACACCCTTCCTGAGATGGGAGCCGTCTGGAGTGAGCAGGCGAAATTCCAGAGCTGGCTTGATGTGGAGATCGCTGCCACCGAAGCCAACTGCAGGCTCGGTCGCGTGCCCCAAGAGGCTCTCGACACCATCAAGGCGAAGGCCAGATTCGAGGTGGAGCGCATCCTCGAAATCGAAGCCGAGGTGCGCCACGACGTGATCGCCTTCCTCACCAACGTGAATGAGCACGTTGGTGATGCCGGACGTCACATCCATGTGGGCATGACCAGCAGCGACGTGCTGGACACGGGCGTGGCCCTGCAGCTGAAACGTTCCGTGGCCCTGCTGCGCACCGAACTCGATGCCCTGGCCGATGCCCTGCGCGAACTGGCCCGAGCCCACAAGGGCACCGAAATGATCGGCCGCTCCCATGCCATCCACGGCGAACCGATCACCTTCGGGTTCAAGGTGGCCGGCTGGCTGGCGGAAACCGAGCGGAACCGCATCCGGCTGGAACGGCTTGAGCAGGATGTGGCCGTGGGCCAGGTGAGCGGCGCCATGGGCACCTATGCCAACACCGATCCCCAGGTGGAATCCATCGCCTGCGAGATCCTCGGGCTGACTCCCGACACCGCCAGCACCCAGGTGATCTCCCGCGATCGCCATGCCGACTACGTGCAGACCCTCGCCCTGGTGGGCGCCTCCCTGGAGCGCTTCTCCACCGAGATTCGCAACCTCCAACGCACCGACGTGCTGGAAGTGGAGGAGAACTTCGCCAAGGGGCAGAAGGGCAGCTCCGCCATGCCCCACAAGCGCAACCCGATCCGCAGTGAGCGGATCAGCGGTCTGGCCCGGGTGCTGCGCAGCTACACCATTGCTGCCCTTGAGAACGTGGCCCTCTGGCACGAGCGCGACATCAGCCACAGCTCCACGGAGCGCATGATGCTTCCCGACTGCTCGGTGACCCTGCACTTCATGCTGCGGGAGATGACCAGCGTGGTGAAGGGTCTTGGGATCTACCCCGAGAACATGCGCCGCAACATGAATGTGTACGGCGGTGTGGTGTTCAGCCAACGGGTGCTACTCGCTCTGGTGGGAACCGGCATGAGCCGAGAGGAGGCTTACCGGGTCGTTCAACGCAACGCCCACACGGCCTGGAACACCGCCGGCGGCGACTTCCGCGCCAACCTTGAAGCGGATGGTGATGTGACCAGCAGACTCAGCGCGGCGGAGCTGGCCGACTGCTTTAGCACCGCATTGCATCAGGAGAATCTGGGCGTGATCTGGGAGCGGCTGGGAATCTGATCCAGGCACTGGCCCAGCGTCTGCTGGGGCTGGGCCGGGGAGCTGGTGATTTCGAGGATGCGACCACAGGCCTGAGGCTGCTCCAAAGCATCCAGGCAGACCTGTGCCACAAGGCGGCGAGGAATGCTGTTGCTCTGCTGTTGATCGGCGTCGGTCACCAGCACTCCCTCCGTGGTGCTGCGGGTGTCGTCCTCACTCAGGCCTCCAGGCCGGATCACGGTCCAATCAAGACCGCTGCGCTCCAGGCAGCGCTCCCCAACCCGCTTCCAAACCAGGATCAGGCCGAACAGATTGAGGGGATGCAGCCAACGGCCAGCACAGAGGGAGCTCACCAGCACCACGCGCTTCAGCCCCAGAGAGCGGCAGGCCTGCACCTGAGCCTGCACGCCCCAGGCGTCCACCTGCAAGGGACCAGCCAGATTGATCGAAGGGCGAGCACCCGTGGCGATCACCAATGCCGTGCAGCCCTGCAGCGCATGGAGCAACGCTTCCGCCGAGTCCAGCTCCAGACGACGCACCTCCAGGCGCCCCTCCTGCTCGGCCTGGGCCAGGGCAGAGGGCAGCACGGAAGCCGGCCGAACAATGGCTCGGACCGATCGACCACGCTTGAGCGCCTCCTCCACCACGCGCCATCCGGTTTTGCCGGAGGCGCCAGACACCGCGAGTTGCGTCATCCCATCAGACCTGATCTGCGCACCAGTCAACAGGCAAAAGGAAACACCAGACCGGGCAGAATCGACACGACACCCCCAACCGCATGAGCACGGACCAACTCCGGCAATTTTTTGCTCACATCTCCAGAGATCCTTCGCTCAGGGAGCAAGTGCTGCAAGCCGTGAGCGCCGATGCTGCGGCCCTGATTGCCCAAGAACTGGGTTATGAGGTCTCCGGAGATGAACTGCTGCGGTTCTCCGGCAAGAGTTCCTCCGGCGTCAGCGTCACCAAGATTCAGCACCCCGGGGAATATCACTAAAGGGACTGGAGCACTGCGTTCAGACCTGTCGAGCCCCCGAAACGTATGAGGACTCGCATACAAGACTGGAATTTGCCCTCCAGCTGAGCCAGAACCGAAGGGCTTGCATTCCTTCTGATGGCACGCCTTCTTCAGCTTTTGCAAGGGTCCAGCAACAACGCCGATCTGGCGGCATGGACGGCCGTGATCTTTGCCTCGATCACAGCGCTGGTGATCTGGGGACTCCTCAATGCCTACCCAAACTTGCTCTAAACATCAAAAACTAACGGTACGGATCCTGCTCATAGACGTTCAGACGCAAGGTGGGTCCGAGATAACGGATGGGGTCCTCACCATCCGCCATGAGTTCTGTTGACCATTGATAAATACTGGACTGAGGATTAAAGCCACGGAACACAACATTCACGGTGTGCCCCGGCTCAATCGCTGGATTGAATTCGATGTTCAAATCCTCTTCAGGGCCTGAGACAACAGCCCTGGCCAATCCTCTTGTTCCTTTGCCGCGAAGGAAATAATCGCCGAGATAAACCCGAGGGTCCAGGCGGCCCCAATCCCACTGATCAAGATTGGGCAACTGCCGCAAAACAATCGCGCCCAAGGAATTACCAGCATCCTCAGGAACCACAACCGAAATTGTGGTGCGATTGCGCAAGCCTTCAGTTGATTCAGGGTTATGAATCATCACCCGGGTTGGTGGACGATCAAACAACGATTGTGCGAACGATGAGGGCGCCTGCAGCCACATCAGTGGAGCCCACAAAAGCATCGCAATCCACCGGTGCTTCACCCGATTGTTCCAACGAATCAATCAACCCTAGCCCGATCAAACAAAACAACATCTCAGGCGGAAGCTCCATCCTTCGACGGGAATCAGCAATGCCTGGCCAGCAAGGATTCGACCATGCCGGACTGGCTCTGCAGCGCATAGGCCTCCACTTCACGCTGGCGCTGCAGCGGCCCGAGCGACTGGGTCACCGTGAGCACGTGGGCAGCCGTTGAACGGTCGAGATGATGCGCCAAAAACCGATCGACCTGCGCGGAGCTGAAACCACCCTGCGCCTGCAGCATCAAGCTGATCGTGGAAGACGACGGCGTCTCCAAACCATCCAGACAATCTTGAACGACGTGGATGGCCTCATGGGTCAGAACATCCAACTGAAGCCCTGGCTGATCGCGCAGCCCCTGCGACAAACAGAGACGGTTCACGCCCATGTTGTAAGCGGCACGCTCGAGCCCGGGGCCGCACCGCTCGAGCCGATCGATCACAACACCAAGCTGCTCAAGCCGATCAATCAACCGATCCGTGCGCCCCGAAAGCGAAGTCGCTCGAGCAGGGGTTGCCCAGGCCGCCAGCAAGGCAAAAGCGAGAAACAGACGAGCAAACGCGAGACACATCAGACGCAAGCTGAGCCTACGCTTGCGTGCGGCTCCGCCTTCAGACTTTCAGCAGTTTCAAGAGTGCTGTGCCGTTCAAACTGCGTCTGAGCGCATCGGAATGGCGGTTTGCCCTGACGTCATTTGCAGCAAAGGTGAGTTTGTTCTGGTTATCCGAATTGGTGATCTGCCAATGGGATCAGGAACGCTGGGTTTGCAATGTTGTGGGGAAAGGTTTTATCCCCTGCCTGATCACATTCGCACTAATGGATCTTCTGGTGATCCCACAGATCAGGCGCTTAAGAAACCGCTGAAATTCACAATCTTGGCCTGAGGGGAGGGCCAATCACCTCCATCAATCGATGTTTACAGGCCCAGGCCTAGCAGTGATCAAAACCGCAGACCATGAGCTTCGCGGAGCTGCTCCTTACTGACCAAACAAGTGCCCAGATCAGGATTGGTTGCACCTGGTCGGTACTCAGCGTTCTTCAGAAACTCAGTTGACTTACCCCGCAGCCAGAGCAGCTGCCCTGTGGAAGCGTCACGCTTGCAACTCACCCACTCGTCAGAACGAGCATCCGGAGCACAAGTCAGCAGCACCCCAACAGCAATCAACCAAACAGCCCGGAGTGGGAAAAACATCTGGCTTCAAAATCCTTGTTAAGAGGCCAGCAACTCAAGCCAGAACAATGCAATGAGCGCAGTGGCTCCCAACGCCAAAGCGAACCATTGGTCTTTGAGGGTGCGGACCACGTTGCATCAGCTGTTGCCCTAATAAAACGAGCTTTCAGCCAGAAGCCAACCTCAGCTAATCCTCTCTCGACCAACCGATGTCACCATCAGGATGCGTCTTTTTCTGAAGCGCATCTAGCGGGACGCGGTTCCATGTCGGCGCCAAACTGATCACATGGCTCAAAAACCCTGGTTCCAAGCCAACATCCACGCCCCCGGCACAGGCTTCGCCTTGCTGGTCATTGCGTTTTGCTTGCTGCTCCAGACCATCCCTTCAGCGATCTGCGTGTTGACCCCCAGGACTGGTTGGGATCCACCGTTGTCTCCGGAGAGGGTCAGGTATTGCAAGGGCGGCTGACCATGAACCCCCTAAGCGCCTGAACACTAAAAAGGGCGACCTCTGAGATCGCCCGTCCTGAAATGTTTGAGGGGGCCTTCCAGCCCCCGTGAGTCAATTGGGTGATATCACTGAAACAAGCCCAGTCAGCGCAACAAGTTCCAGCTACAACCCATACCAGCACAGTAGTTCTGAGTAGTTGTCAGTTGCGGAGGAGAGTCAACGAGAGTAGTTTTATCCCGAGATTTATCCCGAACCTTGGCCCGGCAGCCCAAGAAGCAGCCATGGGAGAGATCACTGCAAGCCTCTGCGCACTGGCGTGGATGGGGACTGTCTGAGCACTACGGGAAGGTGCGGCTAAAGCTCCAGTTCCCTGCGGATGCGGGCATAGCCAACGCATCAGCAACGCTTCCATACCCCTGGGAAGCAAACAGCATTCAGCCTGTCCAGGGACTACTGACGCGCATCTATGGCCCAGTCATGGAGGGCGGCGTCACGTTGCAGACAGCCATCGCCGACGCGCTCGCCATCAGCGACCACAAGAGCCAGGAGGTTGTGACGCCATGGCCGGGCATCGTGGCCGCCTTCCGCGAGCACAAGCTCACACTCGACAACCGCATCGCCCCCAAGACATTCGAGGCCAGCTACGAGCGATACCTGAATGTGGCCCTGCTACACCTCGACGGGCGGAATGCCGCCCAGACAGGGAAGGCGCTGATGGAGAAGGTTCTGACCCATCAACGGGTCAACCAAAAGCCAGGCAAGAAAAGCGGCGAGGCTCTCAAGCCTTGGGTCGAAATGCCGAAGTCACGGTTGGAGTGCTGCCTGGCACTGAAGAAATTTCTGGAATACGCCGTCGCTGAACACCGGCAACCCCAGGCGTTCCTGGTGCCCGAGAAGGACTACCTGAAGATCCGGGGCGCTGATGCCAAGAGCAGGAAGAAAGCCGTCCTCACAGATGCCGAGGTGCTGGAGCTGATCCGGCTGCTCCCAGAGACGTGGGGCAACGTCATCAAGATCTGCCGGGTGTATGGCGTCCGCGCCTGGGAGGTGGCGTTCATCACCCGAGCCACCAACGACGACAGCGAACCCCAGCTCCGCGTCACGAAGGGCAAGACCTACAACACCCGCGGGGGAGTGAAAGAAGAAACCGATCCCCGCTGGCTGGAGGCCGTGGCTGTCGACAACAGCACCTTCGACCTGGTGGGGAACTGGGACCAGCTCAAGCTGCCCCCCACCGTGTCCGGGAAGACCCTCGGAGCCGTCCTGCGGCGTCTGCCCTACTGGCAGCAACTGATGGCCGAATACGAAGCCCGAGGTGAGTGGCTCCGGCCGTACTCACTGCGGGACACGTTCTCCGTCAGGGCTCACGGGATCGTGAAGGACGACACCCTGATCGCTGCAGCCATGGGGCACACGGTGGAGGTTCATCACCGCAGTTACCGCACATCAGAGTGGCGAAGTGTACGGAAAGCCTTCGCGGAGGCGAGCTGATTAAGCTGCTCCTGCTGGCTTATATCGCCTAAAAACAATCTTCCTACCGGCTCGCTTTAAAGACGATCAGCTTCTTCTGAATCGGGTTAACCCTGATCACTTCAGCTTTAAGGAAAGGACAGGTTATGGAAAGCAACTTGAGCAGTTCTTTACTCCATGACGGGAGTTCATTATTTGCAGCCACCATTGGAAGTCTCAAGAGAAAAGTACTTCTGGCCCAGAGATGGTGGACCTAATCAATTAATACCACCTCCAAAAAACTGGTGGGGCTGGGTTGTCAGAGAATCCTTTGAATATCCCCATACCAATAAAGCCACGAACCCAAAATGTGTTCTAAATCACTGAAAGACCTCAACCCTGAGGCCAACTCGTTGTCAGCTCGGCACCCAAAACATCAAGGCCGTGGCTGGCCAAGCCGAAAAGAAGAACTATCCCGAGGGTTAAAAGCGACATATTGAATAGTCGTCGCGCTCGACGTTTGGCCGAGCGTTGCCTGGAGAGTAAATACATCAACTCCACTTTATAGGGCGTGTGTCGCATGGCTGTACCTCAATTGGTGCCGGTGGATGTGAGATCCAGCGGCTCGCCACCATTTCCGACAGACATCTCCGATTGCCTGACTGCTGATGTCTCCCTTTCCGCGAGGACTAGGGAATACATGAGCCTCAGCTTCGCCTCGGCCCAAGCTTTCGAATACAGCCAGCGTGCCGCATCAAACGTGGACCACTCGTTGCTTGGATCCGCTGCCGAGCAGGTGAATTTGTTCTCCGTCATCGAGAGCCTCGATGTCCATTTACGTCTTACAGGCGATCTCAAAGACCCTGCAACCAAGACGGCATGAACATCCGATTAAGCCTTGATCATGCTGACTCAAAGCAGGCATGATCCGCTTTTAACGCGTATCTCAATCTGCTCGAGAAGCGGCGCCCAGCCACCTATTCATACGTTGACCTTTTTGCGGCTTGCGGTTGCAGGGCAACGTCTTCAGCCAGTTGATGCAGTCCCGATTCATTGATGTGACGCGCGAGACACGAGTTGAGAGTGGCTAACGGTTATGACTTTCATGAGCGGGTCCCACAAGAGGGTGGCGGTCTTGGCTCGGGCGATCTGTCTGCACCTCGGATCGCCTTGTCTTGGACTTGTGGATGTCACGCAGGAGACGCGTGAAAAACAAGTTGGACTGTTAAACATCCGACGAGACGACCTTTGACGAGGGGGACGGCTCGGGTGATCTGTCTCTCTCGCAAGCGGATCACCCTGTCGTGAATTGGGCGGGTCCTACTTCAAGCAATAGGAAGGCGACAGCGCACCAGTCCAAACGGCCTAAATCGCTGAGTCAGCAGCAGATGCAGCAACAGCAGTAGTCAGTTGTTCCAACGTGCTGCAAGCGACAACGAAGGCTGAGTCCTCAACCCAAGATGTGCCTAAAGGCGACATCTCCATGGCATCCACGTTCTTCCACGTTCATCACGAGTTCCGAGCAGGCAAAGCTCAGCAGTGGTGGGAGACGGCACAAGCAGCCATGGCTCCAGGTGGTGGCTGGGATGAGGCGGTAGCCAAAAACCTAGAAGCGGGCTTCTACAACCATTCGTTCTGTCCCATTGGCCCAGAAGGCCCTGCCTTTTGCATCTGGGAAGTCCGCGAGGGAATCACAGCAGAGGAATTCCAGGAATTCATTGACGGCCCCAATGGCGTGAACTTCGGATTGGGGGCATGGATGAACATCTGCAGGGAGATCAACGTTGAGATGGCAGGTAACCCTCCATACCCAAGAAAGTTCTGAGTCACCTCACTGGCGGGGGGCAGCGCCTCCAGCCCGTCTTCTGCATCGTCTGCCAAGCCTCAACGGCGTTGTGCCTCAGCAACCGCCGCCGAGTCATCGGCTCAGGCGGGCGGGGCGGAACGTAGCTGTAGGTCCTGATGGCGACCCATTGCGCATGCACGGTCGCCGTGTCGGGCTTGAAGTGACAGAGCTTTTGCTGCTGTTCGGAATACAGCCACCCCTCACCACCAGCCTTCTGTGGCGCCTCGTGAAAGCTGCGGTCCTTGTTGGGCATGAAGATGGTCTAACCACCTATTCCCAGCCCTCGAAGCATGGGTAAGAAAACCAACAAACTGAAAAAGGCAAAGGATCTGACTGGACTTGAATCAGCTCAGCGCAGACGATTCCTTCGTTCCGAACAAGACTCAGCCAATCAGGAGTCCAGCTCGGTCCTGCTGTGGCATAAGACCTACATCAAGAGGATTCGGCAGCGGTTTGGCCTGAGCAAGTACCAAATGCTCTGGCTCTCCTTCGGCAAGGGCCTAGCAGTTGGATACGCCCTGGCGTTACTTCTTCACCGTTGAGATGAAGAGGATGAGCTGGTCTCTTGAGGCTGGCTAATTGCGTGATGTCAGCCCCCTCTATCGGTGGGGCTGACTTCCAACAGCCGTTACCGAATCAAAGATGCGGGACTACGGAACCGCGAGGAGAAACTTGTTCGCCCCGAGCGATGCGGTCCGCTCCATAACGCTGACGAGGCGTTGTGCAATCAAGTGCAATGCACTGAATTTTTCCCGTTATTGGAAGACGGGCTTAAACGCAGAAAGCCAGCCCAATCACGCTTGCCGTGTACTCGGACTGGATTGTCTGCCAGCTACGGGTCGCTCTCCCGTGCTGCCGCGATAACTCACTCAGCCGTAAGAGGAAGTGTCGCAGGTCTCCTTGATAGGGAATCGCTCGTGCTTTCGCACACCATTTTTCGGAGACCTTTGGGATCAAGGATTTCTTCCATGAAAGTCTTATAAGCCCGTAGCGTGAGCTACAGAGAATCGGGATGTGAGCCGTTATTGCTACTGACCCAACGCCTTAGGAGAGACATCTCAGAGCCAGACAAGTAAGGCGCTAGCTTTCCTCAGCCAGCTCAATCACGTTCCGCAGCGTCACCCACTGCAGCTCAGTCCACGGTGGCGGCCCCCATTGCGGCAGGTCCAGATAACTGTTGGCGACATCGGTCCAATTCCCACTCGGCTTCGGCCAGCTCTCATAGTCCGCACCCCACAGCGGGGAATTGCCACAGCACTCCGTATGGGCCTGAACGTGTTGCCTAAGCGTTGGCCGCCTCTTCGGAGCCATATCCAAATACGTCGCCCTTAGATCTGGTCCTGACCGCAGATACGCACTTAGTTCGCCCGCTTGCAGCAGCCTCCTGAGCGTTGTCGTTGTCCTAAAGCCCAGTTGGGCGCTGGCCTGACGCAAGTTGACAATCGCCATCGCAAAACAAGGTGTGCAATCAAAAAATTTCGCTGCCTAGGCAATCAACGCGCCTTTAGATGACCGTCATTGATTTGGGCCAGAAGTACCTTGCTCGCGCCAATAGCGCCGTGACTGCGGACTGCTCAAGGAGTCATCGGCAGGGTTAGGCACCCTCGGGCAATCGTCATCAATAAGCTGCACTGTTGACACTGATAGTTATTACTAAGTCTATGTCTATTGAAATGGCTGATTGACCAGAGCTAGTGGTGAGTTGTCGTTGGAAATAAGACATGACATCAGAAGCAACAGCACTACAAATGGCGCTGCCTCTGTTCAACACCAAGATCACAAGTCACAAGTGCAAGCACTGCGGAGGTAGTGGTTACAAGAAGAGCAGATATGACGGCTACATGCACGTCTGCAGCTACTGCAGCGGAACGGGCAGAAAGCTTGTCCTGACTCGGAAGTACGACATAAAAAAAGGGCCAACCCCCAACAGGTGACCCTCATCTGTTCCAAGCTAATTATGGCAAAAAAATAGGGCCAGCCCGACGCTGACCCCAAGTGCAATGTCCTTACAAAGATTAGGACATCTTGGCGAAAAGCTTCTTGTGATAATCAACCACATCCTGACAGCCGATAACAGGAGTGAAGTCCATTTCAATGCCGAACTGAGCACGCCATGGAGCGAAGTGCTCAAAGATTTGAGCATCACTTTCAGCTTTGAAGAGGATGGTCACTCGGCCAGCACCAGGGGCGTGGACTCGGAACAACATTTCAAAGCCGTCAAAGTTGTCTAGCTTTGCCATTTCGCCTGAATCCCACAGCTCACAGAAGCTCTTGTAAGCAGCCAGTTGACCTTCAATCTCAGGAAAAACGCAATCCGCGAGATACATCTGCATGGGAGCCCAAAAGAAAGGGAAAACCTGATTTAGGCCATCCCCAAGATTTCCCACTGTTCGCGTGAACACTTTTAGAGGGTCGGCTTATGCGATTGCATCCTGCATCGCAGTACAGGGGGGCCAAAGAGGAAGGCCGCCCCTCCCGGTGGAGAGACGGCCTAGCTCGCTCGTTTATG
>NZ_UCNU01000012.1:0-1887 GCF_900474085.1 Synechococcus sp. UW86
TCGCTGACATGACCCAAGGCATCCTCTGAACCGACGAGCGCAGAGGGCTAAGAACGCAGTCAAGCCAATGGATCTGAGAGAATAGGCATAAAAACGGGTATATAGATGGGACCCATGGGTCTTAAGGTTTTCTCAAGGATTAGAGGATCGTTATGCCTGATCGAACAAAACGGCTTTGGTTTTCGGGCAATGGTTACAGCTCTCCGTGGGAATACGTGCATATCAAGGACTCGCCATCACTATCTATCGAAGGCGAGTACACAATTTCATCCTGGATTTACAGAGAAAATGCTGGAGGAGATTGGAGGAATTTATACGATATTCCAGGCGCACATTTATTCGAATTTTCACCTAATGGAGGGTTTGATTGGCGGTCCGAAAATAACAATATCGATTTCAATGTGAATGGTCCACAGATCTCTGAGGGGGTCTGGACTCATGTTGCCGCCACAATGACCGAATTATCAAACGGAAGCTATCAAGCAGATGTTTATGTAAATGGCGTCTTGTCAAGTGATGGATCAAGCTGGCAATTAGGCAGAAGAAATAATCAAACCGGAGTACGTGATAGCGACCAAGACTTATATATTGGTGTTCTATGGAGTCAGCGCAATGGGAATGCTGATCCCTGGGCGGGCGGCATAGACGACTTCAAGATTTGGAACAAAAGCTTGAATTCCGCGCAAATCCAAAGAGTGTATGAAGGTAGAAATGTTCAACGATCTGCAATGGTCGCTGAATACACATTTGACAATGATTCGGGATCTACTGTTTTTGATAGCAGCGGCAATAATAACCATGGCACATTTGTAAATACAGTAAATCCTCCTGAAGCACCAAAGCCACCAAGCGAGTCTCCTGCAGGCGGCAACTTCATTAATTTTTCAGGCAATGGATACAACTCGCCCTGGGAATACATACATATAAAAGATTCTCCAACGCTTTCGATAGATGGCGAATACACAATTTCCTCATGGATTTATAGAGAAAATGCCGGGGGCGACTGGAGAAACTTATACGATATTCCCAATGCACACCTACTTGAATTAACGCCAAATGGCGGGATCCGCTGGAGGGCGGAAAACAACAATATTGATTTCAGCATCAATGGTCCAGACATTTCCGATGGATCCTGGACCCATATTGCTGCGACAATGACGGAATTGTCAGATGGTAGACATGAAGCCAAGGTTTACATCAATGGAGCACTATCTAGCAGTGGATCTTATTCACAAGGAGTTCGTGATAGTAATCAAGACCTCTATATTGGTGCGCTCTGGAGTCAACGCAATGGCAATGCTGACCCTTGGTCTGGCGGCATAGATGACTTTAAAATATGGAATAAAAGCCTGAACGCTACACAAATAAAAAGAGTCTACGAAGGGAAAAATGTTCAACGATCAGCCTTGGTCGCTCAGTACACATTTGATAATGATTCAGGGTCTACCGTTCTTGATAGCAGCGGAAAAAATAATCATGGAATACTTTATGGAGCCGAATTAATTGAAAACTCAAAAGAACCAGGATATAGCATTACGCCAACAGTCTCTTCTTCCAATGAAGGTGGAGAAGTTCGTACCAACGTCTCAACAACAGGGGTTGCAGAAGGCACTCGGCTCTACTGGACTCTCAGTGGCAAAGGCATTGATGCCAATGACTTCTCAGCTGGTGCACTCAAGGGCTCACGCTTGGTCAAGTCCGATGGATCCATCACCTTTGCCCATACCCTCGCCAATGACCTGACCACAGAAGGATCAGAAACATTAGAGATCAAGCTCTTTAGTGATTGGGCAAGAACCACTCAAGTTGGTGACACTGCCACCGTCACCATTAACGACACATCCATTCAACAAAAGTCCTATTACTCCATTGGTGATGTTCAGGGCT
>NZ_UCNU01000017.1:0-588845 GCF_900474085.1 Synechococcus sp. UW86
TGTGATTCAGCAGCGTGGTTTTTCCCGCTCCGAGGAAGCCGCTGAGAATGGTGACCGGGACGCCGGGACTGGCTGGTGCGGTGGTCATGCGCAAGGACCCACTCGACTCATGCTGGCAGCAGAGCGTCAATGGCGCTGGCCAGCTCCACATCCAGGCTGCTGAGGCCGCCGAGATCATGGGTGGTCAGGTCGATTGAAACGCGGTTGTAGACGTTGCTCCAGTTCGGATGGTGATTTTTGGATTCGGCCAGCAAGGCCACCTGTGCCATGAATCCAAAGGCCTCCACGAAGCTGTTGAACTGCAGATCGCGGTGCAGCCTGTCTCCGTTCACAACCCAATTGGGCAGGGTTGTGCTGAGTGCCGACTTCTGGGCGGCATCGAGAGGTTCAACTGGCATGGAAGCCCTGAATCACCTCTCCATCGTGGCTGGAGCCGGTTATCAGTCGCTCAGGTCATGCAATCGATCAATCATCAGATCGGTGTCGGTATCGATGCCGTCGTCGGTTTCCCAGGCGTTGGGGTTGTGTCGGGCCTGAATGGCTTGATTGATCCGTTCGCCATTGCGCAGGCTCAACAGGGTTTGCGGCGTGGCTGAAGTGTTCTGCGTGGTGCTTTGCGGTGTGGGGCGGCTGGAGGATTCACCGAATAGGTGGCAGGCGATCGTTCTGGTGTGAGCAGCGCTGCGGTGCTCCCAGAGGTAAACGGCTTGCCAGGTGCCCAGCAGCAGTTGCCCCCTGCTGACGCTCAGGTTCAGGGTTTGGCTGGTGAGCGCAGTTCGGATGTGGGCCGGCATGTCATCAGCTCCTTCGTCGTCATGGAGATAACGGCGGTGTTCTGGGACGGCATCGGCCATCCATGCATCCAGGTCCTGCAGCACCCGTGGATCGGCGTTCTCGTTGATGGTGAGGCTGGCGCTGGTGTGCAGGCAGGTGAGATGCAGAACGCCCTGGTCCAGACCCGTGCTGCGGATCCAAGTGTTCATCCGCCCGTCCAGTCGGGTGAATCCTCGTCCCGGGGTTGCCACTGTCATCTGATGCAGGATCTGCTGCACGCCCACCGCTCTCCAGCGTTCTTTCCTTACTTTGCGTGCTGCAGCACCGTCTGAGTCCATGGCCAGCCCATCTGCCCCCGATTTGACCCTGCTGTTTGACGGAGGTTGTCCGTTGTGTGTGCGCGAAGTTCGCTTTCTGCAGCAGCGTGACCGTCAGGCCCGGCTGGCTTTTGTCGACATTGACGCCTCTGATTACGACGCAGCGGCCCATGCCGGCATCAGTTACCGGGTGGCCATGGGCCGCATTCATGCCATCACAGGCTCCGGGGAGGTGCTGCGGGATGTGGCCGTCTTCCGTGAGGCGTATCGCCTGATTGGTCTGGGGTGGCTTTACGCACCGACCCGCTGGCCTTTGATCGGCAGCGTGGTCGATTGGGTCTATGGGATTTGGGCCGCCCGGCGGCTTCAGATCACCGGGCGCGCCGACCTTGAGACCCTGTGCCAAGGCCGCTGTGAGCTGAACTGACCCGTTCCTATCGAACGGTCTGCGGTTGTCGGTAGATCAGCTTGAGCGGCCAGAGAGCCATGGGCAGGGCGATACCCAGGGCCAGCTGCAGCATCAATCGGCGCATGGGTCCAGAACGTCTGAACCGCTTCACCATGGCCTGCATCGCTGCTTCGATGCCACTCCAGGTGTCGTTAGGATGATGGGAATGGGGGGCGAGATGGCTTCTGCCGCAACGGCTTGGGGGCAGCTGGGCGCCCATCTGAGAGAGACGCAGCTGCTCGGCTCGATTCAGAGCACCCTGTATTGGGACCAGAACACCCGCATGCCTTCTGCCGGGGCGTCCTGGCGAGGTGAGCAGCTCACGCTGCTGGCGACCCAGCTTCATGCTCGTCAGAGCTCTGCTGCCTATGCGGAACTGCTGGCCGCAGCGCGTCAGCATTGGAATTCCGCTGAGCGATGCCCTGAGCAGGGCCGCAATCTGGATCTGCTGGAACAGGACCTGCAGCGGCAGCAGTCCCTCGATCCAGCCCTCGTCGCCGCCTTGGCCAAGGCCAAGGCCGAGGGTTACAACCGGTGGCAGCAGGCTAGATCGGCCTCTGATTTCAGCCTCTTCGCACCGGCGCTTCAGACCCTGATTGATTTGCGTCAGGAGCAGGCCAAACAGCTGGATGAGCCGCGCTCCTGTTGGGAGACCCTGGCGCAACCCTTCGAACCGGATCTGCGTCTGGAGCGTCTCGAGGCCTTGTTTGCTCCGCTGCGACAACGGTTGCCGCAATTGGTTGCTCAGGCATCCACCCGGCCACGCCCACGATCAGCGGACTGGGATCTCGAGGAGTCCAGCCAGCAAAATCTCTGTGATGAGCTGCTCGGTGCCTGGGGCCGCAATCCCGCCATCACCTGCATGGCACGTTCGCCTCACCCCTTCTCGATCACGTTGGGACCGGCGGATTACCGCATCACCACGCGTGTGGTGCCTGGCCAGCCCTTGTCGTGCTTCCTGGCTACGGCCCATGAATGGGGCCATTCCCTCTATGAACAGGGGTTGCCGGACCAGAGCCACCAATGGTTCGCCTGGCCTCTGGGACAGGCCACCTCGATGGCGGTGCATGAAAGTCAGTCGCTGTTCTGGGAGAACCGTGTTGCCCGGAGCCGTCCGTTCGCAGAGCAGTGGTGGAAGCGTTTTGCGCAGGTGGGGGCTCCCTTCAGCGGAACCCAGGATATGTGGCAGGCGATGAATCCGATGGCGCCTGGTTTGAACCGGGTGGAGGCTGATGAACTCAGCTATGGCTTGCACATCCTGATCCGCACGGATCTCGAGATTGCTCTGCTGGAGCAGGGTTTGGCGGTGAACGATCTCCCAGACGAATGGAACCGGCGCTATCAGGAACTCCTGGGGGTGCGGCCGATGAACGATGCCGAGGGATGCCTTCAAGATGTGCACTGGAGTGAAGGCCTGTTTGGCTATTTCCCCTCGTATCTGTTGGGGCACTTGATCAGTGCACAGTTGAGCGAAGCGATGGCGGAGGCCATCGGGTCTCCGGAGGAGCATGTGGAGCGCGGCGATGTCACGCCCTTGCTGGCTTGGCTGCGTGAGCACGTTCACCCGCTCGGACGCAGTGTGAATGCCGATCAACTGGTGGAAAGGGTCACCGGTCGGCCCCTGAGCACCGACGCCTTCCTCGACTATCTGGAGAACAAGCTTGATCGGCTTCAACCGGCCTCCTAGCCGCGTGCAACTTGACGGGCTGAGGCGGCCCGTAGGATGCGCCGCGCTGTCCATCGCCGTTTATGGCCAACCTCGATCAGGCACCCAGCCGCAGCATGCCCAACCTGCTGCACGTGCTGCCGGCCTTCGCTGATGAAGCTGAACTTCGTCTCAACACGATCGTGGAGCTCAACTCCAACACGATCAACAAGTACGAGCTGATCACCGAAACCGGCCATCTCAAGCTGGACCGCGTTGGTTACTCCTCGCTGGCTTATCCCTTCGCCTACGGATGCATTCCCCGCACCTGGGATGAAGATGGCGATCCCCTCGACATCGAAATCGTTGGTGTCACCGAGCCCCTGATTCCCGGTTCGATTGTGGAAGCCCGCATCATCGGCGTGATGACCTTCGACGATGGTGGTGAAGTCGACGACAAGGTGATCGCTGTGCTTGCCGACGACAAGCGCATGGATCACATCAAGAGCTGGGAAGATCTCGGTGAGCACTGGAAGAAAGAGACCACCTACTACTGGGAGCACTACAAGGATCTGAAGAAGCCTGGCACCTGCTCGGTGAACGGTTTCTTCGGCACTGAAAAGGCCGTTGAGATCATCAAGAGCTGCGAGGCTCGCTACATGGCTGAGATTGATCCCAAGTTGGTCGACTGAACGCGTCGGCGATCGACTGCTGATCAGGCGGGGGACACTCCCCCGCCTTTTTCATGGCTCAGCGTCCGGCTCAGCAGCATCGAAGATCCTTTGATTGGGATGGACACCTCTCGTGAGATAACAGAGCTGAAGGAGGACGAAGTCGGCTCTTTGATCTCGACTATGAGACCAAAGAGATTCTGAAGAGTTCAGCTCCAAGAATGCTGCTGCTGTTTTTCTCGCAGCAATGAATACGTTGAGACCAGTGGGTCTTGTGCGTCTCATGAAGTGGTCATTGATGCCGGCGCTGTTGGCTGGCCTGTTGGCTGGGTCTGTTGCTCCATGCCTTGCTGCTGAACCTGTTGAGCTGGCATTGCGGCAACCCGCTCATGCGTCGCGCATCGTGCTTGACCTCAGCAAGCGACAGATCACCCTCATGCGGGGCGAGCAGCAGCTTGGGGCCTGGCCTGTGGCGATCGGAGATCCCAAAACCCCCACTCCAAAAGGGGAATTCGCCATCCTCAACAAGAAGGTCAATCCGATCTATGTGACCCATAAGTCGGGTCAGCGGCGGGAGCTTCGCGGACCCAGCAGCCCGATTGGTGATCGCTACATGGCTTTTCACCGCAATGGCCGAGGCGAGTTTGGGATCCATGGAACGGCGTGGCCGCACTGGGTTCAGATTCGCGCTGCCGTCAGCCTGGGCTGCGTGCGCATGCTCAACAGCCACATCCGGCAGCTGTTTGATGCTGTGGACGTGGGAACGCGTCTGGAAATTCGCAGTTGATCAGGCTTCCGGGCGGACGGTGTCGAAGATCTCTTTGAGGATCTCGCCAGCACCCTGACCTTTGAGGGTGTTGGCTAGAGCGATGCCGATGGCTTCGGGGTCGCTTGCTGCGCCACTGGCCTGGTCGCGGATCAGGCGTTTGCCATCAAGGCTGGCCACCATCCCGGTGAGGATCAGTTGATCACCTTCGAAGCGGGTGTTCACGCCGATGGGCACCTGGCAGCCACCTTCCAGTTCCCGCAGGAAAGCGCGTTCGGCCAGGCAGCGCTGGGATGTGGGGGTGTGCTCCAGCACTTTGATCGCCTCAAGCACTTCGGGCTTGCCCTCCACGCATTCAATCCCCAGGGCGCCCTGACCAACGGCGTGCAGAGAGATGTCGCCGGGGATCAGCTGGTGGATCCGATCGCCGAAGCCAAGCCGGCCCAGGCCTGCCGCAGCCAGGATCAGACAGTCGTAATCGCCGCTGTCCAATTTTTCCAGGCGGGTGATCACGTTCCCCCGGACGTCCTTGAAGATCAGGTGGGGGTAGTGGTGACGCAGTTGAGCCAGGCGGCGCAGGGAACTCGTGCCCACCACAGAGCCTTCGGGAAGGGTGTCGAGTTTGTAAACCTGGTTCTTGGTGTTCACCACCAGGGCATCGGCCGGGTCTTCTCGTTCGGTGATGCAGCCGAGCATCAGCCCCTCAGGAAGGTTGGTGGGCAGGTCTTTCAGGGAATGGACGGCGATGTCCGCACGGTCCACCAGCATCTGGGCTTCCAGTTCCTTGGTGAACAGGCCTTTGTCGCCGATTTTGGCCAGGGCGACGTCCAGGATCTTGTCGCCCTGGGTGGCCATGGCTTCCACCGTGATCTTCAGGCCGGGATGGGCCTTCTCCAGTTCCGCTTTCACCCAGTTGGTTTGCACCATGGCCAGCTGGCTGCGTCGTGAGGCGATGCGCAGTTCGGTGAGGGCCATGGAAAGGGCGAATCAGCCGCCCAGCCTACGCTTTTGGCCTTGGATTCTTTGGTTCGCCTTCACGAGTTTGTGAAGCTTCGAAAGGGAAGATCTCTTTATGAAGAACGCTTAACATTTGCGGGCGTTGCAGCACAGTCATGCCCGGACCCGTCGTCAATGGCGTTCGTCAGGCCGGAGCAATTGGCTCTGTTGCCCCCGACTCGCAAGAGCAGGAGGCCATGCTCCCCTTGGTGGCTGAGGGTTCCATCCGTCTGATCCTGTTGTGCAGTGGCGATGTGCTGATGGCGCGGCTGCGCCACACCACCGATCGCGATGGAGATCACGCGTATCAACTGCTGCGGCCCCGTCTGGTGCGTTCAGCCGCAGATGCCTCACACGATGCTCAGCCCAGTTGGCTGCTTCAGCCTTACCTGGAGGGGCTGACGTCGCAGCACAATCTGGTGCTGTTCAAGGGGGCGGTTGCTTCCGTGCTTGAACCGGATGCTCGCCTGCTCCAGGCCTATGCACTCGAAACTCGCCAGGAGTGTCCTTTGGAGGAAACTCCGGTGGAGCGCCTGAAGCGTGCTTTTCAGGAATTCATGGAGACCTTCGATGCAAACCCGTGAACCTTTCGCACGGTCTCTTTCTATTTATTAAAGGAAAACCCCCAGTCATGGACTGGGGTTTGATCTCTTCCGTGTGAGGAGGGCGTCTCAATTCCCTCAAGCACTCTTATAGGAGCCCTCTGCTCCATTCAGCTAGGGGGAATGTACTTATGTATTACTCCCGTGACCGTTTGATCACGGGGGTAATGCGGGCTTACTTGATGTATTCCTTGAGTACCCCATTGCGGTTGGGGTGGCGCAATTTGCGCAGGGCCTTGGCTACGATCTGACGGATCCGTTCACGGGTCACATCAAAAATCTGACCAATTTCCTCGAGGGTCTTCATCCGCCCGTCGTCCAGGCCATAGCGCAGGCGCAGCACATCGCGCTCGCGGGGGCTGAGGGTGGCCAACACACCTTCCAGGTCTTCACGAAGCAGGTTCTTGGCAACGTCCTGCTCGGGATTCTCGATGTCGGCTTCGATGAAATCACCCAGGCGGGAATCCTCTTCCTTGCCGATGGGGGTCTCCAGGGAGATCGGCAGCTGGGCGCTCTTGGCGATGAAGCGCAGTTTTTCGATGGTCATTTCCATCGATTCCGCGATTTCCTCTTCCGTTGGCTTGCGGCCGAATTCCTGGGAGAGAACCTTGGTGGTCTTCTTGATCCTGGAGATCGTTTCGTAGAGGTGCACCGGCAGGCGGATGGTGCGGCTCTGATCGGCGATGGCGCGTGTGATGGCCTGGCGAATCCACCAGGTGGCATAGGTGGAGAACTTGTAGCCCTTTTCGTGGTCGAACTTCTCGGCTGCACGAATCAGGCCAAGGCTTCCTTCCTGAATCAGGTCTTGGAAGCTCAGGCCCCGATTCATGTACTTCTTGGCAATCGAGACCACCAGGCGCAAGTTGGATTGCACCATCTTTTCCTTGGCCCGTCGGCCCAGCATCAAGCGCCGGCGGAAGCGGATGAGCGGCATTTCCACCAAGGCCGCCCACTCTTTGTTGTCGGGTTCCCGGCCGTTGTCGCTTTCAAATTGAGCGGCCAGTTCCTCGAGATAGAGAAGATCGGCAATTTTGCGGGCCAGTTCGATCTCTTCGTCGGGACGCAGCAGGCGGATCCGACCAATTTCCTGGAGATAAACCCGGATGGAGTCTTCGGTGTAGACGCCTTTGGGGCCGATCTTGATGCTGGCCAGGGCTTTGGCCTTGGCTTCCTTCTCAGCAGCTGCGGTTTTGGCTTTCTCCTCGGCGGTTGGCTTCGCTGCCGCTGCCTTGGCTGTTGAAGATTTAGTCGTGGTCTTCTTGGCGGTGGCTGCCTTCTTGGTTGTGGTGGCCTTTTTCGTTGTGGTTTTGGCCTTGGTGGTTTTCGCTGCAGCCTTTTTGGTGGTTCCCGAGGCCTTGGCTTGATCTGCAGCGGCGAGCAGTTCGTCGGCTGCGGCGCTCAGGTCCTTGGCGCTCGCCTTGCTGGTTCGTCGGCGTGCAGGGGTTTTCTTGGCCTCTTTGTCGGAACTCTTGTCGACTTCCTTCACCTTGCCGTCAGCATTGGCCAGAAGAACGATGTCCGGCTTGGCAGCTTTGGTGGCAGCAGGGGTCATGGTGTTAGTCGAAGTCGGATAGAGGGGAGATGCAACAGCGGCAACAGCGCACCAACGGCAATGGCCGGAACCTGGAACTTCCGTTCAAACGAAAGAGAACGACACAGCTGACGCTGAGACGGAGTTCATGGGCTGATGGTGGTGTCCGCGAGTCGACGAAACGCTTGGACTGATTGTGTCTGTGCTGTCCGGGGTGGTCTCAGACCGGTCAAAGTGGCAAGGAACAAGACCTTGACTTCAGACTCTGTGTCTTCCCTCTGGATCGAGCGCAGGGTTGGCAGAAACTGTCCAACCTGTCCACGTTAATGAAGTCTTCCGAAGTTTGCAAGGTCCTGTCGCATTCGCGGCGATGCGTTGAGGTCTGGCTGGAGGCTGGGCGGGAAGGACGCTCCTTCAGTTACGCCGCAGATCCCAGCATGGGATTGATGCCGGGAGATCTGGTGCGGGTGCGCCTCCGGGGTCGAGCCATGCATGGATTGGTGGTGGCGGAGCGGGAGTGGGCTGAGCAGGATCCTCAGGAGCTGCAACCGGTGGAATCGCTCCTGCAGCGAGCTGCTGTCGATTCGGATTGGTACAGCTGGCTTGAGCGGGTGGCGGACCGTTGCCATCTCAGTGTCTTCCGCACCTTGAAGGCGGCTTTGCCGTCGGGCTGGATTGGTCAGGCCGGCCAGCGTTCCCTGGCCGGCGGGCGTCAGATGTGGTGGATTCAGGCCCGGGTCCCCCCTGATGCAGCGAACCCACCCACCCCTCGCCAGCGGGAGCTTCTGGCTTGGTTGGAGTGCCAGGGCGATGGTGCTTGGCAACGGGACCTGGTGGCCAGTGGGTTTGGGGCGCAATTGCTGCCGCCGCTGATCCAGCAGGGCTACCTGGTGCGTGAGCAGCGTCGTTGTGAGGACAAGGGCTCCTCAGCTGGTTCTGGCCCCCAGGAGCTTCCCCAGGCCTTGACGGCTGAGCAGCAGGACGTGGTGAAGGCCTACCAACAGCTGTCTCCGGGGAGAGGGCTGCTGCTCTGGGGAATCACCGGCTCCGGCAAGACCGAGGTGTACCTCCAGCTGGCTGCCCAGGAGCTGGAGCGGGGCCGGCACGTGCTGCTGCTCACCCCCGAGATCGGATTGATTCCCCAACTCGTTGACCGTTGCCGCAAACGCTTCGGCTCGCGCGTTGTGGAGTACCACAGCGGTTGTGGTGACGCCGAACGGGTTCGAACCTGGCGCCGCTGTCTTGCTGCCGAACAGCCGTTGGTGGTGGTGGGAACCCGCTCCGCGGTGTTCGTGCCGTTGAAGCCGCTGGGGCTGGTCGTTCTGGATGAGGAGCACGACAGCTCTTACAAGCAAGACGCACCCATGCCTTGCTATCACGCCCGGGACCTGGCTTTGGACCGGGTTGTGATGCAACAGGCACGGCTTGTGCTGGGCAGCGCCACGCCGTCGCTCGAGAGCTGGATTCAATCGGGCTCGGATGGTGCCTTGACATTGGTGCGCCTGACCCAGCGGATTTCCCGGCAGTCCCTACCGCCTGTGCATGTGATCGACATGCGCCATGAGTTGGCCGAAGGACACAAGCGTCTGGTCAGTCGCGCCTTGATGGATCGTCTTGCGGCGCTGCCGGAGCAGGGCGAACAGGCCGTGGTTTTGGTGCCTCGTCGGGGATATAGCCCCTTTTTGAGCTGTCGCAGTTGCGGCGAGGTGGTGATGTGCCCCCACTGCGATGTGGCGCTCACCGTTCACCGCAGCAAGGCCGGGCGTCAGTGGCTGCGTTGCCACTGGTGTGACCATCGTGAAGAGCTGGAGAACCGTTGCAGTCACTGTGGTTCCACGGCCTTCAAGCCGTTTGGGGCCGGGACGCAGAAGGTGTTGGAACTGCTCTCTCAGGAGCTCGAAGGCCTTCGTTTGCTCCGCTTTGACCGCGATTCCACCGGGGGGCGGGATGGCCATCGACGCCTGTTGGACCGTTTCGCTGCTGGAGAAGCCGACGTCTTGATCGGTACGCAGATGCTGGCCAAGGGCATGGATCTGCCGCGGGTCACCCTGGCGGCGGTGCTCGCGGCGGATGGGCTTCTGCACCGCCCCGATCTCCGCGCAGGAGAGCAGGCCCTGCAGTTGCTGTTGCAGTTGGCGGGCCGTGCCGGGCGAGGTGAGCGACCGGGGCAGGTGTTGGTGCAGACCTACACCCCAGAGCACCCGGTGATTCGACACCTGGTGGATGGTCGCTATGAAGCGTTCCTCTCCCAGGAGGTGGCCCTCCGCAAGGAGGCGGGTCTGGTGCCCTTCAGTCGTGCCTGTTTGCTCCGCCTGTCTGGAGATTCCCCCAGCAAAACAGCAACGGCGGCAGCGGTGCTGGCGGAGCGGATCCGGCCGATTTGTCAGCTCCAGAATTGGTGGTTGTTGGGTCCTGCTCCGGCACCTGTGGCCCGGGTTGCTGGCCGAAGCCGATGGCAGCTGTTGCTGCACGGTCCGGCGGGCTCCCCGCTTCCGCTGCCTCCGGGACAGGCCCTCTGGGATGGCTTGCCCAAGGGTGTGGCGCTCACTGTGGATCCCGACCCGCAGCAGCTTTGATCAGGAGGGCAGTTCAGGGAAGCCAAAGCCCAGCTTCCGACGCACCACCTGCAGCACCATGCTGCTGATCAGCAGCATCAGGATCACCACTCCCCCCAGGCCAAGCGGATTCCAGCGCCAGCCCTGCCAGCTGACTTCGGTGGTGGTGCCGGTAACAGCCGTGCGCTCCACCTGCCCGTGGTTCAGGCTCAGATGAACGTCGAGCCCGGGGATCTCGGGCAGATCGCTGAGGTCCACCATCAGCTGCACGTGCTGCTGCACCCCCAGCAGCCAGTTGCGTTCTTCGAGCTTGAGCGTCGGTGGCGGGACTGAGACTCCAGCCGCGCGACCAGCCACGGCAACCACGGCCGCCATCTGTTGCGCCAGCTCGTGCGACGAGGCAACACGGCTGCTGATCTGTTGGCGTCCTGGGCCTGTTTGTTCGATCTTCAGCCCGGGCACTTCCCGTTGCAGGTCTCTCTCGAATTGCTCCTGCCAGGGCAGCGGGCGTTGCTGGGTGCTCCGCACGTCCCAGGTGAGGGCCAGTCGATCCGGGCCGCGAAGGTCGAGATCAGCCTCGATTCGGACGCAACCACTCAGCAACAGCGTGATCCCCAGCAGAACCGCCATCACCAGCACGGCGAAACCCGCCGCCGGTGAACGCGTCGGCCCCGTCGGTGGTGGTGGCGGGGGCGGGGGTTCGGGACGCCGCGACCGCCGCCGCCGCATGGTGGAGGTCTGCCCGCTGCCGGAGCCATTCAGCTCCAGTTGCGGCATGCGCATCGACCAGCGTTCCGGACGATCCAGGCTTGGGGCTTCAAGAACCCCGAGCAGTTGTTTGGCCTGCTGGCGCAACTTGGGATCGCGGCAGCGACTCAGCAGCCTGCAGGTGGCGATGGCTTTCTCGTCCTGCCCCTGGCCCATCCAGGCGGTGATCATCAGGAGCCGAAGGCCCGGCCCCTCCGGGCTGTTGAGCGGGTGTTGCTCCGCCAGGGGCAGAAGCAGCTCCAGGCCCTGGCCGTAGTCCCCGCGCTCCAGGGCTGCCTCCGCTTCAGAGAGGTCCAGTGCTGCGTCCTGCTCGCTCACCCCTAGCCGCGTCCCACCACCATGGTGCCGATGCCGGCGTCGGTGAAGACTTCGAGCAGGAGGGCATGGGGAACCCGGCCATCAATGATGTGGGCGGCTGACACGCCCTGGGCCAGGGCGCGGATGCAACATTCCGTTTTGGGCGTCATGCCCCCTGCGACCACGCCGTCCTCGATCAGCTGTCGCGCCTCTGAGAGGCGCAGTTTGCGGATCAGCGAGTCGGGGTCATCGCGATCTTCAAGGATGCCGGGGGTGTCGGTCAGCAGGATCAGTTTTTCGGCTTCTAGGGCCGCCGCCAGCTCTCCCGCCACCGTGTCGGCATTGATGTTGTGGGCTCGCCCGTCATCGGGGGTTGCGGCAACGCTGGAAATGACGGGCACATAACCCTTCTCCAGCAGCGGTTCGAGCACATCGGGATTGACGCGGGCAACATCCCCCACCAGCCCATGGCTGCCATTCCCCCAGGGGCGTGCCTCCACAAGACTTCCGTCACTTCCGCTCAAACCAACCGCACGGGTGCCGAGCTGATTGAGGCCATTCACGATCTGCTTGTTGACGCGGCCCACCAGCACCATCTCCACCACGTCCATGGTGTCGGCGTCAGTGACGCGCAATCCGTCGCGGAATTCGGCGGGGATTTCCAGACGTTGAAGCCACTGGTTGATTTCGGGCCCGCCCCCATGCACCACCACAGGTTGGACGCCGACGCAGGCCAGCAGAGCCAGGTCGCGAAAGACAGCCGCCCGCAGCTCGGCATGGGCCATGGCGGCCCCGCCGTACTTGATCACGATGCGCCGACCGGCGAAGTGCTGGATGTAGGGGAGGGCTTCGCTGAGCACCGACACCCTGAGGGCGTCATCGTTGTTCTGGGTGGATTGGGCCATGGCTTAGGCCTCACCCGCTGGCAGCAGAACAACGTCCAGCCGTTGTTCATCCAGTTCCTTGAGTTCCGCTCGCATCCCCTTGGCGAAGAAACGCCCCAGCCGCTCCTGCCGCTCTTGCCAGCGTTCGAGGGGAACGGCTCCCAGCAGGAAACGCATCCGTAGGCCATAGCCGCTGTCGGAATGCAGCTCTTCGATCTCTTCCAACTGCGGTGGGGTGTCTTCATCCCAGAGTTTGAGTGCTTCCAGCGACGACTCCAGGTGGGCCTTCTGGCCGTAGCGCCAGCGCGTCACATCGCCGAGCAATTTGCCCAGTTCTGGGGCTGCAGCTTCGCGTTCCTTTTGAAACGTCTTCACCGGTGTCACCCGGATGGCGGGTGGCAGCTCCGACGATTTCAGGGCCAGCCCCCCCAACAAGATCGGGATTCCGTAGAAAATCGTGGGCAGGCTGAGGTTGGCGCTTCCGGTGGCGTAAGCGGTGGCACCAACCACGGTCAGCACGCCTCCGGCGATGGTGACGAGGCTGCCGGGGGAGAAGAAATCCTTCATGAAGGCCTTGGCTTGATCGTCATTTTGACCTCTAGGCCATCAGGATGGAGATCCACTACCCCGAGCCAGATGCCAGATCCATCGTCGACCGGGATCGATGATCTGCTCCAGCAGCTCGACCGTGATCGCAGCTGGTTGCTGCAGCAGATCGATGGGGGCCGCTGGCCCGAGCTGCGGCTGGATCTTGCCGCCCTTGAACGGGAGCTCGGGCAACTGATCACCCGAGCTTCAGAGCTGCAGGACGAAGCGGGCCGTTAAGCGGCAACGACCCGTGATTGTCCTCTGATTCAGAAGGGGATGTCGTCGGTGTCGGGCACCAGGGGCGCCGCATTCCAGCTGGCCGGTTCGGGCTCTTTTGCCACCTTGGTCGGTGCAGCAGCGGGGGCCTGGCGGCTGGGGGCCGGGGCTGAGGGGTTGCCGGAAGGAGCTGCACCCGTGGCTGCCGCGCCGATCGGATGAAGCCGAGCCAGGGTGAATTCAGCCCGTTTTTCCTTCATGCCATCGCCCCGGGGCATGGTGTTCATCCGCAGCCGGCCTTCGATCAGCAGCCGCTGCCCGGTCTGCACACGGTTCTGCAGTTCCTGGGCCAGGTTGCCCCAGCCCACCACTTTCAATTCACCTGGCGGATCACCCTCCCGAAGGGGGTCAAAGCGCACGGCCATCTCCGCAATGGGAGTCTGGTTGTCCTGGGTGTATCGAACCGTCGGTGCGTCGATCACCTCCACTTCGAGCACGCAATGGTTCATGGCTTGAGCTGGTGTCGGCGCACATCCTGATGCAAGGCCCCGCGAATGACCAGCGTCGTGTCCTGCTGCTGGCTGGAACCGGTGATGGGCCGCGCTTGTTGAAGGAGCTCTCCCGCCGCCATTGGCGTGTGAGCGTGAGTGTGGTGACGGCAACTGCAGCGAAGGCCTACGCGGGATTGCCGGTGGAGCGCATCTCAATTGGTGCTCTGCAGGGCGTTGGTGGGATCAAGGCAGCTCTGCATCAGGCCGGCCCTTTCCGTTGGGTGGTGGATGCCACGCATCCCTTTGCGGCTCGAATCAGCCATGACCTGGTCACGGCCTGTGCAGATCTCGGCCAACCGCTGCTGCGTTATGAGCGTCGCCTTGAACCGCTGGGAGCGGCCTCTCTCCTGGCTAATGCCGATGCATTGGCGGCCCAACCGCTGCAGGGCCAACGCCTGCTGCTGGCCATTGGAGGCCGTCATCTTCCGGCCTTGACTGCTGCTGTGTGCCGCGCTGGAGCCATCCCCTATGGCCGTGCGCTTCCATCCCCCGATGGATTGCGCGCCGCCTTGCGGGCAGGTCTGCCCCCGGATCACCTGGCCGTGGTGCGCCCTCTGCAAGGGGAGGTGCCGGGGGCGATCGAGCGGTCTCTTTGCCGTCGCTGGGGCATTGGCGTGGTGCTCTGCCGCCAGTCCGGTGGTGTGACGGAACAGCTCTGGCATCAACTCACCAAAGATCTGGGGCTGAGATTGCTGCTGTTGCGGCGTCCCTCCCCCCCCGACGGGATGGAATGCGTCGAGGATGTCAGCAGCCTGATGGATCGGCTTGAGCGTGATTGAAGCGAGTGGGTTCGTGCTGGCCCTCACCACGGAAGCGAACGCTGAGCGCGCCAAACAGCTGGCAGAGGCCTTGCTGGAGCGCCATCTCGTGGCCTGTGTGTCCATCCACCCCGTTCAGTCGTTCTATCGCTGGGAGGGCTCGCTGCAGGCGTCCCATGAGGTCCAACTGCTGATGAAGACCTCAGCTCAGCATGTGGACGCGCTGCGCTTGGCCGTCTCCGAGCTGCACAGCTACGACACCCCCGAGTGGTTGTGCTGGCCGGTGACGGCATCACCGGCCTATGGGGCCTGGGCCATCGCTGAGCTCAGTTCAGATGCGTCTCCGCCAGCTGCTTGAGGGAGACCTGGGAGCGAGCCCCCAGTTGGGTCACAATCTGGCCGGCGCAGAGGGCTCCGAGCTCACCACAGCGCTCCAGTGACTCGCCATGGGTGAAGCCATGCAGAAATCCCCCGGCATAGAGGTCGCCTGCTCCCGTGGTGTCCACCAGATCTCCCAGGCCGAAGATGCCGATATCCCAGCGCTGGTCTCCACTCAGCACTACGGACCCCTGGGCACCACAGGTGATCGCAATCACTGAGCAGCAGCCGCGCACCCGCTCGAGGGCCTGGTCGAAATCGTCGGTCTCGTAGAGCGACTGAATTTCAATGTCATTGGCGAACAGCACATCGACGTGGCCATTCACCAGCTCGAGAAAACTCGCTCTGTGCCGATCCACACAGAAGCCGTCTGAAAGAGAAAGAGCCACCTTCCCGCCTGCTTTACGGCAGGCTTCGGCTGCGGCGATGAAGGCCCGTTTGGCGGCTGGACTGTCCCAGAGGTAGCCCTCCAGGTAAAGCACCTTGGCCTGTTTGACCATGGAGAGGTCGAGATCCTCGGGCTCCAGTTGGGTGGACGCCCCCAGGAAGGTGCACATGGTGCGCTCGGCATCGGGCGTGACGTAAATCAGGCAGCGCGCCGTTGTGGCTCCACTGGTGGCTGCTGGGGTCTCAAAGCGTGCCCCAACGGCCCTGATGTCATGGCTGAAAATGCTGCCGAGCTGGTCATCCCGGACGCGGCCGATGAAACCAGCGCGTCCGCCGAGCTGCGCGATGCCCACCATCGTGTTGGCGACCGATCCACCGGAGGTCTCGAGGCCCGTTCCACTGGCCTTGTAGAGAGCTTCGGCCTGTTGTTCATCGATCAGCGCCATGCCCCCTTTCTGGAGGCCGTGTTCAGCGATGAAACCGTCGTCCGTCTGCACCAGAACGTCAACGATGGCGTTGCCGATGCCAACGACATCGAGACTGCAGTCGCTGGGGAAACGGGTCTCTGATGACATCGGGGCGTGGAAAGCAGCCCCGAAGTATGAACGTCAGCGGCTCAGGCGCTCAACAGGGCTCGTTTGGGGCCATGGATCGGATCTTCGACAACGATGGTCTGATCACGGCTGGCCCCCAGGGAGACAATGGCGATCGGCACTTCCATCAGATCAGCGAGGAAGCGCAGGTAATCCATGGCTGGCTTGGGGAGATCCTCAAGGCTGCGGCATTCCTCGGTGGAGCACTGCCAGCCAGGCAGTGTTTCGAAGATGGGTTTGCACTGGGCGAAGTCATCGGCGCTGCTGGGGAAGTGCTCGATTCGCTCGCCGTTGAGTTCATAGGCCACGCAGACCTGAATTTCGTCCAGTTCGTCCAGCACATCCAGCTTGGTCACGGCCAGACAGTCCAAGCCATTGACCTGCACGGCGTAGCGACCGATCACGCCGTCAAACCAGCCACAGCGCCTCTGGCGGCCCGTGGTAGTACCGAATTCGCCACCCCGCTCCGTGAGCTGGTCATTCAAGCTTCCGCTCAGCTCAGTGGGGAAGGGGCCTTCACCCACGCGGGTGGTGTAGGCCTTGGCAACGCCGATGACGCGGTCAATCAGGGTTGGGCCCACGCCTGCACCGATGCAGGCCCCGCCGGAAACGGGGTTGGAGGATGTGACGTAGGGGTAGGTGCCGTGGTCCAGGTCCAGCAGCGTGCCCTGGGCACCTTCGAACAGGATGTTCTTGCGATCTCGCGCTGCCTGATGAATCGTCTGGGTGCACTCCACCACGTGGGGAGCGAGGCGCTTGCCGTATCCCAGATATTCCTGGATGACGTCTTCGGCGTTCAGGGGTTCAACGCCGTAAATGGTCTGAAGAAGTTCATTCTTCTCTTGCAGTGGGCCTTCAAGGCGATCCCTCAGCCGCTGTTCGTCCAGCAGGTCGATCACACGGATGCCACTGCGCTGCGACTTGTCGGCGTAGGTGGGGCCGATTCCACGGCCTGTGGTTCCGATCCGTCGTGCTCCCCGCTGCTTCTCCATGGCCTGGTCGAGCAGGCGGTGGTAGGGCATCGTCACGTGGGCTGTGGATGCCAGGCGAAGCCCTGAAATATCAATGTCGTTGGCGATGAGCATGTCCAGCTCACCGAGCATCACCTTGGGATCCACCACCGTGCCGGATCCGATCAGACAGATCGTGTCGGGATAGAGGATTCCAGAAGGAATCAGGTGCAGCTTGAGCACACGATCGTCAACAACGATCGTGTGGCCTGCATTCACACCACCCTGATAGCGAACCACCACATCGGCGGAGCGGCTCAGGAGATCGGTGATCTTTCCTTTTCCCTCGTCACCCCACTGCGCTCCGATGACGACAACGTTGGCCAAGAACACGGCGGCCCGAAGCCGCAGATCTGCACAATCCGCGAGTATCTCAGATCTCGGGTGGCCTCGTCAAAACCGAGCTGGTTTCGGGGGGCTCAGCTGCCCCGGACCACTGATTTCTCAGCCTTGTTGAGTTCCTTGGCGATGCGGTCATGCAGCGCTTCCGGCAGGGGGCGATTGGCGTAGGAGGCGTAATGACCAGCCAGCGAATTCAGCGCGGTCTGCATCGTGGTGAAGGAGCTGAGTCCGTTCACACGGGGCTGGGGCCGATAACGGGACATGTAGTCGTTGATCAGGGCCCGGGCGTCGGCCTCAGCTTCGGCGTGGGTGGGATCGTCCTGAGGCAGGTCGATCACCGTCAGCAGAGTGCGGGAGACCGCCACGGTGTCCTCCACGTAGTCGCCGCTCAGACGAGCTTCAGCGTCCCCACTGCAGGCCGTCAGAAGGAGGCATAACCCGAGGCCGAGGGCTACGGCGGCCCGGCTGAGGGGGCGAAGCAGGCGTGTCAGTGCGGAGAGCATGAAACCCTTCAGTGTCATTGGACTTTAGGGGTGGAGTGCCTTGATCAGGCAGGTCACAGCCTCAGCATGGGGAAGCTTTTGCACCTCGCGGCTGCTGCGGCACACCAGTTCAACGGTGCCTTCGCTGGCGTCGCGTCCCACCACGATCCGCCAAGGGATGCCGATCAGATCCGCGTCTTTGAACTTGACGCCGGCGCGTTCTTTGCGGTCGTCGATCAGCACATCCACCCCAGCGTTCAGAAGCTCCGAGTACAGCGCTTCCCCCAGCTGGGCCTGGGTCTCGTCCTGGATGTTGGCAACAACCACGATGGCTTCAAACGGGGCGATGGCCGTCGGCCAGCAGATGCCGCTGTCATCGTGATGCTGCTCGACGGCAGCCTGCGCCAATCGCGAAACGCCGATGCCGTAGCAACCCATCCAGAACGGTTCGGTCTTGCCGTTCTCGTTGGTGAAACGGCTCTCCATGGCCTCAGAATATTTTCGGCCCAACTGAAAAATGTGGCCGACTTCAATGCCTCTTTTTTCCGTCAGGCGTGATTCCGGGTTGTGTTGGCAGACGTCGCCGGCTCGTGCGTTACGCAGATCCAGGCTGGTTGGCTTCTGACCGATGGCGGTCCAGCTGGTGTTGAAACGGTGCAGATCGGGCGTGTTGGCACCACAGATGAAGCTGCCGAGTTCGCTCGCGGTTTCATCCGCCAGGCGCAGAAATGTTGGCTCCCAGGTCTTGGCTCCCTTCAGAACGTCATCGGAGAGGTCGGGCCCGATCGATCCAAAGGGGAGCGGACCAATCTGCTGACGGTTGTTGTCCTCTGGTGTGATCGGGCGGCAATCGAGAACACCCTTGTTGAGGGTTCGGCTGACCGCGTTAACGACCTTGGTGGGATTGAGCTCCTGGTCACCACGGAGGCTCACCAACAGCGGTTGGAGGGTCTCATCGTCCAGGGTCGCCACCAACAGCAGCACCTTCACCACCTGGCTCGGATCCCAGCCTTTGGCGTCGCAGAGGCTTTCGATGCTGCCCAAGCCAGGGGTTGGAATCGATTCCTCCGGGCCGTCGGGAAGAGGAGATGCGGTGGATGGGATCGAAACAGCCTTCTCTTGGTTGGCGGCGTATTGGCCGTCATCGCTGATCAGGATCAGGTCTTCCCCGGCATCCGCCGTCACCATGAATTCCTGGGAGGCGGCACCGCCGATCGCTCCGCTATCGGCATCGACAGGGACGGCATCCAGACCACAACGTTCAAAGATGCGGCGGTAGGCCTGATCCATCACGCCATAGGTCTCGCGAAGATCCGCTTCGCTGGCATGGAAGGAGTACGCGTCCTTCATGATGAATTCGCGGCCTCGCATCAGTCCAAAGCGGGGACGGATCTCGTCGCGAAATTTGGTCTGGATTTGATAGAGGTTCACCGGGAGCTGCCGGTATGACCTCAGCAGCTCCCCTGTCAGGCTGGTGATCACCTCTTCATGGGTCGGACCGAGACCCAGTTCTCTGCCCTGGCGGTCTTCGAGGTGAAACATGATGCCCTCGCCAGCGGTGTAGCCCTGCCAACGCCCGCTCTTCTGCCAGAGCTCAGCAGGGTGCAGCTGCGGCAGCAGGGTTTCCTGGGCGCCGGCGCAATTCATCTCCTCGCGCACCACGGCGGTGATCTTTTGCAGCACCCTCCACATCAAGGGGAGGTAGGCGTAGATCCCTGATCCCACGCGACGGATATACCCGGCCCTGAGAAGTAACTGATGCGAGGTGATCTCCGCTTCGGCGGGAACATCCCGAAGCGTCACCAGCAGCAGGCGGGAGACGCGCATCAATCGCAACAAAATGGGATTTGGAAGTTATCACCGCTTCGGCGACATGCCGATCGCGGAAGTGTCTATTTTGCTGGAATTCCCCTGGGCGCCCTGAGTCTCGACTGCTACCGTCCAGCTCAATCCAGCCTGTCCTAGGCCCGTCTCATGTTTCCTCGGTCCGTTGAATCTGTGGCGACAAGCGTTCAACAAGCGACCGAACTTTCCATGGATCCGGCCCATGCGTCAGCTCAAGCCGAGGCCCTGGTGGGGATCGACGACGTTCAGAAATCCCTGAACCGCTCCCGCGCTTCGGTGTATCGCTACACCAACACAGACCCTCGCAACCTCAACCCTCCGTTCAACCCCCGCAAGCTGAACCCGGAGTACCGCAGCGATCAGAAAGATCCGCTGATGTTCCACCCCAATGAGGTGGCGCGCTTCGCCAAAGATGTTCTCCGCATCAAAGAAGTCACTGTTGAGGTGCTGAACTCTCCATCAACGGCGACGCAGCAAATCCTGGGATCGATCCTTGAGGAGCTTCGGCTGATCCGTACCCATCTCGAGGCGAGTGGGGCATCCCCTTCTGATCTGAGCGCACGACTCGACCAGCAGGACCGGCCCGCTGCTTAATGATCGGTGCGTCCTGCTTTTTGCAGTGACAGAATGAGTTCAACAACGTTGTGATCGAAAGAGGGAGCTTTCTCAAGCCCCCCGTTTTATGGCCTCAGATGTTCCCCACCCGTCTCACGACGACGCCATCGCGTCTTCGGAGGCGGATGAGCCGTTCAGTCGTCGCGCCTCGTTGACGGCCATCAAAGGACTGCTGATTGCTGTTGTCAGTTTCAGTGCTCCACTTGTGGCTGTGATCACGGACCGAGCCTTCCCTTCTCCGCGACTGATCCCCACCGCCTCGGATCGGCATGGATCTCCATCAGCTTCCCCCGTCACCTTCGCCAGGCTTGGTGAATCTCATCGTTGAGATTCCGGCAGGAAGCAGAAACAAATACGAGTACTCCGCCGAAGCCGGCGTGATGGTTCTGGATCGGGTGATGCACTCCTCGGTGCGTTACCCCTTTGATTACGGCTTCATCCCCAACACGCTGGCGGAGGATGGATCTCCCCTCGACGCCATGGTGATCATGGCTGAACCCACGTTCGCTGGTTGCCTGATTAAGGCTCGCCCCATCGGCGTGTTGGACCTCCACGACAAGGATGTTTATGACGGGAAGATTCTCTGTGTCCCGGACGCAGACCCCCGTCAGGACGAGATCCGCAGCATTCGTCAGATCGCTGCCTCCCAGCTGGAGGATGTCGCGGAATTCTTCAGGACATACCGCACGTTGCAGGGCAGCGTCGTATCGATTGATGGATGGCGCGACCTCGATGCGGTTCAGCCATTGCTTGATTCCTGCATCAATGCAGCCGATTGATCTCAGGTAAGAGCCCCTTGATCAGGCCGGATGCTTGTAAGTTGGTGCGCACTGAGATTTGCGGAACCCGTGCCCACCATCCGATTCGAGCAGGAAGGCCAGCAGGTTGGCTGCATCGAGGGCGCAAATCTGCGTAAGGCTGCACTTGATGCGGGCGTCAATCCCTACAAGAGCCTCAATAACCTCAATAACTGCAGTGGCGTTGGTCAGTGCGGCACCTGCGTGATGGAGGTGGTTGAAGGGCAAGCCAACCTGTCCCCCCGCAGCGATGTTGAAGAGGTCTATCTGGCCGATCGTCCTGCCAACTTCCGCCTGAGCTGCCGCACCACAGTGTTTGGTGATGTCACCGTTCGCACCCGCCCCGCTGAAGGTGTGGGCCGCGGCTCCAACAGCCTCGTTGGTGCGATCAAATCCCTGTTCGGCCGCTGAGCCTTGGCCGGAACCCTTCAGGTTTACAGCTACAACCGCTGCAGCACCTGTCGAAAGGCATTGGCCTGGCTCACTGAGCGAGGCATTGCCCATGAGGTGCACGACATCACCTTGACTCCACCGTCCAAGGAGATGTTGGTGGCCGCTCACCAATCCCTCGGTGACAGGAAACTGCTGTTCAACACCAGCGGCCAGAGCTATCGCGCCATGGGCGCGGCAGCAGTGAAGGCTCTGTCGGATGACAAGGCTCTCGAGGCTTTGGCTGCTGATGGAAAGTTGATCAAAAGACCGTTCGTGGAGGTGAATTCCTCCACATACCTCACCGGCTTCAAGCCTGATCTTTGGGAGTCGGCCTTCCAGGGTTGAAGTTCAAGCCATCCAATTCGCTGATCAGGGCGTCCACATCGCCTTGGTCGCGGATCTGACGGAAGCTTGAGCGTTTGATCTCTTCCAGGAGGGCGACCAGCAGATCCTGGCTGCGGCTCAGCACAGGCCCCTGTTCCAGGGTGTGGGCCAGCTCCTCCCAGAGCCGATCCAAGGCCTCGGATCCAAGCGATTCCAGAACAGGGTCCCGCTGACCGATGCGGTTTCCGGCTCCCTTGGACAGGTCGAGCACGGAGGTCACCATGCTTTCTGCCAGCTGGCGGCTGAATTCCGATTCGGCGTTTTGCAGTCCAGGCAGTCGCCGCAGGGCATCCGGCACCACGTTCCGGTCCAAGCTCTGCTGCACTAGATGGCTGATCACGGCTTGCAGTTGCGGTCGCATGGCCGGGCCAATGCGGGTGAGCAGAAGGGGAAGCCACAACCGCAGCAGCTCGATCACCTCCCGCTCATCGTTCAGATCACTGCTCTGGTAGCTGCAGAGTCCGCGAACCCTCTCCGGCAGCTGTGGTGATCGGATCAGTTGCTGCAGAGCATCGACCACCCTGACGGCGATCACTTCAAACAGCTCCACAGCCAACAGGGCCACCACGCCGCGGCTGATCACGGCACGCAGCGGTTCGAGTTGCAGGAGGCCCGCTCCGCAAAGCCGTTCTGTGACCGGAACCACCCGGAGCCAGCGCGCAAACGGCAGCAGCAGGGGCAGGTCGATCCAGCGGCGTAACAGGGCATCGCGCCAGCGGATCGCTGGATAGCGCTGTTTCAGGCGCCAGGCACGCAGAAGAATGTCGAGCAGAAACAGCAGTTGAAATGGCGTGTCGATGCGCCAGCTCAAATCGCTGGGGCGTCCGTTTTCATCGATGCTTCGCCAGTAGTTGCTCTCCACCAGCGGCAGGATTTGCTGGCTCCAGAACTGACGCTCCTGGCTCCAGGGGGAGCGTTCCAGATGCTCTGGGCTTAGGAGAAGGTTGGCGGAGTCACGGGCTGATTCCAGGCCGGTGCGAGCGCGCAGTCGGTTCTTGAATTTTTCAAGGGCGCCGGCTTGGCCTGAACTGATGAACGGGTTGCTGTCCATCAGCGCTGTGGTGAGCACCACCTGCTGCTGCAGCAGATCGGTGCTTTCCGCCGTGCGCGAGCCGTTCTGCTGCAGGGCCCGATCCAGGGCGGTGTAGGCCTTGAGGTAAGCCTCGGTGTCGCGATGGGGTTCGATGCCCTTGAGGGGATCCAGCCACGGGGTGATGTCCGGCAGCCAGGGCAGGGGAACCACCAGGGGAAGCGATGGCACCGGATAAAGATTGCGCTGCAGCCAGAAGTTGCGCAGGGGGATGTAGGTGAGGTCGATGGCGACCCAGGTGAGATTGACTGCGGCGATGACAGCAATGGCCTGGTCCCACCGGCGCCAGCTGAACAGGCCGTGTTGGGGCTTGAGGGCTTGCCAGCGTGGACGGATCATGGGGCCTGCAGGCTCCCCCTATCGTGGGTCGAAAGATTGAGCCTGCCCACATTGAACGCGGAGAGAGAACCTTCCGATGTGAAGGGCAGAGTCAGCGCGATCTGGGAGTTCTGGGCCCCTTTTCTGTTCACGGTTTCGCTGTATCTCCTGCTCCGGCAGTTCGCCTTTGAAGCCCGCTACATCCCTTCGGGGTCGATGCTGCCAGGGCTTCAGGTGGGCGACAAGTTGATCGTCGAGAAGCTGTCCTACCGCTCCCGACCTCCTCAGCGGGGGGAGATCGTTGTGTTCAATTCCCCCAGTGCCTTTGATCCCGTCTGGAAATTGGAGGGGGGGCAACCCAATCCACTGAAGTGCGGCTTCGTTACCTTCCCGGGCATCAGCTGGGTTGTGGATCGTGTGCTGTTGCAGCGTTATCCCGAATGTGAGGCCTGGATCAAGCGGGTTGTGGGTGTTCCTGGTGATGTCGTGGAGGTGAACAGCCGTGGTGCCGTGAGCATCAACGGCACGGCCTTCAACGAGCCCTACGTCACCAACTTCTGCTCCGATCGCGACGGAATGATTGGCTGCAAGGGCCTCTATGCCGTGGTCCCCGAAGGCAACGTTGTTGTTCTGGGCGACAACCGCCGCAACAGTCAGGACGCCCGTCGTTGGCCAGGCGGCCCATTTTTGCCAGACGATCAGATCATTGGCCGTGCCGTCTTCCGCTTCTGGCCCCCTTCGCGCATCGGTTCGCTCAGCAATTGAGGCCACAGGTCACAACGCGTCCCTGAAGCTCGCGGCCCAGCCAGGGAATGTTGGCGGCACGCGGTGCGCCGGGAGTGTTGCTGCTGATGCTCCAGCGTTGATCGGGATCGAACAGCAGCCAGCGCCGGCTGCCCTGCTCAAGCTGTTCAGGCGGCTGGTCGATCAGAGCCGAAGGCCCAAAGCTGAGGGCCTGCCAAAGATCTTCCGTGGTCCAGCGGCCCGGCCGCACCAGGGCATTCCACAGCGCAGCAAGCACCACATGGTGGCCGCTGAGGCCTGCGGGGCGCTGGTCGCCCGGCAACAGCATGTCCTCAGCATCCAGAGGAATAGCATGCACAGCCACGGCAGTGATCGTTCGCTGCTGAACGGCCTGGATCAACTGCTCGCGGTCGTCCGGGCCACCGAGGGAGGGGCAGACGCGCCAGCCCGGATCGCTGCTGGCCAGCATGCTGCGGTCGCTGAGGAGATGCCACCAGCTCACGCTGCTCAGGGGCGGGAACTCGCAGCCTGAAAGCTGCTGCACCGCTGCTGCTGTGGAGAGGTTCATCAGCCGCAGCTGTCGTTCCGGATGGCGTTGATGCAGCAGCAGCAACTGGCTGAGGGGAACGGTCTCACTGGTGATTGGATCCGCTGGCCACCCGGCCCGCAGCGTCTCCACGCCTTCCCGCACCAGCCCCTCCCCCTGCAGCGCGGGATCCCGGGGTGCCACGAGCACTGGGCATCCCCCCATCTCTCCGAGCAGCAGTCCACGTTCCAGCAACGGGGTTGGAACCACGGCGTCATCATCCGCCAGTCCGATGGCACCGTGTTCGAGAAGATCGCCGTGGGGGGCGAGTTCATCCGCCTTGCCGCTGCGGCTGAAGCCTCCCCAAAGATGCAGACGAACCGTTGCTGTCTGATCTTGCTCGAGGCTGAATCCCTGGAGCCGCTCCGGACAGTCGCGCCAGCTGCTGCTGCGGGGAAGCAGGCCAATCTGGCCATAGCCCCCTGCGGCGGCACAGTGGCGCAGGCTCACGGCTGTTTCTTGATCGCCACTGAAGGGGGTCTCAAGGATGGAATGGGGATCCACCAGGCAGGGGGCGACCAGTTGATCCGGTGCTGGGCTGGCCTTGATGCCCAGGCCCAAGGCCTGCTGCCGGGCCTCGTCGTCAAAGCCGACGAGCACCCCCTGGTTGATCAGGACTGCACCGAGCTGCACTGAATGTCCGGGGCCACGCAGGACGCGCACCGGATCCAGCAGCAAGGTGTCGTTCATGACGTCAGAGAGCGCCTGCTGCCGTGCGGTCAATCACGCTTCCGAAGTGGGAGGTGAGGTTGAGGCAGGTCACCACTGCAGGCTGGCCTGGATCGGCGGCGATGTCGACCACCGTGACACCACCGTTGCCTTGTTTGACGGCCCAGATGTCGGCCGGGGTCAGCCCCAACAGGTCGCAGAGGATCGTTTTGTTGACGGCATCGTGGGCCACCACCAGCACCGTTTCCTCAGGCTTCAGCTCGGCAGCGATCTCTCCCCAGCTCCGGACGGAACGGGCCCACACGTCCTGAATGGTTTCCCCTTCAGGCATCTGCACGGTTTCCGGAGCCCGTTTCCAGGTGTCCAGCAGCTCCGACCAGTCCTCTCTGATTTCGGATTCGAGCTTGCCTTCCCAGACTCCGTGTCCGATCTCCACCAGTCCGTCGATCTGGGTCAGGGGCACATCGGGATGCGCCTCGAGAATGATCTGGGCCGTTTCGGTTGGACGCGACAGCGTGCTGCTCCAGGCCCGATCGATGGGGATCTCTTTGAGGAAATCGCGGGCGGCCGCGGCTTGACGGCGACCGTTCTCATTCAGCGGAATATCGATCTGCCCTTGGAAGCGCCCGGCTTTGTTCCAGTCGGTTTCGCCGTGGCGCACCAAAATCAGCCTGGCGTTTTTGCCCTTCTCCGGCAGCGGTTGCAGGTGTGTGGTGCTGTTCAGGCATTCGATCTGCACCTGGGGGCCGTTGTCTCCTGGCCGGATGTTGAAGACCGAAAGGGAGGCGTTGTCGACGCGGAGACGCCGGAAGCCGTGGTCGGGTTCCCCCAGCAGCACCAGCATCAGGCAGCGCAGCATGGCGTTGTGGGCCACCACCAGCACCGTGTCGTTGCCGGTGGCGGGATGGCGCTCCAACAGCGTGCTGATGAAGCCCCGCGCCTGTTCCATCAGCTCAGGCAGTGGCTTGTAGCTCGAACCATCACGACGCTGGAGCTCCAGCTCCATGGGCCGCTGCTTCCAGATCTTGTAAGCCTCCGTTGAGCCTTGCATCAGCTCGTCGATGGTCTGGCCGGACCAGGGCTCAAGATCCACTTCCAGCAGTCCGTCATCAAAGACGGGATCTGGGGCCCGGCCGCCTTGGGACTCCAGCAGGCTCGCCGTCGTCGCAGCCGCCCGCTGCAGGGGGGAGCTGTAGACGGCCTGGATGCTCACGTCCTGAAGCGAGCGGCCCAGGGCCCGGGCCTGCTCATGCCCCTCCTCGCTGAGGTTCGAGAGATCATCGCGGCCCTGGATCCGCCGTTCCTTGTTGAAACTGCTGAGACCGTGGCGGACCAGAAGAAGACGAAGGGGCACGGTTCAGCGTCAGGGCGCGGCCATCGTATGGAAGCGGCCTTTCGGGGGGACAATCGTGGGCAGTTGAAGCCCGCTGGTGCCCAGTTCCCCACAACCGGTTTCCCCGCGCTGGAAGGGACTTCTGGCGGCCTTGTCCCTCGCTTTGGCCGGTTTCATCTGGTTGTCGGGCTTGATGGACAGCCTCTCGCGACCTTCGGTGGCACCGGCCCTGAGCCTTCAGCAGCAGGAGCTGACGCTTCTTGCTGAACCAGCGGTGCCGCCTCCGTTGCGGGACGCTCTCTTGGGGGAGTCGCCGCGGGATGCGCTGCTCAAGGCCCTGGAGGGCATCAGCCCAGAGGAGCGCAATGAGCGGCAGCAACAGATGCTTCTGTTGTTGCAGGGCCAAGGTTCCGCATCCGCGGAGCTCGATCGCCAAGGCAACGACCCGTTGCTCCAGCAGCTGCATTGCGAAGCGGGCGCCTCTGATCCGACGCTCTGCATCGATGCTGCAGCCGCGGGGCAAGCGGCGTTCCGTTTGGCCGTCAGCACGGTGCTGCCCCTGGTGACGGCCCTGCTCGGTGGACTGTTGCTGCTTGGTCAGGCCTGGCGTCTGCTGCGAGGTCGGCTGATGGCCTGGCCCGATGTTCAGGGGCCGGAGCTGACCCTGGTTGATATGGCCCTGCTGGTGGCCGGTGGCTTTGTGGTGATCAGTGCCGTTGGCGTTCCGCTGGTGGCGTTTCCGTTGGTGGGTGCACTGACGGCGGGGCTGGGCAGCCCTCGTCGTGAAGCCGTGAGTGTGGTGATCAACTACGGCGTGATGGCCCTGCCGAGCCTGCTGATCCTCTGGCGGCAACTGCGTTCTTTGCCCGGGGAGAGGGCACCGCTGGGGGGGTGGATGCAGTGGCGCGTGCGTCCGCTGCTTTCAGCTCTGCGGGATGCCCTGGCGGGCTGGTTGATGGTGACGCCGGTGGTGATGCTCACGGGGTGGTTGCTCGTGCGCCTGGTCGGTGATCCCGGGGGCAGCAATCCGCTGTTGGAGTTGGTGCTCGGCAGCCGTGATCCGCTTGCCCTGGCCTTGCTTGCCCTCACTGCGGTTGTGCTGGCCCCGCTGTTTGAGGAGACGATTTTCCGCGGTGCCTTGCTGCCGGTGTTGGCGATGCGACTCGGTCCCCTCCCGGGGGTCCTGATCAGTGGCCTGTTGTTTGCCATGGCCCACATCAGTGTTGGCGAGTTGGCGCCGCTCACGGTGTTGGGGGTTGGGCTTGGTTTGGTGCGGCTGCGCAGCGGACGCCTGTGGCCCTCGGTGCTGATGCATGGGCTCTGGAACGCCGTGACGTTCCTGAACCTGCTGCTGCTCTGAACCTTGCCCCGCCTTTCTGCAGGTGGTTCACTGGCCTATTCGCCTGTGATCCCGGTGGTTGCCGCTCCGGAACAGCGTGCATCGACCACAGCTTTCGAGCTGATTCAAGGGTCACTGTCCTCCGGACGCATTGCACGACGCTCGCCTCTTCTTGGGGGGCTCCATCGCCTGATGGACGGCACGCTGCTGGGGTTAATTGCGGCGGTTGCCGTTCTGGCTGGTCTAACGCTGCACTGGCAGCATCGCTGGACTGTGGCCTTCCGCCTGCTGGAGGCAACCCGAACCCAGGCGCACCGGTTGACGGAATCAACCGCTGTGATGGAGCAGCACCTGTTGCTGCGTTCTCAGCAGCCCAACCGTCTGGTGCCAACGCAGGTGGCCAATCTGGTGCATCTTGATCGCCCTGATCTGGGCGCGGCGCAAGCCTCCGCCTCCTCGCCCATGGCATCGCTCCAGGCCCTGGGGAATCAGCCCATCCGGGCGGGGTACTGATGACGCGGGTGTCAGGGCGTCGACCCATCCGTTCGCGCCGCTCCCGCGCGCGGGTCGTTCCCCTGACCCAGGTTCCCCCCAAGCGGCTCTGGATCATCTTCTGGATCCTGGCGGCAGGCTTGCTGGGGCTGGTGGGTCGCATGGCCTGGCTGCAGTTGGTGCAAGCCCCCGACCTGGAGCAGCGTGCCCGTCAGCTGCAAACCCAGCGCACCCAACCCTTGGGGCAACGCCGTCCGATCGTCGATCGCACCGGCCGTTTGGTCGCGATGGATGAAAAGCGGTTCCGGCTCTGGGCCCATCCCCGCTACTTCAACATGCCGGGAGATGCCCCCAACCTTGTCCGCCCTGCCGAAGATGTGGCGGCGGTGTTGGCCGATCCCTTGGCTCGTCCTGCGCCTGCGCTGCTGAGGGCCATGGGAACCCAGGCCTCGGGGATCAAATTGGCTGAGGAGCTGGATCCGGAAACGGCCGATCGCATCCGGGCCCTTGGAATCAGCGGCCTGGATCTGGAGGCCTATCCCCAGCGGGTGTACCCCCAGGCGTCGTTGTTCGCCAACGTGGTGGGTTTTCTCAATGCGGAGCGGCAACCTCAAGCGGGTCTTGAGCAGAGCCGTGATGGGGATCTGGCTCGCCATGAGCAAACCCGATACCTCCGCCGGGGTGCTGATGGCACGCCATTGCCGGCCAACCTCGCCCCGGGAGCCTTCTATGGCGATGATTTGCGCCTGCAGCTGACTCTGGATTCCAGGCTTCAGCAGGTGGCCCTCAAAGCTCTTGCGGAGCAGGTTGCCAAGTGGAAAGCCCAGAAGGGCGCCGCAATCGTGATGGATGCCACCAACGGTGAGTTGTTGGTGCTGGCATCGACACCCACCTATGACCCCAACCGCTACTGGGACTTCCCCACGGGGCGGTTTCGTGAATGGTCCGTTCAGGATCTCTATGAACCAGGCTCAACGTTCAAGCCGATCAACCTGGCTCTGGCCCTCCAGGACGGTGCCATTCAGGCCACGGATCGGGTGAATGATGTGGGCAAGTTGATGGTGGGTGGTTGGCCGATCAACAACCACGACAAAAAAGCCCATGGTTTGGTGGATTTCGCCACCGTGCTGCAGGTGTCAAGCAACGTCGGCATGGTCCAGGCCATGCGCCGTCTCGACGACGACGCCTACTGGAACTGGATGGAGCGTCTTGGCATCAATCAGCGTCCTGACACCGACCTCCCTGGAGCGGTGGCTGGTCAGCTCAAGAGCAAGAAGCAGTTCACCAGTCAGCCGATCGAGCCGGCGACGACGGCCTTTGGCCAGGGGTTTTCGCTCACACCGCTCAAGCTGGTGCAGCTCCACGGGATGCTGGCCAACGGTGGCAAGTTGATCAGTCCCCACATCACCCGTGGCTTTCGCTCGGGTGATGCCCTGGCTCCGGCGGCGGCACCCAGTGGTCAGCAGTTGCTGAACCCGGAGGTCACCCGCACGGTGCTCCAGTGGATGGAATCTGTGGTGGATCAGGGCAGTGGCAAGGGTGTGAAAACACCCGGCTACCGAATTGGTGGCAAAACAGGAACGGCGCAGAAGGCCCTGAATGGGATCTATCTCCCAGGAGCCAAGATCTGCAGCTTTGTGGCGACCTTGCCGATTGAGGATCCCCGTTATGTGGTGTTTGTGGTGGTGGATGAGCCCCAAGGCGAACACGCCTATGGCTCCACCGTGGCCGTTCCTGTCGCCAAACAGATCATTGATGCCTTGCTGGTTGTGGAGCGCATCGCCCCCTCAAAACCTGCTGAATTGAACAAGCTTTTGAACAGCTGACGCATCAAAAAGCGCGGCTACGTTACGGGTATTGAGCCGTCGTACATCATGGCCAGCCTGCTCGATCAGCTTTCACAAATGACCGTGGTCGTTGCCGACACGGGTGATCTGGAGGCGATCCGCAAGTTCACCCCTCGGGATGCCACCACCAACCCGTCGTTGATCCTGGCTGCTGCACAGATTCCGGCCTATCAGAGCCTGATTGATGAGGCTTTGCGGTCATCGCGCAAGTTGATGGGCAGTGATGCAGCGGTGGAAGACGTGGTGCGGGAAGCGCTCGATGAGATCAGTGTGATCTTCGGCAAGGAGATCCTGAAGATTGTTCCCCGTCGTGTGTCAACGGAGGTGGATGCTCGCCTGAGTTTTGACACCGACGCCACGATTGAAAAAGGGCGCAAGCTGATTCGTCTGTACAACGATGCCGGCATCAGCAACGATCGGGTTCTGATCAAAATTGCCTCCACCTGGGAAGGCATCAAAGCTGCCGAGGTGCTTGAGAAAGAGGGGATTCACTGCAACCTCACCCTCCTGTTTGGTTTCGGTCAGGCCGTTGCCTGTGCCGAAGCCGGCGTCACTCTGATCTCCCCCTTCGTGGGGCGCATCCTGGATTGGTACAAGGCTGAAACCGGGCGCGACTCCTACCCCGGACCTGAGGATCCGGGTGTGATTTCGGTGACCAAGATCTTCAACTACTACAAGACCCACGGCTACGGCACGGAGGTGATGGGGGCGAGCTTCCGCAACATCGATGAGATCACGGAGTTGGCCGGTTGTGATCTGCTCACGATTTCACCGAAGTTGTTGGATCAGCTCCGTGAGACTGATGCTGTGCTGACCCAGAAATTGGATGCCACCCATCCCACCGATGGCGAAGCCAAGATCCACGTTGATCGCGCCACCTTTGATGCACTGATGCAGGACGATCGGATGGCCAGCGACAAACTCACCGAGGGCATTAAAGGCTTCAGCAAAGCCATTGAAACCCTGGAGCATCAACTGGCCCATCGTCTGGCTGAACTGGAGGGTGGATCCGCCTTCCGCCACGCCGTTTCCGAGATCTTCATGCTCAACGACATGAACGGCGATGGCTCGATCACCCGCGACGAATGGCTTGGAAGTGATGCCATTTTTGATGCCCTCGATCAGGACCACGACGGCCTGATCTCTCAGGAGGACGTGCGCCAAGGCTTTGGCGCAGCACTGACTCTGACCTCTGTCTGAGTCGCGCTGGTTCCATGCATGCCCTCGACACCATGCGTGCTTTGGCCAGCAAGGCCGAAGTGATTCATCTCAATCAGGGTGACGTGCTGTTTCGTACCGGCGAAACCGGCACCTGCATGTACGGCCTGCTGGAGGGATCGGTGCGGCTCACCTGGATCGATTCAGCAGGCCATGAGGGACATGAAGACATCCCTGTGGGTCATGTGTTCGGCGCAGGGGCCTTGGTGATGGAGGACCATCAGCGTCTGAGCACCGCCACGGCCACCAGTGATTGCCGTTTGATTGCCATGAACCGCGACAAGTTCCTGTTTGCGGTTCAGGAGACGCCGATGTTTGCAGTGCAACTCCTCGCATCGATTGATGCCCGTTTGCGGGACATCAAGTTGGCCGACGGATGATCGCGGGCGGGTCGATGCGGCGAAAGGGCGAGAACGTTATTGATTCGGCTCCGCTGACGACCGGTAGGCGGCGGGCACGAGCACCAGAAACAGCAGCCACCAGGCCACTACGCCTAGGGCCAGGGGAAGGCTGATCCAGAGGCGGTGCAGCAGCACCCAGGACCCGCCGACCATCAGCACTCCTGTGCAGATGATCGACCAGGGCTGGCACCACCAGGGTTTCAGCGACCAGAAGGGAGGCTGTTTCTGAGGGGGCTGCTCCGGAGGTTCAGCGGAGGGCGTCGAGTTCACCGGCGGCTTGCATGGCGGCGAGATCGTCGTAGCCACCAATCACTGATCCGACGATGAACACCTGGGGGAAGGTGGTCATCCCACTGCGCTGCTGCACGGCCTGGAAGGCTGCGTCGTCGTTGATGGTGGTGACGTTGTGGGGCAGATCCAGGGTTCTAAGGATGCGCAGGGCGCGGCTGCACCAGGGGCATCCCGGCAGCACGGCGATCTCAAACCTTGGAGTTGCTGCTGCCGTTTGACGCGCGGGGCGGCCTTCGCGTTGCTCCAGCACGCCAATCAGCAGATCGACGCCCTTCTGCACGATCGTGCCGGGCTCCAGGTGGCCTCCCCACACCTGACAGGCCCCATCCGAGAGGCTCAGGTGCAGGTGCACGCCCTCGGGGGAAAAGGTTCCATTGAGGGTGATTACCTCAAGATCGCCCTCCAGCACGGTGGGCTCTGCCTGGCCGGGGCACTGGAACGACGCCTTGGTCAGGTTGCCGACCACGCCGAGCACAAAGCCGCTGATGCCGTCTCGCTGGGCCAGTTCTTCGAGGCTGAGGCGCAGATCACTGCCGGGAGCAAGCTTCAGCGGCAGGGGTTGCATGGCGCCTCAAAAAGTGTGTCCAAGATTACGCAATCTTGTCTAGCACGATATCGTTTATTTGATGTGAGCATATTTTCACGAAATCGTGTCTCTTCTTCAGGATTTGGTTCAGGAGTTGCAGCAGCGGATTGAAGGCCAGGTCGCGGCTCCCAGCACGGCTGCGGTGGCGGACGCCGCCGGCTCCGAGCGCATCAACGTCACTCTGCCCCGCGGGGTGATGGATGACCTCAAGCGTCATGCCCTCGCTGAAGGGCGCAGTTGCGGCAATCTGGCCGCCTATCTGTTGGAAGAGGCCCTGCGTCGTCATCGCCCTCTGGGCTGAGTGGGCTGAGGTTTCCGTTTCAATCCAGCAGCCGATTGGCAATGGCTGCAACCTTTCCCTGCCGTTGCAATTTGAGGATGGAGACGTCCATGGGCGTGCGCAGGGGGCTGTCCGGTTTGATCACGAAGCCGTAGGTCTCTTCCGACAGGGTGAAGGGGGCGAGGCGCAGGGCGAGATCGGGATTGTTTTTGAGGTGGTAGCGAATGGCCGGTCGATCAAAAATCAAGGCATCGGCCTGCTGATTAACCAACAGTTGAACGGCGCTCCTGAGGTTGGTGGCGCTAACGATCCGCATGTCGCCGCGTTGGGCTAGCTCCATGCCACTGGTGCCCTCCACCACAGCAACCCGACGCCCGTTCAGTTGTGCAGGAGCGCTGATGCCTGATTCGGTGGCACCGGAGAGGAACAGGGTGAATGCCGAGGCAAGGCTGGCGGTGAGGGACGACACCGCAATCAGGGAGATCACCATCCAGGCGCCGGTGATGCCCCGGCCGGTTCGTGTGATCGGCGCCTTGTCGCCATAGCCCACCGTGGTCAAGGTCACCAGGGCGAACCACATGCCGCTGCTGATGCCCGGTAGCCAGTCCCGCGGAAACTGCTCACTGTTGCGGTTGCGTTCCGCCAGCCAGATCAGGCTGCCCACCACCAGCAGAACGCTGATCAGCACAAGCACCGAGGAGATCACCGCCCAGCCGAAGAACACCTGAACGCGGCTCAGGATCGAGGGCGGGCGCATCGGCAGCAACACCCCGGATTTGCCCAGGTAATAGGGCTGGGTGAAGTCAATGCCCGGCATGGCCAGGCGGCGTGAGGTGATGCTGATCGGGCCCACCAGCACGTCGATCTCACCGTCATCCACCGCCTCAATTCCGGCTTTGGGGGATGGCTGCTCCACCAGCTCGTAGCTGAGGTTGTTGTCTTCGGCGACGCGGCGCCAGATGTTGAGGCTGATGCCGCTGAGCTGATCGCCGTTCTTGATCACGAAGGGGGCCGATCCACTGATCCCCACCTTCAGTTGATTGGCCTGAAGGGGCAGTGCGCTGCCGAAGCAGGCCAGCGCGAGAACGACGGACCAGCGCCGGACTCCTCGCATCAGCGCTGTTCCAGACGACGCACGATCACGGCCATTGCCGCCAGGGAACCCGCCAGCGCGATCAGCAGGGCAATGGTCATGGAAGGCTCAGGACAACGATGGTGCGCTCAGGTTGGCATCCCTCGCCCCGAGCAGCCAGTCGGCCACTTCCATCCTCAGGGCGTAGGCACATTCGAAACGGCCTTCCTCTTCCAGCAGGCTCAAGCGTTGTTCGAGCGTGCGCAGGGTTGAACTCGCGACCTGGTGGAGGCCATTGCTCCGCGCCACAATGAATTTTCAGGAGGCCTCCGAAGCTTGCGGCACGACGTCAGCCACCCAATGCAGCCAGCGCTAAAGAGCTGCGATCTGCACTGTTCATGAGCGCATTGGAGTGGACCTGGGGCGACAGCCCACTCACGTTCCTGCCCCAGCGGGCCCTGTGGCGGGCTGAGGGGCGGGAGCTGTTTGTTGCCGATCTGCATCTCGGCAAGGCCGAGGTGTTCCAGGCCCACGGCATCCCCATGCCCAGCGATGGGGATCAAGGCACCCTGAATCCGCTGCTGGAGCTCTGCCATGCCTGGTCACCGCAGCGCTTGTTCGTGCTGGGTGATCTCGTGCATGCCCGGATCGGCATCACCGCTCCCCTGCGCGAAACCCTGCTGGCGCTGCCCGATCTCTGCGGTTGTCCGGTGGTGCTGATCGGTGGCAACCATGACCAGGACAGCTGGATTGAAGGCTTACCCCAGCAGCCTTCTCAGCGTCTGGGCCATCTCTGGTTGAGCCACATGCCCGAACGGGTGCCGGAGCCGGGGTTGTTGAACGTGTGTGGTCACCTGCACCCCACCACCCGGATTCGCAGCCGTTCCGATCAGTTGCGTTTGCCCTGCTTCGCCTTTGATCCGGAGGGGCCGCGTCTGGTGATTCCTTCGTTCGGGCAGTTGACGGGAGGCCATGACTGCGGCGAGCGTTACCAGCAATGGCTGGTGGCCGAAGGCTCCATCGTTCCTTGGTTCGACCCAACCCCCAACAACCGAGAGCGAAGGGTCGCGTGACTCAGCCTGCTGCGCCGCGACCCCGACCCCGACCCAAGCGCAGGATCCGTCTGCGCAAGCGCTGGCTCTTGCTGGCCATGCCGTTTGTGGTGTTCGGCGGCCTGATCGCCTTGGCGCCTGTGGCACCTGAGCGCTCCGAGCTGCAGGAGCAAGCTGTTCGTTCGGCCCAGCAGCGCGGCCGGGATGCCAAGCCGTTCCGCTACATCCCCGACGATGAGGTCTACGCGTTGGATCTCGATCCACGGCGGGTGCGCTTCGGGCTGCTGGAGGGTTGGGATCGCGAACAGGACGCCTACCAGGACAGCGCTGCCCTGGCCTACGTGTCCGGCCCGATGTACGAACGCCATGTGGACGACGATGGCCGCGAGATCACCGTCCCCCTGGGGGATCTGAAATTCGGCAAGCAGGTCTGGCGCGGACGGAACCGCTCGGCTTCACGCCAACGGGCCTTCGTCGGCATCCGCCATGACGGCAGCATTGATTTCGGCTACGGGGAGCTCACCGATGAGCGCAGCCGCACCTACGACACCTTCATCGGCGGCCTGCACAGCCTCTACAACGACATCGAGGCTCCGCCGGAGAGCTACAAGGGGGCCTACAGCATCAGCATGGGCCAGCGCATCCGCTACTACCTGCCGCGGATCCGCATGGTGATGGGCCTGCGTCAGGACGGCCAGATGGAGGTGCTGATGAGCCGTGATGGCCTGACCCTCGAGCAGACCAAAGACCTCGCCCGTCGCCGGGGCTATCTGGCGGCCTACATGCCCGACCATGCCTCGAAGAGTCGTTTGATCATCCCTGGGGTGAAGGGCTTCACCGAAGAAGACGCCAACTGGATCAGCGGCGGTGCCACCAGCTTTGTGCATGTGCCCTACCTGCTGCGGTTGAGCCCCCGCCAGATCCCCCTGCAGGGCAATTTGATCGCGGCGCTGACGCCCAAGCTGGTGCTGGATGAGGGTTGCGATGGCGCGCTCGACTGTGTGTCGTCCTTTGGCAATCACCTCGCTGATCGCGCCCTGGCGGGCTTGAACCGGGTGATGGAACGGGGCGTGGAACCCCTGGCCCGGATGATCTGGGGGCCCGCTAACAACCTCACCAAGCCGGGTTTGCCCGCGGATGCCGACGACCGCAGCGTAGATCTGGACCGTGCGCCTTTGAGGGAACCCCCGATCACGGCGGATCCTTTGGTGTTGCGCGAGCCAAAGGCTGTGATCCGGGAGCCGGAGCCGGCTGAACTCGGTTCCGATGGCAGCTCAGATGCCAGCTGGACAGAGCCGCAGCTGTTTGTGCCGTTGCCCCCCGATCTGCCGCCGCCGATTGTGCTCGATGAGCCGATGCTCAACCCCGCCGAGGTTCTGCTGGATGAGCCAGCCCCATCGGTGATGCCGCCGCCAGCTCTGCCGCCGCTGCCGCCGGTGCCCGTGCCGCCTGTTCAAGATTGAGCTTGGACGCCGTTTGGTCCTGGTGGTCGATCCCCAGCACGCAACGTCGGGCGTTGGTGGCCCATCTCGCTCAGCCCCCGTCGCGCGCTGAGCAGCGGGCCTTGAGCGACAGCCTCACCTGCCGGTTGTTTGCCGATGCAGGCCAGATGGTTTCTGGTGATGACATCGGCCGCACGATCTACGGCAAGCCGCAGCTGCGCAATTCCCCGCTGCACCACAGCATTTCCAACACCGGATCCCTCAGCATCGGAGTGGTGGGGGCGGATCCGATTGGCATTGATGTGGAAGCGCTCGACCGGCCGTTGCGTGTGGCCTCTGACCTCCTGACGCGGCGCATGTTTGCCTCGAACGCTGAAGCGACGGACTGCCTGGAGCATTGGACGCTGATTCAGGCCTGGACGGCGAAGGAGGCTGTGTTGAAGGCCGCGGGTCTGGGGCTGGGTGGCGGACTCGCCAACGTGACCATCGCTTCGGACGGGGCCGCGGCATGGCTGCATGGTTCGCGTTATTCCCTCCGCCTCTGGACCCAGGAGGGCTTCAGCGTTGCGGTCGCTGAGGGCATCCGTGGCTAGAGGAAGGGATGGAGCATCGAGCAACAGCGTGAGATCTCTTTTGCAGCAACGTCTCGCCAAGGCCAACAACTTTCAGAAGGCGTTGATCACGTCTCTGCTCGCCTGGGTGGCCCTTGGGGTGTGGAGCTATCTGATCGTCGTGCCGATCCTTTCGGCTGTGGCGTTCCTCTGGCTCGGGGTGACGGGCTGGCTGGTGTGGCGGATCTGGCGCAAACCCGTTGGCTGAACCAGGGAATTGCGGTTCAGCAACTTAGAATTCCGGCCGGTTTTGGTTCGCGTTCGGTGGAATTCACGGTGGTGATTCTGAGTGAGCAGGTTGGCTCATACCCAAAAATCAACTGGACGGAATGGAAAGATCGCAACCGCAAGCAGATGAAGAGTCAGGGCGATGTGTGGTCGATGACAACATTGTCTGGGGCCACAATCTGGGATTGTTTGGACAACAACAAGATCGACCGGCTCCACCTTGTGCAGTGGAAGCCTGCTGACGACACGATGTATCAAGTGAGCCTGCCGCGCCGCTGAGATTGAACTGATAATCAACGGTTCTTTGATATCAAACCAATAGCAAAAAAGCACCTGTTCGATTCGAGCAGGTGCTTTTTGATTGATGCTGAGGATCCGTCTTTTCTCTTTAGAGCAGGAAGAGGAAGATCACCGTGAACATGCAACCCAGCAGGAAGATCGAGTCCTCCTTGCGGTTGATGTCAAAGGGCTCGTGGGGCTCTGGAATCATTTGACGGTCTGTTGAAGCCGGCAAGCTAAAGGACTCAGCTCACCCTCGGCGGTTTGATGCTGTTTCAATCGCGCCAATCCCTGAGCCGAGCTCCATTCCATCGCTCACTCGATAACACCTCTTGGAGTTGATCCACTGCAGACTGCTTTGCATCATTCCAGTCGTGGTCTGAGAGTCTGATCAGATATTCGTGCTGAATGCCTGAGCCTCTTTGCCTTGATGTGATGATTGAAACGTCGTCGTAGGTGATGGGGAATGAGTCTCCGGCTGGTGCTCGAAGGGCGGCCTCTGAGGCGAACAAGAGAAAATCGAAAATCACTGGATTGAAATATTCTTCGCTTTCATCCAGATCCCCACAAGCCAGCATTTGTTCTCTGGTTTGTGGTGTGTAGGTCACAAAGGAAAAGCAGCAGGGATCACCGGTGGCTTGCAGGTAGAGCCCTTTGAACCGACGCGTGCTCATCAATCAGCCTCCCGCCAGATGGAAGAGTGGGGATCCCAGACGGGTTTGGCGTAGGTGCCCTTCAGTTGTTGTTGAGGCTGATCGATGCCCAGCTGGCCATGGCATTGGCTTGCGAATTCAATCGAGTTTTTGTGGAACTCCTTCCAAGGCACCAAGGTTTTGCCATTCCAGGTCGGCGGTAAACCTGTTTCTTTGAGCAGTTGATCAAAGGCGTCAAAGTGGGCCTGGAGTTGCTCGTCTGTGAGTACAGCTTCTGGCCGCGGCACCTTTAGAGCTTGTTTGAAGGGAGCGCTCTCTATGCATGCTTCAAAGCGCTTTGTGAGTTCCGCTTGATGGCTCCAGGCTTTCTGTTGGACCACTCCAAAGACAACGAGGCCAATCAGCAAGAGGCCAATCCCGATGATCGCGCTGAGATGACCAGCCGGCTCTCTGGTGTTGTCCATTGGCTCGCTCCCCCCAGCAAAGCCTAAGAAGGCATTTCTTCTCCGCGGCCCACCACCGACTGTTTCACCCGAGCAGACTGGAACTCCTTGTCTTGCCTGCGGATGCAAGTGCTGCTCACGGTTCTCCTCTCAATCGCGGCTTGTGCGTTGGTGTTGGCGACTGGAGAGAAGAGCACCGAGCGTTTCACGACCCACATCGGTTCGCGGTTGCCGCCAGCAGAGCTGGGTTGCGTCCGGTCAGGGCACGTTCAAACGGATGAGGGGCGCCGGCTCAGGGTTTTCAAGTGTCTGGTTTGATCAGCCGTTGGCCGGTTTGGTCAACTTGTAGAGATTTAAGGCGAAGAGGGCCATGCCGAAGCTGCCGAAGGCGATGAGCAGGTCTTGGGTGGCGAAGGCCACGACTCTCGTTACAAAACTTTGTTGATTAATGTAACGGAGGCGCAGGGATGCGTCGTCAAGTCGTTCCGAGGTGGCTGTGGGCGGTCCTCTTTTTTTATGACCTACCCCTTTGGTGCCATCAAGACAGACCTCGAAAAAGCCTTTCGGCTTCCCGATGCTGCACCGCTTGAGCAGCCTCAGAAACAAGGCGCTGCCGAGTGAGCGAGTCAGAATGGTCGACGGTTCTGTTTGAGCACCCCGGCGTCTGAGCCGTCCATACTCTTGGCCCAGCAAGGGATTGACCCATGGCGGTGCTTGGACGTCAGGCCATTCTTCAGGCGATTGACGATGACCTGATCGGGATCACGCCCTTCAATGCCGACCATGTAGGGCCGGCATCGGTGGACCTCACCCTCGGCTCCACATTTCGGGTGTTCCGCAAGGTGCATGAAGTGATCGAGGTTCGCGATCACACCGACTACCGCGAATGCACCGACAAGCTGGAGATCCCTGAGGGCGGCCACATCCTGATCATGCCGGGGGAGACCGTGCTGGGGATCACCCGCGAACGGGTCAGGCTCGGGCCTGGCCTTTGCGGTTGGCTTGAGGGTCGCAGCCGCTTTGCTCGCCTGGGGCTGATGGTGCACATCAGTGCACCGTTCATGGGGCCGGGGATCGACAGTCAGCAGGTGCTGGAAATGAGCAACTTCGGTCCAGCTCCGCTGGCGGTGGTGCCGGGCACGCTGATCTGTCAGTTCATCTTTCAGCGCATGGATGGTGAAGAGCACTATGCCGGCCGCTTCGCTGGGCAAAGCCAGAGCAGTTTTTAGGAGGGTTGCCTTTCGTGATCCTGATTGCCTCCTTTGAGAGAAATTAAGTAACTCAACGTTGGTATCAAGCCGTTAACTCACTGCACCGCAGCGGGTTTACATAACTCATCGGAGACGTACATCCTCCGCAATGTTTGCCCTTCCGATTCTCTTTAGGTTTGTCCTGTTGGCGTTCGTCGGAGCAACCGTTGCATCTGTGGCTAACTCCAAAAAAGACTTTGCCTTGCTTGCTGGTGTTTTTCTGTTGGGTCTCGGAGCCTTAGAAGCAGTCCTTGCTTTCTTTGGTGTCTAATCCTGGCGGCGAGCCTTGCTTGGCAAGCGAAGCCACGCCCTTGGAAGCTAGCTTCGCCGCTCCTCGCAGGTGTAAATCGACAGGAGAAGCATGGCGGCATTGGGCGCCTATTCCTGGTGAATTCAGCCTGGGCGAATCGGGTGGTTGCTGAATGGAATAGATGGAGCTGGTCCAAAAAAGGGAACAGGCGTCGATTGTTCCCCGGTGGGAGTTTTCGGACTTGAACCTCGAAGATCGGGTTGGTCAGCTCAGAGGTCTTCTTCGGCTTCTCCTTTGATCTGGCAATCACTTGTTGGGTAGGCCACGCAAAGCAGGGCAAAGCCTTTGGCGATCTGTTCGTCGTCCAAAAAGCTCTGATCCGATTGATCCAGAGAGCCACTCGAAAGCTTGCCTGCGCAGGTGGAGCAGGCGCCAGCTCTACACGAATAGGGCAGATCCGCGCCCGCTTCCTCTGCAGCATCAAGGATGTACTGATCGTCGGCACAGGCAAAGCTGGAGGAGCCTTCCGATGTGGTGATCGTGATTTGATACGAAGCCATTGGCTTAATCAATGCATGCATCAATCAAAAATCCAATTGGATGCCGCTCCTGATGCATTCAAGGAAGACTTCGGGATCGATGTAGCAAGTCATACCGGATTGATTTTGATGTTCTTGATCACTGATTTTGCAAGTCAGCCTTATTGCTGTTGAGGGTGTTTTGATTCAACCGCTCAACTCAGAAAACCCCGGTTGCACTCAGGCAAATTAGGGTTGTGGCGAGCACCACCCAGCCCACCAGCTGAAGCCATTGCGTGAGTGGCGTTCCCATGGCGTGTCAGTCGAGTGGGTCGTCCCAAAGCGGTGGTTCATCAAATTCTTCCAACAGAGAGTTGGCTTCTAACTCCTTGCCAGCCAGCAGCAGTTGAATCACTTGATTCCAGATGAATCGAGTCAGGCGTTCTGCCTCCTTGCCCTGATGCCCGGTCTCGAACTTGATCGGAGGTACATCACCTGTGTCGTCGTGAAATCGTGAGATGAGCGACACAGGATTGGGCGCATCAACTGCTCCGTCGTAACTCTCCTGGTTCGACGGTTGACGTATCAACTGACTCCGTTTGTTCGCACACGTTGAAAGCCAAACAAGGCCTCGCCATGGGCAACCCAGCGGCGCATGCTCGAAGCATGCAAGCCAAAACATCGGAAGGCTTAGAGGTTCTCGCGGCTGTTGTTGTCACCGCCGGCTTGGTGGCGGGCAACCTCGTGTTGTTTTCGCCGTTGCGCGTGGACAACCGCGTGCCGCCTGCTCCGGCATCGCAAACCGCGGAACGCCCCTAGCGCCTGAACACACCGTTGCAGTCGCCTGGAGCAGGTTTCACAAAGCAGTGCCCCTCGACAGACCAGTACCCCAGAGCTGGAAAAGCCAGGCCTTGGGCCCGGGCTTCGGCGTTAACGGCATCAACGCCTCGGGCCTGGATCAGCACGTTTCCCTCGCCATCCACCAGGTCCAGGAAATCCATTTCCTCGGTCTCGGTCTCAGCCGTGGGGTTGGCATGCCCAAACAGGGGAACAACCACCTGCACACAGGCCATGAGTAAGGAGCGCAGCATCGGCCTGGAAAGGGGGAACGAAGGATGAGTTGAATCAGCCGGCTTGATGGGCGGCGAGGGCACGCACCACGTCGCCCCGGGTGATCACGCCGACGGGGCATTGGTTGCCGTCCAGAACAAACAGGCGTTGCGTGCCCCGTTCATGCAGCTGGGATGCCGCCTTGGGCAGCGCTAACGCCGTATCGCAGCTATGGGAGTCCTTGCGCATCAGATCGCTCACCTTGGTGCCGAGCACCTGGTGCACCTGCTTGTCCCAGTTCAAGGGATTGCGCAGGTAGATCACGCTGTCCAACAGCATCACGTAGGGGCCGGCATCAACACCGCTCTCCCGACCCATCAGATCCTGCTCCGTAAGCTCGCCGATCAGACGTCCCTCTGCATTCACCACCGGCAACCACTCACGTGGTGGTCGCTGATCATCTGCACGGCCTGCTGCAACGGGGTGTCGGGCGTGACCGTCAGCACCGGCTGGGTCATCACATCAGCCACCGTCAGCTGCAGGACCATGATCAAGGTTCAGCTCCTCACATTCTGAGCGTTGTTTCTGTCTTTGCGTTCGATTGCCAACGGGCTCACCATGGCACGAGCCGTTGCCGGTTTCCCGCTGATCCTTGCCCTGCAGTTCGGCTGGCAGGGCTGGGCCTGGTGGTTGCTGCTGCTGGCCGGGTTCAGTGATGCAGCCGATGGCTGGCTGGCCCGGCGCGCCGGGGGTGGCAGCAGCTGGGGCGCTCGCCTCGACCCCCTTACCGACAAGGTGCTGATCGCGGCACCGTTGCTCTGGCTGGCGTCGTCGGCTGTGCTGCCGCTCTGGGCGGTTTGGTTGTTGCTGGCCCGTGAATTGCTGATCTCGGGTTGGCGGTCTCAGGCCAGTGATGGTGGGCCGGCTTCGCTGTCGGGCAAAGCCAAGACAATCCTTCAGTTCCTCAGCCTGCTGCTGATGCTCTGGCCCTCCGGCTGGATCGCTGCTGCCGGGCTTCAGAGCCTGGGCTGGTGGCTGTTCTGGCCCTCCCTCGCCCTGGCTCTGAGCTCAGCTCTGGGCTACATCACGCCCCGATCAGCGCCTCATCAGAACTGAAGTCTGGCGCTGCGGTTGGGTTCAGGGCGTAGTCGTTGCTGTAGCTGTCGGCCAGGCCCTTCGCCAGGTCGAAGCTGGGTTGCCAGGCCAGTTCGCGTTCCACCCGGGTGATGTCGGTGAGGAAGTGATTGAGCCGCAGCGGGAAGGCCTTACGCGCCTTGGGGTCCAGGTCGCTGGGGTTGAAGCTGCGCAGTTCGAGGCCATCGGGATCGCGGCCGCAGGCCACGGCGGCGGCGCGGATCAGGCCCCGGAAGCTGATGCCCTGCTTGCCGGAGCAGTTGTAGATGCGATTGGCGGCAGCATCCACCTCAATGCAACGGGCCATCGCTTCCGCCAGATCCTCCACATGGCCCAGTTGGGTGATCGTGCTGCCGTCACCGGGCAGCGGAATCGGGCGGTTGTGAACGATGCGATCGAAGAACCAGCGTTCCACCGGGTTGTAGTTGCCCGGTCCATAGATGTAGGTGGGCCGGAAGCTGGTGAAGGGGATGCCTTCCTTGCGCAGCCAGGCCTCGGTGTCGGCCTTGCCGGCGTGACGGCTCTGCGGATCGGTGGGGCTGGATTCATCCAGGGGCCACTGCTCCGAATCGGCGTACACCCCGGCTGAGCTCACATACACAAAGCGATGGCTGGGAGGCCCGGTGATGGCCACCACCCGGCTGCTGTCCTCCTGCTTGCGTCCGGAGCTGTCGACGATCACATCGAAGCTGCGGCCCTGCAGCGCGCTGAGACCTTCATCGCTGCTGCGATCGCCACACAGGTGTTCCACGCCGGCGGGGACGGGGTTCTTGCCGCGGGTGAACAGGGTGAGTGCATGGCCCTGGGCCTGCAGGCGGGCCACCAGGGGCCGGCCCACGAAGCGGGTTCCCCCCATCACCAGGATCTTCATGCAGTTGGGCCCGAAAAGCGCAGCCATTGAAGCGTGGCGCTGCAGGATGGAGGGTCTCTGGTCCGACCCCGATGGAGATCATTCCCGCCATTGATTTGCTCGATGGAGCCTGTGTTCGGCTTCACCAGGGGGATTACGACCAGGTGACCCGATTCAGTGAGGATCCTGTGGCGCAGGCCCTCAGCTGGCAGAGCCAGGGGGCAACCCGTTTGCACCTGGTGGATCTCGATGGCGCCAAACGGGGTGAGCCGCTCAATGACGCAGCGGTGCGGGCCATCACCGCCGCCCTCGACATCCCTGTTCAGCTCGGTGGTGGTGTGCGCTCGCTCGAGCGCGCCGAAGAATTGATCGCCTGTGGCCTGGATCGCGTCATCCTCGGCACGGTGGCGATTGAACAGCCGGAGTTGGTTCAGGAGTTGGCCCAACGCCATCCCGGCCGCATCGTGGTGGGCATTGATGCCAACGATGGCCGGGTGGCCACCCGGGGCTGGATCGAGCAGAGCGATGTTCTGGCCACCGATCTGGCCAAGCAGTTCAGTGTCGCCGGCATCGCGGCGATCATCACCACTGACATCGCCACCGATGGCACCCTCGCCGGCCCCAACCTTGAGGCCCTGCGAACCATGGCGCAGTGCAGCGCCGTTCCGGTGATCGCCTCCGGTGGCATCGGCTGCATGGCCGACCTCCTCTCGCTCCTGCCCCTGGAGCCCCTTGGTGTGACGGGGGTGATCGTTGGCCGAGCCCTCTACGACGGCCGTGTCGACCTGGCGGAGGCCATCGCCGCGTTGGGTGAGGCAAGGCTTCAAGACGTCACCGCCGTGGCGGCAGACATCGCCTGAGCTGGCCTAGGGCCTTATGGTTCAAGAAGCAGGCACCTTCTGTGGTACAAGCAGCCGCTGGCAAGAGCAGCACGCCGTCCCCCGCGGGCAGCTTGCAGGAGGTGTTTGAGCAGTGTCGGCGGTTGGGGATGCGCCTCAGCCGTCAGCGGCGCATGGTGCTCGACCTGCTCTGGAGCGAGAAGAGCCACCTCAGCGCCCGCGACATCTTCGAACAGCTGAATTTGAGGGGCCGCAGCATCGGCCACACCTCGGTGTATCAGAACCTCGAAGCCCTGCAGTCGGCTGGGGTGATCGAGTGTCTCGACCGCGCCAGTGGTCGCCTCTACGGCTACCGCAGTGATCCCCACAGCCATCTCACCTGTCTGGACAGCGGTTCGATCGAAGACATCGACGTTGTTCTTCCCGACGACCTGTTGCGTCAGATCGAACAGCGCACCGGCTTTCGCATTGAGTCGTACACCCTGCAATTGAACGGTCGGCGCACCCTGGAGAACTGAGCAGAAGCTCGTTACCTTGAGCCCAACTGTTTCGGGTTCAACCCTTGGTCTCCCCTTCGCCGGTGCGGATGTTGCTGCTCGCTCCGGATCTGCTCGGGGAGTCGCTGGCGCTGAAACTCACCTCCGCCCGGGGCGATTGGGAGGTGGTGCTTCGCCCTGAGCGCCTGACGGGTGCCCCAGCGTTGGTGATCTGGTCGATCGACACCGTGGCCTCATTGGCGTCGCTTCAGCAAGAGCTGTTCGCCCTGCAGGAGCGCTGGCAGCCCGCCCCGGTGCTGCTGCTGCTGCCCAGCGAGTTACGCCTGTCGCGGGAGCAGCTGCTGGAGCTGCCGGCGGCTGGCCTGCTGCAAAACGTTGATGCCCAGGGCCTGCAGAACGCCATCGAAACCCTGCTGCAGGGCGGCAGGGACATTCGCCTGGAGGCTGCGCCGGAGACGCCAAGCCAGCAGCAGACCATGGGCCTGGGCCAGTGGTTGCTGGTGAGTGGCCTGCAGCAGGTGAGCCGCGACCTGCAACGGGTGGAGGCCCTGCTCAATCCGCCCCCGGAGCAGCCCTTGCTGTTCCTGCTGCTGCAGGGGCGCCGCCGCGAATTGCGCTTCGCCAAGGGCTTGCTGCTCTGGCTCTGGGGACCGCTGCAGATGGGCCTCGAGCATGCAGAACCCCTGGGCCCCTCCGTATCCAGCGATGGATCACCCACCACCACGGCGATCAGCCTGCGCGAACGCAATGCCATTGCCGTATGGGATGCCATCCGCGACCGCATCGATGCATCGGTTCAGGCTGGATTGACCAATTCCACCGGCCGACTGCTGGCGATTGAGGGCCTGCACCCGGATCGCCGCCGGGAGTTGCTGCTGGCCCTGTTGCAACAGCTTGATCAGGTCTTGCAGCGCCTGCGCAGCCGCCAGGACGCCACGGCGATTGCTCAGGCCTGGGATTCGTTGCAGCCCGAGTTGCGCCAGCAGGCCCTCACCGCCCTGGCCGGCAGTTACGTCCAGATCCCCTGCGATGGCCAGCTGCAGCCGGTGGTGGCTTCGCTGCTCAGCCGTGCTGATCTCACCGGTGCCGACGGCGAGCTGCCCGATCCAACCGGGATGCTGGCGCCGCTGGTGGCCGATCAACCGATGCTGGTGAACGGCCTGCTGCTCCCGGCCGATGACCCCAGGGCCTTCCTGCAACTGGAAACCCTGGTGAGCAATTGGCTGGTGAGGACGGCGGAACTGATTGGTGCCGAATTGCTCGATGCCTGTGGTGACTGGCCGGAGCTGCGCCGTTACCTGCTGCGGGACCCCCTCCTGGCGACCCGGGAACTCGACCGGCTCAGGAACCGCTTGAACACCCAGCTGCGTTGGGCGGATTGGGTGGAGCGCCCCATTCAGCTCTACGAAAGCCAGCGCACCCTGTTTCAGTTGCGCTCCGGTCGCATCGAACCGCTGCTGCTGACGGAGCCCCGCGACAAGGAGCTCAATCAACTGGGTTGGTGGCAGCGGCAAGTGGCCTTGCTCCTGGAAGCCCGTGATGCCCTCGCACCCCAGGTGCAGGCCCTGGTGCGCCGCATCGGCGACCTTGCCGTGATCCTGCTCACCCAGGTGCTGGGGCGCGCCATCGGTCTGGTGGGGCGTGGCATTGCCCAGGGCATGGGACGCAGCTTCGGCCGCGGCTAGGCCCCTGGGTCCACAATGGCAATCCGCTGCTTCGGCTTGATGCTTGCTTTGGTGCGCTGTCTGATCACCGTTTCGATCGCGCTGCTGCTCCATGTCGCACCAGCCGCCGCTGTGTTGAACAGCGACAGCTACGACGGCAACATCTACGCCCTCTACGCCGGCAATGGCTCGTTGGTCCCTCCCGCCAGCACCTTGGAGGAGTCCCTCGCTGAGGGACGCACAGCCGTGATCGTCTACTACCTGGACGACAGCGCCGTGAGCAAACGCTTCGCTCCGGTGGTGTCGGAACTGCAACGGCTTTGGGGCCGCAGCATCGATCTGCTTCCCCTCTCCACCGATCCGCTGCAGGGCCGTGAATCCCTGGGTGCGGGTGATCCAGCCACCTATTGGTCGGGAACCATTCCGCAGGTGGTGGTGATCGGCACCGATGGCCGGGTTGTGCTCGACCAGAACGGACAGGTTCCCCTGGCGGCGATCAACGACGCCATCAGCGCCTCCACCGGTCTTCCCGCTCCGGATCTGGGACGCATTGATCAGGAAGGCAGCTTCAACGAAGTGAACATCGAAGTCACCGCCAACTGAGACGCCCACCGCCATGGCGCTTACGCTGCCGGCCAGTTGTCCCGGTAGCTGAGCCGGATCCGCTGTGTCGCTGCTGCTTGCTCCGCTCGGCCTAGGACTTGCTGTGGCCTGGCTGGAGCTCCGCCATCGCCTCAGGCCCGCCTCACCGTTGCGGATGACCCCTCGCGACTGGCGGGTTGATGATCTGGGCGGGCGGCTTCGTGTCGAGGGTGTGCTGGAGATCAGCAATCCTCACCCCCGCATGGAGATTTTTGTGCCGGAGCTGCGGGTCGAGCCCGTGCTGCTGGGGTCCTCTGATCCCGCCGGTCTGGAGGTGAAAACGCGGATCATTGCCGACCATCCCGACGAGGAGACCCGCGCAGATGGCTACTGGGCTGCCTACATCGTCAAAGGACGCAAAACCACGCGTGCCCGGGTCTCGATCGAGATCACCGGCCCGACTCCATCCGCTCGGGTCGACAGCCTCTGGGTGGATGCCCACTGGGTGAATTACGGACCCTTCGGTCGTCTGCAGCGCCGTCAGGGCGTGTTGGTTCCCTTGATCCGTCCCCAACCCCTGCAGGCCGATCAAGCCCACTTCCGCCAGGGGGAAGGCTGCCGCGTCTTGCCGCTGCGCACCCACCTGCTCGGTCCCCTGGACGACGCCATCGACGTCCTGCGCACCTACGCCGCTGATCTGGTGCAGCCCGGCGACATCCTCACCATCGGCGAGACCCCCGTGGCTGTGATCCAGGGTCGCTACCGCCATCCCAGTGAGGTGGAACCCGGCATGGTGGCGCGCCTGGCCTGCCGTGTGTTTCACCCCACCAGCAGCCTGGCCACGGCCTGCGGCATGCAGACCTTGATCGATCTGGTGGGGCCCACCCGGGTGCTGGCCGCCTGGCTGGGGGGTCTGCTGATGAAGCTGGTGGGCATCCCCGGTGGCTTCTATCGCCTCGCCGGTGACCAGGCTCGCTTGATCGACGACATCACTGGCACCACACCGCCCTATGACCAGACCATTGTTCTGGGGCCATCACGGGCTGAGCAGTTTTGTCGTGATGCTTCTGCCGAACTCGGGGTCGACGTTGCCATCGTCGACGTCAACGACCTCGGCCGTGTGAAGGTGCTGGCCTCCAGCCCCGGCTGTGATGAGGGCTTGCTGGGCCGGGCCCTGCGTCCCAATCCCGCCGGCAATGCCAATGAGCGCACCCCCCTGGTGTTGGTGCGGCCAGGCCTGGAATGAGCGATACATTGTGAGCAGTTGGGGTTGGAGGGTCTCCGGTGACAGAACCCAAGACCACCTCCATCCGCATTGAGCCCCTCAATCCAGCCCACCTGGCCCAGTGGGTTCAGGATGCGCCGATTGATCAGCTCTCACGGTTTCAGGGCTTTTTGATCGGTGAATGGCTCTCGAGAGTTGAGCAGCGCTTTCCCGATCTGCTCCCCAGCCGTTCGCCCCGTTGCCTGATCGCCCTCGCGGGAGATCGCCCGGTGGCCAGTGTGGTGGCCCGGCCGTTCAACCGCCGCGGCAGCTGCTGGATTCTTCATTTGCCGGAGCTGCTGGGCCCGCTGGACGATTACAGCCATCGCACCATTCAGCAGTCCCTGCTTCAGCAGGCTCTGCAGTCGTGGACTGCTCAGATCTGCAGCTGGGTGATCCGCTGCCCGGCCACCGATGCCGATGCCATTGCCCTGCTGCGGGAGCTGGGCTTTCAACCGCTTCGTCCGTATCAGTGCTGGTGTCCACCAGGGGCAGGGGTTGATCCAAAGGGCACCGATCAGTTGCCAGGGGGTCTGCGCTGGGCGGCCTTGAACCGCCGCACCGCCCAGTTGCTCTGGCCGATCGAGCAGGGCGGCAGCCACAGCCACCTGCGTCAGATCACGGATCGCCATTGGCTGGATCTGCTGGACCGTAACGGCCCCGGCTGCGGCGTGCTGATGGCTGGAGATGCTGTGTTGGCGGGCTGCATCCGCCTTCCCGATGCGGGAGAGGCAGGGTTCCTGGAACTGATGCGCGACGTCGCCTGGGATCCCCGGCTGGATCAGGCCCTTCCCCAGGTTTTGAACGGGATCCTTCAGCGTGGCCTCCCCCGCGGGCTGCTCACGGCCTTTGACGATGCCCCCCTCAGCCGGATCCTGGAGGCGGAGGGCTGGACCCGCGGCGACGAGCAGCTGCTGCTCGGACGCAGCATGTGGCGGCGTCAGTCACCCCAGCGCAACCTGCAGCTGACCCGATCGCTCGATCAGGTGCTGGGCCGATTGCGGCCCCAGGGCACACCCTTGCCCACACCAAGCCTGGGTGATCGGCACTGATGCGGCCGCGTCCCTGTTCGATCCTCAGCCTCGATGTGGGCCGGCGGCGCATCGGCCTGGCCGGCTGCGATGCCCTGGGCATCAGTGTCACGCCCCTCTCTGCCCTGCGTCGTGGTCGCTTTGATGCGGATCTGGTCGTTCTGCGGGCCCACTGCCGTGAACGGTCGGTGCAGGGGCTTGTGGTGGGTTTGCCTCTGGATGCCGCGGGCCAGCCCACGGCCCAGGCGGAGCATTGCCAGCGTTACGGCCTGCGCCTGGCTGCCGCCCTCGATCTGCCCCTGGCCTGGGTGAATGAACACAGCAGCACCTGGGCGGCCGGTGAACAGTTCGGGCTGACGGGCGATCGCAGCGGACGTCTGGACAGTGCAGCCGCTGCCCTGCTGCTGGAGCAATGGCTGGCGGAGGGGCCGGAGCTCAAACCGGCCCAACAGAGTGCGTCAAGGTCGGGCACCGGGGCGGGCGATGGTGGATCCTGAGCCCAGTCAGAGCCGCGTCGATGTCTGAGTCGGGCCCCGGTAAGAGCAGTGATCACCCCACCCTGCTGGTCCGCGACCGCGAGGGCCATGACCTGCTGTGCTTCCTCGAGCATCTGATCCCCATCGAGGGGCAGGACTACGCCCTGCTCTCGCCGGTCGACACACCTGTGTCGCTGTTTCGGCTCAATGACGATGCAGAGCCGGTGCCGATTACGGAAGTTGCCAGCAGCGAGCCGATTCTCTCGGTGGCTGATGTGGTGCTCCAGGAGCACGACCTGGTGCTGGTGCGATCGGCGATCACCCTCACCGTCAGTGGTGAACTGGAGGAGCCGGATCAGGACGAGCTCGACGAGCTGGAAGAGGACGACGACGTTGATGAGGACGCCGAGACCTTTGAGCTGCTGGTGAGCTTCATGGTCGACGCGGAGGAATACGGCCTCTACATCCCCCTCGACCCGTTCCTGGTGTTGGTGCGGATGGTGGATGGCCAGGCGGTGCTGCTGAGCGACGATGAGCTCGACCGCGTTCAACCCCTGATTGAGGCGGAACTGGAGGAGCGTGAATGGCCGGATTGACGGCACAGCACTGGTTGACCCCCGATTGGGATCCCCACCTCACCATTGCCCAGCTTTCGCTGCCCCACCTCACGGCCCACGGCCTGAAGGCCGCCGTGATCGACGTTGACCGCACCCTTCTGCCCGGTCGTGACGTGACACTGCCAGGGCCCGTGCGCGACTGGCTGGTGGATGCCGGCCGTCGCCTTCAATTGCATCTGTTCAGCAACAACCCCTCCCGCGATCGGATTGCTGCCGTGGCTGATCAGCTGCAGGTCAGCTTCACCTTTGGTGCCGGCAAGCCCCGCCGTGGCGCCCTTCGCAGCGTGGTTCGTGATCTCGCGCTGCCCCCGGAGGCGATCGCGATGATCGGCGACCGCCTGTTCACGGATGTGCTCGGCGGCAACCGGATGGGGCTTTACACGGTGTTGGTTCGCCCGGTTCGAGACGACGGCAAGCCCTGCCGCCATGACCGTGTTCAGCGGTTTGAACGCGCCATGGCCCGCGTGATGGGGGCGCCTGCAGCATGACCCTGTGGGTCGTGAAAATCGGCACCAGCCTGCTTCGGGGGGAGACCTCCACCACGATTGATGGCTACGCCCGCTGCTTCGCGGGGGCCATGGACCGCGGTGACCAGGTGGTGCTGGTCACCAGTGGTGCCGTTGGCCTGGGCTGCCAGAAGCTGGCCCTCACCAACCGCCCCGACACGGTGGTGGCTCTGCAGGCGGCTGCAGCCATCGGCCAGGGCGCGCTGATGGCGCTGTACGAACGGGCTATGGAACGCCATGGTCGTTCCGTGGCGCAGGTGCTGTTGACCCGCTCCGACCTGGCCGATCGCCGTCGGTATCAGAACGCTTCGGGCACCTTGCGGCAGCTGCTGAGTTGGGGGGTGCTGCCGGTGATCAACGAGAACGATGCCCTTTCGCCGGCGGAGTTGCGCTTCGGCGACAACGACACCCTCTCGGCGTTGGTGGCCGCCGCCGTTGAAGCCCAGCAACTGATCTTGCTCACGGATGTTGATCGCCTGTATTCCTCGGATCCGCGGGTGGATGCCAACGCCGAACCGATCTCGGATGTTCGCCATCCTCGGGAGCTGGACTCGTTGGAACAGGGGGCCGGTGACGGGGGGCGCTGGGGCACCGGGGGCATGACCACGAAGCTGGCGGCAGCCCGCATCGCCACCGCCAGTGGCATCACCGTGCAGCTCGCCGATGGCCGCGATCCTGCACGCCTCGAGGCTTTGTTGCAGGGGGAACGGGGGGGGACGGTGTTCCATCCCCATCCCGAACCCCTGGGCAACCGACGCAGTTGGCTGGCCCACGTGCTTCAGCCTGAGGGTGAACTGCAGCTGGATGCGGGGGCCTGTGCTGCGCTGCAGCACCGTGGTGCGTCCCTGCTGCTGGTGGGTGTGACGGCGGTGCGGGGTGAGTTCGCCGCCAATCAACCCGTTCAGTTGCTGGACCCCGATGGGGAGGACCTGGGCCGTGGCCTCTGTTCGATGGACAGCGACCAGCTGCGGGCCGCGATGAATGACCCATCGCCGGGGGAGTCCTCCCCGGTGGTGGTTCATCGCGATGGTCTGGTGCTTCGCAGCCGTTAACCACGTCTACGATCCGCCGGACTGCCCTGGCCTCCATGCGTTTCAGCACCCTGATCAAGGTTCTGCAGACCGGTGATGCAGGCCTGCGCTCGAGCCAGCCGGGCTTGGACCCATGGCTTGAGGGTGCCGCTTCACTCGATCAGGCCTCAGCCGCGCAGCTCAGCTTTCTGGAGAAGGGCAACGCCCTCACCGCGGCCTTGGGCACCAGCGGCGTGGGTGCCCTGTTGCTGCCCGATCAACAGGATCTGATTGATCTGGCTTCGCAGCGTGGCATCGCCTTTGCGGTCTTCGCGGATCCGCGTCTGGCCTTTGCTGAAGCCCTCGATCAGTTGCATCCCCGCCGCCGGCCCTTGGCGGAAATTCACCCCTCGGCGGTGATCGATGAACGGGCTGTGGTGGGCCCCGGCACAGCGGTGGGCCCGCGGGTCTGCATCGGGGAGGGAAGCCGTCTTGGTGCCGACTGCATCGTTCACCCCGGGGTGGTGATCTACGACAACGTGGTGGTGGGTGATGGCTGTGAGCTGCACGCCAATGCCGTGCTCCACCCCGGCAGCCGTCTCGGGCGTGGCTGTGTGGTGAATTCCAATGCCGTTGTCGGCTCTGAGGGCTTTGGCTTCGTGCCGACGGCCAAAGGTTGGCGAAAAATGCCGCAGACCGGCCAGGTGGTTCTTGAAGACGGCGTTGAGGTGGGTAGCGGCACCACCATTGATCGCCCTTCCGTCGGTGAGACCCGCATTGGTGCCGGCACCAAGATCGACAACCTGGTGCAGATCGGTCATGGCGTCACCACCGGCCGTGGCTGTGCCTTCGCCTCCCAGGTGGGCATCGCCGGCGGCGCCCACATCGGCCAGGGGGTGATCCTGGCGGGCCAGGTGGGGGTCGCCAATCGTGTTGTCGTCGGCGATCGCGCCATCGCCAGCTCCAAGTGCGGCATTCACACTGATTTGGCCCCCGGAGCGGTGGTGAGTGGTTTTCCCGCGATTCCGAATCGCCTCTGGCTGCGCTGCGCCACCACCTTCAGCAAGCTGCCGGAGATGGCCAAGACCCTGCGGGAGCTCAAGCGGGACACCCCTCAGTAACCTCAGCGGTCGACCTGCCGTACCGCACCGTCATGGCTCAGCACCGCGTTGTTCTCCTGCCCGGTGATGGCATCGGCCCCGAGATCACCGCTGTCGCCCGTCAGCTGCTGGAGGTGGTGAGCCAGCGCCATGGCTTTTCGTTGAGCTTTGAGGAGCAGCCCATCGGTGGCAGCGCCATCGATGCCACCGGTGAGCCGTTGCCCGCCAGCACCCTCGAAGCCTGCAAGGCAGCCGATGCGGTGTTGCTCGCCGCCATCGGCAGCCCCCGTTTCGACAGCCTCCCCCGCGAGAAACGCCCGGAAACCGGCCTGCTCTGCCTGCGCGCCGGCATGGAGCTGTTCGCCAATCTGCGGCCGGTGAAGATTGTTCCGGCCCTCATCGATGCCAGCAGCCTCAAGCGTGAGGTGATCGAGGGGGTGGACCTGATGGTGGTGCGGGAACTCACCGGGGGGATCTACTTCGGTCAGCCCAAGGGACGCATTGAGACCGAGGGGGACGAGCGCGGCTTCAACACCATGACCTACTCCGCCTCGGAGGTGGATCGGATCGCGAAGGTGGCCTTTGAGATCGCCCAGGAGCGGCGGGGCCGGCTCTGCTCCGTGGACAAGGCAAATGTGCTCGATGTGAGCCAGCTCTGGCGGGACCGCGTGGATGCCATGGCGCCCAGCTATGGCGCTGTGGAGGTGAGCCACATGTATGTGGATAACGCTGCGATGCAGCTGGTGCGTGATCCCCGCCAGTTCGATGTGCTGCTCACCGGCAACCTCTTCGGCGACATCCTCAGCGATGAGGCGGCGATGCTCACCGGCTCCATCGGCATGCTGCCCTCCGCCTCCCTCGGCAGTGAGGGCCCTGGTTTGTTTGAGCCTGTGCACGGTTCAGCCCCCGACATCGCCGGTCAGGACAAGGCCAATCCCATGGCCATGGTGCTCTCGGCCGCAATGATGCTGCGCATCGGCCTCAAACAGGCCGCGGCTGCCGATGATCTTGAGGCCGCTGTGGATGCCGTTCTGGCCGGTGGCTTCCGCACCGGTGATCTCATGGCAGAAGGCTGCACCCAGCTGGGTTGTCGCGCCATGGGTGAGCAATTGCTCAAAGCTCTGTAAGCCAGAGATTGGTGCAATCGGGCCCTGATCTGGCAGGATCGCCGGGCCCGTAGTCCCTGCGTCGATGTCGAAGCGTCATCCGGTTGTCGCTGTTACCGGTTCTTCCGGAGCTGGAACCAGCACCGTCAAGCGCGCCTTCGAGCACATCTTTGCGAGGGAAGGCATTACCCCTGCAGTGGTGGAAGGCGACAGCTACCACCGCTACGAGCGGATGCCCATGAAACAGGCCATGGCGGATGCCCTGGCCAAGGGTGAGAACTTCTCCCACTTCGGCCCTGAGGCCAACCTGTTCGACAAGCTCGAGGAACTGTTCCGCACCTACGGCGAAACCGGTGCTGGTCAGAAGCGCTACTACCTCCACAGCGTTGAAGAAGCGGCTGAACACAACGCCCGTCTTGGCGTCAACCTCGAGCCGGGTCAGTTCACGCCTTGGGAAGACATCCCGACCGGCACTGACGTGCTGTTCTACGAAGGCCTCCATGGCGGTGTGAAGGGCGAGGGCTACGACGTGGCCGCCCTGGCCGACCTCCTGGTGGGTGTGGTGCCGATCACCAACCTTGAGTGGATTCAGAAGATCCACCGCGACAACGCTGAGCGTGGTTATTCCGCTGAAGCGATCGTTGACACGATCCTGCGCCGGATGCCTGATTACATCAATCACATCTGCCCGCAGTTCAGCCAGACCGACATCAACTTCCAGCGTGTTCCCACCGTGGACACCTCCAACCCCTTCATCTGTCGGAACATCCCGACCCCGGATGAAAGCTTCGTGATCATCCACTTCCGCAAGGGTGCTCGTGAGAAGTGGGGGATCGACTTCGGTTACCTGCTGAACATGATCCACGATTCCTTCATGTCCAGCCCCACCAGCATCGTGGTGAACGGCGGCAAGATGGGCTTCGCCATGGAACTGATCCTCACTCCGATCATTCACCGCATGATCGAAGAGAAGAACAAGCTCAGCTGATCTCTTCTCCTATCAATAATCGTCTCTACAATGGGCCCATCTGAGTGATCAGGTGGGCTCTATTTCTTTGTCAACGCCCTCCTTTGAAATCCGCGGAGCCTCGGGGGCGCCCTCATCTCCCCGCTGGGACCGCATTGACAGCCGCTCGCTGATCGCCCAGGCCCGTCGCATTTATTTCGCCTATCTCTCCAGCACCCCTGCGGGGCAGGAGCCTCTTGGTGTGGTGGTGGATCCGCAGGAACCCGATGGCCGCGTGGTCTTCGAGACCCCTGTTCTTCTGCCGGACGAAGAGTTCATTGCTATTGATCTGATCCGGGGGCGCACGAGCCGTGGTCGGACCCGATGGAAGGGTTGATCCTGGCTTGGACCGGCCTGCTGGGCGCCTGCGTCGGCAGCTTCACCAGCGTGGTGGCCTGGCGCTTGCCCCGCCAGGAATCGGTGGTCTTTCCCGGCAGCCACTGCCCCAAATGCGGCCATGCCATCCGCTGGCATGACAATCTCCCGCTGCTGGGTTGGCTGCTGCTGAGGGGCCGCTGCCGCGACTGTGATGCAGCGATCAGCTGGCGTTACCCCGCTGTGGAGGCCCTGAGTGCCGGCCTCTGGATCTCGGCGCTGTTGGTGTGGCCTGGTGCTGGTGGGGGGCTGCCTGATCTCTGGCTCCCCTGGGCTGGTTTCCCCCTGATCGCGCTTCTGTTGCCGCTGGTGTTGATCGATCTGGATCACCTTTGGTTGCCGGAGCCCCTGTGCCGCTGGTGAGTGGTGCTGGCCCTGCTGCTGTTGGAAGGCCTCAGTGCCCTGGCCGAACGGTTGTTGGGACAGCCTGCGCTGGGCCTTGGCGATGCCAAGTTGGCGGCGCTGGGTGGGGCATGGCTGGGCCCCGGGGGCATCGCAGCGGCGATGGCCCTTGCGGTTGTCTCGGGAGCCTTGGTCGGAAGCACCGCTCGTCTCAGCGGCCGGTTGGGCCCCAGGGAACCATTCCCCTTCGGTCCCTTCATTGCCTTTGGCATCTGGCTGGTCTGGTTGACCGGTCCGCAGTGGTGGTGGAGCACCTGGGTGATGCTGCTGGGGGCTTGATTCCCCAGCGTCGATTCCCAGTCCGGCTTTTAATGGTGTGAGCTGACGGCCCTGTGTGTCTCTGTTCGATTGGTTTGCTGATCGCCGCAAGGGTCAGTACGTCGCCAACGTCAAGCAGGAACCCGATGAAGGTGATGGGCTGTGGAGCAAATGCCCGGAGTGTGGTCAGGTCGTCTATCTCAAAGACCTGAAACTCAATGCCAGTGTTTGCGCCAACTGCGGCCATCACCACCGGATCGACAGTGCTGAGCGCATCGCACTGATTGCGGACCCCGACAGCTTCCAGGTGCTGAATGCGGATCTGTCACCGGTGGATCCCCTCGGATTCAAAGACCGGCGCGCCTATGCCGACCGGCTGCGGGAAAGTCAGGCCTCGACGGGGCTGCGGGATGGTGTGGTCACCGGGCTCTGCCGGGTGGAGGGCATCCCCATGGGCCTGGCAGCAATGGACTTCCGCTTCATGGGGGGATCGATGGGCTCGGTGGTCGGGGAGAAAATCACCCGTCTGATCGAGGAGACCACCGCCCGCAAGTTGCCGCTGCTGATCGTTTGTGCCTCCGGCGGTGCCCGGATGCAGGAGGGGATGCTCAGCCTGATGCAGATGGCGAAGATCTCCGGCGCGCTGGAACGCCACCGCGAAGCCGAGCTGCTCTACATGCCCTTGCTCACCCACCCCACCACGGGGGGTGTGACCGCCAGTTTCGCCATGCTGGGCGACCTGATCCTGGCGGAACCGAAGGCGTTGATTGGTTTTGCTGGCCGCCGGGTGATCGAGCAGACCCTGCGGGAGAAGCTGCCTGACAATTTCCAGACGGCTGAATATCTGCAGGAGCACGGCTTCGTGGACACGATCGTTCCCCGCACCCAGCTGCGCTCCACCCTGGCCAATCTTCTGCGCCTGCACGGCTGCAAACCGATGGAGCTCACCAGCGCATGATCCGAGCTGGTTGTGTCCTGATCCTGGCCTTGGTCTGCTGGGTCGCCCCCGTTCTGGCGGGCCCCGTGGAATGGATTGAGGTTCCTGCCACCGACGCGGGCCAGCAGTGGTGGGACCGCGGCAGTGTGCGCATCGATCGGGATGGATACCGCACCGTGCTCAGCCGCTTCACTCCAGCGGCCACTGAAGATGGAGAGCAGCCCTCCGGCGAGCTCTATGTGATGCAGCTGGACTGCTCCCAGGAGCTGTATCGCGACAAACAGGTGAATGGTTTGCCGCGTTTTCGTGCCCAATGGCAGCCTGCCGGCGATGACGGGCTGATCACCTCCGTGATTGAGGCTGTCTGCACCGAACCCCTCCCCAGCTGAGATGTCCCCACAACCCCTTGGTGTTGCCGTCGCCGGTCTCGGCTTCGGGGAGAAGGTGCACCTGCCGGCCCTTGCGGCAGCCACGGATCTTGAAGCGGTGGCGCTTTGGCACCCGCGCCAGGAGCGCTTGGATGCGGCCACGGCCGCCCATGGCTTGAAGGGATTCAGTGACTGGGACGCTCTGCTGGCTGATCCCGCGGTGGATGCGGTGATCATCGCCACACCCCCTGCACCCCGCTTCGACCTTGCCCGCCGGGCCCTGCAGGCGGGCAAGCATCTGCTGCTCGAAAAGCCCATCGCGCTGCATGCCGATCAAGTCCGCGAGCTGCAGCGGCTGGCCCTGGCACGGGGGCTGTCGGTGGCTGTGGACTACGAATACCGCGCTGTTCCCCTGTTCATGCAGGCCGCACGCCTTCTGCAGGCCGGTGCCGTCGGCACACCCTGGCTGGTGAAGCTCGACTGGTTGATGGGCAGCCGTGCCGATCCCCAGCGCGGCTGGAACTGGTATGCCCAGGCGGATCAGGGCGGCGGCGTGATCGGAGCCCTCGGAACCCATGCCATGGACATGCTGGCCTGGCTGATCGGTCCCCTGGGGACCGTCCAGGCCCTGAACAGCGTTTCGATCAAGCAACGCCCTCATCCCGATGGTGGTCTGGCGGCCGTGGATGCTTCTGATGTGTCGCTGCTGCAGACCGTGGCCCATTGGCAGGGAAGGCAGGATCTGCCGGTGCCGGCGCAGGCCAGCCTCAGTTCCGTGTCGCGCAACGGTCGCGGGTTCTGCCTGGATGTGGTGGGGTCGTCGGGATCGCTGCTGCTCAGCAGCACCAATCAGAAGGACTACGTCCATGGCTTTGAGCTGCAGCACGCCCCGCTCGGTGAGCCCTTCCGCGCCGTGGAAGCCGATGCCGACTTCGCCTTTCCGGAAACCTGGGCGGATGGCCGCATCGCCCCTGTGGCACGGGTGCTGGGCTGGTGGGCCGAGAGCATCCGCAGTGGGCGACCGATGCTGCCTGGACTGGCCGAGGGCGTGGCCAGTCGAGTGGCCTGCGATCAAGCAGCAGGCGGCACATTGGATCTTGCGTAACACGCGGTAAAATTGCCGGCGATTCGTCTTAGACGACCCCAACCCTCCGAGGATTTATCCATGGCGCTCGTTCCGCTTCGGCTCCTGCTCGACCACGCCGCTGAGAACGGCTACGGCATTCCTGCGTTCAACGTGAACAATCTGGAGCAGGTCCAGGCCATCATGGAAGCGGCTGACGAGACCGACAGCCCTGTGATCCTCCAGGCCTCCCGCGGCGCCCGCAGCTACGCCGGTGAGATCTTCCTGCGTCACCTGATCCTGGCCGCAACCGAGACTTATCCCCACATCCCCGTGGTGATGCACCAGGACCACGGCAACGCCCCTGACACCTGCTACTCCGCTGCCATCAACGGTTTCACCTCCGTGATGATGGACGGTTCCCTGGAAGCCGACGCCAAGACTCCCGCCAGCTACGACTACAACGTCAACGTCACCAAGCAGGTGGTGGACTTCGCCCACTCCGTGGGTGTGAGCGTTGAGGGTGAGCTGGGTTGCCTGGGCTCCCTGGAAACCGGCAAGGGTGAAGCCGAAGACGGCCACGGTTTCGAAGGCGAGCTGTCCAAGGACATGCTGCTCACCGATCCCGCTGAGGCTGCCGACTTCGTCGCCAAGACCAAGTGCGACGCCCTGGCCATCGCCATCGGCACCAGCCACGGCGCTTACAAGTTCACCCGCAAGCCCACGGGTGAAGTGCTGGCCATCAGCCGCATCGCTGAGATCCACAAAGCCATCCCCAACACCCACCTGGTGATGCACGGCTCCTCCTCTGTTCCTCAGGAATGGCTGGAGATGATCAACAAGCACGGTGGTGCCATCCCCGAGACCTACGGCGTTCCCGTCGAGGAAATCCAGGAAGGCATCCGCAACGGTGTGCGCAAGGTGAACATCGACACCGACAACCGTCTCGCCTTCACCGCTGCTGTGCGTGAAGCGGCCATGGCCGATCCTTCCAACTTCGACCCCCGCCACTTCAACAAGCCGGCTCGCAAGTACATGAAGCAGGTCTGCCTGGACCGTTATCAGCAGTTCTGGGCTGCCGGCAACGCCAGCAAGATCCAGCAGCAGAGCATCACCTACTACGCCGGCCTCTACGCCAAGGGTGCTCTCGATCCCAAGGCTGCTGTCGCTGCCTGATCATCACGATCAATCGATCACTCGCTGGGGGCCGAAAGGCCCCCTTTTTTTGTGGTGCTGCTCGTGAGCAGCGTCACGTTTTGACCAGGCCATCACATCAGGCCATCAGGCTGAGCAGGCCGTGCTTGCCGTCCAGTTGTGCCTGTGCTCCCAGGGGCAAGGCCTGGTTGGGCCGTCCATGGCCCAGCGGCAGATTCAGCACCAGTGGAATGCCCAGATCGCCCAGGCGTTCCTCCAGGATCTCGTCCATCGTGAAATCGCCGGGAAGGATGTCGTCTTCAGCCCAGCTGAAGCGGCCGCAGGCCACCCCCGCCAACTGCTGCAACAGGCCTGCGCTGCGCCACTGGGTCAGCATCCGATCAACCCGGTAGGGCGCTTCGCCCACATCTTCCAGCACCAGGATGGCCCCCTTCAGGGAGGGAAGCCAGGGCGTGCCGATCAGGTGGGTCGCCACGGTCAGGTTGGTGACCACCAAGGGTCCGCGCGCGATCCCCCGCCGTCGTGGCTCGCCCAGCAGGGGCGCCACCGGACGGCCGCAGAGCAAGTCCACCGTGCGTTGCCATTGCGCCTCTGTGCCGCCGCTGGATCCATGGATGGCCCCCGGCAGGCCAGCGGCCCACTGGGCCAGCAGCAGGGAGCTGGTGTCGGAGAACCCCAGGCTCCATTTGGGATGGCGCGGAAAACGAAAACCGGCTTCGAGCACGCGGGCGGCCCCCCAGCCCCCGCCAAGGGTCACCACGGCATCCACCGTTGGATCGTTCCAGGCTGACCTCAGATCCTCAACCCGTTCCTGGTCGGTTCCTGAGAAATAGCGCCATTGACGGCTGACGGCTGCGGGAATCTCCAGATGCCACTGCTGTTGATCACAGCGCTCGCGCAAGGCTTGGAGATCCGTGTCCGGATCCATCCAGGTGCCGGGGTTCACGGCGCGGATGCGTGATCCAGGCTTCAACGGTTTCAGCCTGCGCTGGGCCGCCATGGCCCTGGGGGAGAGCAGGGCCGTGATGATCGTGGATGCCCCTGAGATCAGCAGCGTCCGGCGGGTTGGCATCAGCCCAGCAGGGCTTCCAGCATGCGGCGGCCGTCGGTTCCTCCCGTGGCCGGATCACAGGCCCGCTCGGGGTGGGGCATCAGGCCCATAACGCTACCGCTGGCATTGGTGATGCCTGCGATGTCGGACACAGACCCGTTGGGGTTGTTGCTGTAGCTCAGGGCGATGGCGTCGTCGTCCTGAAGTTGCTTCAGCGTGTCATCGCTGCACTGGTAGCGGCCTTCACCGTGGGCGATCGGCAGGGTCAGGGCCCCGTCGTTGTACCCCTGCATCCAGGCCGTGCGCTGGCTCACCACCTTGAGGGGTGTGTCTTCACAGATGAAGTGCAGATCCCGGTTCCGGGTAAGGGCACCGGGGAGCAGGCCCAGTTCCGTGAGCACCTGAAATCCGTTGCAGATGCCGAGCACGCGACCGCCCTTGGCGGCAAAGTCGATCAAGGACTGCAGGGCTGGTGCGAAGCGGGCAATGGCGCCGCAACGCAGGTAGTCGCCATAGCTGAAACCGCCCGGCAGAACGATGGCGTCAAAGCTGCTGAGGTCGGTCTCCTCATGCCAGACCCTGCGCGTGCTCATCCCAAGGCAACCCTCGGTTGCCCATTGCACATCCCGGTCGCAGTTGGAGCCGGGAAAAACGATGACCCCGATGCTCATGACTGATCCAGCTCCAGGCTCCAGTCTTCGATCACCGGGTTGGCCAGCAAGCGATCACTGAGCAGTTCCAACCTGCGGCGGGCCTCGGCCTCATCAGGGGCCTCAATCTCCATTTCCACGGCTTTACCGATCCGCAGCTTGCTGAGGCCTTCCACCCCAAGTCGTTCAGCGGCACCACGCGCGGCTTCTCCGGCTGGATCGAGTACGGAGGGGCGCAGACGCACGAGGACGCGGGCTTGAAAACGCGGCACGATCAGCAACTGGTCTGATCAAATCCTGACAGACACCAAACCCTGAAGAGATCCGGTGCGCCTCAACGGCGTGACCATCGCCCAGCCCCATGGTGAAAAGGAGGCCTTTCGCCAGGGTGCTGCCGAGTCAGTGTCTGTGTTTCGCATTCAGCTCTGGACCGCGGCTCTGCTGCTGTTGGGCAGCTCTGCAGCTAGGAGCTCAGCAGCAGCGGCTTCGATGCGCTGCCGGATCGCGCAGCAGGCCTGAAGTCCCTGTCGGATGGTGGCCGCCAGTCCTGGAGAGCGCTGGGTGTTGACCTGGAATCAGCAGCGCGTCGAATTTGTCCATGACGGCAGCGGCCAGATGATGATGCGGGTTGGTGAGGGCGAGGACTGGCGGGAGGTGCAGCCCTTCTGGACGGCGGACCACAGCCTCTGCTGGGGTTCTGTTTTTGCCACGGGTGACGTTCCGTTGGAGTGAAACCGGGGTGATAAATCTGAATTGAGGGCAGTTTCCCCATGGCAGTTTTTTCTCTCCCTTGTTCCAGCTGTGGAACACCCGTTGAGATTCCGGGTCGTTACGGCTTCAAGTTGAAGAGTGCAGGCGTCACCAACACGGTGTGCACCCGCTGCCGGCAGGGGACATTTCTTGCATCTCGACGCGACAACCTCTCCAGCCAGGTCGCCCGTGCTTCGAGTCCTGATCGTCGTCGCCTGATCCCCTTTACCGCTGCTGTGGCGGCCTTGGCCCTGTTGATCGGTGGTGTTGTTTGGCGCTCTGGTGTGCCGACGGCTCAGGAGGCTTTGCCGGCGAGTGAGTCTCCCTCTAAGTAGAGCGTCCTGCTTGGGAAGGCAAAGTCGATGCCTGCTTGGGCGAAGGCCTCCATAATTCCGAGGTTGATGGCTTGCTGTTCGTTCAGAGCGACCGTGAAATCGCGGGTGTCGATGTAATAAACCAGTTCAAAATTCAAGCTGGAATCAGCAAATTCGGTGAAGTGGCAGCGGTTGAAGGTGCTGTGGGCCTGAGCGTCGATCACGGCCTGAACCATCGTGGGGATTGCCTTCATCTGCTCGAGCGATGTGCTGTAGGTGACGCCAATCGAATAGATCATCCGGCGTTGCGCCATTTCAGCGAAATTGAGGATTGTGGAGCCTGTAAGGGTTGAGTTGCTCATCACCACCTGTTCGCCGCGCAGGCTGCGCAGATGGGTGGAGCGAACACCGATGCGTTCCACCGTTGCTGAGGTGGAGCCCACCGTGATGAATTGCCCAACGGTGAAAGGCTTGTCCAGAAGAATCATCAGGTAGGCGAACAATTCCTGGGCCGGTTCTTTCAGGGCCAAGCCAATGCCGATTCCGCCGGCACTGAGCAAACCCCAGATCACTGTCATCTTCACGCCCAGGCTCTGCAGCAGCACCAAGGTGCCGATCGCCCACACCACGGTTTTCAGCAGCGGGAGCAGACTTTGGAGCAGTTGTTGAAGATCATCCGCGCCTGCACGGCGCACCAATCCGAAAAGGAATCGCGCTCCGATTCGGTTGACCAACCGAATCAGAATGATCGTGCCGACAATGCGCAGCGAGGTGTCGTAGGCCCTGGCAATGTTGTTGGGCAAGCCCAAATCATCCTGGGCAAGGATCAGAGTGACCACCAAGCCGAAGGGCACCACCGAAGCGGCGAAGGCGTTGAGCACGAAGTCGTCGAAGTCGGTTTTGCTTCGCTTCGTGAACCGAGGAAAAACTGTCTTACAAAGGAACGCCAGGGTCAGGGTGATGGCTGAACCGATCAGCAGCTTCGCTAAGAAATCAGTCAGATCCATCGCTCACACCGGAGATACTGCGTGATTGTCGACGGCCTTCCAGAAGCTGGCAAGCGAGGTGGGGCTCAAGCGCGCTGAAACACCAAAGTCAGATTGTTAGCGGGCATGGAGACCACGTTTTCGGTGTTGAAGCCAGCCTTGGCGGCGATGGCTGTTACGTGATTCAGCTCCCTTAACCCCCATTGCTGGTTGCGTTCCCTGAGGGATTGGTCGAAGGCGGCATTGCTTGCACTGGTGTGAGCACCATTGAGCATGAATGGGCCATAAATGATCAAGGGTGCGCCGCTGGGCAGCAACAGGGCGGATTCCTTGAGCACGGCATCGGTGCAGCTGGCTGGGCTGATGTGCAGCAGGTTGATGCACACAACAGCCTTCACGGCCCCTTGGAGGTTCTGGGGCAGGGGCCAGGGGCGGTGTTCAACATCGAGGTTGAGGGCTGCTGGCATCACCTGGCTCAGACCCTGGTGCTGGATCCAGGCGTTGATGCTGGCGCGATGGTCTGGATCCGGATCGCTGGCCTGCCAGCGCAGATGGGGAAAGCGCTGCTGAAAGCAGACGGCGTGCTCACCACTGCCGCTGGCCAGTTCCAGCACGGCTCCTGAGCCAGGCAAGAGCTGCTTCAGCAGATCTCCGATGGGGCCGCGGTTGCGTTCGGTGGCCGGGAAGAAAAGCCGTTGGTCCATTGTCAGCTTGGGCAGGGGGTAGCGCTCTGGCTGCAGTGGCGGCGCAGTTCGGCCAGCCAGGCTTCCAGGGCTGCCAGGGCATCCGGTTGCAGGCGGTAGTAGATCCAGCGGCCGCTCTGCCGATCCGTCAGCAGCCCCGCCTCTCGCAGCACCCTGAGGTGGAACGAGAGCTTCGACTGGGAGAGGTTGAGCTCACGGGTGAGGTCACAGACGCATCGTTCCCCCTGTGCCAGCGCATGGATCACGTCGAGACGGATCGGGTCGGCCAGTGCTTTGAGCAGCTGCCTCGACTGCTCCCTGTTGAGGGTGTTCTGGATCACAAGAGCAGTGTCCCCCGCTCTGTTTGGATCAAGATAATTTGATTGATCGAAGGAGCTGGTATGCGGATCGGCATCAATGGCTTTGGACGGATTGGTCGCCTGGTGTTCCGGGCCCTCTGGGGACGGCCCGGCATCGAACTGGTGCATGTCAATGATCCCGCTGGCGATGCAGCAACGGCGGCCCACCTGCTGGAGTTCGATTCTGTGCATGGTTGCTGGGATCGAGGCATCACCAGCAGTGCTGCTGGATTCAGCGTGGAGGGATCCGCACTCACCTGGTCCAGCGAGAAAGACCCCACCGCCGTGCCCTGGAGCGATCGGGGGGTGGAGATGGTGCTTGAAGCCAGCGGCAAGATCAAAACGCCGGAGACGCTCAATCCCTATTTCGATCAGCTGGGCCTCAAACGGGTGGTGGTTGCCTGTCCCGTGAAGGGTGTGGTTGCCGGTGAGGACGCGCTCAACATCGTTTACGGGATCAATCACCACCTCTATGAACCGGCGCGCCACAAGTTGGTGACGGCAGCCTCCTGCACCACCAACTGCCTGGCGCCTGTGGTGAAGGTGGTGCACGAGAGCTTCGGCATCGAGCACGGCCTGATCACCACCATTCACGACATCACCAACACCCAGGTGCCGATCGATTCCTTCAAAAGCGACCTGCGCCGGGCACGCTCCGGGCTCAGCTCACTCATTCCCACCACCACCGGTTCGGCCAAGGCGATCGCGATGATCTTTCCTGAGCTGAAGGGCAAACTCAACGGTCATGCCGTTCGTGTTCCCCTGCTGAATGGATCGCTCACCGATGCGGTGTTCGAGCTCAAGCAGAGCGTCACGGTGGAGCAGGTGAATGCTGCGTTCCAAGCAGCTGCGGAAGGGCCTCTGAAGGGAATCCTGGGTTACGAGGAACGCCCGTTGGTGTCGTGCGACTACACCAACGACAACCGCAGCTCGATTGTCGATGCCCTCTCGACGATGGTTGTCGATGGCAACCAGTTGAAGGTGTTTGCCTGGTACGACAACGAATGGGGCTACAGCTGCCGCATGGCCGATCTCACCTGCCACGTGGTTGGTCTGGACGGATGAAGCTCTCCCCTCTGCAGCAATACGGCATTGTCACCGCCAACTACTGGGCCTTCACGCTCACCGATGGGGCCCTGCGGATGTTGGTGGTGTTCCACTTCCATCAACTCGGCTACACCACCCTCGAGATCGCCTTCCTGTTTCTGTTTTATGAGCTGTTTGGGGTGCTCACCAACCTGTACGGCGGTTGGATCGGTGCCCGCTATGGGCTTCGGCTCACCCTCTGGGTGGGAACGCTGCTGCAGATTCTTGCGTTGTTGATGCTGATGCCCGTCGCCGCCAGTTGGCCGAAACTGTTGAGCGTGATCTATGTGATGACCGCTCAGGCCATCAGCGGCATCGCCAAAGATCTCAACAAGATGAGCGCCAAGAGTGCCATCAAGACGGTGGTTTCGGAAACGCCGGAGGACCAGCAGCAGGGGCAGCAGCAGCTGTTCAAGTGGGTGGCGATCCTCACGGGATCCAAGAACGCCCTCAAGGGTGTGGGCTTCTTCCTCGGTGGGGTGCTGCTCACTGCCTTTGGCTTCAATGCTGCCGTGGGCTGGATGGCGGCAGGTCTGGCCCTGGCCTTCCTGCTCACGCTGGTGCTGCCCGGGGAGATCGGAAAGATGAAGTCCAAGCCGGCCTTTTCGTCGCTGTTCTCCAAATCCCAGGGCATCAACGTGCTGTCCCTGGCGCGCTTCTTTCTGTTTGGTGCCCGGGATGTTTGGTTCGTGGTGGCCTTGCCCGTGTTCCTTGAGGCCTCCCTGGGCTGGAGTTTCTGGGAGATCGGTGGCTTCCTCGGTCTCTGGGTGATTGGCTACGGCATCGTTCAGGGATCAGCGCCTGGTCTGAGACGGCTCTGGGGGCAGACCACATCCCCGGGAGCATCTGCTGTGCAGTTCTGGAGTGCTCTGCTCACCGCCATTCCCGCCCTGATCGCGGTGGCGCTGTGGCGCCAGGTGGATGTGGCGGTCGCCATCACCGCAGGCCTTGCCGCCTTTGGGGTGGTGTTCGCGATGAATTCGTCGATCCACTCCTACATGGTGCTGGCTTACACCGATGCGGAGAGCGTCAGCCTCAATGTGGGCTTCTATTACATGGCCAATGCGGCCGGACGCTTGGTGGGCACGTTGCTCTCGGGGGCAGTGTTCATGCTCGGCCGAACCGAAGCCGCGGGCATGCAGGCCTGCCTCTGGGTTTCATCCCTGCTGGTGTTGTTGTCGTGGTTCAGCAGCCTCAGGCTTCCTGCTGTGCGAAACGCCACTTGATCGGGGCATGGGTAAAGCAGGACGGGGCCAAACTCTGAATTTCTGCTGAATATCGCGGCGTTGGTAGGGATTCAGACACCCGCAAGCAGAGATTTTCTGCTGAATGGATGAAATCGTTTCTGATTCCATGCTTGACGAGCCTGGCAGCCCCGATTGTCGTTTGGTGATCGATGCCAAGCGATCCCTTGAGGATGTGCTGCGTTTGATCGCTGATCTGCCCCATACCGACCACATGCGGCGGCAGCTCTTGTCGGTGTACAACCAGCTGGAGGGCATGCACGACCTGAAACGCAGTGGTGGCGCCAATGTGTCGTTTCGTTCCGCCGATTGGAGTTCGTCGGCGAAGTGATCCGGTTGACACCGATAAGGTCAGGTGTCGCCTTTCGCTGTCCTGAGAGATGTTTGAAAACGACCGACGTCCGGCTTGGCTGAACTGGGTCTTCCTGGGGATGTTTCTCTGGTCGTCGTGGCAACTGTTTGGGTTTTGGTCCCAGAGGCTGAGTGGTTGAAGGGCCTTAGACCAACACGCCGGTCAGACGCAGCGTTCCCCACAGGTCGAAGACGCAGAAAATCAGTCCGATCACGATGATGTCCCAGGCTTTGTGGCGGATGGCCCAGGGGGCAAGGAACAACTCCGCAATCCCATGCAGTGCCGTTCCAATGGTGATGTGCTCCAGCACCAGCAGGCCATGGGCCACCAGGAAAAGCGCGCTGGCGATACACCGCATTAGGACTTGCCAGGAACCGAGCAAAGCCTGCAGAACTGGATAGTCATTCACCTTAAAGCGTGCTGCTGTGTGACCTCAAGCCAAGCGAGGTGGTTTTTTGCGGGTCGGCTGGCTTTTACTTGAGTAAGTGAACGTAAAAATAATTATTTTTCGCATGAAAAAGGGCTGCTTGATTGAAGCAGCCCAGGCTGATAATTGACCTAAACTTATTGCTTTTCTCTTTTGCGCAGTGTTTTCTCAGTCCTTGTATGGATAGTTGTTGGGTACAAAGAATTGCTCGTTGAAAGGAGGCCGTTTGTAGCTTCCTTGCTTCGGGCGCTTCGGCATCTTGATGGGTGGCGGTGTCATGTCTGCATAGGGCACCTTGCTGAGAATGTGGCGCAGGCAATTCAAGCGGGCGCGGCGCTTGTCATTGGCCTCCACGGTGAACCATGGGGCTTCCGGGATATGCGTCTTGGCAAACATGGTGTCCTTCGCTTTCGAGTACTCCACCCAGCGGTTGCGCGACTCGATGTCCATCGGACTCATCTTCCAGCGACGCTCTTCGTTATCAATGCGTTCCTGGAAACGTTTTTCCTGTTCGTCATCGTTGATGGAGAACCAGTATTTGAGCAGCAGGATTCCGTCCTGCACCAGCATTTGCTCAAACTTTGGGCACGACACATAAAACTGCTCCACTTGTTCGCGTGTCGCGAAGCCCATCACTTTTTCCACACCGGCCCGGTTGTACCAGCTCCGGTCAAAGACAACGATTTCTCCGGCACTGGGAAAATGCTCCACATAGCGCTGGAAATACCACTGGCTTTTCTGATGCTCTGATGACGTGCCCAGGGCCACCACCCGGCATCCCCTGGGGTTCAAGGGCTCCGTCAGCCGTTTGATCGATCCTCCCTTGCCTGCGGCGTCCCGCCCTTCGAACAGGATGATCATGCGAAAGCCGGTGGCTTTCACCCAGTACTGCATCTTCACCAGTTCCGTCTGGAGTTTGGCCAGCTCTTTTTCATAGACCTTTTTGTTCAGCCGTTTGTGCTTGTTGGAACAACCCTCCTGCAGTTCCACCATGATTTCCTGCGGTTGGTCGACATCACCATCGCTGTAGTGATCGATGGCCTCGAGGACGGCTGTCATGTCGTGGTCGACGGGCTGGCTCATGCTTTCGGTGGATCGCCAGTTCAGTTCTGCCAGCGCTGCAATCTGCGGGGTTGATCTGGTCCGATTTTTTACGGAATGTCCGGTGCTTTCGGCTTCAGCGCCTGCCTTGAATAGGGGGCGACAACACCAGTCGGATGATGCGAATCAACCTCCAGAGCGCACCAAGCAAGAGGATGCCCGCCAGAAGCGCGATGGCAGCGATCAGCACGATGGCGGCGAGCCCGAGCATGGCTTCCAGCAGTTGCTGAACGCCGCCAATCAGGTCATCAATGGCCTGGCTCAGCAGCAGCATGATGTCCACCTGCTGGGGCAGCTGATTCAGCAGCACTGCAATTCCTGCGGCAGCAGCCAGCATCAGCACGACAACTGTCAACTGACGCAGGACGGGGCCAAAGGGGAAGCGACGACGGGGGCGGAAGACCCGTCGTTGATCGCGTGTGCTGCTTCGGCGCTCCTTCCTCATGGCATCGGTGTGATCAGGGTGCCGTCACTGCGGCGATTCTGAAGCGTGTTTCCCGCACGTCAACGGTCGGACTGCGTTTCAGGCTTGTCCACCGGTGCCGGTGCTGGCGCTGTCTCCTTGGTTTCCTGAGGCAGAGGCACAAGCCAGGCGGTGGCGATTGTGCATGCCAGAGCAACCCCAGCCAGAAGGGGTGGTCCGAGGCGTTTCTGGAGAGGAATGCGATCGACGATCTCCTGGCGCTTCAACGGGCGGTCCTCGGGGAACGTCCAGGTCAGCTTGACCCGGTTGTCGAGCCGCAAGCGATCGAGGCAACGCACCAGATCAGCCAGTTCGGCGTCATCGAGCTTGAGCTGCAACGGCTCGACGCCCTCTCGGCTGCTGCGCAGTTCCAGCTGATGGTTGGCTTGATCCGGCGCGATGCTCACAAAACCGCCTTCCAGCCCAAAGCGGCGCTGCACGCCGGACAAGCGATGCCTGGCGTAGGGCATCACCGCTGCCATCAGAGCCTCGAGATGATCCCGGGTTCCTTCCAGTTCCGGTGCTCCGATCAACTGCAGCCGCCAGGACGACAGGATGCCGATCGCCTCATTGGACTGTCCGGCGGAGAGGTCGGGAAAGCCTTCCACCACCAGCCGTGCTGCGGTCTGCTCGTATTGGTATGTCGTTTTCAACATGGTCGGCCTAAGGCGTGGGGTCGAGCAGGGTTGCGCGGAGTCGATCGATTCCTCCTGGACCTGCGCAGAGCGCCAGGGTGCTGATCAGTTGACGGTGCAGAGGGCCCGCCGGCTCCATCGTGAGGAGGCGAAGAACGGCTTCCCGGCGTTGATTCATCCGCTCTTCGATGAGGTCGCGAAGGCGCTCATGGAACAACTGCCAACGCTGTTGGGTGAGCTGTTCCGGTTCGCGGCTCGAGAGGAGTTGGTGGAGCATTGGGTAGAGCCGATCAGCCATGGCGCACACCAGGCAGATCAGGGATTCGGCGTCCACCGGGTCGAGCTGGTCCCGCCGAGTGGTTCGCCGAAGCGGGTTGTGACAGCGCCGCTTCCAGAGTTCAACCCGGTTGGGGAATTGCGCCTGCAGGCCCATCTGCTGGCTGGTCCAGACCATCGCCTCGCCACCATTGAGATCAAGAGCCTCAATGGTCAGCAGCAACAGGTCGAGACGCTCGACGCCCCGCCGGCTGAGACGCGCGCCGTCGGTGGGTGCGCTGGGGGCTGGAGCTTCAGTCATGGCTGCGATGATGCCAGGGGCACCGCCATTGCGTCACCTGGATTTGGATCTTCAGTCGCACATTCGCTCATTTCCAGATTTTCCCAAGCCTGGAATTCTGTTTCGAGACATCAACCCGCTGCTGCGCTCACCAGAGGCCATGGCCGAGGTGATCCGCCAGATGGGGAGGATTTGCGACCAGGTGAAGCCAGATTTGATCGTGGGGATCGAATCTCGGGGATTCATTTTTGGGGCACCCCTGGCCAGCGACCGACGGCTTGGCTTTGTGCCTGTAAGGAAGCCCGGAAAGCTCCCCGGTGAGGTGGTGGGTCTGGATTACGCCCTGGAGTACGGCACCGATCGGCTCGAGATCCAAGCCGATGCTTTTGAGAATTCACCCCGGGTGCTGGTGGTGGACGATCTGCTGGCTACCGGTGGAACAGCTGCAGCAACCGGACAACTGGTGGAGCAGGCTGGCGGTTGCTTGGTGGGCTTTGCCTTTGTGATCGAGCTGGAGGGGCTCGGAGGTCGTCAGGCCCTGTCCGCGGGCCAACCCGTGGAAGCGTTGTTGCGCTACGGCTGATTTTTCTGCCAGTCGAAGACGTCTTCCAACTGCTGCAAACTCAACAACCCGAAGCTCCACAGCACAATCGGGAGTGGGGCTTGTTCCAGTTCCGCCTGGCGTTGCCCTAGCTCCAGTGCGCTGGGACTCAACCCCAAACGGCGCTGAAGGAATTGCAGCAAGGCTTCTGTTGCTGGGGGTTGCCGCTGGCTGGACATCACCATGGTCGCGACCCGCGCTTGGCTCAGTTTGGCAAGGCCCGCCAGAGCTGCATGGGGCCGTCACTCATGGCCCGCAGGCTGAGTTGGCGCAGCCCAGAGAACTGCTTCAGCAGCAGCAGGGCCAAACGCCGCAGGGGAAGCAACAGCGGTTGGCGGTTGGAGAACACCCGCACCAGAAGATCCGTCGCCACACCCACCTGGAGCACATCGAGCCAGCGGCTCGTCCCGTAGCGCCGAGCGATTGTTGCGGCGCTTCCTCCCCGCTCCACGGCGCGCAACAAACCTTCCACATCACGCCAGCAGAGATTGAGCCCCTGGCCTCCCACGGGATGGCAGCGGTGGCCCGCTTCGCCGATCAGCACGCCCCGTCCGCGATGAAAGCGGCGAGCCAGCAGCCATTGTTGTGGGAAGGCTTGGGGTTGATCCAGAAGGAAATCCGGTTCAATGCCCTCCGGCAGAACAGCGGCCAGCTGATCGAGAAACGCACTGCGCTGCAGTGTGCTGCGCTGCTCGCAACGCTGCCAGGGTGCACTCCACACCACTTGGAACGTGCCCTGCCCCAAGGGCAGAACGGCGAGCGGGCCTTCCGGGCGAAACAACTCGCAGGCCCTGTCGTGGGGGAGTCCCCGTAGGGACACCTTGGCGGTAAGGCAGCCCTGGCGATAGCGCATGCCCCAGTGACGGATGCCCCAGGCCTTCCGTGTGGGGGAGCTCGGTCCGTCAGCCGCCACGATCAGGGCATCAGCGCTTGGATCAGGGCATGGTTCGGCCAGGTGCATGGCCACGTTGCCATTGGCCTCCAGCCGAGCCAGCAACAACTTCATAAGGGGCCGGTGATCGAGGATCCAGCCGATGCCGTCATGGTGTCGATTGGCTGATGCCAGGTCGTCCTCCCTGAAAAGAACGCGGGCGTTGGTGGCCCCATCCCGCAAATCCAGGTCACGGAAAGGCACCAAGACATCGCGCAGGTCGTGCCATAGGCCCAGGTTGGTCAGCAATCGGCGGCTGGAGTGGGTGATGGCGTACGCCCGGCTTCTGGCTTGAAGTTCCGATGCCGTCAGCGGGTCAAACAGGACCACACGCTGACCACGGAGGCCGAGGGCGAGAGCAGTGAGGGCGCCGGTGGGACCAGCGCCCAAAACATGAATTTCTGGAGGGGATGGAGCCATTCAGGGAGTCTGGCCAGCCATCCCGATCCAGCGCGAGGCGATCAGCCCAGGCCGAGCAGCCCGTGAACGAAGGATTCGCCGCCCAGGGCCAGCTCAGTCGCCAGCAGAGCGATGAAACCGAGCATGGCCATGCGGCCGTTCAGTTTTTCGGCGCGATCGTGGAAACCCCAACCCTGGGTTGCTTCAACCACTTCCATGCGGGGTTCCGTGGCGAAGGCGTTGAGGCGGCCGCCGTCTTCCGTGGTGACCTGTGCACCGCGCACGACAGGAGTGGTGGGAGAGGACTGGGACATGGATGCCGCCGTTTGATTGCTAAGAAGTGTAAACCAGGTTTAAGAAATGTTCAGCAGTGGCTGTTCGGCGCTCGTTGCTCAGCGCCTGCTGTTCAGGCGGAGTTGGCAAAGCTCTTCAAAGGCGGGACGGAGCAGGAAGGGGTACTCGCCAACCCACATCCGCATGCCCGGCAGCCAGGCATCGCTGAGGGCTCCGATCTTTGAGAAATCCTTGCGCTCGCTCAGCACCAGGCAGCGGATCAGGCTGCCGCGGCGGATCGACTGATGCTTTTTCTCCATCGGAAAGGCCACACGGCCGAGGTAACCCTCCTCGTCTTCGACTTCGAGCAGCATCCAGGTGCGTCGGTTCTCCACGAGTTCCAGCCGCCCGCGGCTGTCGGCCTGCTCGTGGCGGTTTTCCACCCGCTCACGCGTGAGCACGTCCGCCACCTCGCCCTCAAACAGGGCAGCCGCGGGATAGCGCCGCAGGGTGGCGTTGCGCTGGCCGGCTTGCACGATCGGGCCCCACAGCACATAGAGAAAGAACACAACGCTGATCACCAGCCAGACGGGGCCCCAGCGGCTGCCGAGCTGCGCCTGGTTGTAGACCAGGAACGTGATCACTCCACCGATGGCGGCGATCATCAGGCGCTGCAGCACCTTCTGGGGGTTGCCGAGGGCAAAGCGGAACTGGTTGCCGGTGGCAACAGCGGGGATCAGCCGTTGCAGTTCACCGGGGCGGAGGGGAATGAGCATGGTGTCGCCTTCAGATCAGGCGCTCAAGGCCGTACACAAGGCTGCCGAGGCTGCCCACCTTGCGCACCGTGAGCAGCACCCCTGGCATGTAGGCGGAACGATCAATGGTGTCGTGACGCAGGGTGTAGGTCTCCCCTGGGGCACCGAACATCACTTCTTGATGAGCCACCAGGCCCGGCAGTCGCACGGAGTGCAGCCGCAGGCCGCTGTCCCGCTGTCCGCCGCGGCAGCCAGCCAGGGATTCGTGCTCATCCACTTCCTCGGGATTGAAGCTCTTGCCCAACTCCTCCATCAGCTCAGCGGTTTTGATGCAGGTGCCGCTGGGGGCGTCCGCCTTGCGGTTGTGGTGCAGTTCCGTCAGTTCCGCGTGGTCGTAGAACCGTGCCGCTGCCGCTGCGGCTTGCTGCAACAGCACCATGCCCACGGAGAAATTGGGGATCACGGCCCCACCCACGGACGCTTTGGCCGAGAACTCGGTGAGGTCGTTGAGTTGTTCCGGCGAGAGCCCTGTGGTTCCAATCACGGGGTGAACGCCGTAGGCGATCGCCGCGCGGGTGTGCTCATAAACAACGGAGGGGTGGGTGAAATCCACCAACACGGCGCCGCTGCCGCTGTCCCGCACCGATTGGCTCACGGCGCAGAGACAGCCTTCGAAATCAGCTGTTATGGCCACCTCCAGCTCGCCAAGGCCCAGCTCCAGACCCACGTCTGCCCCCTCTTTGCCGGGGGTGTTGTCGATGGCGCCAACCAGGCTGCAGTCTTCGGCGCCCACCACAGCCTTGATCACCTCGGCGCCCATGCGCCCCAGGGCACCGGCAACAACGACGGGAATCGGAGCGGTCATGAAAGCGCAGCAGACGCTCCAAAGCCTATGGGTCGGCTCGTGTAACGGCCGATCAGAAATTCTCGCGTCCTAAGGGTCAGTCGCCGTAAGGTTCTTCACATTGCTCAAAGCGCGCTGATGTTCACACAGGTCCGCTCCGCCGACCGCCGCGTTGCTCCTGTGGAGGGCCAGAACCACAAGTCCGTCATGAAGGCGGTTTATGTGGTGCTGGAGCCCCAGTACCAAAACGCCCTCACCCAGGCAGCGACGGCTCTCAATGCCTCCGGTGGCGATCTCGGAATCGAGCTCAGCGGCTATCTGATCGAAGAACTCCGCGACGACGACAACTACGCCGGCTTCTGTGCCGATGTGGCTGAGGCTGATGTCTTTGTGGCCTCCTTGATCTTCATTGAAGATCTGGCTCAGAAGGTTGTGGACGCCGTCGCCCCACACCGCGACCGACTCAAGGCGGCTGTGGTCTTCCCGTCCATGCCGGAGGTGATGCGGCTCAACAAGCTGGGCAGCTTCTCGATGGCCCAGCTCGGTCAGAGCAAGAGCGCCATCGCAGGCTTCATGAAGAAGCGGAAGGAAGCCGGAGGTGCTGGTTTCCAGGACGCGATGCTCAAGCTGCTGAACACGCTGCCCACCGTTCTCAAGTACCTGCCGGTTGAGAAGGCGCAGGATGCCCGCAGCTTTATGCTCAGCTTCCAGTACTGGCTGGGCGGTACCCCCGACAACCTGCGCAACTTCCTGTTGATGCTGGCAGACAAATACGTCTTCCCAGCTGCAGAAGGCGAGGAACGCCCGGGAATGGAGGTGGCGGAGCCCGAAGTGTTCCCCGACCTCGGCATCTGGCACCCACTGGCTCCCTCGATGTTCGAGGACCTCAAGGAATATCTGAACTGGACTTCCAGCCGCACCGACCTTTCTGAGGAAGCCCGCAAAGGGCCGGTGATCGGCTTGGTGCTGCAGCGCAGCCACATCGTCACCGGTGACGATGCCCATTACGTGGCCACCATCCAGGAGCTGGAGTTCCGTGGCGCTCGCGTGATTCCGATCTTCTGCGGGGGTCTCGACTTCTCCAAGCCGGTCAATGCTTTCTTCTATGACCCGCTGAATCCCGAGCAGCCCCTGGTGGATGGCATCGTCTCCCTCACCGGTTTTGCGCTGGTCGGAGGCCCGGCCCGTCAGGACCACCCCAAGGCGATTGAGTCGCTGAAGAAGCTCAACCGTCCTTACATGGTGGCGCTTCCCCTCGTCTTCCAGACCACCCAGGAGTGGGAACAGAGCGACCTTGGCCTGCACCCGGTGCAGGTGGCCCTGCAGATCGCCATTCCGGAACTGGATGGCGCCATCGAGCCCATCGTTCTTTCGGGTCGCGACGATGCCACCGGTAAGGCGCACACCCTTCAAGACCGGGTTGATGCCATTGCTGAACGGGCCATCCGCTGGTCTTCGCTGCGGATCAAGCCCCGCAACGAGAAGAAGCTGGCGATCACCGTGTTCAGCTTTCCTCCCGATAAGGGCAACGTCGGTACGGCGGCTTACCTCGACGTCTTCGGCTCCATCCATCGGGTGATGCAGGAGATGAAGGCGAAGGGCTACGACGTGCAGGACCTGCCTTCCACGCCTCGTGAGCTGTTGGAGGCCGTCATCAACGACGCCGATGCCATGCAGGGCTCTCCGGAGCTTTCAATCGCCCACCGCATGAGCGTTGAGGAGTACGAGCGTCTGACGCCCTACTCCGAACGGCTCGAAGAGAACTGGGGCAAGCCCCCGGGCAACCTCAACAGCGATGGTCAGAACCTGCTGGTTTTCGGTCGCCACTTTGGCAACGTTTTCGTTGGCGTTCAGCCCACCTTCGGCTACGAGGGTGATCCGATGCGCCTGCTTTATTCCCGCAGCGCCAGCCCCCACCATGGCTTCGCGGCTTACTACACCTATCTCCAGAAGATCTGGAAGGCTGATGCGGTGCTGCACTTCGGCACCCACGGCTCTCTCGAGTTCATGCCCGGCAAGCAGATGGGCATGAGCGAAACCTGCTACCCCGATTCACTGATCGGTGCGCTGCCCAACCTCTACTACTACGCCGCCAATAACCCCTCCGAGGCCACCATCGCCAAGCGGCGGGGTTATGCCTCCACCATCAGCTACCTCACCCCTCCGGCTGAAAATGCCGGCCTTTACAAGGGCCTGAAGGAACTGGGTGAGCTGGTGGGCTCCTACCAGCAGCTGCGTGAGGGTGGCCGCGGGATTCAGATCGTCAACACGATCATTGAGACGGCACGCCAGTGCAACCTCGATAAGGATGTCGACCTTCCTGAGGAGGATGCCTCGACCCTCGACCTGGAGGGACGTGATGCCTTGGTGGGCGCCGTTTACCGCCAGTTGATGGAGATCGAAAGCCGTCTCCTTCCCTGTGGCCTTCACACCATTGGCAAGCCCCCCACCGCAGAGGAAGCCGTTGCCACGCTGGTGAACATCGCTGCTCTCGAGCGTGAGGAGGATGGGTTGCGCTCACTCCCCGGCCTGCTGGCTGAGGCCATGGGCCGCTCGATCGAAGACATCTACAAAGGCAACGACGAGGGCGTCCTCGCCGATGTAGAGCTCAACCGCACGATCACGGAGACATCCCGCGCTGCCATTGGCGCCATGGTTCGCACCCTCACCGGCAGTGATGGTCGCGTCAGCCTGCGCAACAGCTTCGGTTGGTTCTACGACCTGCTTGCCAAGTTCGGCTTCAAGCTCCCCTCGCCTTGGCTGCGGGCCTGCTGCAGCGCTGGCTTTGTGCAGATCGATGCCACCGAGCTCGACAAGCTCTTTGCTTATCTGCGTTTCTGCCTTGAGCAGGTCTGTGCCGACATGGAGATGGAGAGTCTGCTCAAGGCTCTCGATGGTGAATACATCCTTCCGGGCCCCGGTGGTGATCCGATTCGGAATCCTGGTGTGTTGCCCAGCGGCAAGAACATCCACGCCCTCGACCCGCAGGCGATTCCTACCCGTGCCGCGGTTGCTGCAGCCAAGAGTGTTGTCGACAAGTTGATTGAGCGTCAGCGCGAGGAGCAGGGCACCTGGCCCGAAACCATCGCCTGCGTGCTCTGGGGAACCGACAACATCAAGACCTACGGCGAATCTCTGGCTCAGATCCTCTGGTTCGTCGGCGTCAAGCCGATGCCGGACTCCGTGGGTCGGGTGAACAAGCTTGAGCTGATTCCCCTGGAAGAACTCGGCCGCCCCCGCGTTGATGTGGTGGTGAACTGCTCCGGTGTGTTCCGCGATCTGTTCATCAACCAAATGGCGCTGATCGACCAGGCCGTGAAGATGGCTGCCGAGGCCGACGAGCCTCTGGAGCAGAACTTCGTTCGCAAGCACGCCCTCGAGCAGGCGGAGAAAGAAGGCACGAGCTTGCGTGATGCGGCCTGCCGGGTGTTCTCCAACGCCAGCGGCAGCTACAGCTCCAACGTGAACCTCGCAGTGGAGAACAGCACCTGGGAGGAGGAAGGTGAGCTGCAGGAGATGTACCTCTCCCGCAAGACCTTCGCCTTCAATGCCGACAACCCCGGTGAGATGAATCAGAAGCGGGAGGTGTTTGAGAACGTGATGAAGACGGCGGATGTCACCTTCCAGAACCTCGATTCGGCTGAGATCTCCCTCACCGATGTGAGCCACTACTTCGACTCCGACCCCACCAAGTTGATCGCTGGCCTGCGTGACGACGGCAAAGCTCCCACCAGCTACATCGCCGATACCACCACGGCTAACGCGCAGGTGCGTTCGCTGAGTGAAACCATCCGCCTGGATTCACGCACCAAGCTGCTGAATCCCAAGTGGTACGAAGGCATGCTTGATTCCGGCTACGAGGGTGTGCGTGAGGTGGCCAAGCGCCTCAACTTCACCTTGGGTTGGAGTGCCACCAGCGGTGCCGTTGACAACTTCGTTTACGAAGAAGCCAACGAAACCTTCATCAACGATCCTGAGATGCGCAAGCGTCTGCTGGAACTTAACCCCAACAGCTTCCGTCAGATCGTGGGCACCCTGCTTGAGGTGCATGGCCGCGGATACTGGGAGACCTCGGATGAAAACATCGAGCAGCTTCAGGAGCTGTACCAGGAGGTTGAGGATCGGATTGAGGGTGTTGTCACCGACTGATCGTCGACTAATTTTTGAATAAAAAAGCCAGAGTCCCTGCCGGACTCTGGCTTTTTTATTAGCGATGAATGATGGGCAACTCAGGCTTTCAAAGCCTTGAATTCTGCATCTCTTGCGGCTTGGCTGATCGCTGCCGTTTTGAAATCAACTCCAGCCCATTGTTGATACATCGCCAGGCTGCGTTTTCTCCCTAATCCGAAGGGTTTAAGTTCGCCATGCTCATCATTCAAGCAGCGGATTGATGCCGGTGCTTTGTTGAGGCTGCCGAGCAGTGTGTGCACACGTTTGAGTGCACGAAGGTTGTAATCGTGCCAATTGCTGTGATCGCCCCAATGGGTGGCTGCATGCTCTTGATCGGTATGTTCTGTCTTGTAGAGATGAAACAGCAGCAGGCGATTCGGGGCGTAGATGTTGAAACCCGAAGTCCACAGTCGTGCCGACATGGCAATCTCTTCGCCATAGAAGTAGAGCTCGGGGTCGTAGGGCACGTCGCTCACGATTGAGCCCGGGCCGAACAGGAATCCTCCGGCGATAAATGCCCCGGGGATGGGACGATCAGGTTGTTCTTCTGGCAGTTGGAATCGGCTGATGCCTCGCAGTTTGAGAATGCCGTAGGCATCGAAACTGGCAGCTGCCATCACAGGCAGGGTTGATGTCTGCAAACGGCACGGCTGTTGAAAGCCGTTCGGGTAAACACTGAGAACGGCATGCTCATCGCTGCATTCCCTCCAGGTCGTCAGCAACAGGTCATCCCAGTGCTCCACGGCCCGCATGTGGCTGTCGATCTGCAGCAGAAAGTCTTCCCCGCCGTAAATACCCTGAGCTTGTCGACGGGCCCAGCAGGCTCCGCGGCTTTCAGTTGCATCGAACTTGATGCACTTCAGGTGTGGATGATCCGGAAATGCGCTGGTTCCCCAGTGCGGCGGATCGTCAGCCGCCAGTTGCAGGCAGATGCCGAAGCGCAGGCGCTCTGGCTGGGCTGCCCGCTGAATCAGGTTGTGCAGTGTGGCCGGGAGATCTGGATCCCTGTATGCCGCGATCTGAACAAAGATCGTGGAGCTCACCAGAGTGCAGCCGCCATCCGCAGCGTCTGGCTGATGGGGCCCACATCGTGCACCCGCAGCATGGCAGCACCCGCCTGGGCGCAGCGGCAGGCCACGGCAGCTGTTCCCCAGAGACGCGCTTTGGGTTTGGGTTCATCCAGCACGGCACCGATGAAGCGTTTGCGTGAAGGGCCGATCAGCACCGGTCGCGGCCCTGCAGTGAGTTGTTCCAGATCCCTCAGCAGCTGCAGGTTCTGCTCGTGGGTCTTGGCGAAGCCGAGACCCGGATCCCAGATGATTTGGCTTTCATCAACGCCGGCTTGAATCGCAGCTTCACTGCGCTCCAGCAACGCTTCTTTCACATCTGCCACGACATCGGCATAGGTCGTGAGCTGATCCATGGTTTGGCTGTCGCCGCGGCTGTGCATCAGCACCATCGGACAGCCCGCATCGGCGACCACCCTCAGCAGATCGGGATCCCGACGGCCACCACTTACATCATTGATCCAGTTGGCCCCTGCTTCCAGTGCCTTGGCGGCCACCGGCGCCAGAAACGTGTCGATGGAGATCAGTGCCTCTGGGCAGCGCTGCCGGATGCTCTTCAGCGCTGGTAGGAGCCTCCGCAACTCCTCTTCGGCGCCCACCTCCTCCGCTCTGGGTCGGGTGCTTTGCGCCCCGAGATCCAACACGTCCGCACCACGGCTCAGCTGCCGTTGAGCTTCAGCAAGGGCTCGTTCGCTCGCCAGAAATCTGCCTCCGTCACTGAAGGAATCCGGGGTGACGTTGATCACCCCCATCACGGCTGTGCGTTGGCCCCAACCCTTAGGCCAGCTGCCTGAATCAGGCCGCTTGGTAGTTGGCAATCCGTCCAAAGCTTTCGGGCTCCAAAGAAGCACCCCCCACCAGCACCCCGTCGATATCGCTCATGCCCATCAACTCATCAATGTTGCTGGGTTTGACGGAGCCGCCGTACTGAATCACCAGATCGGGGGAGCCCACCCAGCTACGGATCAGACCACAGATGCGGTTGGCTTCTTCGGCTGCGCAGGTCTTGCCTGTGCCAATCGCCCAGATCGGTTCGTAGGCCACCACCAGTTTCTCGGCATCGAGACCCTCCAGGCCCTGCTCGATCTGACGGCGGATCACCCGTTCAGCTTCGCCCCGCTCGCGCTGCTCATCGCTTTCGCCAACGCAAACGATCGGAATCAGACCGTTGGACTGTGAGGAGCGGGCCCGGTGGTTGATCTGTTCGTCGCTTTCACTGAAGTATTTCCGCGGTTCGCTGTGGCCCACGATCGTGTGGGTCACCCCGTGCTCCTTGAGCATGGCTGGGGAGATCTCCCCAGTGAAGGCTCCCTGGCCTTCCCAGTGCACGTTCTGGCTCGACAGACAGACCCGGGAGTTCTGGCTGAGTTCCGCCATGGTCGACAGCGCCGTGAAGGGTGGTGCCAGCACCAGGTCGCGGTCGTCCGGGGTGTCAGCAATCAGTGGCAGGAAGGCTTCCATGAACTCCCGCGACTGGGCACAGGTCATGTGCATCTTCCAGTTGCCAGCGATCACCGGTCTGCGCACGCCTTGCTTCCCCATGGAATGTGGCAGCCAACTTACGGCCCGGTCGCGTTTTCACCCCCGACAACGGACTCCTCACCAGCAAGCACAACCCGATCTCCCGGGGAAAGCTGACGTCCCCGCCGGGTTTCAACGCTTCCATTCACCTCCACTTCACCCATCTGGATGCGTTGCTTCGCTTCACCGCCGGTGGAGACCCAACCCTTCCATTTCAGGAACTGATCCAGCTTCATTGGGCAGAGTTTTGAGCTCACCATTGATACTGTGCCGCGATGCTGACCCCATCTCAGGCCGGATTCCGCCGGCTGCTGCCGTTGCTTCGCCCCCACCTGCGGGAACTGCTCTGGGGGGGCTGCTGCATGGCGATTTACGTGGGCAGCTTTCCATTGCTCGTGCAGCTGGCCGGGGACTTGTTTCCCGCGCTGGGGTCGGGTGACCTGGCTCGCGTGCTTCAGCTGATCGGGCTGGCGTTGCTGATCTTTGCTGTTCAGAAGATCGCCCAGTTCGGTCAGGACTCGCTTCTTGCCGGGCCTGCATTGCTGGTGAGCCAGGACTTACGGCGTGATCTGTTCCGCCGCCTGCAGACCGTGGAGCTGGGGGCACTGGAGAAGCTCTCGGCCGGTGATCTCACTTACCGCTTCACCGAAGACGCCGATCGCGTCAGCGAGGTGCTTTACAAGACCATCCACGACACGGTCCCCAGCGTGCTTCAGCTCATTGCGGTGCTGGGGATGATGCTCTGGCTCGACTGGAAGCTGACGCTGTCCATCCTGCTGCTGGCGCCGGTGATCGTCTGGCTGATCAGTCTGTTTGGTGCGCGCGTGATGGCGGCCACGGAACGCAGTCAGAAAAAGGTGAGTGAACTGGCCGGTCTGCTGGGTGAGGCCATCGAAGGTTTGCCCCTGGTGCGTGCTTTTGCCGCCGAGCCCTGGCTGCAGGACCGTTTCGAGACGGAAATCGATCAACACCGGCAGGCCCGCCACCGCACCTACAGCCTTGTGGCGCTCCAGCATCCGGTGGTGGGCACCATCGAGGTGGTGGGTCTGTTTGCCGTGCTGGCCCTCGGAGCCTGGCGAATCCAGAGCGGTGATCTGAGTATTGCCGGGCTGAGCAGCTACCTGACGGGGCTGATCGTGCTGATCGATCCCATCGCCCACGTCACCAACAACTTCAACGAATTTCAGCAGGGTCAGGCATCACTGCGACGTCTGCGGGAGATCGAGCATCAACCCCAAGAACCGAGTGATCCGCTCGATGCAGTGCCCCTCGGACATGTGAAAGGCGACTTGCGTCTTGAGGCGCTCACTTTTTCCTATCTCCCTGGTCAGCCTGTTCTTGATCAACTGAATCTGAATGTTCCGGCTGGATCTGTCCTGGCCTTGGTGGGACCCTCTGGTGCTGGTAAGAGCACCCTCTTCTCTTTGCTGCTGCGATTCAACAGTGCTCAGCAGGGGCGGATCTTGCTGGACGGGGTCGACCTCAGCTGCATGAGGGCTCGAGATCTACGCCAGAGGGTTGCGGTGGTACCTCAGCGCACCACCGTGTTCTCAGGCACGGTCGCTGAAGCGATCCGTTTTGGTCGTCACGCCACCGATGAACAGGTGGCTGACGCTGCAAGGCTTGCCAATGCTTACGACTTCATCCAATCGCTGCCGGACGGCTTCAACACGCTGCTGGAAGAGCGTGGAAGCAACTTGTCTGGAGGACAACTGCAGCGCATCGCGATCGCACGAGCGGTCTTGGGTGACCCAGCAGTGCTGTTGTTGGATGAAGCCACGAGCGCACTCGATGCCGAGGCTGAGGCGTCGGTTCAGTTGGGCCTAAAGCTGGCGATGGCTGATCGCACCGTCATCGTGATCGCTCATCGTCTGGCGACAGTTCAAGAGGCTGATCAGATCGTTGTTCTCGAGCGTGGTCAGATCGTTGAGTTAGGTTCCCATAAGGACTTAATGCTCTCCAAAGGTCGTTATCGTGATTTCTGTGAGCGTCAAATTATTCGGGGAGTTGAGGACTCTTGACAGAATCCATTCCTGAAAAAAATATTTCCAAGCCCTTTAAGCCGCAGGCTGATACCTCTTTGTCGTCAGTCTGGGAGTACAGGTTAATACATATCAACATGAATCCCGTAAAACAAGCGGATTCTCCTGGGCAAGCCAATCCAGAAGCGGCGAGTAAAAAAACTACAAGGTTCGCTTAGCCCGGAATTTATTAAAAAAGAATTTCCAGATCTCTATAAAAATTAGCGTCAATCTCGTCAGCCACGCCATCCAGCTGAGCAACTTCAGGATTTTTTGAGCGAGATGGGGAGGAGTTCCTGGGAATTAATCAATATTAGTGAATTAGGTCCTCTTCAGATGTTTTTCTTTAAGCGGCTGAAGCCAATTGCATCCAGTCAGTCAGGGTTGCAAGAGAAAAAGGTTTCAGGCTCCGGTGCTTCAGATCAGGGCTAGTCTTTAGAGGTTTGATTAGTCCTTCAGCAGCAATGAGCAGTTCAGTGCAAACCGACAACCCTGTTTTGACCTTTGAGGGTAAGCGCTACGACCTCAATACGCTTCCCGATGAGCTCAAGGAGCTCGTGCGTGGCATGCAGGTTGCTGATGCTCAACTGCGGATGCATGAAGACACCCTCAAGGTTCTGGCGGTGGGTCGTCAGAGCTTGGCGACTCAGCTCAATGAAAGGCTCAAGTCTGTGACTCCGTTGCCCGATCAGGGTTGATTGACTGCCAACAAAAAAGGGGGGCTCAACAGCCCCCCCCTTTTTTTAGTGCTCTTCGTTCTGCTCAGTCGCTGAAGCTGTAGGCCTTGGTGAGTTTGAACACGGTTCCGGAAAGCAGGATCAAGGCCACGAGGTTGGGGAGAGCCATCAGGCCATTGAGGGTGTCGGCAATCGACCAGATCACGCCGCGGTCTCCGGCGACAGCACCGATCACGACCACAGCCACCCAGGTCAGACGAAAGGGCAGCACGGCGGAATCACCGAACAGGTAGGTGGTGCAGCGTTCGCCGTAGAAGCTCCAACCGAGGATGGTGGTGAAGGCAAAGACCACCAATCCCAGGGTGACCACCACGCCGCTGCCGGCGATGCCGGTGTTGAAGGCAGCGATGGAGAGGTCTGCGCCGCTGAGTTTGTCGCCGGCTGCATCCAGGATCAGATTGGCTTTGGTGGTGATGATCACCAGGGCGGTCATCGTGCAGATGATCAGTGTGTCGATGAAGGTGCCCAGCATGGCTACCGTGCCCTGACGAACGGGATCGTCGGTTTTGGCAGCCGCGTGGGCGATCGGAGCACTGCCCAGGCCCGCTTCATTGGAGAAGATGCCCCGTTTGAAGCCCATCAGCACCACCTGACCGAGGGCCCCACCGGCAGCTGCTTGGCCGGTGAAGGCGTTGGAGAAAATCGTGGCGAAGGCTTCAGGCACGCTGCCCAGATTGGCCAGCAACACCAGAAGGCATGCCGCGACGTAGAGGATCGACATCAACGGAACAATGGCGGAGGCCGCCTGGGCAATGCGTTTGATGCCCCCGATCACAACAGCGAAGACCAGGGCCGCCAAAACGACTCCGGTCGCCAGCTTCGGGATGCCGATCAGGCTCAAGGCAGACGACACCTCAAAGGCCTGAACCCCATTGCCGATGCCGAATCCCGCCAGCATGCCGAAGAGGGCAAACAGGCCAGCCATCCAGCTCCAGCCGCTGCCCAGCCCGTTGCGGATGTAGTACATCGGCCCACCCACGTGGTTGCCGTCTCCATCGGTTTCGCGGAACTGAACCGCGAGCACCGCTTCGGCGTACTTGGTTGCGATGCCGAAGATCGCGATGATCCACATCCAAAAGACGGCACCAGGTCCACCAACGGCGATGGCCCCCGCCACGCCGGCAATGTTTCCCGTGCCGATCGTGGCCGACAACGACGTCATCAGCGCTTGGAAGGGGGTGATCTCCCCTTCCGTTTGTGATGCAGCCGGCCGAAGCATCATCGAGATGCCATAGCCCAGCCGATGTAGCGGCATGAACCGCAGGCCCACCATTAGAAGAATGCCCGTCGCGGCAATCAAAAGAACGGTGGGCCATCCCCAGACGATGCTGTTGATCGGGCCATTGATGGCCTGAATGGTCGACTCGACTCCGCCCATGCCTTTCAACAGGTTTGGGCGGATGGTCTCATAGCCGGCCTGCACCGGCAATCAACTCAGAGCGATTCGAGATCTTCAAAACGGAAGGTCTGGCTGCCGGCGGGGGTATCGCCATGGGCCTCGGTGGTCACAACCCGCTCGGTCAGCACCCAGGGGCCATCTCCAGGAAGAGCAGCGAAGCTGTCTTTGAAGCTGCTGCGGCCGCCCCGGGCTTCTCCCGTTGCCGGGTCGGCGTACTGACTGGTGTAGGTGTGGCTGAGGTAGCCCGCACCCGTGTCGGTGACATCAGTGGTGTAGATCGTCACGACGGTGCCGTGGATGTGGCGGTGAACCATGGTCACCACGTCATCTTTGATGCGGTACTTGTCCCCTTCACCCTTGCCGCCGACGAGCACTTCGGTTCCCACTTCGTTGGTGTCACCGGCGGTGAAGGTGTTCTCACCGTGGGTCTGCTCGAAGCTGCGACGCACGCGATGGATCGCGACTTCCCAGAGCTGGGAAGTCACCGCCTTGAGGATCTCTTCGTTTTCAATGCCGTCCACTTTGGATTTGAGATCGGCACCGATCTCAAACGTGCCCTCGACTCGTTGATCGCCCTGTTGCCAGATGCAGCGGCCGCGATAGCCGGAGAATCCAGGCGCCCAGGTGTAGCGGTTCTCGTAGGCGCGACGGAAGTCATCACGCAGGTCGCTTCCAGGCTTGACGGGAACGGAGGCTGTCACAGCGTTGAGGTGGCTCCCGCAACCCTACCGGTGGCCTAACGCTGCATGGCGTGCACGTCCTGCAGGGCATGGATGCTGAGCCTCGGCTGTTGCTGGAGAGCTGAGATCGCCTCCACCGCTGCCCGTGCTCCCGCGAGGGTCGTCACCGTTGGAACGGCGTAATCGAGCGCTGCCCGACGCAGGTACTTGTCGTCATGGGCAGCTTGGCGGCCAATCGGTGTGTTGATCACCAACTGCACCTGATTGGAGCGGATCTGATCCTCGATGTTGGGGCGCCCCTCGTGCACCTTGAGCACCGATTGCACCTTCAATCCCGCGTTGGCGAGCGCCTGAGCCGTGCCTGATGTGGCCGTCACATCGAACCCGAGTTCGATCAGCCGAGCGGCGATGGGCACCAGCGCCTGTTTGTCGCGGTCGTGGGTGGAAAGGAACACCGTCCCCTGGGTGGGCAGCGCTTCTCCAGCACCGAGCTCAGCCTTGGCATAGGCCATGCCGAAACTGTCGGCGGATCCCATCACCTCCCCCGTGGAGCGCATTTCCGGCCCCAGCACCGTGTCGGCCCCCGGGAAGCGCCGGAACGGCAGCACCGCCTCCTTGATCGACTGAAGCGGCGGCTTCGGCTCGCTGGTCATGCCGATGTCGGCCAGGGTTTCGCCCGCCATCAGTCGGGTTGCCAGGCGAGCGAGAGGTTGACCTGTGGCCTTGGCTACGAAGGGGACCGTCCTGGAGGCGCGGGGGTTGGCTTCGATGATGTAAACCACTTCCGAGCCATCAGTGTTGCGCTGCACGGCGAACTGGAGGTTGATCAGACCCCGCACCTGGAGCGTTTGCGCCAGGGAGCGACTCCACTCGCGAATCGTGTTCAGTGCCGCCTCGCCGAGGGAAACCGACGGCAAGCAGCAGGCCGAGTCGCCGGAATGGATTCCCGCCGGTTCGATGTGCTCCATCAGCCCACCCACGATCACAGCACCGGTGTGATCGCAGAGGGCGTCCACGTCCACCTCAACAGCGTTTTCGAGGTACTGGTCAATCAGCACCGGATGGTCGGGCTCCACCTGGACGGCTTCGCGCATGTAGCGGTTGAGTTCCTCTTCGTCGAACACCACTTCCATGGCCCGTCCGCCAAGGACGTAAGAGGGACGCACGACGACCGGGTAGCCCACTCGTGTGGCCACGGCCCGTGCTTCCTCTTCGCTGCGTGCCAAGCCGTTGCGGGGTTGGCGGATGTTCAGATCGCGGAGGATGGCTTCGAACTGTTCGCGGTCTTCGGCCCGGTCGATTGATTCAGGGGAGGTGCCCCAGATGCTGGTGCCCGTGGCGCGTCCTTCATCGCTGTCCAGCCAGTGCAGCAGAGGAATCGCGAGTTTCAGAGGCGTTTGTCCACCGAATTGGACCACCACGCCATCGGGACGCTCCGCTTCGATCACATTGAGAACGTCCTCCAGCGTGAGCGGTTCGAAGTAGAGGCTGTCGCTTGTGTCGTAATCGGTGGACACCGTTTCCGGATTGCTGTTCACCATCACCGTTGTGATCCCTTGATCCTGCCCGGCAAAGGAGGCATGGCAGCAGCAGTAGTCAAATTCGATGCCCTGCCCGATTCGGTTGGGTCCACCGCCGAGGATCATCATCTTGCGGCCGTCCTCGCGACGACTCACCTCGGATGAAGCGGGAAGGGGCTTGAGAGATCCGTCGGCCTGCAGGGTCTGCAAGGGACGCTCGTAGGTCGAATAGTGATAAGGAGTGGAGGAAGCGAACTCCGCCGCGCAGGTGTCGACGGTTTTGAAGACGGCGCGCACATCGAGCTGATGGCGCCGCTGACGCACCGACAATTCGTCGCTTTTGGTGTGCCAGGCGATCTGTCGGTCTGAAAAACCGAGCTGCTTGGCTTCAAACAAGCTGTCGGCATCCAGCTGATCCAGGCTTTTGCCCTTGATCAGCCTGGCCTCCGCCTCAATGATCCGCCGCAGTTTGGCCAGGAACCAGGGGTCAATCCTGCTGATCCGATGAATCTCCTCATCGCTGCGTCCGCGCACCATCGCCGTTCGCACGCTGAGGATGCGCTCCGGAGAGGGGGTCCTCAGCTGACGTTCCAGCTCAGCATCCGTGAGTTCCGGTTCCTCCCGGTCGCCTCCCCAGCCCGAGAACCCGGTTTCCAGGGAACGCATGGCTTTCTGGAACGACTCTTCGAAACAACGGCCGATGGCCATCGCTTCGCCCACCGATTTCATTGAGGTGGTGAGCACCGCCGGACTGCCTCGGAATTTTTCGAAGGCGAAGCGCGGGATTTTGGTGACGACGTAATCGATCGTCGGTTCGAAGCAGGCAGGCGTCTTGCCGGTGATGTCGTTGAGGATTTCGTCGAGGGTGTAACCGACGGCGAGGCGAGCGGCGATCTTGGCGATCGGGAAGCCGGTGGCCTTGCTGGCCAAGGCCGACGATCGGCTCACCCTGGGATTCATCTCGATCACCACGACGTCGCCGTTGTCGGGATTGATCGCGAACTGGATGTTGCTGCCGCCCGTCGCGACACCGATCTCCCGAATGATGGCGATCGATTGGTCCCGCAACCGTTGGTATTCCCGATCCGTGAGGGTCTGGGCCGGAGCCACCGTGATCGAATCCCCGGTGTGCACCCCCATGGGGTCGAGGTTTTCGATGCTGCAGACGATCACGACGTTGTCCGCCAGATCACGCATCACCTCAAGCTCGAATTCCTTCCAGCCCAGAAGCGATTGCTCGATCAGAATCTGAGATACCGGACTCGCTTCAAGCCCGCTCTTGCAGATTGCTGCGTATTCCTCGGGGTTGTAGGCAATGCCCCCGCCACTTCCCCCCAGCGTGAAGGCGGGCCGGATGATCCGGGGGAAGCTTCCGATCGCGGCACCGACGGCTTCAGCTTCTTCTTGAGATGAGGCGATGCCCGAAGGGCAGACCTTCACCCCGATGCGCTCCATGGCCTGCTTGAACAGCAGACGGTCTTCCGCCTTCTGGATCGCTTTGAGATCGGCACCGATCAACTCAACGCCAAAGCGTTCGAGGGTGCCGTTTTCCGCCAGGGTGACCGCCAGGTTGAGGGCGGTCTGCCCCCCCATGGTCGGCAGCAGAGCATCCGGGCGCTCCTGCTCGATCACCCGTGTCACTACGTCCGGCGTGAGCGGCTCGATGTAGGTGCGATCGGCCATTTCCGGGTCGGTCATGATCGACGCCGGATTGGAGTTGATCAGGATGACTTCATATCCCTCGGCTCTGAGGGCCTTGCAGGCCTGGGTTCCGGAGTAATCGAACTCACAGGCCTGGCCGATCACGATCGGACCAGATCCCAGCAAGAGAATGCGACGCAGATCAGACCGCCTCGGCATGGGAAATCGTCCTTGGCCAAACAGATCAAGCCTCTCACGCGGCCTCGCCCCAACTGGGGGACTTGGCCTCGCTACGGTGAAGGGAGATCAGCACCAGAGTTGCAATGAGTGAGCTCCAGCGCCTGAAGGGGCTGCTGCCACCGGAAATGCAGAGCTGGGTGTTTGTGGAATCAGCTGCTGCAGTCGATCCTCCATTGATCACCCTTGAGGAAATCGGCCGGGATGAAGTGGAGATCCAGGTGGATCTCGAGGAATGGGATGCCCTGGCGTTGGATCACCGCAATTTGCTTTTTTGGCATGAAGTTGGTCGGATCCAGAACGACACAATTCCCCGGGACGGTTGGGAGATGGCTGCTCTGGCCATCGGCCTCGGAGGTGCCATCGGTGAATTGTGGGTTCAGGACGGCCTGCTGCTGTTGATGGCCCTGGGCCTGTCCGGTTTTGCGGGGTATCGGCTTTATCTGAAGAACAATTCCGAAAAACGCCTGCAGGACGCCATCAGTGCAGACGAGCGCGCTATCGATCTGGCCTGCCGATTTGGTTACAGCGTGCCGAATGCCTATCGCAGTCTTGGGGGCGCGTTGAAGGAGCTGGTCGAAAAGACCCGTAAGAAGCGCCGCCGCAGCTACTACGAAGACCGGCTTGAGGCGCTGCGCAAGAGTGCCAGTAAGGCCAGAGCTGAAATGGCCCAACAGGAGGGCTCACGCAGCTCCGTTACCAGCGAGAACGTTTATGGATAGCGAAAAGCTTGCTGAACTGGTGGCCGATGCCTGCGATGACCGCAAGGCCACCGACATCCGTCTGATTCGTGTGGATGAGGTGTCCAGCCTGGCGGATTGGATGGTGATCGCAGGCGGTCAGTCCGACGTTCAGGTGCGTGCCATTGCCCGGTCGGTTGAAGACCGCCTGGAAACTGAGGCAGACCTGCTCCCCTTGCGTAAGGAAGGGCTGAATGAGGGGCGCTGGGCGCTTCTTGATTACGGCGATGTGATCGTTCACGTGCTGATGCCCGATGAGCGCGGCTACTACGACCTTGAGGCGTTCTGGAGTCACGGCGAAAGCAGAACCTTCTTACCGTCGGTGAAGTAGCCGCTTGATCCATGCCAGAAGCGGTGTCCTGCCCGGTTCCACCGGAGCAGCGGCCTCTTGAGGAGTTTCAACAGCTCTGCGAGTCGTGGTTCTTCTCCTGGCCAGCGGGTCAGGAACCTCGCCTGAGCCAACGCCTAGCAGGCTTCTGGCTGCTGATGTTGCCGGTGTGCAGCCTGATCGCCAGTGGTAGTTGGACCTTGAAGCAGGATCCGCCCCGGCTCCTGGCCGCAGCCGCTGTGGCCGCTCTTGTGCTTCCCCTGCTGTTGCTGGTGCGGCAATGGCTGGGCTGGACCTACGTCATGCAGCGGCTTCTGCGTGAGTCCGTCGACTACGAGGAATCCGGCTGGTACGACGGGCAGACCTGGGAAAAGCCTCTGTCTTGGCGGGAACGCGACCTGCTGGTGGCCCGGCATGAGGTTCGTCCGATCCTGGGTCGTCTGGGACGGGCCATGGCTACCTCAGCGGGTTTGATGCTGGCCGGTGCCAGTCTCTGTCAGGCTCTCTGAACCAATCGGGGTTCCGATGACTTTGCCCTCGGGCTTCAGCCCTGCAGCCCGGTCCGGGTCAGCCCCTCTTGAGGTCTGCTTGCGGCGCGGATCGATCATGGAATCGGTGCACCGTGTTCATGCCGTGGTCTGTGATGGCCGAGGACGGGTGTTGATGTCGGCAGGACATCCAGGCATGGAAAGCTTCATTCGTTCGGCTCTGAAGCCCTTTCAGGCCCTGCCGTTTCTCAGCAGTGGCACCGCTGACCAGCTGGATGTTGATGAACGGGGCATCGCCATCAGCTGCGCGTCCCATGCGGGCACCAATGCTCACGCCCGGGAAGCCTTTCGGTTGCTCTGGAAAGCGGAGTTGGACAGCGCATCACTTCAATGCCCTGTGCCGAATGGGGCTGACAGTCCGCTTCAGCACAATTGTTCCGGCAAGCACGCTGCCTTCCTGGCCACCAGCCGAAAGATGGGCTGGTCGATCGAGACCTATCTCCAGCAAGACCACCCGCTGCAGGTCGAAGTGAACCGCAGGGTCGCTGAACTGATCGGCTTGCCTGCTGAGGAATTGGTTGCCGAACGGGATGACTGTGGCGCTCCCACCCTGGTGTTGCAGTTGGCTCAGATGGCCTTGCTCTATGCCCATCTCGGTGCCTCACAACATGCTGAACTCGAGCAGATCAGTCGGGCGATGCTTAGTCACCCCGACCTTGTGGCTGGTGAGGGTCGTTTCGACACCGAGCTGATGCGGCGCAGCCACGGTCAGGTCCTGAGCAAGGGCGGTGCAGAGGGCATTCAATGCCTCAGCCGCGTGGGTGAAGGTCTTGGAGTAGCCATCAAGGTGGAAGACGGCTCCCGTCGTGCCAAGCAAGCGGTTGCACTGCATCTCTTGCGTCAACTCGAGTGGCTCACACCCATGGGGCTAGACGAGCTCGATGAGCAGGTGCTGGTCGTGAACCCGAGCGTCAAGCTCAGCGTGTCCGGCGCCTTGCAGTCGTGACTTTGCTGTCACCTGCGACACCGACATGTATGATTTTTGGGTCGCCGCGGGGTAGAGCAGTCTGGTAGCTCGTCGGGCTCATAACCCGAAGGTCGGGAGTTCAAATCTCCCCCCCGCCACCAACTCTGATTGAATCAATAATCTCCCTTTCGGGAGATTTTTTTTTGTCTGTCGTACCTCCATGAGCAGTCGCTCCATGAACTGCTATGGCCCCTGGGACGCCATTGTTGTTGGCTCGGGAGCGAGTGGCGGCGTGGCCGCCATGACCCTGGCTGAAGCAGGAGCTCGGGTGCTTGTGGTGGAGGCAGGACCTGACCTCAACAGCACGCAAGCCTTCGGGGCTGAACCGGGAAATCTGCTGCGTCGGATCGTGGGCCTGACCAGCGGCAGCCATCTCCAGCAGTCCCAGCATCCCGGCTACTGGAAAGCCAACCCTCGTCTGTATGCCGACGAGCGTCTGCATCCCTATGAGCACCCGGCGGATCAGCCGTTTCTGTGGACGCGAGGCCTGCAGGTTGGCGGCCGCAGCCTCACCTGGGGTGGCATCACCCTGCGTCTCTCGGATGAGGATCTGGCCGGTGTGGATGTGGAGGGTGAACAGGTCCGTTGGCCGTTGCGCAGCGGTGAGCTGACACCGCACTACGCCGAACTGGAGCGCTGGCTGGGCGTTCGTGGTGGGCGCGATGGTTTGCAGCATCTGCCGGACGGTGAAACGCAACCGGCTCTGGCGGCGACGCCGGCGGAAAAGCGTTTTGCTGATGCTGTGCGGCAACGGTTGGGCTATCCCGTGATCCCCTCGAGGGGGTTTGGTCCGGCGCCGCAGGGAGAAGATCCCGCCTGGCCCCGCTCCAGCAGTCGCGGCAGCAGCCTTCCTCGCGCCATGGCCACAGGACGCACCCAGCTGCTCTCTGCTCATCTGGTGGAGCATCTCTTGATGGATGCCGGCGGAGACAAAGCCATTGGTGTGGTTGCCGTTGACCAATCCAATGGCAACCGCAGGGAGTTGAAGGCGGATCTCGTGGTCTTGGCCGCTTCCACGATTCAGACCGTCTCCATCCTGTTGCGCTCCCGTCGTGGTGAACAGAGCAACGGTTTGGACGACCCTTCAGGACGACTGGGCACACGCTTGATGGACCATGTCTCCACATCGCAGTTTTTTGCCTTCCCCGAGCCTGTTCAGGGGGAACAGCCCATGCTCACGGGCGCTGGAAGTTTTTTCGTTCCGTTTGGCCGACACCTGCCATCGGCTGATTTTCAGGGCGGCTATGGCCTCTGGGGTGGCATTGGACGGTTTGATCCGCCGCGATGGTTACGTCGTCGCCCTTCAAGCATCACCGGGTTTCTGATTGGTCATGGCGAAGTTCTTCCCAGGGCTGACAACAGGGTGACCCTGAGTGAGCGCACGGATCGCTGGGGTGTGCGTGTTCCCTCGATTGCCTGCCGTTGGAGCAGCAATGAACTGGCCATGGTCAGGCACATGCGTACCTCGATCCAGGCCTGCATCGCTGCCGCCGGAGGCGAAGCCAAATCGATCAAAGACCTCTTTCACCTCCCCTTGGTTGAACCTTTCCTGGAGGGTGCTGTTGCGCTGTCTGAAGGTGCAGCCCCCCCTGGGTACTACATCCATGAGGTGGGAGGGGCTGCGATGGGGGGAAGCGAGACCAGCAGCGTCGTTGATTCCTCCAACCGTCTTTGGCGTGCGCCCAACGTTCTTGTGGTGGATGGCGCCTGTTGGCCGACGTCGGCCTGGCAGAGCCCAACGCTGACGATGATGGCCTTGAGCCGTCGGGCCTGCCTGCTGGCCCTCAGTGGTCGGGGCGGATGAACAGATCGTCGAGATAGCGCTCGGTCACGGCGCGGTCGTCACAGCCGTTCTGAAACAGGAAGTGGGCAAGAGCAGAACTCATCACGCGGTATTGGTCCCAGTTGGGGTGCTCTCCGATGAAATCCTTCATGCCTCGATAGAGCACCTCGGGGATTTCCGTCTCAAGGCTCACGTAGCTGGCTTTTGAAGCAGTTCCGCGCTCCGTGGTTCCCATTTCATGACATCGCTCGAGGTGATTTCGATCCATTCCGTCCAGCTTGTCCCTGTTCAACGCCCACCAAGAAAGCCACACAACCGGCGCTTGCGTCAAAGCCGTCGCCATTTGTTGAATTGCGGGTGAGACGAGATGAGACAGCCGTCAGTGACTGGGTTTGGGAGTACGGGAAGTGACGAGGCGCGGTTGCTTTAGGCCGAATAGACGGTCTGTCAACCCGGTGGTGCGATTCCCTCGGAAATTCACAGGTTGACCGTCACAGCCGGCGAGCCAACTTCAGCCTGTGGAAAACGACGTTTTTTTGTGTGGAAAAAGGGGGTGAACCCTGGCGAAGCAATTTCGATAAGAAAACCTGATCTTTGCTTCGTCGCTGCTGTCGCTTTCGAGAACCGTGTCATTGGCGACAAGCCATCAGCAGGTTCTCTTTGGATCCATGGAATCAATCTTTAGGCGCGCCGTTGTTGCGCTTCAACGTGGTAGGGCCCAGGGGATGGTCGGCGTGGGGATAAGGGGGGTGATGGTGGTCATGGCTGTGGTCTGAGCCATGGCTGTGATCTGAAGAGTGGCTGTGGTCATGGGCAATCGGGATGCCGTCGGGTTGGCAGGCACCCGTGCACTCCAGTTCGCAAAGCGTGCAGCTTTCCGCAAGGCCTTCCACATGGTGGTGGTGGCTTTCCTGGGCGCGTCCCACGTCCTGTTCGAAGCCCAGCACCTGGGCGCGGTACTTGCAGAGCGAGCAGTTCATGGCGGTGTCCCCCCGCAGCACCTCCTCGACCCGTTCCTTGAAGGTGTCCACCACGAGTGTGTGGTCGCCCAGATAGCCCGCAGAGAGAAACTCCACCTCGGGGTGATCGGCAGCCACAAGCTGGGTGTGTTGGCGGATTCGGCTCACCAGAACCCCTGAAAAGAGGAAATAGGGCACCACCACCACCCGGCGGAAGCCCAGTTTTACGGCGTGACGCAGCCCCGGTTCCACCAGGGGGAAGGTCACACCGGAATACACCGTTTCTCCCCAGCCGAAACCAAATCCTTCCACCAGCAGCCGCGTCACCTTGGCCACGTTGGAGTTGGCGTCTGGATCCGAGGAGCCTCGACCCACCACCACCAAGAGAGTTTCGGCCAGGGGAACGTCGTGCTCAGCGGCATTCAGGCACTCCTGAACGCGAGCCCCGGCGGCCGACACCATCAACCGGTCCACCCCCAGCTCCCGGCCGTAATCGATCGGTAACCCCGTTTCGGCCGTGTACGTGTTCAGAACGGAGGGGATGTCGTTCTTGGCATGCCCCGCTGCGAAAAGCATGGCGGGAATGGCCAGCACCTTGGTGACGCCTTTCTCGCGGAGCGCTTCAAGACCATCCCGAAGGATGGGGCGGGCAAATTCCAGGTAGCCGTGTTCCACCGGCATCGGGGCCAGCCGAGGCCGCAGGGCGTCCACCATCTGGGCGAACTCTTCCACGGCCAGTCGGTTGCGACTCCCGTGGCCGCAGATCAGAACGCCAAGACGCTCGTTGCCGGTTTCCGCGTGCTGTTCGGCCAAAAGGTCGCTCTGCTGTTCCAATGGTTTGACGATATCGGTCGCATCGCAATGGATTCAGACCGTCCCGTTTTCTTCAGCGCGCAGGCGGCTGATGCGAGGCGATCCGGTCTGGTCTCCCCTCGACCAGCGGAGTTGGCGGCCTTGGTACAGAACTGGACCGGCCCGCGGCCGCTGCGTCTCTGTGGCGGGGGCACCACATCTCGGGCTGCCGTGGCCGACCACTGGACCCTGGACCTTCAAACCCATTTCCAACGTGTGGAGTGGCAGTCCGAGGATCAGTCGGTCTGGATTGGCGCAGGCTGCCGCATGGGGGACGTGCTGGAGGCCTTGCTTCCCCACGGCCGAACCGTGGCGGCTGGTTTGTCGGGTCTGCCTGGGCTTGGCTATGTGCTCACGGGTGGCATGGGACCGCTGAGCCGGCAGGTGGGGCTTGCTGTGGATCAAGTGCTCGAGATCCATGGGGTCTGGGGTGATGGCAGCCCCTTTGCCCTGTCTCGGGTTGACCATGCCGGTTCGCTGGAGTGGAGAGGCCTCTGCGGTGCAGCCCCGTTTCTGGGGGTGGTGAGCGCGCTGCGCATGGCCACCCAGCCGCTCCTGCCGCTGTGGTTGGAGCAGTGCGTGGTGTCTCCGGATCAACTGCCAGAGCTCATGCTCAGGGCCGAAGCATCAAACGCCAGCACCAGCCTGCAGTGGCATTGGGAGAGGGCTGACGCTGTGCAGTTGCTCCGGATTGCCGATGCCCCCTGGACCGGTGCGCAGAAGATCGAAGGGTTGCACCAGCTCCCACCCTTGCGGGGATCGGCTCCGATGCCTTCGCGATCTCACACGGAGGTGGTTGGCTTGCTGGGGCCGGCAGCTGCTGAGCTCTGGAGGGCCGTGATGCCGGATTTATGCCGTTTGCTGCAGCATCGTCCTCATCCCTTCTGCAGCCTGGCCTGTCAGCAGCTGGGGGCGGCAACGCAACAGGTTGCCGCGGAGGCCAGCTCGTTCGTGCATCGCACTGCCGAGTGGAAGCCCTGGATCACCGCCGCCTGGACTCCTGGAGATGCCCCGGGCCAGAGACGCAGTCTTGCTTGGTTGGAGGAGGTCTGGCAGGTCCTTCAGTCGGTCTGCCCTGGTGTGCATCTGGCGCAGTTTCATGACCATCTGCCCTTCCATCACAAGGAGTTGGAGGCGGCGTTCGGCCCCTGGTTGCCCGAGTTGCGAAAGCTGAAACAGCGCTTGGATCCAGCAGGCACCCTGCCGACGCTCTGATTTACGGTCGCCCCTAATCGGCATCCTTTGATGGCCAAACGATCCAGCCCAACCCTGATGAATCAGTGGTTGGCCAACCCCAGCAAAGATCTGCTCTCGGGTCTGGTGGTGGCTTTCGCGATGATTCCCGAGGCCATTGCCTTCTCTGGGATCGCTGGGGTGGACCCCAAAGTGGGCCTGTTCGGAGCCTTCTGCCTGTCGCTGACCATCGCCGTCGTGGGTGGTCGCATGGCCATGATTACCTCAGCCACGGGCTCCACCGCCCTGTTGATGACAGGCCTTGTGGCCACCGGTGAAGCCCGGGGGCCAGGCCTGGGGGTCCAGTACCTGATGGTGGCGGGGCTGGTGACGGGTCTGCTGCAGATCCTCTGGGGGTATCTGCGTCTTGCCTATCAGATGCGCTTTGTTCCCCAAGGGGTGCTGAGCGGCTTCGTTAATGCGCTGGCTTTGCTGATTTTTCAGGCCCAGCTGCCCCAGCTCGGTCTCAACCTTCATGCTGGAGATGGTGACCATGGGGCCTCGTCGTTGCTCCCCCACGGCGGCCAAATCCCCGTCGTCTGGGGCTTGGTCCTGCTGGGCCTGGTGATCATCTATGGCCTTCCCCGGATTACCCGGGTGGTGCCTTCACAGCTGGTGGCCATCATCGTGTTGACCGCCATCAGCGTGGGATTCAGCTTCGACATCCCCACGGTCAGCAGCCTCGGCACCCTTCCTGCAGGTCTGCCCTCCTTCAGCCTTCCCTTTGGTGAAGGTGGTGTTCCCTTCAGTCTGGACACCCTTGGCTTGGTGCTTCCCACCGCCTTGGCCATCTCTTTGGTGGGTCTGATGGAAACCTTCCTGACCCAGGACATCCTCGACGACAAGACCGACACCACCACCAACAAAAACGTTGAGGCCCGGGGCCAGGGCATCGCCAACATCGTTTCCTCCCTGTTCGGTGGCATGGCCGGTTGTGCCCTGGTGGGTCAGTCCGTGATGAATGTGGACAACGGCGGCCGCACGCGACTGTCCACCCTGTTCTCGGGGGTGAGCCTGCTGGCGATGATCCTGCTGGCTGGGCCCTGGCTCAAGCAAATTCCGATGGCGGCTCTTGTGGCCGTGATGATCAGCATCGCTGTCAGCACTGCTGACATCAACGGTCTGCGCAACCTGCGTCGCATCCCCAAGAGCGACACCTCGGTGATGCTGATGACCTTTGCCGTCACCATGCTCACCACCCCGCACAACCTCGCCCTTGGCGTGTTGGCAGGCGTGGCGCTGGCAGGAATTCTGTTCAGTCGCAAGGTGGCCAAGGTGATTCAGGTGGAGGCCGTCGAGATCAGCGATCAGGAGCGGTTGTACCGGGTGCAGGGGCAGCTGTTTTTTGTGAGCAAGGTGTACTTCCTCCAGGGATTTGATCTTCATGACCATCCCGAGCGCATCACGGTTGACCTCTCCCAAGCCCACATCTGGGACCAGAGCGGCGTGGCTGCGCTGGATCAGGTCATCCGCAAATACCGCAGCGGTGGATCTGTGGTCAGCGTGATTGGCCTGAACGAGGAAAGCCTTGATCTGTTCGAGCGGATCGGTGGTCAGGAATCAGCCCATGCATGAGCATCGGCTTGGTTGGCAAGACAGGCCCTGAGGTCTTGGCGCATCGCCATGAGCCGCTGCTTGATCTGCACGTCCTCAGGGTTGGTTTCCACGTACTGCTCGGTGACGTCGTTGCTGATGCTCATCAACAGGCAAAGGGTTTGAACATCACGTCCGGCCCGTTGCTGAGCACTCTCTAGAAGGAAGCCCAACAGCGCCATCTTGTTGTTGTAGGTCCCACGGTCGTGCTCGTCCCCCGCGACAGCACAGAGAGTCGTGCTTCCAGCGATCAGTCCGGCCAAAAGGCAGGCCCAGACCTTCATTGCAGCCAGGCTGATTGCCATGAACGTAGGTCGGATGTGGGGGATGTGCTGGGGATCTGGGACAATCCCACCCGATCCGTACCAACGCTGATGTTCCGATCAAGTTCACGTGTTCTGATCGTTGCGTTGGCCGGGTTGTCTTCGTTCCTGGCGTCCTGCGCGTCACTGGACAGTGCAGCTGGCTCGCGTCTGGATCTGGTCAAAGCGCGTGGTGAGTTGCTTTGTGGGGTGAGCGGCAAGATTCCAGGCTTCAGTTTTCTCAGTCCTGATGGTCGTTACACCGGCCTGGATATCGACATCTGCCGTGCCATGGCTGCCGCTTTCGTTGGTGATGCCGAGAAGGTTCAATACCGGCCTTTAACCGCGCCCGAGCGGTTCACGGCCTTGCGATCGGGCGAGATCGATCTGTTGTCTCGCAACACCACCCACACCCTCAGCCGCGATGCTGTGGGGGGCAATGGGCTGCGCTTTGGACCTGTGGTGTTCCATGACGGACAGGGCTTGATGGTGAATGCCGCCAGCGGAGTGCGTTCGCTGGCTGACTTGAGCGGTAAGTCCATTTGCGTGGGATCGGGCACCACAACCGAGCAAAACCTCAACGACGCCTTCGCCTCCGAGGGGCTTCCCTACACACCGATCAAATATCAAGATCTCAATCAGGTGGTGGGCGGCTACCTCCAGGGGCGCTGCGCAGCCATGACGTCTGATCGCTCGCAACTGGCGGCGGCACGCTCAGGGTTCAGTGATCCCCAGGCGCATCAGATCCTCGACGACCGGATCAGCAAGGAGCCTCTGGCTCCAGCTGTGGTGGGTGGGGATCAGCCCATGGGTGATGCCATGACCTGGGTGATCAACGCTCTAATCGAAGCCGAGGAACGGGGTATCACCCAAGCCAATGTTGATGCGGTGGTGAAGCAAGCCGCAGCTGACCCCTCCCAGACCGCTCTGCGGCGTTTCCTGGGGGTGGACCCAGGTCTGGGTCGCAAACTCGGACTCGCCGATGACTTTGTTGTTCAGGTGATCCGCGCCACCGGCAATTATGGCGAGATCTACAACCGTCATCTCGGACCCGACAGTGCCGTGGCGATTCCCCGGGGGGCGAACCGGCTGTCCGGTGAAGGTGGTTTGATGATTTCTCCACCGTTCACCTGATGCGGCAGCATCGTCTTCTGGTTCAGGTTGCTGTCGCCGCCGTACTGCTGGGCCTTGTGGCTCTGCTGGTCAACAATCTGGCGGTCAACCTGATTCGAACGGGCTTGGGACTGGGTTTTGGCTGGCTGGGCCGACCCGCTGGTTTTGCTCTGGCGGAAACAGCTCTCCCCTATGCCCCATCTGACAGCTACCTCTGGGCCCTGACCATTGGTTGGCTGAACAGCCTCAAGGTGATCGCGGCTGGCCTGGTCTTGGCTACCGGCCTGGGTGTGGCTGCCGGTGCAGCCCGCGGTAGCAACAACCGTCTGCTGCGCAGCCTGGCCGGAAGCTACGTGGCCTTGATTCGTCAGATTCCTCTGCTGCTGCAGTTGCTGTTTTGGTATTTCGTTGCCTTCCTTGGCCTTCCCTCGGTGCCGATCGGTGGGTTGATCCGGCTTTCGAATCAGGGCATTCAGCTGTTGGGCCTGAACCTCAGCGTTGAATTTTGTGCGGTTCTTGTGGGGCTGACGGTGTTCACGGGTGCATCGATTGCCGAGATCGTGCGCGGTGGCATCAATGCGGTGCCGCGGGGCCAGTGGGAGGCCTTCCGGAGCCTTGGGCTTGGAGAAGGGCTTGGGCTGCGTCGGATTGTGTTGCCTCAGGCCCTGCCGGCGATTCTTCCTGCGCTCACGAGCCAGTACCTCAATCTCGCCAAGAACAGCACCCTGGCCATTGCCGTGGGCTACGCCGATCTTTACGCCGTCAGTGACACCACCATCACCCAAACCGGCCGCGCCATTGAGGGCTTCCTGCTGTTGTTGCTCAGCTTTCTGCTACTGAATCTGTTGATCAGCGGCGGCATGGCTGCCTTCAACCGTGCCGTGCTGGGTCGTCTGAACAGGAGCCGCTGATGAACCGTTGGTTGGATCGCGGGATCACCCTGCTGCTGTTGGCTCTGCTCGGATGGGCTGGCTGGTCCATGCTGCATTGGCTGCTGGTGGCAGCCGACTGGTCTGTGGTGACCACCAATCTCCCGCTGTATGCGGTGGGCAGTTTCCCTGCGGATCAATGCTGGCGTCCGTTGCTGTGGATGGCAGCACTGATCACGCTGACGCTGCTGACCCTCACTGGTCCGAAGCGTGGCTGGGTTCGCCGTTGGTTGCCGTTGGTTTGGATCGCGATGGCACCGCTGGGGCTCTGGCTGTTGGCCGGAGGTTTGGGTCTGCTGCCGGTGGGGACGCGCAGTTGGGGTGGTCTGACGCTCACGCTGCTGCTCACTGGAGGCAGTGGAGCTTTGGCGCTTCCGTTGGGGATCCTCCTGGCCCTCGGCCGGCGCAGTGAGCTGCCGGTGCTGCGTTGGAGCAGCGCCGCTTACATCGAGTTGATGCGGGCTGTGCCCTTGATTGCGGTTCTGTTCTTTGGACAACTGCTGATCCCGTTGTTTCTGCCTCCAGGGCTTGAGATCAATCGAGTTCTGCGGGCGGTTGTGGCCTTCGCCTTGTTTGCAGCGGCCTACATCGCAGAGGATGTTCGCGGAGGCCTGCAGGCGATTCCGCCCACCCAGCGGGAAGCTGCAGCCGTGCTGGGGCTGTCGCCACGCCAAGTGCTGCAATTGGTGGTGCTGCCTCAGGCGCTGCGGGTTGCACTTCCATCGCTCACCAATCAGGCGGTGGGTCTGCTGCAAAACACAAGCCTGATGGCCATTCTCGGTTTGGTGGAATTGCTGGGCATCAGCCGCAGCCTGTTGGCGAATCCTGCTTTCATCGGCCGCTATCTGGAGGTCTACCTCTGGCTTGCTGCGGTTTACTGGCTGGCGTGTACCGCCATGGCGCTGCTGGCCCGCCACCTGGAAGTTCAGCTTGACCCTGCTCGCTCCGCTTCATGACTGTCGCCATTCGTGCCACTGATCTGGTCAAGAGCTATTCCCAAGGGGTTCGAGCTCTCGATGGCGTCACCCTGGAGGTGAACAGCGGCGAAGTGCTGGTGGTGATGGGGCCTTCCGGCTCCGGCAAGAGCACGCTGATCCGTACGTTCAACGGTCTGGAGTCGTTGGATGGCGGCGCCTTGGATGTGCTTGGGGTTCGCTTGGACGCCACCCATGCAGAACGTCAGGTGCGGGAGATCCGCAAGCGCGTGGGGATGGTGTTTCAGCAGTTCAACCTTTTCCCTCACCTTTCCATCCTCGACAACATCACCCTTGCCCCGATCAAGGTGCAACAGCATGCCAAGGCGGCTGCCGAGCAGCGGGCAATGGATCTCCTTGATCAGATGGGCATTCGCGAGCAGGCCCACAAGTACCCGGCGCAGCTCAGCGGTGGTCAGCAGCAGCGGGTGGCGATCTCCCGGGCTCTGGCCCTGGATCCTGAGGTGATGCTGTTCGATGAGCCCACCAGTGCCTTGGATCCGGAGCGGGTGAAGGAGGTGTTGGATGCGATGCGCCAGCTGGCGAAAGGCGGCATGACGATGGTGGTGGTCACCCACGAACTGGGCTTTGCCCGTGAGGTGGCGGATCGGGTGATGTTCATGGATCGGGGCCAGGTGGTGGAGACCTCCGATCCAGAGACCTTTTTCAGCAATGCCAGGGAGGAACGCAGCCGCAGGTTCCTCAATCAGATGCAGCACTGAATGGTTTGCCCAACCGTGTGACGTGCTTCAGGCCGATTGTCGTTCTCTCCAAGCCTCAGTGGGCTTTCGGCTGCGCTTGCCCTGCGTTGAATTTTTGCTGACCGTCCGAGGCATCGACTGCTTGCCCTGCCAACGGAAGTAGGCCGTTACGCAGATCAGCCAAAACGCCACAAAAGCAAGGGTCAGCGCTAATCCGTGCATCCGAAAGAAGGTCAGCACGACATGGATGGACAGGGCGACTGAGCCCCCCAACAGAAACGTATTGCTCAGGAACGAAGCGACGGTTGCCTTGAAGGATTTCAACTCTGTCGCGCCAATCCGACTCACATTACCGAGCAACAATTGTGATGGCAGCCCCAGTGTGGTTGCCTCAGGGCCTCGGTTGCTTCGTTGCGCAAAAAAAAGCCCCTCCGGGTAGGGGAGGGGCTGTAAGGAATTCGGCTTGGGGTGATGGATCAGTTGATCACTCGTCAACCTGGTCGGCAGCTTCGCTGTGCTCCGCAGCTGCACCCGTAGGGATCAGACGGATGGCTTTCTTTCCGAGCTTGATTTCGAACTCGTCGCCGGGTTCGAGGTTCAGCATGGCGGTGTAAGCCTTGCCGATCAGCAGATTGCCATTGCCCTGAACTTTGGCGATGTAGCTCAGTTTGCGACCACCTTTGCCAATCGCAGCACCACCGCTGCTCAGATTCACGCCCTTGGCCTCGAGCAGGGCCTCGTAGAACGCTGTGAAATTCAGGCGATCGCCACCATCTTTCTTGTCAGAGACGTATCCGCAAGCTCTTACCAGATCGGATTTGGAAACATCTCCAAGTTCTTTGACCTTGGCAAGCAGCTCGGAACCGGTCAGCATTTTAAATGCGTCTCAATGGATACATAGTTCATAACTGGTTGGCTGGCTGGATGTCAATCAATCGAGCCGATATTGCCAAGGCTCAGTGCTTTGAAAGGTTTGTATCTAGGGATGCGTCTCTGTGGTCTGGCTTTTGAGACTGCTCTCCTGCGATGAAGCTTGCGGGCTGATGTTGAGGCGTCCTCAGTGGTTTAAACCTCAGCACTGTCTGAGGGTTCACAAACGATCGTGTACTCGACACGATCATCATCAGAGCAGCAAAAATCCCCGTAGTAACGCTCGAGTTCATCGTAGGCAGCGTTGTAGCTGTCAAAGCGCAGCCTTGTCAGCTGATCCTCTGATTGATCACTGCGCACGATGCGATGGCGTGAAGCTGGTTGCATCAGCTGAATCCACGCGGCCAATCAAAAGTCAGATTAAGCCTGGGGCTGAGGCATCAGTCACCACAGCTTTCTAGGGTCGATTGATCTGATGGAGGTGTCCATTCTTCGGTTCTTGCTGGAGCTTGTGCCCTCCCTTCTGATTGGGTTCTGGGCTGGTCGTCGCCATGAAACCCTGTCCACTCGCTTGGCCGCACCGCTGGTGAGGTTCGGTGTGCCGATCAGTGTGATGGGCCTGCTGTTGAAGGGTGGCCTCAGCAGCGACATGTTGCAGGCCGCAGGCCTTGCGGTGTTTGCCATGGGTCTTGTTCTTGTGGGTGCCGCGCGCCTGCCGGGATTGGCTGAGCTGGCGTCTCCCACGCTGCGGCTTGGTAGCTGCACCGGAAATACGGCCTATTTCGGGGTTCCTCTCGCCCTGGCTTTCCTTCCCGATGAGGCTCTGCCCATCAGCATTGGCTACGACCTCGGGGCGACTCTGCTGGTCTGGAGCCTGGGACCGCTGCTGATTGGGGGGCAGGTCGATGGATCTCAGCGGTTGCGAGGGTTGCTGAGCAGCGTTGCTGGGAGTCCGGCAACCCGCGGGCTCATCGGCGTTTTGCTGGTTCAGGCGACCCCATGGTCTGCGTCGGTGGCCGATGCGCTGTGGTGGCCTTCACGCTGCGTGATTGTGCTGGCTCTGATGGTGGTGGGCATGCGCCTGGGCAGCATTCATCGCCAGGGCATTGCGCCGGAAGCACGTCCCCTGAAGCTTCTTAAGCCACTGGTGGCCAAGCTGCTGCTCTACCCGTTGCTGCTTTGGCTTCTGGCGTCTCTGCTGCAGTTCAAGCCTTTGATGGTTCAGGCGGTTGCTCTGCAAGGCGCCGCGCCGACGGCAATCTCTCTTTTGCTCATTGCAGAATCAGTGGGTGCTGATCAGGAGCGGGCCGCAGGGCTGGTGTTTTGGAGCACGTTGCTGGCCCTAATTTCAGCGCCTGCATGGGGTGTGCTGCTGCGATCTCAGTTCTGAAAACGGCGAAAGGTGAGGTTGATGCGGGTGCTCTGCACTTTGCGCCGCTGAGGAACACTGTGCATCCATCGGCTCTGACAGCCCGGGTGCATCACCAGAAGGTCACCATCGGCCAATGGCAGAGACATTTTTAGGTGTGCAGTTTTGCGGTGGCGGAGCTGAAAATCCCGCGTTGCCCCGAGTGAAAGGGAGGCAATTGGAGCCCGCTGATCAATTTCCGGTTCGTCATCGGCGTGCCAACCCATGCGGTCATCGCCATGGCGATACCAATTGAGCAGGCATCCGTTGAAGTTGGTCTCACAGGCTTCATTCACCTGGTGCAGCAATGGCTTGAACCATGCAGGCCAGCCATCACCGGTGTGAATGGCACCGCTGTAGCGGTAGTGAATTCCTTCATTGGCAAGAAACACCGTCAGTCGGGGCACCGGGTGGCGCTTCCCATAGACCTGAACCACGGGCTGCTCCCACTGGAGCTGGTGTTCAAGCTGTGTTTGCCAGTACCTGGCAAGCTCTGGCTTCAGCCAACCCTCATGCAGGGACCAGTCCGTTTCAGCTGCAGCTGGATGGATGGTCATTCGTGACGTCGGATGACGAGGTCGGTTCGGTCCCGAGACTGTCCCATACATTCGGTGGCATGGGAGCCCGAATCACCCAAGACGAATTTCTCAAGCGCGCCGTGCAGCGCTTCGGTGATCAATTCGATTACAGCTTGATCCGCTGGCGGAGTTACAAGAGTCCTGTTCAAATCCGTTGCAACGCCCATCCGGTTCAACCAATCACGATCACACCGGAGAAGCATCTGCAAACCCTGGGTGGATGCCGTCATTGCCTTCGCGAGAGACGCATCGCCTCGCTGGAGCGGGAACTCAATCGCAAATCCGCTGAGCGTCCAGAGGCCGTCGCTCAGGAGCCTTCGGCCAATCTGGAACCCACTCCGAAACGACACAGCTAAGGGGGTGTTGCTGCAACCAAGCCTGATCAGGCTTTGAGGCTGACCCGCTGATAGCAGAACCAGAGCCACTGCTGGAAAAGAAGGTTCCGGTGGGAGCGCCAGAGGGTCTGGGGTTGGGCCGCATCGAAATTTTCGGGCGGCGGAACATCTCCGCGGGCTCGGTCGCGTTCCATTTCTCCGAGGATCCGCCCCACGTTGTACTCGGGGTGGCCGAGGTGCATCAGCTGCCGCTGATCCGGTGTCTCGAAAATGGTGTAGCCCACCTGTTCGCCATGGGCGAGCAAGCGAAGACGTCCGTCCCGTTCGGCGGCTTCCATCGCGGCATCCGGTAGTCCGGCATGACGGCTCTGGGGGCAGACGAAATGGTCGTCCTGGGTTCCCATCAATGGATGCCCCGGGACAAGGCTGCGCATCGGGTAGATCCCGAACAGCTTCTGCTGGAAGGCCACCTTGTCGACGCCCGCAAGGTAAGCGAGGGCGAAACCGGCCCAGCAAAGTCCGAGGGTGCTGGCACAGGTGCTGCGCGCTTCCTCGATCAACTGGACCAGTTCGTTCCAGTAACTGACCTGTTCAAAGGGCAGGTGTTCCACGGGGGCACCGGTGATGATCAAGCCATCCAGGGGACCCTGGGACAAGGCTTCATCCCAGCTCACATAGAGCTGCTCGAGATGGTTCTGATCCCAACTCTTGTAGGCGTGGGAGTTGAGCCGAATCCATATCGGTTCGATCTGCAGAACCGATAGGCCCAGCGGATGCAGCAGGTTGAACTCGTACTGCTTGCCCAGCGGCATGATGTTCAAGATGCCGATCCGCAGGGGCCGGATGTCCTGGCGTTCAGCCTGTTCGGGCTCAATCCAGGAAATCCGGTTGCGTTCAACCTCCGCAATTTTGTGGTAATTGCCAGGAAGGATCAGCGCCATGGAAGCTGGGACGTCATTCAGCTGAGAACGGCGAGGGCCTGTTCGAAGTCGGCCTTGATGTCGTCGATGTGCTCGAGTCCCACGGAGACCCGCACCATCGTGGGGGTCACGCCAGCCGAAGCTTGTTCCGCCTCACTGAGTTGTTGGTGTGTCGTGGACGCGGGGTGAATCACCAGCGTTTTGGCATCGCCCACGTTGGCGAGGTGGCTGGCCAGCTTGAGGCTGTCGATGAAGCGAACCGCATCGTCATAGCCACCGTTGAGGGAGAACATCAGCATGCATCCCATGCCACGGCCTGTCAGGTATTTCTTCGCGGCAGCGTTGTAAGGATCACTGGCCAGACCGGGATAGCTCACATGGGCGATGGCGGGATGGTCCTGCAGCCAGGTGGCCAGCGCCATGGCGTTTTCGGTGTGGCGCTCAACGCGCAGGCTCAGGGTTTCCAGACCCTGCAGCAGCAGGAAGCTGTTGAACGGACTGACGGCCGGCCCCCAATCCCGCAGGCCCTCCACCCGGGCCCGCAGGGCGAAGGCGATGTTGCGGTCATCGGGCAAGCCAAGCATTTTGCAAACGTCACTGCCGAAGCCAAAGGCATCCCAGTGCACCAAGCCGTGATAAGCCGCGCTGGGCTGGCTCATCAACGGGAACTTACCATTGCCCCAGTTGAAGGTGCCGGCGTCCACGATCACGCCCCCCAGGCTGGTGCCGTGGCCCCCGATCCACTTGGTCGCACTTTCAACGACCACATCAGCGCCGTGGTCAATTGGTCGCAGCAGAGCTCCACAGGCTCCCAGGGTGTTGTCGACGATTAAGGGGATACCTTTCTCTTTGGCAAGCGCTGAAAGACCATCAAAGTCGGGGATGTTGAAGCGGGGATTTCCCATCGCTTCCACGTAGAGCGCCTTGGTGTTGTCGTCGATTTGCGCTGCAAAGCTCGCGACGTCGTCGCCTTCGGCAAAGCGCACGTCGATTCCCAAGCGAGGGAACTGCACCTTGAACTGGTTGTAAGTGCCGCCGTACAGGTAAGACGTTGAAACGAAGTTGTCTCCCGCCTGCATGCAGTTGGTGATCGCCAGGAACTGAGCCGACTGGCCTGAGGCTGTCGCCAGTGCGGCCACCCCGCCTTCAAGGGCGGCGACGCGTTTTTCAAACACGTCGGTGGTGGGGTTCATCAGGCGGGTGTAGATGTTCCCGAATTCCTTCAGACCGAAGAGGTTGGCTCCGTGTTCGGCGTCATTGAAGACGTAGGAGCTGGTCTGATAAATGGGAACCGCCCGCGCGTTGGTTGCACTATCCGGGGACTGCCCGGCGTGCAGCTGCAGGGTCTCGAAGCGGTGAGACATGGTCTTCGGCGGGGCCACTGCCCCAGTTCTAGTCGTCAGAGAGCTCGGGTTTGTCGGTTTCCGCCAAAGAAGGGAATGTGTTGCGGATCACCTCTTGAATATCGCGGTGCGCTTCTCTGCGGAATCCATCCACGCCATCGGCGCTGAGCAGGGGATAGGTGCGATCACTTGCATCCACCTCGCGCAGATGCTTCCAGCGGTTGCTGCTGTCTTCTGCTTTCAGCGCAATCAGGGGCGCCTGGAAGTCGTAGGCCTTGGTGTTGCCGAGAGCAGCCACTTGGGCCGTGAGCTTTTCACGCACAGGGCTGAGGACTTTGGCTTTCAACGTGTCGGGCAAGCCGAGCACGGGTTCGTAATGGTCGAGCAAACGGAGTTCAGCCTCCAGCAGCACCGGCCATGCTCCGCGTTCACCGTCGCCAAGGCCCATGCCCGCCTCGGCTTCGGTCATCGCATCGAGATGGAAGCGCAGCCAGCGGTAGTAGGTCTTGTCTTTGATTGATTTCTTGGCGGCGGCCCGTCCGGTCACAATCGCCGGCAGAGCTTTTTCGGCTTTGCGCAGGAACAGGCGATCCTCCCGTTCCAAATTCATGGCCCCCCAGCGCTGCCGGTATTCCCACAGCTCGACGTAGCGAGCCACATCCGCCTCGGACCAGCCGAGACCCTTCAGTTCATCACCGCGATGGGAGGTTTCCTTGGACACCCGCTTCCTGGATCACGCCAGGTCTTAGCGTAGGTGTCGATGCTCACCCGTTTGGTGATCTGCTGGCTGGGTTGGCCTGCAGATGCTGCTCAACCGTGATGCGCTGCGGTTGGTTGTAACCCACCGGCAGCCAAAGATCACCTGCCGCTGCATTGAAGTGGATCTCCCAGTGATACAGGCCGGTGTAGGCCGCAGGGTCCTCCTTCATCAGTGAGGCATAGAGCAGCACGGCGCGGCCGTAGTAATCGCTGTTGTTGTAGCCCCAGAGGCCACGCCGAATGTCCTGCAGTCCGCCCCGCCTCACCAGGTAACGCGCTGCTGCCTGGATGGCGTCGTGGGGATCGCGGATGTTCCCGGCGCCAATGCCGGGTTCGGCCCAGGTGGTGGGCAGGAACTGCATCGGGCCCTGGGCATTGGCCACGGAGATGCCATCGATGCGTCCCATGCCGGTTTCCACGAGGTTCACGGCCGCCAGAACCTCCCATTTGATCCCTGTCGCTGCCTCGGCCTTGCGGTAATAACTGAGCAGATTTTCCGCTGGTTCGGGCTGGATGATCCGCCAGGCGGGGAGCATCGTCGGTCCACGGCCGCGGCTCATGCGAACGAATTCACGCCGTGCTGCCAGGTGGCGTTCGGCCACGCTGCGCCAGCGTGGAGGTAGAGCCTTGATGACCTGCTGAGATCTGGGTTGGTCTGTCGACAAGACCCGGTAGATCACCTGTTGTTGGTGGCCGAGATCGGGCAGGGCCTCGGCCGCTGTGGCGGGATCCCTCAGCGCCTGTTCAACGGCCGCCAGCAGTGTTGCCAGCTCGGCTGGCTCAGCTGGCACAAGGGGGTACTGCCGGCCATCTTTGGTTTTCGGTTGGCTGGCCTGGGCAGGAAGCAGCACAGGGGATTTCACCCCTGGCTTGGAGACAGCCTGCTTGGAAGCAGCTTGCTTGGAAACAATGGCCTCGGCTGCGGCCTGCGGCTGTTTGGGTCTCAGCCATAGCCCTGTCAGCAGGCTTGCCGTGATGGCCGAGACAACAAGCACATTGCGGCTGCGCATGGTGGGGCAGGGGCGCTGTGTTGACCCTACCGGTGCGGTTCAGGCGGCAAGAAAGGTGCTGCGGTCGTGAAAGTCGGCCTTGGGGCCGTGGCGGAGGGCCCAATGGCTCAGCCCCTCCTGTCCACGGTCGATCACGGCTGTCAGTGCCAGGTCTGGGCAGACGTCTGGTGTCCACCAGGGCTCCAATGCAATACGGGCGTCGAGCCGCAGTTGGTGCAACCCACGTTGCAGCCGCACCGTTGGGGGTGTGCTCAATTTCTGCTGCGTTTGTCCACTGCGATAGCCATCGAAGCGATAGAGCGCCCAATCGCCATTGGCAGCCAGATTCACTTCCCAGTAACGCTGCTCCCCGGGGGCAGCGATGAAGGCTTCGAAGCAGGTGGTGGTCCAGAGCTCATCTTTGCGCTGCCCCTGTTGGGGCCCGTCGTTTAGTTGCTCCGGCAGCTTCAGGACGCCAATGCCCTTGGCCGCGCGGGCCAGAACCCCATAGCTGAGTTCCAGCCAACCCTCGCGCCTCCACACCAGCTCAGCGCTGATCTGGACCCCCGCTGGAATGCACCGTTCAAAGGGAATCAGGCGGCAGGCCTGACGCAGCATCACGGCAGAACGTGCCATCTCAGAGGCTTGGACTTGGCTGCTGCTTCAGCCGCGCAACCAGTTGCTCCAGGACGTTGAACTGCTTTTCCACCGCTTCGGTGAGACGGAACTGCACCAGGGCCCGTTGCAGGTTGTGCCCAGGTCGATCGCAGCGGAAATACACATTGCCCTCCAAATGATCCGTGAGAAAGCGCAGGCCAAGTTCGAGGGGGATCAGGCGGATGCAGTGGGGCAGATAGTGCAGGTCCCAGTCACTCAGGAACCCACCAGCAACGGAGAGGTAGCCCATGAGGATCGCCTCACAGAGCTCCATGTCGAAGCTCACATCGTCGAGGCAGAGGGTTTCCTCACCGGCTGGATTGCAGCAGGAGCGCACACAGTCACCGATGTCGTAGTGAACAAGCCCCGGTTTGACGGTGTCCAGATCGATCAGACCGATCGCCTGGCCGCTGGCTTCATCGATCATCATGTTGTTGATCTTGGGGTCCCCATGGATGGGGCGGTGATGGAGTTCACCGCGGCTGAGCGCTGCTTCCAGCACATCGACGCCCTGACGACGGGCCTCGATGAACGCGCAGGCGTCACGTTCGGCAGGCTTAAGGCGGTCTGTGGCTTTGGCGACCGCATCGAAGTGTTGGAGGTAGGCCGGCGTGACGTGGAAATTCTCGAGGGTGTCCGCCAGTTGATTGATGGGCAGATCGCTGATCAGGTGGTGGAACATTCCCAGCCCGTAGCCCACTTCCTGGGCATGGGCACTGTCCCGGATGACATCGCTGGTGGTCGCTGCGCCGATGTACGTGATCGAGCGCCAGAACTCTCCGTTCTGTTCGATCCAGGGGGAGGCCTCTCGCCGACAGGGAACCACCCTGGGCACTTCCCAGCGCCGCCCCTTCAATTGTGGGGGTGGAGAGGCAAGACGGCGTTCCATGTGGTCGCCCAGGGCCTGCAGGTTCTGCATCACCAGGTCAGGCCGATCGAACACGTTTGTGTTCAGGCGTTGCATGACGAAGGCACCGTCCTGTCCCTCGTGGGTCACAAGGAACGTTTCGTTGACGTTGCCCGAACCAAGGGAACGGATGGCTTTGATCCCCTCGCGAGGATGGAAGCGATCGGCGATGGCTTCCAGGGCCTCGGTCATGAACGGTCGCATGGGTCTCACATGGCACCTTGCCGTTCTTCCGGTGCCTTGCCCCGTTCAGGTGTGCAGAACCACAGCCGACTCAGGCATCGAGCTGGCTTTCGATCACATCCATGAGCTCCAGATAGGCCGGTACCCCGGTCTCACCGTTCTCGTCCAGGGCCATCTTGCTGCCCATGGCCTGATTGGCGTTGTCGGCAATCACGGCATTCACCACCAGCTCGAGGGCTTTGGGAACGTCGAGGTTCTGAAGTGCCTCGGCGTAGCGACGGCTGTGGCTGGGCCGCACGGATTCCTGGCAGTAACTGGAGAGTTCACGGCTTTCCGTCATCACCCGGTAGGCGGTCTCCTTCACGCCTGCCCGCCCGTAAATCGCCATGTACAGCAGGTTCACCATTGAGGCGTCGTTGGCTGGGATGGCGTACTTGCGGGCGATCTGAGGCCAGTACCGCAGGGATTTGAGCCCCTCCAGTCCACCCTTGCGCAGGCCTGCGGCTTCACACCACTGCTCCAATTCCTCCATGGAATGGGGGCAGCGGCCTTGAGCGCGCATCGCCTCGGCCATCACTTGCCCGGCCTGGAAGTTGCGGGTGGGGCTTCCGGACACCGGCAGCATCATGCTGCCGCGCACATCGGCCACCATCGCCGTGAGTTGGCTGAAGGTGTGGTCCCGCACCCGCTCAAAGTCGCCATCGCGCACCAGGGTGGATTCAATCCTGGGGACGGCGTAGCCCAGTTCCGTGAGCGGAAAGGGCTGCCGGTGGTACAGCCGTTGACGGTCGGGGCGTGCCATCGACACGGTGGCCGCCTGGTCCAGGCACTGGTTCAGCAGCAGGGTCAGCAGCGTTGGCAACACCCCGGGGTTGTCCTGATGGAAGCCGTAGCCGAAACCGGCGAACACCGAAGCCATGTTTTTGGCGGCCTTGATGAACTGCCCCTCCACGTTGTGAACACCGGCGGAGACCTGGATGTTCGGGGACAGTTGATCCATCAGTTGAGCCCCCAACATGGCCGTCAGGGCATTGGGATGGCAGAAATTGGCGGTGAAGCTGTCGAAGGGGTTGCGCAGAGCCCCATGGCGATGGAAGCCGGAGAAGAAGGCGAGCTCGGGTTGTTGTTCGCACAGCACATAGGCGCTGTTGCTGATCGGGTCATGGCTGAAGGATCCCGCCAGGCAGGCCAGCACCACCTGCTCCCGATGGAGCTCCTTGCGCAGGCGGCAGGCTTCCTGGAGGTCTTCTTCGATGTGATTGCTGTTGGCGCTGAGCACCACAAGCTCGCAGCGCTGGATCAGATCGCTCAGGGTGTTGGCAACCAGCTCACCTCCGATGCGCTGGCCGCCCATGTTGAGCACGGTTTCCACGTGCTCATCGTCCATCGTTGCAATCGTCTCCTGGAGGAAGGCTCCTAGGAGGTCCCGGCCGGGGCGAGGGGCCAGCACCAGACGCCCTTTGGCGTTCTGCATGGCGCAGTTGTAGGCCAGCGAAGCTGGATAAAGCCCGACGCTGTAGAACCCCACCTTGCCGGTCGAGAGCTCCTGTACGCGCCGACGGATTGCGCCGGCGTCGAGGCTCTGATCGAAGAAGGAATTGCGCATGCCGGCAAGACTAAGCAGTGTTCCAGATAGGACTGCTCACAGCAGACAGACGCCAGTCCCTTGGGTGATGCGGAGTTGGAAGCATCGAGCAGGGCGGGAAATTAAATGAAAGAAAGACGTGAAATTCAACGGCAATTGAATGATTCAAAGCCCCATGATTGTTCTGTAATTCGGGTTGGATCGTGTTCGCTCATTGAGAGCCTGAATTTCGGGATAAGCGGAGAGGTCTTCGTTGGGATAGAAAATGGGGAGATAGCCGAGGTATGCATTGACTGCACAGTCTGCTGCGGTCCAGCAATCCCCCACCAGAAACTGTTTCTTGGCGTAGATGTCATTCAGAGTTGCCATCAGCCTGGGGAACTCCCGCTCTTTATTGGAGGGAACGAACAAAGCAATTGCCAGTGTGGAGTTGGCGAAAAGAATCCACTGGCTGATCGAGGCTCGTGTTGCGGCGTCATGGACTTCGTTGGCGTAATTCTCAGACAAATACTGAAGAATGGCGCCCGACTCAAACAGCACCAAACCATTGCTGGCGTCTTTAAGGGCAGGCAGTTTGCCGAAAGGATTGACCTCCAGATAGCTCGCTGCAAGATTTTGACGAGCTGCCAGGTCAATGTTGACGTATTCGTAAGAAATTCCTTTTTCTGCTAAGTACCATTTCGGCATTGAAACACGGGTCTTCGGGCCGCCGTAGAGATAAAGCGTCATCGCTGACTATTAACTTTCTCTATGCTATCCATTGGAATGAACCAGTGACGTTGCGTGGTGCAAGCTCTGGTGGGGTTTGATGTCAATGTTGCTCGCAATTTGGATGCCTTGTTGGATGCATTGATGGGGATCCCGTTGTGGTGGACATGTGACATGTCAATCTTTTGCTTCGGCGTGCACGCAAAAACATCTGGTCGATAGCGGCCTGATGGGGCTGGTCGGTCGTCATCCCGGGCAGGACCGGGTCAAACACGCTGTAATGCGCTCAAACCATTGCCCAGAGCGTGATCTGCTGATGGCGTATCGCTGGCCTGCAGCGGTTGTGTTGTCCAGCCTGGTTCTGGCGGTCACGGCCGCCAAGCTTTTGAGTCGGCCCATCACCATCGCGATTAAGGGCGGATTGCAGGTCGACAAGTTGGTGCTTCCGCCCAGTGTCACCATCCGCTCCGATACCCCTTTGCCGGTCGTGGTGCAGGAGCAGGTCACCATTGGTGGCGCTGCGCCCCTCGCGATCGAAGGCCCGGTGACCATCAGCGGAAATGCCCCTCTGGCGGTTGAAGGAGCTGTGTCCGTCACAGCTGAAGACCCGCTTGCGGTACGCGCAGACGTGTCTGTCGACAACAAAGTCACCATCGGCGGCAAGGTCGACATCCAGGGCAAGGTGAAGCCGACCTTGCTTCCTGTTCCGGGGCTCTGATCAGCGGTTGCGGGGGGCCGCGCCGCTGCCAATGGTCAGCCCCTGCTCCCAGCGGTTGAGTTGTCGCAGTGCCAGGGCCGACAGTGCGGCAGTGACCAAGCCGGTGCTGCTCCAGCCGCTGCCCTGCTGGATGCCCACAAGCACGGCGGATCCCCAGAGCAGGGCCCAAGCCCAGGGGCGTGCCGCACGAATCCGCTTCAGCGCCGACGAGCAGCTGCGGCAATGGATGGTGTGGCTGTTGTATCGATCCATCAGCGCCGTGGTGCTTTGCCGTGGAGGTAGGGGTTGTCCTGCAAAGGGCTCGCCGCCGTTGGCGTTCAACCAGCGATGCAGAGCCGCCACGTAGACGTCTGCTGTTGTGGGCATGAAAAAACTGCGTTCCACGGCGGGGCTGCCGCCGGCTCTCTCCAGCACCCGCTCCTGCCAGTGCAGGAACACCTGATCGTCTTCCAGCACCTTGTGATTGCCGATGTGTTGCAACCAGCGGGGCCTTAATCCGATCAGCAGCCGGGGGACGGCGGATTGGAACTGGAAGGGGAAGCGGGCAAAGAGGCGGCACTCGCCGCGGCGAATCGGAACGGCGTAGACCACCGTGAGAATTCGCCCGAAGCCCTTGGCGGTGAGGTCATGCCACATCAGCTGCGGGGCATGAAAGGTGGTGGATTGGGCGCCGAGTTTGCCCCGACGCGGCCCCTCCTCCCAGTGGGCCGTGAAGCCGCTGGCGTCTTCCCCCGTGATGGAAGCTTCCACCGGCGCGGCGTTCTCCCGTTTGCCGACGGTCTTGTGGTGGGTGAAGGGAACGTGGCTCACATCCAGCACGTTCTCCAGCAGGGTCACGGCATCCATCGGCAGATCCCGGAAGGTGTCCTGCACCGTCCAGCTGTCGGGGTTCTCCTCCAGGGCTGGCACCAGGGGGAGCTGACTGGGGTCTGCGGCATCGGGGGCCCCCATCCACACGAACAGCAGCCCCTGCCCCGTGGCTGTGGGAAGGCTGGCGCAGCGGGATCGACGGTTGTTGGGCTGGGTGTTCTCGAGAGCCTGCGGCACGCGCTGGCACTGGCCGCCGCCGTCGAAACTCCAGCCGTGATAAGGGCATTCAAGTAGCCCTTCCTCGTTGATCCGCCCTTCACTGAGGGGCACCAAACGATGGGGGCAGACATCCGGGAAGACCCGCCAGCTCGATGCGGCGCGATCCCACCAGATCACCAGATCCCGTTCCAGCAGTGTGAACCGGCTCGGCTGATTGGGGTCGAGGTCCTGCACATAACTGATCGGCCACCACTGTTCTGTCCAGGTGGGGTGCATGGCAGGAGCATCAAGGCCGTCATGTTCGCTGGCCGGATGGCTTGGCTGTGGTGTTTCGCTTGTTATCCGTGCTTCTGACTGCCTTCCCCCACTGGACTTCTTACGGGTTTGGCACTAATCAGTTGCGCGATGAAAGTGCACCGCTGTTCCGTCGGCTGCAGCGACCTCCCCAGAACCTCCATGCCCCGTTTGACGCCCGACCAGTTGCTGCAGGAACTCACTGGTGCTGAGGATCTGCTGATCGTGCAGGACCTGGACGGCGTCTGCATGCAACTGGTGAAGGATCCACTGACGCGGCGCATGGACCCGTTCTATGTGGATGCGGTCGCCGCTCTGGATGGTCAATTCGCTGTGTTGACCAACGGTGAGCATGAAGGGCGGCGCGGGGTGAACCGCCTCGTGGAGCAGGCCCTGGGAAATTCCGATCTCCCTAGACATGAGGGCCGTTATCTGCCAGGCCTGGCGGCTGGAGGGGTGCAGCTGCAGGATCGCTTTGGCGACTTGAGCCACCCCGGGGTCTCGCCGGCGGAAATGGCGTTCCTCGCTGCAGCCCCCACCCGAATGGAAGATCTATTGATGGAGCGATTGCCCGGCCTGCTGCCGCAGCTGGGTGTGGATGATCTGGCCGAGGTGGCCAAAGCCGCGGTGTTGGACACCCAGGTGTCACCCACCATCAATCTCAACGGGATTTTTGAACTTGTCCCCGCTGATGTCAGCACTCAGCAGGCCCTGCAGACGATGCTCTCGGAGCTGATGCATCAGTTGCTTGCTGAGGCTGCAGGCCAGGGCCTGGAGGAATCGTTTTTCCTGCATGTGGCTCCCAACCTGGGCCGTGATGCGGAAGGTCAGGAACGGATCAAGACCGCTGCTGCAGGTGATGTGGGAACCACCGACATTCAATTCATGCTCACCGGCTCCATCAAGGAGGCCGGCCTTCTGGTGCTGCTCAATCAGCACATCCAGCGCCGTTGGGGTGAATCTCCCTTGGGTGAGACGTTCAATGTGCGAACGGCTCCCCACGATCCCGAAGCGCTGTTGGCGTTGGTGCAGCAGAGCATCCCCGCGGAACGGATGCCGTTGCTGGTGGGTGTGGGAGACACGGTCACATCCACGGCATCGGCTGATGGCACGGGCTGGTTACGGGGTGGGAGTGATCGCGGTTTCCTCAACCTGCTGCAGGACCTCGGTGCCTGGTGCGGTCGATCCAATCGCGTTGTCCTTGTTGACAGCAGCCATGGAGAGGTGGATCGCCCCAGCCATGCCGATGGGACTTTGCGAGGCATCACCGATCCGGAGGATCCCCTGCGGATTGACACGCTCATGCCCGATGGCCCGGAGCAGTACATCGCCTGGTTCCGTCAGCTTTCTGAGCGTCGCCGGGTGGGTTGATCAGCTGCGCAGCAGCGGGAGCATCCGTTTCTTTCGCCAGGACATGTTCTGTCTGGAAGAATCAGCCTCATCCGCGTGGAGCCGGTGGCTGTTGTTGAGACCGTTTTCCCGCCCCTGAAGCGCGGACAGCTCACAACGTTGCAGGTCAATCTCGGCTACCGCTGCAACCAGAGTTGTGCCCACTGCCATGTCAATGCAGGGCCCACCCGCACCGAGATGATGAGTGCGGATCTGCTGGCGTTGATTCCGCAGATCCTTGAACGGCATTCCATTTCCTGCCTCGATCTCACGGGGGGAGCACCGGAGTTGCACCCGGGCTTTCGCGCGTTGGTGCGCCAGGCACGCTCACGCGGTGCCACCGTGATTGACCGCTGCAATCTCACGATCCTCAGCGAACCCGGCCAGGACGATCTGGCTGAATTCCTGGCGGAGCAGGGCGTTTGTATCACCGCCTCCCTGCCCTGTTACAGCGCCGAGAACGTTGACCAACAGAGGGGCGATGGCGTGTTTGAGCGCAGCATCAGCGGACTGCGCCAGCTCAATGCCCTGGGCTATGGAACGGGTGATCCAAACCGGCAGTTGGATCTCGTCTACAACCCGCTGGGTCCGGTGCTGCCTCCTCCTCAGCAAGCCTTGGAGGCGGATTACAAGAAGGTGTTGGGCGGGTTGGGAATCCGTTTCGATCGTCTGCTCACGTTGGCGAACATGCCCATCCAACGTTTCGCCAAGCAACTGGAACGCAGTGGCGATCTGCAGCGTTATCAGACCCTTCTTGAGGATGCGCACAACCCGGACAATCTGGGGGCTGTGATGTGCCGTCAGCTGATCAGTGTGGATTGGCAGGGCCATCTCTACGACTGTGATTTCAATCAGCAGCTCGGCCTGCCCTGCCCCGGTGAGGTGCGTCACCTTCGTGATCTGATCCAGCTTGAGGCCGTTCCGCTGGATCAGCCCATCCACACAGCCCCGCATTGTTTTGGCTGCACCGCTGGCGCCGGCTCAAGTTGTGGCGGGGCGCTTCAGGGCTGATCAGCGCGTTATGGGCATAGTGGGTGGATGTGCGAAGAGGCCATCCCGTTGCAACGCATCTGTTTTGCTGTCGCCGCGTTGATTCTCACGGCAACAACGGCCATGGCCGGATCCCACGGCAAGCCCAAGCAGGCAATGTTCAAAACGCAGGCTGAAGCCGAGGCGGCGGCCCCAGGTTTTGGCTGTACGGGGGCTCACCAGATGGGCGAGATGTGGATGGTCTGCGACAAGCACGGTGATGCGGATCACCAGGGAGCCCACTGATCAATGACTGAAGGCGGGCATTGCGGCAGCAAGCCGAAGCGGATCGCGATCGGCGTGGCTCCCCTCGGCACCATCTCCATCGGCATCGTGCCGATGGGGGTGATCTGCATCGGTGTGGTGCCGATGGGTGTGGTTTCGATTGGTGTGGTCGCGATGGGCGTGATCAATGCCGCCATCGTCGGGATGGGATTGGTGGCGGTTGGTGTGAACACCATGGGGGTGATCACCGCTGGCCCGATGAGCATGGGCTTGATTCAGATCCGCTCCACCACCAATCCCCGCTATCTGGCTTATCCCAGTCGCGAAGAGGCGGAGGAACAGGCGCGCCAATTCGGTTGTGAGGGTGTGCATCGCATGGGCGATCGTTACTGGATGCCCTGCAACGAGCATCCTCACTAAGCAGCCCGCGCGTCTGCTTCACAAAAGCTTCGGAAGACTTCTGTTGCTCACGCCTTTTCATAGGCTGTGCTGCTGGCTTCAGTGTGCGAAACAGGGCGCATCTGATGTCACCATCGTCGCCACGCCAACGTCTTCAAACCCTGCTCAGTGCCCGATGGTTGGAGATGGGTGAAGTGTCATTGATGCATCACCGCCAGGTTCAGATCTTGCTGAACACCTTGAGACGGGAAAAGGAACTGGTGTCCGTTCAGCTGATCGAGCTTCTGGTGGCTGATCTCTACGACAAGGAATTTCGCGCCGAATGAATGAATCAGGTGTTGCGATCTATCCCTGACATTTGGGGCAAATCGCACGCACGTTCAGGCTCGACTCAATCAACTGAAAACCAACATGGGCAGCGGCGGCAGCTCCTGCTGCCAGCACGGGTTCACTTTCGAATTCCTCGGTGCGGCCGCAGCGGATGCACACCACATGGTGATGTTGGCGGTGATCGTCAACGGCAAGCTCAAAGCGTCGACCCCCTTCGCTGAGCTCCAGTTCCTGGAGCAGACCCATATCGGCCAGCAGGCGCAGGGTGCGATACACCGTTGCCAGAGACACCTTCATCTCAAGGGCCGCCAGCTGCTGGTGCACCTCTTCGGCACTGAGGTGGCAGCCGGACCCACAGCGCTCGAACAGCTCAAGAACCCGTTTGCGCTGCGGCGTCAGACGGCGACCGTCCTGATGCAGCCCCTGCTGCAGGGTGATGTCCGTTGCGGCAGGCGCGGAGGACGATGTCACAGCTTCTCCTCGCTCATTCTCAAGAGTAGGCCTTAATGAGAGTGATGTCTCGCCCTCAGGATCAGGCCCTTCGTCGGATCCCAACGGTCGCTGATGAGGACGATGAACGTTGGTGATAGCGTCCGCCGACGCTGTTGTTCTGGTCGATGGAAACCCACGTCCTCACCTTCACCATCACCAAGTCATTTGCCGAATGGGTCGCCACCTATGACGCATCCCTGCCGCTTCAGAAAATCGCTGGCATCACCTCGCTCTACCGAGGTGTCAGCAAGGACGATCCCAGCAAGGTCTGCGCGGTGATGCAAGCCGCTCCCGGGGTGATGGAGCAATTCATCGCCGACAACACCGACATGATCGCGGCTTCGGGGCACGTGATTGAGAGCACCGTGAGTCAGGTCTTCGTCGCCAGCTGATGGCCTGGCGTCCTGCCCGGGCCTGGACCAGCCAGCGTCCGGTTGCCGGTTACCGCCATTTCGAGCTGATCACGCAAGGCGGGCGTGGTCCGCTGCGATGGGTTGAGTTGGCGGCTGTGCTGGCTCCGTCGCATCGCGAGCGGGTGTTCTGGAGTGAGCTCAAGGATCCAACCCTCTGGAGCAGCGGCTGGCAGTCCATTCCGGAGAGCGATGAGGATTCTTCAACTCAGTGATCCACACCTGGTGGCCGCTGATCAGGGGCTGGTGCGCGGTTGGCCGGCCCTGGCTCACTTCGAGCGAGCTCTCCAGCTTGGTGGGGCCTTGAACCCCGTTCTGGTGCTGGTGACGGGGGACCTTTGCCAGGACGAAAGCTGGGGGGGATATGTCCGGCTTCGGCGGGCCCTGAGCCAACACGTGCGCTGCTCGGTGGCTCTTCTGCCCGGTAACCACGATCACCCGCTGCTGCTCGATGCGGTGCTGGGGAGACGCTGGACGACGGCACCAGCTGATCTGTTGGTGCAAGGCATGAGAGTGCTGCTGCTGAGCAGCCATCGGGTGGGTTCAGCCGCCGGTGCCCTTGGCTCGCTTCAACTCCAGTGGCTGGCCCAGCGCCTGCGGTGCTCGGAGCGCCGTGATCTGCCTCTGGTGGTCGCCCTGCACCATCCACCGGTCGCCATCGGGGATGCCTGCATGGATGCGATCAGGCTCGTCGATCAGGCAGATTTTGAGGAGCTGTTGCGTCCCCATCGGGCCCTGCGGGCGGTGCTGTTTGGACACATCCATCAGCATTGGCAGGGGGCCTGGGCCACGCGGCCAGACGTGCTGCTGCTCGGATGCCCATCCACGCTCTGCAGTTTCAAAGCGGTGCAGCCCTGCCCCCTGGATCGCGCCGATGATCCGGGGGGCAGGCTGCTCGATCTGACGCCAGATGGAGCCGTTCAGCACCGGGTGCTGCGCTGGAGCAGCAACTGAATTCAGCCCATTCCCTTCTGCGACTCGCGGAAGGCCTTGAGTTTGTCGATGTCCTTCTCTTCGTCGATGGAGTAGTCCGTCAGGATCAAGGCCTTCCCGATGGTCCCGAGGGCGTATTCGATCCGGTCGAGGTCGCGGCGTCCGTCGTCATCCAGTCGTGCTGCACGAATCACCTCAGGGCGCAGCTGGTCGGCCAGCTGCTCCAGCGACGCTGCAATCGCTTTGGCCTGCTGGAGCGGCGCGGAGTCACCCATGAATCCTGAACAGATGCAATCGGACGACTCTGACAGTTCTCCTCAGAATCCTTTGGCCGTGGGTCGCTGACTCGAGAGCGAGACGTTGCCCAGGGGTTGTTGCTGGGGGGCGGGCTGCTGCATCGCTGTGGGCGGAACACCGGGGGCCGCCACCACATTGAATGCCAGCGACCAGCGTTCCCCGTCCCCGCGGAAGGGCATCACCGAATGGGGTTGCCAGGCCGGGAACACATAGAACTCACCGGGCACAGGCAGCACGTAGTGCGCCATGCCGGTGCGGAACGACTGAATGTGCCAGTCTTCCGGGCCGTGGAAGCAGAGTTGGCCATCAAAACTGTTGGCGGTGATCTGCGGTGGCACTTTCAGAAAGATCACTCCGGAGAAGCTGCCGCCATGGGTGTGGGTGGGGTTGTAGTCACCGGCGGTCTGGCAATTGAGCCAGAGATCAATCATCTGCAGGCGGTAGCGACCGGGAACCCAGGGGCCGCGACCCTGGGGAGGCTGACGGTCCATCACATGGCGGATCCAGCGATCACAGGCCGGCAGCAGGTGGTTGTTGCTGAGCTCCTGCACACCGGGTTGATCAGGCCTCAATTCGCGCTGCTGACGCAGTTGACCCGCCAGCTTCGCTGATGCATCGGGGCTGGACTCGGGATGGGCGAGCACGCTTTCGCTCAGCGCAGTCAGCTGTTGGAGCAGAGGATCCGGAAGGGTGCCCCGAAGGATGGAGCGGGGAAACAGATCGAGAACGTCCACCAAGGCTTGGTCTGCTGCAGGCCATCGTGGCAGCCCCAAAGTGGGTGCACCGTTCATGACGATCCTGATGCTGCGCCACGCCCTTCTGGTGCCTGTGCTGCTGGGGAGCTGCGTCGCTGCAACGGCCGTTGATCTCCCTGGGCAACAGGGGCCTACAACAGCGCTGCTGCAGGGCGGCCCACTGCAGCTCAGCACCCGTCGTACGGCCGAGCTGTTCCCGGACGGCAACCGCATCTGGAAGGTTGAACTGCATCGCGGCCCGCGTCTGCTGGCCAGCTGGCCAGCAGACAGTGGTGTGGCCCGGCGCCAGAGTGCTGATCGCCGCTGGAGCCCCGGCAATGCAGCCCCCTTTGCCCGCTGGTGAGTACAGCCTGGGGCGTCCGGAACCATGGGGGAATGATTTCTGGTTTGATCTGACCCCTCGCTTCGACACCACCCGAAGTGCATTGGGCATCCACCGCTGTTACCCCGGCACGGGTTGCATCTGCATTCCCGAGCGGTCTGATATCGATGCGCTCGCCAGTTGGGTCAAGGCCACTGGGATTCGCAGCCTGAAGGTGGTGAACTGATGCGACAGCCTTGACGTGCAGCTGTCCCAAATTCGGTCTCGAACGGAATTTGTGAATGTCGAAAAATCGTCGCCGACTGTCCTGCAATCTCGTTCTTTTCGGCTCATGATGCGTGAGCCAAGCCGCTAAGGGGCTTGGAAGCCGGGCCGAGCGATGCCCGACGGGAACTGCGATTTGGCTTCGGCTTTGGCTGAGGTCAAATCCGTTCGTTCTTAAGACATTTGGGTGTGTATCCCTAAATACCGATCCGTCCGTCAACGTACGTTCGTGGTCGAATCGCTCCGGTGGTGCATCACCGTCGACCACACAACATTCCTTGATCACGACACGTTTGAGTGCCCTGGAGCACCGACGTTCCTCCTAGAGCTCCATACAAGGAAGGCAAACCATCGGCTTGATCGGATTCATGGACGTCAGCATCTGGATGCTCGTCGGATTTCTGCTGGCGGCCTATTCCGTGGTAGCGAACGATTCGCTCCAGACCCTCGGCACTTATCTCTCCTCCAACCGGAAACGCACGCCGAAGCTCGTGCAGATGCTGTTCATTTGCACGGTCACCTGTGGAGTGCTGCTGTTGGGCTGGTTCCTCAACAACGGTGATCCCACCTGGGGGCGCCTCAGTGTGCCTGGCAAGGAGTTTCCTTGGCCCGAGCCGTTCACCTGGGTCTACGTGATTCCACCGCTCGCTGTTGTGGCCTTGACCCAGTGGGGAGCACCGGTGAGCACCTCATTTCTGGTGTTGTCATCGTTTATGCCAGCCAACATCGGCACGCTGCTCAGCAGCTCGCTGACGGGGTATGGCCTCGCCTTCGGCGTGGGTCTGACGGCCTATGGCCTGGGGCTGTGGTCGCTGGAGCGCTGGGTGTTCTGTCGTTCCAAGGACGGCAAAGACCCCAGCAAGGTTTGGTACGGCCTGCAGTGGTTCTCCACCGGCTTTCTCTGGTGCATGTGGCTGGTGCAGGACCTGGCCAACATTTTTGTGTTCCTGCCGCGCCAGTTGGACCTCGTCCCGATGCTCATCTGCACGCTGGTGCTCTGCGTGGGCCTCTGTGTTCTGGTGGCCACCGGTGGAGGGCCGATCCAGGCCGTGCTCCGCACCAAGACCAACAGCTCCGATTTGCGTTCGGCCACGCTGATTGATTTGTTGTTCGGTCTTTGCCTGCTCTACAAGGCCTTCCTCTCCAGCTTCCCCCTCAGCACCACTTGGGTGTTTCTGGGGCTGATCGGCGGCCGTGAGTTGGCCTTGCGGATCAAGCAACACACATCAGATCTGCCGTTCACCAACCGGGAGGGGGGAAGTCTGGCCAAGGTCATCGGCACGGATCTCTGGAAAGCCGCCGTTGGCGTTGTGGTGAGTGTGGTGATCGCCATCAGCATCCAGCCCCTCGCTCAGCTCACCGCAGGCTGATCCCTGTGGCCAGCGCCTTGATCCATGGCTAGGTCAGAGAGGGATGAGCCTCTCCATGGCCCGTTGTGTTGTCTTGTCGCTGTTGCTGCCCTGGTTGGTGGGCGGGTCTGCCTTGGCCAGACCTGAGCCGCAGCTCAGCGCCAGGCAAACCATCCTCGAGGCGAATCGCCACCTGATTGCCGATGGCTGGCGTCCCGCGCCGGAAAAAAAGCCAACGCCTCAGGAACGGCGCTAGGCCTCTGTTGCGCTCGAGAGCCTTTCGGCCTGTTCCGGCACGGGCGTTGGCTTCTGCCGCTTTGATTACCGCCGAGACCTGCAGCGGCTGTCGGTGGTGACGGTGCCCAGTGAACCGGGCCGTCCGTCGGTTGGTCGCGTTGAGCGCTGGTGGTGATTAGGGGTTCAGCGGTTGCTCTTGCCAGAGCGTGTCCGCGTTCCAACGCGTGCGTTGATGGGGATGGGGGCCGAGGTTGAGCCGCTCAACGCTGATCACCTGCAGCCTCAGCACCACAAAATGCTCAGGTAGCGGTGAAGTTTCAGCCAGTTGATCGGGGAAGGCCGCGGTGGAGTCCAGTGGATCCGCTGGGGTGGGCCAGCCCCAGACGGCTCGTCCTGTGTCGGAGAGCTTTTGCCAGCGCTGCTGGCAGAGCTCAGGTTGTTCTGTGGCTGTGATCAACGTCACCTTTCCCCGCAGGCGGTACTGCTGGCGAGCTTTGGGGAACAACCAGCACAGTTCAGCGGCTCCGTCGTTGACGAGTTCCGTCACCTTCTCGCTGCGCTGATCGCTGAACAGTTCGAGCTGGTCTTCACCGGCCCAGCCGCGGAACACGAGGGTTCGCACCCGGGGTGCGCCATCGCGTCCTGTTGTGGCCAGTTGTACCCAGCGGGCGGCAACGGAGCGTCCCTCCCGCTGCATGGCCGCGCGCAGCAGAGGTCTCCAAGGGGGGATGGCCCCAGTGATGGGCTCAGTGATGGCCCCAGAGATTCCCTCAGTCATGGAAGGTTGAACAAGCGAGCCTGCTCGGCAGCAGCACGCACCACGATGGCGTGGCGCTGCACCAGGGGAGCGAGGGCGTCGTAGCCGCCGCCGATCACCGTTGCGGTAGGAATCCTGCGGCGCAGACAGGCATCGAGCACGAGGCGATCGCGCATGTTTAATCCCTCATCGCTGAGGGCGAGGCGGCCGAGCCGATCATCGCGATGGGGGTCGACGCCCGCGTTGTAGAGCACCAAGTCCGGGGCGATGCTGTCCAAGGCATCGGGCAACCGGTCGGCAATGGCAGCGAGATAGTCGTCGTCGTTGGTGCCGTCGGCGAGGGGGATGTCGATATCCCCGTCCACTTTGCGCAAGGGGAAATTGCTGGCGGCGTGCACCGAGAGGGTGGTCACCCTGGGGTCGTCTTGAAAGCAGGCCGCTGAACCATCCCCTTGGTGCACATCGAGATCCACGATCAGAATTCGCCGCACTTCCCCTGTTCCCAGCAACACCCGAGCGGCGACAGCACAGTCGTTGAAGATGCAGAAGCCACTCCCGAAGCCGGGGTGGGCGTGGTGGGTGCCGCCCGCCAGATGAGAGGCCAAGCCCCGCTGGAGAGCCAGTCGTGCCGTCAACAGGGTGCCGCCCACGGCAAGCCAGGTGCGCTGCACCAAAGGTCGCGTGGCCGGAAGCCCGATGCGACGTTGCTCCGGTCGGGTCAGGTCATCACGGCTGAAGGCTTCGTGATATTTGCGGGGATGGACGCTCTCCAGATCTTTGCGGGCGATGCTCAAGGGCCGATGCACCTCGTCGGCCTGAACGACTCCCTGCTCCAGCAGGAGTTGATACAGCAGCCGGAATTTCGCCATCGGAAAGCGATGGGTGCTCGGCAGCGGCGCGGAGTAATGCGGGTGGTAAACGACCGGAAGCGGCAAGGGGTTGTCTCACCCGGGATGGCTCAGCCCCATTCAAGGGTCAGGCAGGCTGTTGGTGCAGCAACCAGTCGTTGAAGCCACTGGTGTTCAGTTCGCTGATGCAGCTCTGCAGTTTTCGCAGATGGCTCTGCTTGATCTGGGTGAGTCGCTGTCCTTCCTGGGTTGTTGGCCCAACGCGGATGCGCTGCTGATTGAGCAGGTCCATCTCGCGGTCGAGATGTTCCATCAGGTTAAGCAGGGCGTAGCCCTGCTTGATCTCCTGCGCGCTGAGCTGCTTAGCGAAGTGACCCATAGGGCAGCCCTTAAGGATTGCTTAATCATCCCATGATGAGGCGCGCTGGACTTGCTAAGGACCCTTGGTCCGTTTGTGCTGGGTGTCTCGTTCCCCGAATGAAGTGTCTTGGCATCGGCCATGTGAAGGATGGCCAGGTTGTGGTGAGGGCGTGTCCAGGTGTGACTGGCGTTTTCGCTGCTGCTTCGGCCCGGACTGGTTAAGGTCCGCAGAAATGGGGACATGACATGGGTGACTACACGACAGCGATCTGGGTCACCATTGGCCTGACGGTCGCCCTCACCGTTCCTGTCGTTTGGCAATTTCTGCAGCCCAACGATGATGATTTTGGTGATCTCACCCGCAGAAAGTGAGCCAACACGATGCGGTCACCATCCGTTGCAGGCAGTTGACGGGTAAAACAGCTCTCGAGGACATGGTTCTCGGGGTTGACGAACGTGCTGTCCGTGATGGGATCAATGTGCTTTCGTCCGACGATTTTGATGCCTGTCTGGCCATCGTGGTCTGTCGCATCGGGCCCAATTTCTATGCGCACCTCTCGCAGGTGGCTGGGAATTACAAGGGTGACGCCAGTGGCATCTGGGACCGCAGTCGCGGTTCCGGTGCTCCCAAAGGGACGGCCTATGAGATCAAACCTCTCACGCGCATTCATCGTGTTCCCGAGGCGTTGATCGGTCCCGACTCCCCCGAGGGCATTGCTGTGTCCCATCGGGTTGCCGTCATGCACTACTTGCTCGATATGGGATAGGCGAAGAGATCCGTTGCAGAGGTTTCAAGCCATCTCCGTCTTCCCTGATTGATCTGGTAACGGCTTCTGGAGAGATCCGGATGGTGTGGCAGCAGATCGCCCATGATCGATCTGCGCCCTGCAGTTTTTCTCGGCAGCTCCACAGATCAACAGGACGGCCACCGTTCTGTTGATGGAAAGGAGTTACGCCATCCAGCCCATGAATCAACGACCTATCAAGGGCGGCACAGCCATCCCGCGTTGGCTTGATGGGCGTTGGAGTGGATGGACACACTCCAGTTCATGAGTAAGAGGGTTTATTTCTTCGTCTGCTGCAGGCTTGAGGTGCCTGTCAGTTCTTGGGGCGGTGGAAGGGGGCTGCGGACGACTCGAGCTTGGCGTGGGCCTTGTCTGCCTTCCTCAAGATCTTCTGAGCTTCATCGCGGGTCAGGCACTCTTCAGCAGCGAGCTGGAGGGACTCGAGGCGTGAATGGGCAGTACTTGTCTTCATCTCTTCATAACCGATTCATAACCTTTTATCGCAAAACGCCTGCAATATCAAGCGTTTCAACCCAAAAAATGGAATATGTCAGAGCTTGGCGACGGCCAATGGGGTGAGGAGCGCGTGATTTCAATGGCACGTTCTGCCCCATTGGCCTGATCGATTCAGTTGCAGCCGAACACGCCAAAGGTGATCTGGCTCACGATCCCGTGCCCCGTCAGGGCTTCCGTCAGCACGCCCACCACGAAGCCGATCATGGCGGCGCGGCCATTGAGGAGCTCTGCCCGTTCGAAACGCTCGCTGCGGATTTGAGCTGCTGCGGCGCTTTGGAACCAGTCGTCGTTGGGAGTTGAAGAAGCCATTGCTCGTAGTCAAGTTGCGAAATATTAAGCCCATTGTAACGGTTTGTAAATGGGTGGTGCTTGGGCTCCCTAAGAAGCATCACCAATTGCTGCCAAGCAGCTCGGTCCGTAGCCAGACCGGATGTAGGTGCAACCGCTCCAGTCATGTCAACGTCGCGAAACCGAGCCCACAGCCGCTTCTCCTCCCGTCGAATCGACCAGGAGCTGCAGGGAGCTCAAGACGCTTTGATTGCTTTTGAGGGGTATGGCTCCAATGGGCCAATGCTGCATGCCTCGGCATTGCAGCGGCCTGCTGGTCGGCGCTCAGGCACCTGGGTCGACAAGCTTGTCGAGCCGATTCATCAACTCCTGGCTGCGTTCAGCCGCCGGAATTGAATGAACGGGTGGTGCGAACACCGCGTTGTTGATTCCTTCGTTGTTGGGATCCAACGGCCAGGTGGTGAAGTTCCTCTGGATTCAATGGACGCACTGCAGACATCAGTGCGTCATCAGTCCAATAGTCGGGACTATCGAGAACTCCCAGCCGCAATGGGCAGGATGGGCCAGAAATCATGGCTTCTCCTTTAAGGATGTCTTCAGCATGAAGCATCACAGTTCCGAGGGGTTTGGACCTCCTTCTCCAGATTTAGTGTCTCCTCAAAGCGGGCTCCCTTGCACTGGATGCAGTGCTGCTGTTGCGTTATCTGGCCACTTCACGCATGTTCACCAGAGTCTTAAGTGAGTGTTGACGTCCACTACATCTGGTGTTTGGTGGGTATTATTTTTTCATCGCATCAAAGATTGGTGCAGATCGCCGGGTGATGGGGATTGCCTTGGCTATTGAGCCGCTCCGGGGATGGAGCGGTTTTTTTGTCTGCACCAGTCGATTTATACCCTTGGTGCCCTGTGGATCAAGTCCGCTGAGGCTGGATCAGGTCAGCTATGCATCTGCACCTGAGCCCCTTGCTTGGAGAGTGGCAAGGCGGAGGCCGGGCGCATTGAGCAGTTGTTCAGTGGCTTGGTTGCGGTTGAGCGTTGCCAAGAAGGATGTAGGTTCTCAATAAGTTCAGACCAGCAGCGAGATAGAGGAGAAATTCGGCCCACTCCTGATCGATATTGATCACAAGCTCCGTTCCCGACTCTGTCGCCACGAAGTAAGACAGAAATGCCGCGCAGAAGAAGAGGGGCCAGAAGTATCGCGGAATGAAAAAGTTGCTGTTGGGAATCCGACCGTCATCAAGGATCGTTGTGCGCATCCTTCGAATTGAAGGCCGCCACAGCACTAACACCAAAAGCACGACCGAAACCAGGAAAAGATTGAGGTCGAGGTAATTCTGGAAGAATTCAAGGTTGTGGAGCGTTGTCTGGTTTTGGGCGTTGACTGCAGCGATGTCCTCAGGTGTTTTCCAGCCGAACAGGATTTGCCCCCAGGCAATCTCTTCCAGGCCAACCAGCAGCATCACGAAAGCAATGATCGCGTAAACCACTGAATGCAGGCGCATGGACAAGCGCTGGCGGAAATCTTTGGAGATGAGCCACCCGATCCAAGCGGATGTAAAAAGAATCAGGGCTTGTGAATACTCGAGAATTCCTCCTTCGCCAAGCAGGCGTTTGTAGCGATAAATGTCCTGAAAAGAAAGTTTCACTAAAACAACGCAGCCGATGAGGAATGATGCAAGGGTGAGCATGAAAAAAGCTCGTCTTGCGTGTGCTGAAGGATTGTTTTCCGACAGCAGTGTTGTTATGAATGCTGAGTTGCGAAAAATTCGTCCTGCCGCGACCAAGATCAAGCCAGCTGTACCAAGTTGCAACTCAGGCAAAGGCGAAGCATCAAGCCAAAAAGCGCTGATGAATTTATAAAGAGAGACCCCGAGAACAGCGATTCCAAACCACACAAGGGCCTGGCCGCAGATCCGCTGCACCGTTTTCTGTCTGGTCAAGCTCTCGGATCGCGTCTTCTTGGGGACGGATCAGCCTCGAAGTCTTGCGTTAGGGGGCGATTCACGAAGCAGCCTTCTCATTAAGAGGAGGTTATGACGCGATCGCGTAGATTTGTGCCAGGGGAATCAGGATTCTTATCCGGTCACGTGTGCATCTCGGAATAACGCAGTGGTCGAACCAGTGAGATCGATCTTGGGGGATGGGACCTCAACCAGCCAATCTGGCTTGCCGAATCGATTCAAAATCGATACCCATCACTTTGGTTAGAACGAGGTAGCCGCCCCAAGCGACAACGTTGAGGCCAAGGGCCCAGAGATAAAGCGTGCGTCTGGCTCGGGTTGAGTCATCGCTCATCGGTTATTTCCGGTTCAACAGGCACCAGGCACCATAAAGGGCAAGGCCAAGCAGGATCCAGGGAAAGATTGCGCGCAGCAGTGTTAATCCAATCAGGACGACCACAAGTGTGATCGTAGATCGCTGCACCATGGCTTTGCTGCTGTCAGTCATGAACTGCCAGCGGGGAATCAAGGCCATTACAACAACGATGCTGAACAGCGTTCTAGGAGACTTGGACGCAAATTGCCAACCTTTCTCTCAGGCTGGTCAATTCGCCATTCAATGCTTTGGGTGGATGCCTGTTAAGCCGCTGTTTTTGGTTCTGATGAATCAGCTTGTGGCTTCAGCAATCGTATTCGAGATGAGATTTCTGCTCACGCTTGCCAAAATCGGCCTCTTTCATCTGTGATTCGTCATAAGCCCAGTCGCTGTAAATCCTTGATTCTGAAAAGCTCTTTTTAAGACGAAGTGCAGTGATGCGTTGGCCAAGTAGTTCGAATGACCACTTTGCTGCTGACAGAACCTTGCCCATGACACCTCTTTGCAACGCTACCCATGTGATAGCCCATGGATATCAATTGAACATTGGTGCATATGCTCATTGAGGCTCGGTTTGATTCAAGCCTCCTCGACGGAATCATCGGCGTTTTGTTTGATGCCCTGTTGGCATCGACTTGATTCACAGTTCCGGCACTCCTGTTGATCCAAGCCAAAGAAATTCAGAGGTTTGATGTCACCGCAGCGGATGCACTGACGTCCCTCTGCTGGGGGGGGCTTCAAAGGCCATGGTGGTCACTCCTTGGTGTTGATCGGCGTTGGTTTGATCCGTTCTGACAACGCCTGGGGCGACCATAGGCGCCTCTGTTGATGGCACTGGGGGCAGTCCCCTCTCAGGCTCGAGTGCATGTGACCACAGTGCGCACAACAAATCAGTGCCATGGCTGTTGTTGCTGATGCACCACGCTGATTGTTCAGATCGCATCAGGCATCGGTGTTTGTCCCTAGTTCGATCCCAAGGTTTGGCGGTTCTCAGGATTGATCAAAGATCTTTTGCAGGGCAGTTCGCTCGTTTTGAAGCGAATTCGCCCTCATGGGGTTGCCCAGTGGCCTTGGCTGCCGGGGTCGATTCAAAAAGACCTTGCTGAGCCACCAGAGCTGAAGCCCGACAAACGCCAGGGCGAGTAGTGCCAGTTCAGTTGCCCCCTGCATCAGTAGTGCTTGCCGCGATTGTCGATCGCATCTGTTTTAAAGCACTCCAACTCTTCGGGTGTATGCAATGGGGGTTTCTCCCGTTGGCCAGTCCATCGCCGAAGCAGCTGAAGCAATCGTTTCATCGCTTGAATGTTGGTTCATCAAAGCCATGTGCCATCAGGCTATGCCAATCCTGATTTCATTCGGCATCAAATTGGTTGTTGTCATTGCCTCTAAGCTTGTCCGCAGCAGAACAATCTGTTTCTCGTGACCTTTAAAGAGCTTGTGGCCAGTTTCAACAAACAAGGCACGAGCTGGGATGAGCTTTGTCTTGAAATCAGGTGTGAGAGCTGTTTTGCATCAGTTTTTGATGAAGTGAACGAGCAAATGGGCTCTTCAAGTGATGTACTTGCTCGGCTTGCCGATGAATTTCCCAATCACTACAAGAGTTATGCCAAGGAGAGGGGCCTGGTTCAGCCTTGATCAAGAGGTGTGAGAGAGGCAGTAGGTCGTGACACCACCCACCAAATCAAGCAACCACGCCCGAAGAGGTCTCCCTCTCACCTTCAAACCCTAGTTGTTGCTCGGGCCTCCGTCAGCCTCGGGTTCACCGAGAGGCAGCCAAGTTCGCTTTCGCTGCCTTCAGGGCTTCCTCGCAGGCCGCTCGGTCTTCGCTGTCGATGTCACCCTGACTGCCGTTCAAGCGTGCCTCCAGGAAGGCGATCTCATCAATCCAGTAGGCCCTGTCTTTGCCTTGTTGTTCAGTCACGCGTTTGGAAAGGTGCCAGTCCATCGCACCCTTCGTAGAGTAACGCTGCCCAGGCGGCTGCCACCACTGTCTGGTTTGTTCATGGCTTTGGGCTTGTGCGCTTAGAGGACGCAGACTGGGTGGATCTGAAGAAGGAGCGCATCGCCATCGACGAGACGTCTCCAGTTACCCCCATGACCGCGCTGGTCATCGATGCCGATGGGCATCTGACGTACATGGGTGAAGACGGATGCCGCCGGCAGATTGTTGGTGATCCAGAGCTCTTGGCGCGTTTGCAAGAGTTGCAAGGGAAGGACTGCACTGATGGCGATGGCGATTGGCAGTTGTAGTTGGTCTCGCCAGATCTCCCAAGATCAGCCGAAGATTTCTTCTTTCTTCGGAGCTGAATGAGTCTTTTGACCGATGGGCTGTTTTGTTCGCTTTCCTTATGACGAGCAAAGCCATCTTGAAGTCATGGACACAATGTTTTTCGTTGGCGTGAATGTGGGGCTTCTGATCCTGCTGATTTTTGGTCTTGTATCTGCCAAAGCCAAGATCAAGGCTGGCCGTAAAGAGATCATCTGAGCCACCAACGGAGCCGCTTTCATTGCTGGTAGGGGCAAGAAAAAACTCCGGCGCGTGACGGCACCAGGAATCTCTTCATCACGAAGATCAAAGTCCTGTCGATTCGTTCAGGGCTTTTCTTCGGTGGTCGTCAGAGCTGCCAGTGCTCTTTCGATTTGTTCAATCTCCTCTTTTTGGCGTATGCCATCGCCCTTGTATGGGGGGAAGAAGCGGGTTGTCGTTCAGAGTCCTAAACCCAATCATCTGAATACTTTGTCTTGGTGGCGCTCAGTTCACGGATGTCTTCTGTGAGGTGCTGTGCTGCCCACATGCCTCTGACGACTTGGCAGACACCTTCCTGGTCGCAAACCCTGTAGTACTCGAAGCCCTCTGGAGCGGTGGTGAGTCTGGTCTTTGTTCCTTTCATGTTCTTGATCTCCGCTGATCCAACAAATAGACAACAAGATGAGTCCCGACTAGGCGAATTGAGACAAAGAGTTCAGCCTGTTACAAATCCTTGGATGGCTTAACAGGCGCAATTTCAATTCAGGCCCTTGGCGCGATGTGGGTGGCCAGGTCAGCGTTGAGTCAGTTGATATGGCCGTTGTCCACCTCTGCGACTTGGACGAGGGTGGGGACCTTGGGATTTCTGGCGCCACCGCGCAGTGAGAAGCCCGTTCAAGCAGCTTGCTTGAGCAGGGAGAGCAATAAAAAACCGCCCCTTGCGGGACGGTTTAAACACCAGCTGGGGACTGGTTTTTGATCGCATCGGGGAGACAGGATTCGAACCTGCGGCATCTTGCTCCCAAAGCAAGCGCGCTACCAAACTGCGCCACTCCCCGGCGCATATAGAGATTAGCGGTCAGCGTGCAGCTGTTCAGCCAGGTTGACGCCGCTGCTGATCGCTCCCTCCGCTCGGCCGAAGCCAGGCCCTGCGATCCAGTCGCCACAGAACCCCACGGCGCTGGTGGGGCACCACTGCAGTTCTTGTGGCAAGGGGTTGTTGAGGGGCCGTGATGCCCCCCAGCGCATCACACCCAACGGCGTCGCCTGGTTCAATGCAGCTGAAACAACCGGGAGGGCTTGCAGCAGTTCGGGCAACAGCTCCACCAGGCGCTGTTGCTCCTGAGCCAGCAGGTGCCCCTGGCTTTCGGGCGTGATTGCTTCCCCGGAATCCAATCCATGCACCACAAGCCCCCAGCGTCCATCGCTTTGCGGCTGCAGCGCGAGGCGTTCCACCTTCCAGCGCGCCTTTGCGGCGTCGTCCAACCAGATCTGAGCGGGAAGCTCCTCCGCCTTGAGCGCGAGCACGCCCAGATCCACCATCAGGTTCCAGCGCGCTTCGGCTTGGCTGTGTTGCAGCAGGCTCAATGCCTTGTCGAGGTCGTCATCCACGCCTTCTGCAACGGCTGTGCGCAGGGGGACGTCATCCCAGGCCAGCATCTTCAGTGAGCGGGGATGGGCCAGCAGGGTTCCACTGAGCACAAGGCGCTTGGCCCTGAGGCTCCAGGTTCGATCCTCGTTCTCCAGCAGCCAATGGTCCCGGCGTCGCTCCAACCAGCGCACACGGGCTTCGAACTGACGGCTCAGTTGTGCGGTGCCAGCCGTATCGAGAAGCGCCTCGCAGATGCTGGCCATGCTGGGTACACCATGCCACCATCCACCATTTGGACAGGCGTTTGGGCTGGTGGCAGGCGACAAACCGGCTTCGACATCGAGGGAAAGCACAGCTCGCTCGTCCCGCTGGAGCACACCTGCTGAGCGCAATGGCTTCAGCAGTGAATCCATGCCCTCCAGCATGGATTCACTGAGATTGAACCCCGGTGCTCCATGGTTGAGCAGCCAGTCACTTTTGTCGCGTCTCCTGCGGGTGGCCGTGCGTCCACCTGGACCCCGGCCGGCCTCGATCAAAGCGATGTTGAGATCGGATCCCAGCTGCTGGAGCCGGCCAATCAGGCTGCAGCCAGCAAGTCCTGCACCGATAACGGCGAGATCAACCTCAGCCACGTCTGCTGAAGCCTCTGCCGCCGATCACATCCAATAGCGCTCTGCGGCCACTCGAGAAAACAAACCACCCAGCAATGCCAGAAGAATCGTGACGCCAAAGAATGCGAAATACGCCATCTGAACTGTTGGCCTGATCAGAGATTCACGGCTTTCTAACAGCCGCTCGGTCGTCGGCTCAGTTGAGTCACGAGACGACATCAAATCGTGGATATGGGTCGCCTGAGATTCGAACTCAGGACCAGCCGGTTAAAAGCCGGATGCTCTACCGCTGAGCTAGCGACCCGTGCCCGCTTGGGCATGCCATTTCGGCACCAAATGAGGTTATCACTCAGGTCGCCGGGGAGACTGGTGGTTGCTGAACCATGGCCATGACTGGCTCCAAGCCCTGGCTCGATCCCCAGATTGATGCCAACGCCTGGGTTGCTGAATCCGCCGTCGTGATTGGCAATGTGCAGATGGCAGCGGGCAGCAGCCTCTGGCCGACGGCCGTTGCGCGCGGTGATCTCGAGCAGATCAGCATCGGAGCGGGCAGCAATGTTCAAGACGGTGCCGTGCTCCATGGCGATCCCGGACAGCCGGTTCGCCTTGGTGATGACGTCACCGTGGGGCACAGGGCTGTCATCCACGGCGCCACGCTCGAGGATGGATGCCTGGTGGGCATTGGGGCCATCGTTCTCAATGGCGTCACCGTCGGTGCAGGCGCCCTGGTGGCTGCTGGTTCTGTTGTTACCAAGGATGTGCCTCCCGGAACCCTGGTGATGGGTGCGCCAGCGGCGGTGAAGCGGGAGTTGTCGCCTGAAGCGATTGATGAACAGCGCTGCCATGCCCGGCGCTACGCGCAATTGGCGGCATCCCACGCCCAGATCAGGCCTTGAACGCACTCCTCTGATTGCTGCGAATTCGATCAGCTTTCAAGGAAGGTCGTGGGATCAACGGAGAAGTCCGTAAGATCGACGACACAGATTTCCGTTTTCAAGAATGGTCCGAGTTGCCATCGGTCTGGTCCTCATCCTGGTGATCGTCGGTTACTCGGCCTTCAGCGTGATCACCACGGGCCAGGTTCTGGGTATCGATGCCCGCCTGTTCCTGGTGGTTGCCCCGATCCTGGCCGCCGTCAGCTGGGCTGCTTTCAACATCGGCCGTGCGGCTGTGGGTCAACTGCAGCTGATGCTCAAGCGCAGCCGCGCCTGATCCAGGCAAGCGAGCTTCGTAGGCTGAAGGCTGCTTGATGCAGCCGGTTGTCTCAATCTCCTCATGTCACCGTTCTTGGTGCCGGTCTGGCCGGTACTGAGGCGGCCTGGCAGATCGCCCGAGCAGGAGTTGCGGTCACCCTGGTGGAGATGCGTCCGATTCGACGCTCCCCTGCGCACCACAGCAGTGATTTCGCTGAATTGGTGTGCAGCAACAGCTTTGGCGCTCTGAGCAGCGACCGTGCCGCAGGCTTGCTGCAGGAGGAACTGCGCAGGCTTGGCTCTCTGGTGATCGGCACGGCCGACACCCATGCCGTGCCGGCCGGCGGAGCCTTGGCCGTGGATCGCGGTCGCTACAGCGCTGCCCTCACGGAAGCTCTCGACAAGCATCCTCTGGTCACGATTGAACGGCGTGAGCAGCAGGCTCTACCGCCGGATGATGCGATCACCGTTTTGGCGACGGGGCCGCTCACGAGTGAACCGTTGGCGGAGGATCTGCGCCAGTTCACCGGCCGTGCCGACTGCCACTTCTTTGATGCGGCCAGTCCGATCGTGCATGGGGACAGCATCGATCTGTCGGTGGCCTTCCGCGCCAGCCGCTACGACAAGGGGGATGCCGACTACATCAACTGTCCGATGGACAAGGAGCAGTACCTGGCGTTCCGCCAGGCCCTGCTGGAGGCGGAACAGGCGGAACTGAAAGACTTCGACAAAAACGACGCCACCTTCTTTGAAGGCTGCCTGCCGATTGAGGAGTTGGCGCGTCGTGGTGAAGACACCATGCGTTATGGCCCCCTGAAGCCGATCGGGCTCTGGGACCCCCGTTGGGGCGATGTGAACGATCGCGATGTGCGCCGGGCCAAGCGCGCCTACGCGGTGGTGCAGCTACGGCAGGAAGACAAGGACGGGCGCCTCTGGAATCTGGTGGGTTTCCAGACGAATCTCAAGTGGGGTGAGCAGAAGCGAGTTCTGCAGATGATCCCCGGGCTGGGCCAGGCGGAATTCGTGCGCTTCGGGGTGATGCACCGCAACACCTTCCTGGAGTCGCCGCAGCTGCTGCAGCCCACCCTGCAGTTCCGCCAGCGCCCCAACCTCCTGGCGGCAGGCCAGATCACCGGCACCGAGGGCTATGCCGCCGCCGTGGCCGGTGGCTGGTTGGCCGGCACCAATGCGGCCCGGCTGGCCCTGGGCCTGGAGCCCATTGATTTGCCGGCCACCTGCATGAGTGGAGCCCTCACCCATTTCGTCAGCGAGGCACCAACGGCCAAGTTCCAGCCGATGCCCCCCAACTTCGGTTTGTTGCCGGAGCTGCCGGAACGCATTCGTGACAAGCGAGCGCGCTATGGCGCCTACCGCGATCGTGCCCTGCAGGACTTGGAGCCGATGCGGGCCCTCCAACCCCAGACCGTGACGGCATGACAACCCCTGCGGAGGCTCGCCGGATCGAACAGCGCTCCCTGCGCTTCGGTGTTGGAGCCAACGCAGTGATGGCCCTGGCTGGGTTTTCCGCCCATGTGCTCACCGGATCCTCGGCCCTGCTGTTGGACGGCCTTTATTCCGCCGTGTTGGTGGGGTCGTCCTTGATTGCCAGTCGCATCAGCCGCAACGTGGTGCGGCCACCGGATCGAGCCTGGCCCTACGGCTACGAAGGCCAGGAAGCCCTGTATGTGCTGTTTCGCTCCCTGGTGCTGCTCGGGGTGATCGGCTTTGGCGTCGGCAGCTCCTGCTCCACCTTGATCGATTGGTGGCGGGGGAACAGCATTGCGCCGCTGCATCTGGAGCCGGTGGCGCTCTACACCGCTTTGATGACAGCACTGTGTGGATTGCTGGCCTGGCGGCACCGCCGGGATTGGCGCCGCACGGGTCGTGTGTCGCTGCTGCTGCTCACAGAGGCCCGCAATGCCCGGATCGATGCCGTGATCACCCTGGCCACGGGGCTGGCCTTGCTGGCGTCGCCGCTGCTCTTGGCAACGCCGTTGTCTGTCCTTGCGCCGATTACCGATGCCCTGCTGGTGCTGGCGGTGAGCCTGGCCTTGCTGCGCGAACCGCTGGCGGCGCTGCGGGATGCCATGGCCCAGGCCGCGGGCTGTGCTGCTGACCCGGATGTGCTCCAGCGCACCCGCATGGTGTTGATGCAGGAGCTGGTGGGGCTTCAGCTGCAGATGATGGATTTCACGGTGCAGCAGCTCGGCCGCACGGCCTTTGTCGTGGTTTACATCAATCCGCTGCAGCCCCAGGAAAGTCGGGTGATTGATGGGTTGCGCCATCACATCGATGCCCGCTGCAGTGCCGAACTCGGACGTCCGGTGCGCTCTGAGGTGATCCTCACGGTGATGCCGCCGATTCACCGCCAGGATCCAAGGCCGCAGACGGCCCCTTAGCGTCACCCCCAAAGAAGTGATGCCATGAGCGAGAACCAGCAGTGGGATGCCGTTGTGATCGGTTCCGGCATCGGTGGTTTGGTCACCGCCAGTCAGTTGGCGGCCAAGGGAGCCAAGACCCTCGTTTTGGAGCGGTATCTGATCCCCGGCGGCAGTGGTGGTGCCTTCAAACGCGAGGGCTACACCTTCGATGTGGGGGCCTCGATGATCTTCGGCTTTGGCAAGAAGGGTTTCACCAACCTGCTCACCCGGGCCCTCGCCGATGTGGGGGAGCACTGCGACACCATCCCCGACCCCGCCCAGCTCGAGTACCACATGCCCGGTGGGCTGCGCATCGCCGTGGATCGCGACTACGAGCAGTTCATCGCCGATCTCACGGCGCGGTTTCCCCATGAGGCGAAGGGGATCCGCCGCTTCTACGACACCTGCTGGCAGGTGTTCAATTGCCTCGATGCCATGCCGCTTCTCTCGCTGGAGGATCCGGCCTACCTGACCAAGGTGTTCTTCAAGGCACCACTGGCCTGTCTGGGGCTGGCCCGCTGGCTGCCGTTCAACGTCGGTGCGGTGGCCCGCGAACACATCAAGGATGAGCAGCTGCTCAAGTTCATCGACATCGAGTGCTTCTGCTGGTCGGTGATGCCGGCGGATCGCACGCCAATGATCAATGCCGGCATGGTGTTTTCCGATCGGCATGCGGGCGGGATCAACTACCCCAAGGGAGGCGTCGGCGTGATCGCCGAAAAGCTGGTGAAGGGATTGGAACGTCACGGCGGCGCCATTCGCTACAAGGCCCGAGTCACCGAGGTGTTGATCGAGAACGATCAGGCGGTTGGCGTGAAGCTGGCCGATGGCGAGGTCATCCGTGCCAAGCGTGTGATCTCCAATGCAACCCGCTGGGACACCTTCTCGGGAGCGGGTGATGAGCAGCGCCGCTCCGGCCAGGCCCTGGTGGATGCCGCCCACACGCCGGGCAAGGAGCAGTTCTGGCGCAAGCGTTATGTGCCTTCCCCTTCGTTCCTTTCGCTGCATCTGGGGGTTCGGGCTGACCTGATTCCGGCCGGCACCCACTGCCATCACCTCCTGCTCGAAGACTGGAACCGGATGGAGGACGAGCAGGGGGTGATCTTCGTGTCGATGCCCTCGCTGCTGGATCCGGATCTGGCCCCGGCGGGGCATCACATCGTTCACACCTTCACGCCCTCATCGATGGAGGCCTGGCAGGGACTGACCCCCAGCCAGTACCGCGAGAAAAAGGAGGCGGATGCTGCACGGTTGATCCAGCGCCTGGAGGCGATCCTTCCCGGCCTCGCCGATGCCATCACCCACAAGGAAATCGGCACGCCCCGCAGTCACCGGCGTTTTCTGGGTCGCTTTCAGGGCAGCTACGGCCCGATTCCGGCGATGCAATTGCCGGGACTGCTGCCGATGCCGTTCAACCGCACGGGCCTGAAAAACCTCTATTGCGTGGGTGATTCCTGTTTCCCCGGCCAGGGCCTCAACGCTGTGGCCTTCAGTGGGTTTGCCTGTGCCCATCGGGTTGGGGCCGACCTCGGTCTTAACCCCTGGGCGCTGCCGGCCTGATCTTCTTCCTAGCGTGATCGTCTATAGGAGTTGGGATGCCGCCTGAGTTTCAGCCGTCGTCGGACGATCTGGCCCGCTACCTCGAGCAGAGGGGCGAGCTGACCAAGCCCTGGAATCTGCAGATGCTGCGGATCAAGAAGCTCAAGGAAGCAAAGGACTCGATGGATCCTCAGCTCTACCTCGAGAAGGTGCAGGAGGCCCATGCCGATCTGATGCGGCTCGGTCAGTTCTGGAAGGGGCGTGAACAGGAGGTGTTTTGTGGCACCTACCAACCGTCTGAACTGATTGAACCGCTGCCCGGTTCTCCAGACGACCGATGAACGGCATCGAACGTTTCGGGTTATCGCCCCTGATCCGCTTCACCCTGCTCAGCCTGTATGGGGCCTTGGTGCTGCCCTTGCCATTGCTGGCCCCTGCGGAGTCGAGCTGGCTGATGGTGGCAGGGCTGCTGCTGGGCTTGGTGTTGGTGATCGGTCTGTTGAGTGAACGGGTGGAGACCGATGCCGAAGGCATTCAGGTGCGTTACCCCGCCTGGATCCGCTGGTTGCTGCGGCGCGGCTGGTCCATGCGTTGGCAGGACATTCGGGCCCTGGTTCCCGTTGGCACCAGTCAGGGGGGAACGGTGTATTACGTGAAGGCAGCCGATCTGCGCCACCAGCTCCTGCCGCAACGCATTGAGCGCTTCGATCGATTCCTGGAGCTGCTGGCCGCCAACACCCCTGTGTCGACAAAGGGCATCGGGCGTCTGACCCCGCCCTGGACGTATCAGCTCTTGGCTGGATTGGCCGTGCTCATGATCGCCGGCGAACTGGTCACGTCTCTGGCGCTGGCCCAGGGCTGGATCAGTTTGCCGGCTGGTTATCCAGGCTGATCAGAGCTGTTTCTTTCAATAGAAAACTTCGCCAGGGCTGACGGGGTGAAATGGCTTGATTTGCTATCGATCGATGGATCAGTAACGGACGCATCCACCACGACCGTAGTAACCGCGAGCACAGGCACCATTGGGACCTGCAACAACACCGCGACCTCTGTAATGGTTCGGTCCGTAGTTGTAATAACCGCGGGGACCGTAGGTGTAACCGCGATTGATGACGACACCGCCTCCACCGTTGTTGTTCCAATAAACACCACCCGCCTTGGCTTCGGGAACAGCAGTGATCGCAAGACCAAGAGCAGCGATTGCTGTGCCGATGGCGATTCCGATGGTTGTGGTTTTCATGATCATTCCTCCTTGCTTGATCTGTGGGCTTCAGCCCTGTATTCACACCATCTCCGTTCCAACAGGGAATTAACTCCCTGAGTTGAGGGATTTTTTCAACGGATCGCATCCCTCATCTGGGTATGCAATAAAAACCCCCGCCATGGCTGACGGGGTGGAGTGTTTGAGGTTTGGTCGGGAGATGGATAGCGACAACATCAACGCCTCCCTGCTTTCCCTTGACGGGTCTTGTAAGGCTTTCAGCCTGTCTCAGAGACGCCCTTGGCAGGCATCAGGCTCCCCGACGCCATCGTTCAGGCATCAGCAATCCACTTGTATGTGGGCGATGGTGAGCAATGGAAGCATCGTGTTCTCCTCTCTGCGCACACCATCTCCGTACCTGTCTCAGAAAAACTCCCCTATTTGAGGGATTTGTTCACCAGCGCAGCTCCCCCATTCCAGGGACGTCATCCCACCAGCCACTCTCAATCCGGACGTGAAACGCTGTCTCGCTTCAGACCGGTATTGCCGCTTCGATCTCCCAGCCGTCGTTGAGCAGCTCTTCGGCCCGTTTCGGAGCCTCTTCAGAGGCAACATCGATGAGGAGAAATCTCTCGCCCTGGTTGCAATACAGCCTGGTTAATCCGATCACGGCGGGGGCTCCCGGGTGTCGACAGCGCCATGTTGACCCGGCTGCGCTGATCAAGCAATGAAGACGCCTGCAAACAACTCTTGATTTTGTCCAGATGTCCGGCGTTGCCATGGGGCGCTCAGACGTTGAAATCAATGCAGTTGTTCCGATCGGATGACAACCGAACTCACCAACCTCCCCTGCGGCACGGTTCAGCTCAAAGTTTGCGTGAATCACCTCTGTGAATGGGGTTGGGTGACCTCGCACCATCTGGTCCCGACCAAAGAGGCTCAGCTGAAGCAGGCCCTGCGTCATCACAAGACGAATAAGGCTCTTCCGAGGGCTTGAGCATCAAGGTTGCTTCGGGGTGGCGTTGATGAACCCTGACCCCAGAATTCCAGTCGCTGACTGGAATGAATTCACTTGATTCAGCTGGCCGGCAGATTGTCGAGGCTGAAGCGGTAGCCCCGCTGACGCACGGTGGTGATTCCACCGCCCTCGCCAAGACCGGCCTGCTCCAGCTTGCGGCGCAGGGTCAGCACCTGAGTGTCCACCGAACGGGGGCCACCGCTGAAGGGAGGCCAGGCCATTCGCAGCAGTTCCTGTCTGCTGCGCACCAGCCCAGGCGGCATCAACAGCGCACAAAGCAGGGCAAATTCGCGGGGGCTGAGCTCCACCGGCTGCTCCCGCAGCGTCACCTGACGGAGGAGCAGATGCACCTCCAGCGGACCAACGGTGACCCGCTCCTGCAGGCCGCTGTGCCCCCGCTTGAGCAGGGTGCGGCAGCGGGCGGCGAGTTCCTCGAGGCCAAAGGGTTTGCGCAGCACATCGTCTGCACCGTCATCCAGCAGGCCCACCACCGGTTCGGCTCCGGCCCGTGCAGTCAGCACAATCACCGGGCAACGCAGCTGCTCCGCTAAACGCAGGGCGGAGCTGCGCTCCAGCAGTTCTGCACTCACCAGGAGATCGGGTGACTGTTCCTGACAGACCTCCAAAGCTTCAGCGGCATTGGCCACTGCTGCGGTGAGATGACCGTCCTGACGCAGCCGCTGCACCAGCACCGTGCGCAGGGTGGGGTGCGGCTCGACCACCAACACTCGCGAAGGTTCCTGACCGGTGTTTGCGCTTGGCATCACCACCGGATCGCTGCTAGCTGCAGACGCTTCCGCCGTGAGGTCGTGGGGAGTGGAGGTCACTGGATCGGCCCGGGCACGCCTACGCTAAGCCGAAATTCCTGGCAGGCTGGTAGCAGGGGCTGCTGTTGTATCTCATGACATCACTCGACGACCCTGAAGCCATCCGTCATTTCCAATCGCTCTGCGATGCCTGTCAGGAGCTGACGACGAGATACCACACCCCGTCGGAGCTACGGCTGTATTCCGACGGCTACCTGCATGCATTGCGGAAGTCAGGATCGCTTGATCCACGCTCTCAGCATCGCCTCGAACAACTGATCGATCGCTGGATCATGGATCCGTCCAGCTTTATCGGTCCTGACGGGGATGTGAGCAGCTTGTATATGCGCCAACCCCAGGGTTATTGAGTTAACTGGCGAGAGCGATTTCCAGCTTTTCGCGAAGTTCACCGGAGTTGTACATCTCGATCAGGATGTCGGAGCCTCCGATGAATTCCCCTTTCACATACACCTGGGGGATGGTGGGCCAGCTGGAAAACTCTTTGATTCCCTGACGAATCTCTGGATCAGAGAGAACGTCGAATGTCTCGAATGCCACACCGAGGGAGTGCAGGATCTGCACCACATTGTTTGAGAATCCGCACTGGGGCATCAGCTTGGAGCCCTTCATGAACACGAAGATCGGGCTGGATGCGACCAGAGTTTCGATGCGAGCTTTGGTGGAGGTGTCCATCGTTGAACGTGAGTTGGCGTTAAGCGGACGCAGCGTCCGAAGGGGTTGAGGTGTTGAGGGCGAGGGCGTGAATCGCTTCGCTGGCCAATTCCTGCTGCAGCGCGCCGTAAACCATTTGATGCTGCCGGATGCGTGAAAGGCCAGCAAAAGCAGACGACACCACCGTCACCTGGAGGTGATCACCGCCACCGGTGAGGTCTTCAACGGTGACGGTGGCGTCGGGAATGACCTGTTGGATTGCGGCTTCAACGGCATCCGGCTGCACCATGGCGGCGGTTGTGCAAAAGGGGACTGGCTCAGATGCTGACAGACCGGCTCATTGGCCGGCAGCCGATGCACCCCGGAATTCGGTTTCAACGAAGCCCAGTTCCAGCAGGCTCTGATAAGCCTTCTGACCCTGGGGTTTGGCCGGCGTCATCAGCTTGACCACCTCGACCAGCACCGGAACAGCCACTTCGGGCTGGTTCTGACGGCGGAACAGGGCTGCCAGGCGGAGGTTGGTTTCCGCCAGCAGTTCCAGGGCTTCACGGCCCTTGGTGTCCATCTCGCGGGGGATCCGAGCATCAAGCCCCCGGAAGGCACCACTCAGGTCGCGATAGAAGGCCAGGAGCTGCTTGGAGGCTTTGCGGGCTTTGTCGTAATCAGCCCGCGCCTCGGCCAGGTCCCCACGGCTGGCTGCTGCATCGCCCTCAGCCAGCATCGAACGAACGGCCGTCGGGTTGAATCCACCCTGGCTCTGAGCCAGAACGCGGTTCTCGGCTGAGGTTTGGGCGATGCCGGGAGCTGCGGTGACGCCCAGGGTTGCCACCAGTGCAGCAGTCGTCAGCAATGCGCGACAACCCATGAGACCAGCAAGAAAACGTGCGCGGACTTTAGAAGCTCCGAAGCGGTCGGCCAACGGCAGCACGGGCCGCTTGTTCAGCCGTATGCATCGCTGCAGCGAGTTCGATGTTGAACTGCCGCGTCGCGTCGCGATCTCCCTTGGCTGGAACGCTGAGCGGTGCCCCGAAACAGAGCGCTGCCCGGCTGAAGGGCCGTGGTGGGGCCTGGCTGTAGCCCAAGCCAACGGGAACCACAGGAACGGAAACGCCGCGGCTCTGGGCCAGTTGGGCCAGACGCACCAGGCCGGGCCGCAGTTCAATCGCCGCGTCCTGCCGGTGAATCCTGCCTTCGGGGAACATCACCACTTGCTGTCCGTCGGCCAGCAGGTCGATGGCCAGACGCAGGGTTGTCATCGAGGGCCGTCCCTGGTCGACCGGGAAGCAGCCGAGCCGTTGCAGAAACCAGCCCTGCAGCCCCCGCATTTCGGTGGTGGTCACCATGAAGCGGCAGTCGCGGCCACTGACCCGACGGCCGGCGGCCATGGGCAGCATCAGGGCATCCCAGCGGGCGCGGTGCGTCGGTGCCAGCAGCACCGGGCCCTGATGGGGGAGGTGCTCTGGGTTGAGCACCAGACGCTCACGGAATTGAAAGCGCAGCGCCAGATCCTGGGTGGTGAACATCGCCAGGGGGGCCCAGAACCTGTCAATGCCGACACGCAGGCTGTTTTCTCGGGTCGCCAGGGCCGCTTGCAACGGGCTGATCGGATTCGATGCCTGAGAACCTAAATCCCCCAGGCAAAGCTGCATAGGATCCGGCCAACGACTGCCCCGTCATGGCCAGCCTCGGCGTCAATATCGACCACATCGCCAACATCCGTGAAGCGCGGCGGACCGTCGAGCCAGACCCGGTGTCGATGGCACTGCTGGCCGAACTCGGTGGCGCCGATGGGATCACCGTGCATCTGAGGGAAGACCGGCGTCACATCCAAGATCGGGATGTGGAGTTGCTGCGCCAGACCGTGCGCTCCCGCCTCAACCTGGAAATGGCCGCCACCGAGGAGATGGTGGCGATTGCGCTGCGGATCAAGCCCGACATGGTCACCCTGGTGCCGGAACGGCGGGAGGAGGTCACCACGGAGGGGGGCCTGGATGTGGCCGGACAAGAGGCCTCCCTGGGGGGAATGGTGCACACCCTTCAGGCCGCTGGGATTCCGGTGAGCTTGTTTGTGGATCCGGAGGCCACCCAGCTCCAGGCCAGCAAAGCAACGGGGGCCTGCTGGGTGGAATTGCACACGGGGCGCTATGCCGATGCCGACTGGAGCACCCAGCCCCAGGAGCTGGCGCGCTTGCAGGAGGGCACGGCCATCGCCCGGCAGCTCGGTCTGCGGGTCAATGCCGGCCATGGCCTCACCTATCAGAACGTTGAGCCCATCGCGGCCATCCCTGGGATGGAAGAACTCAACATTGGCCACACGATCGTGGCCCGCTCTGTCGCCGTCGGACTGCAACAGGCTGTGCGGGATATGAAGGTCTTGGTTCAGAATCCCCGCCTTGATCCCCTTTTCGGACAGGCGCCCGGATGACCACCTATCACTTCGTTGCAGCCAGCGAGCGCTTCCTCACCGTGGAGGAGCCGTTGGAGGAAGTGCTGCGGGAGCGCCAACGCAACTACGCCGAAACCGGCAAGACCATCGATTTCTGGCTGGTGAAGCAACCGGCTTTCCTCTCTTCTCCTGAGCTGGCTGAGCTCAAGGCAACCATTCCCCAGCCCGCTGCCGCTGTGGTGTCCACCGATCCCACCTTCATCACCTTCCTCAAACTCCGTTTGGAGTACGTGGCTGTGGGGACCTTTGAAGCTCCCTCCGCGGGGATTCCCGATGCCCTTGCCAGTGCCGTCTGATGAATCCCAGTTCCCTTCCCGTTCAGCAGCGCATTGCACTCCTGGTGCAGGCCCTCGATGGTGCGGAGAAAACCAACAAGGCCTTGGCCACCTGTCCCGACGGGGACGCGATGGTGGACATCCTGCTGGGGGCTTCGGCCAAGCTGGGGTTGGGGCTGACCCGCCGTGATCTCACGGAGACGCCGCCGATTCGCGACTGGATCTGGTTCAAGAACAACGATCCCCTGGTCACCGTTGGTGATGCCAAGCCCCGCTACCGCAGGGAAACCCCCGAAAAACCCAAGCCAGACCCGAACCAACCCAAGGAACGCAAGCGCTTTCTCGGTTTGTTCTGATCTGCATGCCGGATTCTTGGCGCTGCCTGGCTGAGCATCAGAATTGACGCATCTCCAGGTTGTTGCTTTGAACCTGCACAGCCGCCGGCACTGGGTGATTGGAGATGTGCATGGCTGCCATCAGCCCCTATGCCAACTGCTCGCCACCCTGCCGCCGAACGACCATCTGGTCTTCTGCGGGGATGTGATCAACCGTGGTGAGGCCATTCCCGCCACGATGAATCTGGTCTGGGATCTGGTCCAGGCCGGCCGTGCCACGTGGCTGCGCGGGAACCATGAGCAAGACCTCATTGATGCCCTGGAATCCAGGGACGGCTTGAGTCAGCACGCCACCTATGCCCAGTTGGGCGACAGCAGCGCTCGCCAATGGTTGCCGCGCCTGCAACAGCTCCCGCTCGTCTATCGCGGTGACGGTTGGTGCGCCACCCATGCCGGGTTCGATGCAGCGGGTCAACCGGACCTCTCCATTCGTGATCCCTTCTGGGAGGCCTATGACGGTCGTTTTGGCCAGGTTGTTGTGGGCCATACGCCCCGTCTCCAGGTGGAACGCCTTGGCGCGATTGTTCTGATCGACACCGGTGCGGTCTACGGCGGTTGTTTATCGGCCTACTGCCCGCAAACCGATGCGGTCGTTCAGGTTGAAGGAGCTGCAACCGATGCCGTGCTGGCTGGAGTTGGCCCTTGCTGACGGTTTATCGAAGCAACAGGGCTGAATTTCTGGCTCGCTTGCTCTCCCGTCAGTTGATCGAGCAGCAGCCGGCCCCCCTTGAAACGGTGGAGGTGATGGTCAACACCTGGCCCACCAGCCGATGGTTGGGGGAACAGCTGGCCACGGCCAACGGCATCAGTTCCCTTGTGCGCTTCCCCTTCCCGGGTAGTCGCCTGCGGCAGCTGGTGCGCCAGGTGCTGCATCTCCCCGCGCAGGAGGACGATCCCTGGAGAGCGGGCCAGCTGGTGTGGGCTGTGCTCGAGCTGCTGCCGGAGCTGTTGGAGCAGCCCGTCGCCCAGCCGCTACGGACCTGGCTTACCCAGCGTGAAGGAACCGCCTCGGGGTTGACGCGGGACCGTTGGCAGCTGGCACGCACCATCGCCGATGCCATGGACGATTACGCCCTCTACCGCCCCGATCAACTGGAGCAGTGGAAACGGCCGCGGCCCGATGACGACTGGCAGCCCGTGCTCTGGCGACTGCTGGCCCAACGGCTTCCCCGGGCTCCCTTTGGGCTGCAGGTGCGTGAGGCCGTCGATCGTCTCCGGCGAGGAGACGTTGATCCAGTCCTGCTGCCGGAGCGGCTGCGGCTGTTTGGCATCAGTGCCCTGGCACCGGTGCAGGTGGATCTGATTCAGGCCTTGTCCGGTCTGCTGGAGGTGGAGATCTACCTGCTCACCCCGTGTCCGGATCTGTGGCAGCGCTGCGGCAGTCGGCGTGCCTCGCTCGGGGATGACTGGCTGGTTCCGCCCGACGGGGGCTGGTTGGCGGAGGCGCCGCGCCTGGAGGCCGTGCTTGGGCGGATGGGCGCCGAATTTCAGCAGTTGCTGGAGGGCTCCGGTGAAGCCCAGTTGGGGGAGCGACGCGAGGGGGATCTGTTTGCAGGTTCCCTGCAGATGGCCGCAGCGGAAGAGCGCCAACCCACCCTGCTCGATCAGCTTCAGCAGCAGCTGGTGGATGCCGACAGCGTCCCCGCTCTGGAGCGTTCCTCCGACGATCAGTCGCTGTTGTTTCAGGCGGCACCGGGGCCTTGGCGGGAGGTGCAACTGGTGCGTGATCGCATCCTGCAGTGGCTGGCGGCCGATCCCGATCTCGCGCCCCGCGACGTGCTGGTGATGACGCCGCAGATTGAGCGCTATGCACCGCTGCTCAGCTCCGTGTTCAACGACATGGCGGCCATCGGTGTCGATTTGCCCTGGCGTCTCACTGACCGCAGTCAGCAGAGCAGTCCGGGGTTGTCGATGGCGATGTTCACGTTGCTGGAGCTGGCGGCCACACGCCTCACCGCCACGGGGCTGGAACGTCTGCTGGCCAATCCGGCCCTGCAGGGCCAGCAGGGACTCACGCCGGAGGAGGCGGTGCTGATCACCGAGACGCTGCAACGCAGCGGTTTTCGCTGGGGCTTGGATGCCCGCGAGCGGGGTGGGGATGAGGTGCACAGCCTGCGTTGGTGTCTCGACCGTTGGCTGCTGGGCTTGGTGCTGCCCGTGGAGCCGGGCCTGGCTCCAGCAGGGGCGGCACCGTTCCAGCAGGAGCTGGATCCCGATCGCCTGGTGCGCTGGTGGACGCTGCTGGACCGTTTGGCGCGGATGCTCGATCGCCTGCGACAGCCCCGGCCTTGCCATGACTGGGTGCAGCTGCTGCAGACCCTGTTGCAGGAGCTGTTCGCTGAGGGTGGGGCCTGGGCCGATGAGTCGCAGAGCTGGGCGGCGGCCCTTGAGGAGTGGCGATTGCGAGCCCAAGACTGCCCCCTGGACCTCGATGCAGCCGTGGCCTTGGAGGTGTTGCAGGAGGCCTTGTCGGTGGACAGTGGTCGCTTCGGTCACCGCAGTGGCGCCCTCACCATCAGTGCCCTGGAGCCGATGCGGGCGATCCCCCACAAGGTGGTGGTTTTGATGGGCCTCGACAGCGCCGACTTTCCACGCCCGAGCCGCCGCCCTGGTTTTCACTTGCTCGAGCAGCAACGGCGTCTGGGGGATCCCCGCAGCAGCGACCAGGACCGCTACGTGCTGCTGGAGGCCTTGATGTCGGCACGCCGTCATCTGCTGATCAGCTGGTGCGGGCGGCTGGAGCGCACCGGTGAGCCCCAGCCGCCTGCTGCGCCAGTGGAACAGTGGCTTGCGGTGCTGCAGGAGCAGTTGCAACGGGCCGGTTCCTCCACGGAGGGATTGTTGATCACGCCGGCGGCCAACCCCCTCTCCCGAGAGAACTTTCGGCCCGAGGCGCCGCTCAGCTGTGATCGCCGCCAGCTGGAGGCCCGGCGCTGCCTGGATCGTGCTCCGGCGTCGGACCAGGTCCAGGGGTTGGCCTGGGCATCGCTCTGGCAGCAAGACCTGAACGATGTCGATGTCGATGTCGATGGAGATGTCGATGACGAGGTAGAGGCCGAGGGACGTGACCGAGACGACCTGGCCCTGGACCCTGAAGCCTTGCTGGCCTGGATGCAGCAGCCCCAGAAGGCCTGGTTGCAGGCACGGGGGTTGCGGCCTGGGGAAGGCATTGAGGCGGTGGAGGATCTTGAGGCGCTCGAGTTGGAGGGCCTGCAGCGCTATTTGCTGCTCAACCACGAGCTTGAGGAGCAGTTCATTCTTGGATCGGCTCCGGATTGGACGACGTCGCTGGCGGGTCAGGGTGTGCTGCCGGCGGGGGCTGGTGCGGCCCTTGAGCAAGAGGAACTGCAGCAGCGTTGGCAGGCCCTGCAACGGCAGCTGGCATCGCTTGGCCCCTGCCGCCGGGAGGTGCCTGTGCTCGCCGGCCTGCCGATGCCCCTGCTCTACGCCGGCGACACCCAGGTGGTGGTGCAGCCCGGCATGCTCACGGCCGCGGCGGTGATGCGCGGCTGGTTGCAGCATCTGTTGCTCTGCGCTGAGGGATTGGCGCCTGCTGCCGGCTCAGCGGTGGTGGCCCGCAGCACCCGGGTTGCCGGCGCCGAGGTGCACTTGCGTTGGTCGGCGTTGCCGACGGCTGAAGCCGAGCACCAGCTGCAGCAGCTGGCGCGGCTGGCGCAACAGGGGCTGGAGCGGTGCTGGCCGGTCCCCCCGAAGAGCGGCTGGCAGATGGTGGCCAAAGACCGGCGCAAACCGGGGGAGGGGCCGCAGGACTTCCGCAAGACCTGGCAGGAGGAAGGGGCCACCCCGGTGATGCAGCTCTGCTTCGGCACGGAGATCGCTGCGGAGCAATTGATGGATGAGGCCGGATTCCAGGAGGCGTGTCAGCTGCTGTACGGCCCCCTTCTGGCCCAGCTGCGTTAGTCGAACAGCTCGTCGAGCATTTCGCGCATGCGTTCGTTGGAAATCACCATGGGCTCGCCGGCCTGACGGCGGAAGAAGTAGGCCCGATGTTCCTGGTTGATGCTTTCAACAGCGGCGGCTTTGCGCACCAGCAGCTGGGCCAATTTCTGACGACGTTCGGGGGACACAACAGGCCGGTGGCTTTCACCAACGTGTTGGCCTGATGGCCCCGCACCCGCACAAGCCCCTGTTCTCTCAAGGGTTGGGTTGTATCCGTTCACAAGCACATAAAAAAGCGAGGGTTCTTCAGGCCCCCGCTCAGGTCGTCTTCTGTTCTGGGGTGTGACAACACCCAGTCCAGTTCGCAGCTTTCGCCGGCTGCTTCATGGAAGTTAACACTGGTTTTGAGGCCGAAGTTGAGCAGACTCCATCCATGGCCCAGCGCTTCGATGCCAACACCTACCCCCTCGGCCCTGGGGTCCGCCTGCTTGAGGCCAGCGCTGGCACCGGCAAAACCTTTGCTCTGGCCCATCTCTGCCTGCGGCTGATCACGGAGGCCGACCACGCCCTCGAAGCGTTGTTGGTGGTGACCTTCACCGATGCGGCGGCCGAAGAGCTGCGCTCCCGCATCGGCCAGCGGCTGCAACAGGCGTTGCAGGGTCTCGAGCAGCTGGAGCAGGGGATGGAGGCTTCCGCTCCAGACCCCGTCCTGGCGGACTGGCTGTCGGGTTCCGAGCCAGGGGAGGCACGTCAGCGGTGGATTCGGCGCTTGCTGGTGGCCCTCGAGCAGCTGGACCGGGCCGACATCACCACCATCCACGGCTTCTGCCGCCGGAGTCTGCGCCGTCTGGCCCTCAGCAACGCCGCGGCCATGGAGCCTCAGCTGGACACCGACGCCACCCCGCTCCAGGCCGAGGTGGTTCAGGACCTGTGGCAACAGGAACTGCTCAGACTGCCGCCGGATCAGTTCAAGGCGTTGCGTCAACGCGGCCTCTCGCCCCAGACCCTGCGCAGGGGGTTGGCGCAACTCGATGGCGAACAGCAGCCGCGGTTCAGGGCCGTTGATGGGGCGATCGATCTCGACCAGCCCCTCGCCCCACAGCTGGAGCACTGGCTGGCGCAGCTCTGGGACGACTTCGTGCCGCTCTGGCAGCGGGACCATGCCGCCCTGGATGCCGGGTTCCGTCAGGCGGCCGAGCAGTGGAAAGCCCAGGGCTGTGGAACCACTACCCCTTATTCGGCCAAGCCCAAGAGCGATCGCTGCGCCCAGATCAACCAGTGGCTGCATGGGCAGACCGCAGTGCCGTCACTGCTGGAGATTGCCTCCCATGAGAAGCCGCTGAAGGAGTACTTCCACCCCGGCAGTTGGTGCAAGGTCGCGCGCAAGTGCGGTGAGACCGACCCCAGCCTGGTGACGCCGGCCTTGCAGGCCGCTGTTGCGGCGCTATGGGATGCACCGATTGAGCGCACCTGGCAGTACCTGCTCGAACGGGGCTTGCAGGAGCTGGACCGCCGCCGTCGCCGCCGCGGGGTGATCACCTTTGGTGGCTTGTTGGCTGCCATGGACCCCGGCGATGGCGACGTTGCCTGGCTTGCTCCTCTGCAACAGCGTTACCGGGCGGTGATGGTGGATGAGTTTCAGGACACCGACCCCGTGCAGTGGCGTCTACTGCAGCGGGCCTTCGGTGGTGGTGAACGCCATCTGCTGCTGATGGTGGGGGATCCCAAGCAGGCGATCTACCGCTTCCGGGGTGGTGATCTGGCCACCTACATGGCAGCGCGGGATCAGGTGGAGCGGATCGATCACCTGCTCGACAACTTCCGCACAACGGCACCGCTGATGGAGGGGTTGAACCGCTTGATGGCTCCGGGGCTCCCCCGATCTGAACTGCCTGTGCCCGCGGTGCAGCCCCGCAGCTCCGCCACCCCAACGCAGGACGCCCCGGCGTTGCAACTGCTGCTGCTCTCCACCGAGGCGCCCTCCAGCCGCAGTGCCCTAGAAGCAGATCTGCCCCAGCGGCTCGCTGCGATGGTGCTGGAGCAACTGCAGCAACGGGAGGACCTCACCCCAGCAGATCTCTGCGTGCTGGTGAGTCGTCATCAACAGGCCGAAGACCTGCGCCGCGCCCTTGGGGTCTGCGGACTCCCCACCCGCCTGGTGACTCAGGGGGATGTGCTCGACAGTGAAGCTGCCCTGCTGTTGCAGTGGTTCCTCGATGCCCTGGCGGAACCGGGCGATGACGCTCGCTTGCGTCTGCTGGCCTGCTCGGGACTGATGACCATCGCGCCCGATGCCCTGGAGCCGGCCCTGTTGGATCAGCTGGCGCTGCAGTTGCGCGGTTTGGCTGAGGCGATGCCGCGGCTGGGCCTGCTCGGGGCGCTGGCCGATCTGCTCAAGGGTGAACAGATGGCGGGGCTGTCGGAACGGGGCCGGATGCTGGGGGATCTGCAGCAGGCGGCGCGGCTGGTGCAGGAGGCGATGCACCGCCAGGGGCTTGATGTGGCCACCGCGGCGGATTGGTTGCGGAGGGAGCGGTTGCACCCCAGCCAGCCGGTGCCTGAGGCTCGCCAGCCTCATAGCGATCAGGCCGACAGCGCCATCGCCGTGGTCACGGTCCACCGCAGCAAGGGTCTGGAATATCCGGTGGTGATCTGCCCCTACCTCTGGCAGTCCCCCCCAGCTGTGTCCGGTCCGCTCTGGCGTGACCCCCGCTCCGGAGAGTGCCTGGTGCGGGTGGATGTCCACTGGGGGGAGGGCTGGCAGGCGGCGCAACAGGCGCAGCGGGAGGCTGCGGCCGAGGCCGAGCGGCTGGCCTATGTGGCGGTGACCCGAGCCCAATCCCAGTTGGTTCTGATCTGGGCCCAGGCCAACGGCCAGGAGGATTCCCCCCTGCCCGCCTGGTTGTTCGGTGCTGAGGCCGCTGGGGATCCGATCGACAGCCTCACTGATGAGCGGCTGAGCCAAGCCCTGGCGGAGCGACAGGTTCCGATCAGCATCGCTGGCCTGGTCGAGAGCCAGCCCAGCGGCAAGCGTTGGCGGTCTCCGCTGCTGGCCGAGCCGTTGGCCCTTGGTTCCATCCCCAAGCGGATCGACCGGAGCTGGGGCCGGGCCAGTTATTCGGCCTGGATTGCCTCATCCGACGACGTTCAGCTGCATGAACAGGGTCGTGATCGCGATCCCGGCGCCGAGGAATCGACGGTGGAATCGATGGCGGCGAGGGCAGAACCGGCATGGTCCGAGACGGGGCCGCTGGCGGCCTTCCCGCGCGGGGCCGGGGCCGGGGACTGTCTGCACCGGATCCTCGAACAGTTCCCCTTCTCTGCGGCGGAGGCCTCTGAACCCCGCCAACGGCTCGAGCTGATCGCCGCCGAGTTGCGCCGGGCCGGGCTTGATCCCGATCTTCAGAACGATGTGTTGACGGGGTTGGAGCAGGTGTTGCAGACGCCCCTGGGGGGACCGCTGGGTGCGTTATCTCTGGATCGGCTGGGGCCGCACCAGCGCCTGCCGGAACTCAGTTTTGATCTGCCGGTGCAGCACGTGCGCACGGCCGATCTGGTGGCCGCCTTCGGTTGTGATGCCGAGGCCCGTTTTGGCCGCACCTACAGCCCGGCGCTGGCATCGCTCTCAATCAACAGCCGTGGGTTTCTCACCGGTTCCATCGATCTGGTGTTCCAGGACCCCCAGCACCAACGCTGGTGGGTTCTCGACTGGAAGAGCAACTGGATCGGTGAACGGCGCACCGGTGCTGAGCCAGGGCTGTGCGGTCCGCATCACTACTCCCAGGAGGCGATGGAGGAGCAGATGTTGCACCACCACTACCCCCTGCAGGCCCACCTCTACCTGGTGGCTCTGCATCGCCATCTTCGTTGGCGGCTGCCGGATTACGACCCGGAGCAGCATCTGGGGGGCTACGTCTACTGCTTCCTGCGGGGGATGCCCGGAGCGGTGACTGCCTCTCCAGAAGATGCTGTTGGGCCGGGGCGCATCGTTGAACCCGTGCCGCTCAATCGCATTGCGGCCCTGGATCGAGCCCTGGGGGAGGTGCCGGCGTGACGGAGCAGCTGCCCCAGGGAACCAGCACCTGGCCCTCCAGCTTCACGGCCGGACTCCATGCCGCCCTGCGGCGACGGATCCCGCCCCGGGCTGATGGCCCCGCCCTGGAGGAGCTCAGCCGCGATCTGGTGCTGGCCTTGGAGCAGGGGGAGTTGACGGTGGCGCTGACGCCGGAGCGGCTGGCCGCTGCCCAAGCCAGTGGCTGGCTGGAGGGGGATGCCTCCCCCCTGCTGCTCCAGGGTGAACGGCTGGGCTGGCGCCGCTGGTTGCAGGCCATGGAGCAGGTGGTGGCCGAGCTGGTGGAGCGGGCCCATGCTCCGCTTCCCAAACCCGTCGAGGCTGCCGATCCCGAGCTGTCGGATCGTCTCAACGCTGAACAGTGCGCCGCCGTGCGCGCCCTGGATCAGGCCTCGGTTGTGCTGCTCAGCGGTGGTCCGGGCACGGGCAAAACCAGCACGGTGGTGGAGATTCTGGCCCGGGCGGAAGCCCGCCATCCCGGCCTGCGCATCGGTCTGGCGGCCCCCACCGGCAAGGCGGCCCGGCGTCTGGGGGAGGCGGTGATGGCGCAGCGGGCTCCGTTGACCTGCAGCACCCTCCACCGCTGGTTGGAGGCCGGAAGCCGTGGCTTCGGCAGGCACCGCCAGCGTCCCTTGGAGCTGGATCTGCTGGTGATCGACGAGATGTCGATGCTGGATCTGGCCTTGACCCAGGCTCTGTTGGAGGCGTTGCCCAGTGGTTGCCGGCTGCTGTTGGTGGGGGATCCAGCTCAGTTGCCGCCGGTGGGGAGTGGAGCGGTTTGGCATCGGCTGCAGCAGCCGGACGTGCGCGGTCGTTTCGGTGCCGGCGCCGTGCATTTGGAGCGCACCTACCGCAACCGCGGTGCCCTGGCCCAGGTGGCGCAACAGCTGCGCCAGGGGAATCTGGAGGCCTTTGCAGCGGATCTGGCCGCCCTGCCTGAGCAGGCCAATCTTCAGGTGCATCCCTGGCCCCTGCGTCGTTTCCCTGCCTTGGTGCGCCAGCGCTGGATTCAGCGCCTCCAGCAGTTGCAGGCACTGACGGTTGATCTCGACCGCTGCACCGAGCAGGAGCTGATGGCGGCATCCCGGCCTTTGTTTGCGTTGCTCGAGCAGGACCTGTTGCTCTGTCCACGTCGCCGGGGACCGTGGAGTCTTGATGATGTGCACCGCACGCTGCTGGGGGCCAATGCCGCCGGCAGGGTCGAGCGTTGGCCGATCGGCTTGCCGGTGATCTGCGGCAGCAACCAACCGGAACTGGGCTTGGCCAATGGTGACCTCGGGGTGGTGATCGGGGCAGGCTCTGAACGACGCCTGTTGTTCCAGGTGGTGGATCCGGACGGCCAGCTGCAGGTGCGCCGTTTGCATCCAGCCCGTTTGCGGCGTCTGGAGCCGGCGGTTGCGCTCACCATCCATCGGGCCCAGGGCAGTGAGGCGGATCGGGTGATCGTGCTCTGGCCAGATCCCCTTGAGGATGGCCCGGCTGCAGAACATCAACGCCGATTGCTGTACACAGCCATCACCCGTGCCCGTGCCAGCCTTGATCTGGTGACGCTGATCAGACGCGGGTGGACTGATGCGGGTTGAGCGTCCCTGGGGCTGGTACGAAACGCTGACCCAGGGGGACAACTATTTGGTCAAACGGCTGCTGGTTCGTGCCGGGCAGCAGTTATCCCTGCAGCGGCATCGTCATCGCAGCGAAAGTTGGACCGTGGTGTCCGGCTCGGGGGCTCTGCTCTGCGAAGACACCTGGCACGCCGCCAGCGCGGGCGTCATGCTCTCGATCCCCTGCGGCGCTGTGCATCGCGCCCGTGCAGACGAGTCAGATCTGCTGATTCTGGAAGTTCAGCACGGTGATGATCTGCGGGAAGACGACATCGAACGGCTGCAGGATGATTACGGCCGGGTGATAACTTGATTGCCAACCTTTGAAGCGTAGGCAACACAACCAGAGCGCAACTCTTACGTTGCAGGGAGGTTGTGAGCCTGATTTCAGAGATCAATCAGGCGAAGCCACCTTTCATGACTGAACAGCAACAGCAGCGCGACGATTCCGCCTGCGCAGTGGATCTTTCTGCGTCCGATCTGCCGGAATCCAACACCAATGCTGAGGTGTTCACCACCACCATCACATCGGCTGAACCGGAATCCGGTTTTGCCGGTTTTGGTTTCAGTGAGGCCCTGCTCCGCACCCTGGCGGACAAGGGATACAGCGAACCTTCTCCCATTCAGAAGGCGGCCTTCCCCGAGCTGATGCTCGGCCGCGATCTGGTTGGGCAGGCCCAGACCGGCACCGGCAAAACAGCAGCCTTTGCCCTGCCGTTGCTCGAGCGTCTTGAGAGCGGCCAGAAAACCCCCCAGGCCCTCGTGCTCGCCCCCACACGGGAGCTGGCGATGCAGGTGGCCGAATCGTTCAAGGCCTATTCCGCCGGCCATCCCCATCTGAAGGTGCTGGCGGTGTACGGCGGCACGGATTTCCGCTCCCAGATCAGTGCCCTCAGGCGCGGGGTTGATGTGGTGGTGGGCACCCCCGGCCGGGTGATGGACCACATGCGTCAGGGCACGCTCGACACCAGCGGTCTGCGCAGCCTGGTGCTCGATGAAGCGGACGAAATGCTCCGCATGGGCTTCATCGATGATGTGGAGTGGATCCTCGATCAGCTTCCTGAGCAGCGTCAGGTGGTGCTGTTCTCCGCGACGATGCCTCCTGAGATCCGTCGCTTGTCCAAGCGTTATCTCAAGGATCCGGCCGAGGTCACGATCCGCACCAAGGATCAGGAAGGCAAGCGGATCCGTCAGCGTTCGATCACGGTGCCGATGCCGCACAAGCTCGAGGCCCTGCAGCGGGTTCTCGACGCCTGTGGTGGTGAGGGTGTGATCATCTTTGCCCGCACCAAGGCGATCACCCTGACCGTGGCCGAAACCCTTGAGGCCGGTGGCCATCAGGTGGCGGTGCTCAATGGCGACGTTCCCCAGAACCAACGGGAACGCACCGTGGAGCGGCTGCGCAGTGGATCGGTCGACATCCTTGTTGCCACCGACGTTGCAGCGCGGGGTCTCGATGTGGAGCGCATCGGCCTGGTGATCAACTACGACATGCCGTTCGACAGCGAGGCCTACGTGCACCGCATCGGCCGGACGGGCCGGGCTGGACGCACCGGAGAAGCGGTTCTGTTCGTGACGCCACGGGAACGCCGTTTCATCCGCAACCTCGAGCGGGCCACGGGCCAACCGATCGAAGCGATGGAGGTGCCCGGTAACACGGCCATCAACCAGGGACGGCTGGACCGCCTGCGCAAGCGTTTGAGTGATGCGGCCCAATCGCAACGCCCTGACGCCGATGAAGCGGCCCTGCTCCAGGAATTGATGCAGCGCGTGGCCACGGAACTTGAGCTCAGCCCCGAGCAGCTGGCCATGGCGGCACTCAACCTGGCCATCGGCCCCGATGCGCTGCTACGCAAGGGTGATGACGACTGGATTCAGAACACCCGTCGCAATGACCGAGACCGCGATCGCCATTCAGGGGACCGCCGTGAGCGGCGCGAGCGTCCGGCCCGGGCTCCTGAGGAGAACATGCAGCGCTACCGCGTTGAGGTGGGTCACCGTGATCGGGTCAAGCCGGGCAACCTGGTGGGTGCCATCGCCGGCGAGACCGGTCTGCAGGGCCGGATGATCGGCCGCATCCAGATTTTTGACAATCACAGCCTGGTGGATCTTCCCAAGGGCATGCCGGAAGATGTGTTCAACAGCCTTCAGCGCCTGCGCGTAATGAACCGCGAACTGCAAATCAGCAAGGCCTCTTGATGCGTGTGCTGTTGGCCGTTGGTCTGATGTCGGCTCCCCTGGCTGCTTCAGCCTCGGACAACAGCCTGATCACCCAGTTCTGCAAAACGGCCGTCAAAGCCGAGCTTCATAGGGCTGGGACAGTGGGTCTGGAGGGAATGGTGGATGACACCTGCCGTTGCTTCCTGGCCAAGGTGCAGAACGGGGCGGGGATTCAGACGGCCCAGGCCACCTGCAAGGCCAGAGCCGCCGAGACCTACGGCCTCTGATCCCCGGGGATCAAAAGCCGTCAGAAATGGCTCACCTGAACGGTGACCTCGGGCTGGAGCAGGGCCAACTTCTCCACCACCTGAATCAGCTCGATCTGCTCGCTCGGCGTGCCCTGCCGGATCAAGTTGTTGAGCAGCACAAGTTTGTCCACGGGATCCAGTTCTCCGTCGGCGGTCCAGGCCAGGGCTTGGAAACAAAGGCTGTCGAATGTCATCTCTCTCCTGCGTCAGGGTCTTCTGACAATGGAGTGGATGGCTCGGTTGCGGGCGAGTCTTCGCAATTGCTTCTTTTTTTGTGTTGATTCGTGCGACTGCCCTGTAACGTCATCGGGTTCAAGCTTGAGCACTGGCCCTTTCCGAGCTTTCGGAACCAGCTCAAGCGACTGAGCACGTTCAACGGTTCCACGGTCCATGACCATCTACATCGGCAATCTTTCGTTCCAGGCGGAGCAGGAGCACCTCTTCGATCTCTTCAGTGAGTACGGCGAGGTCAAGAACTGCAGCCTGCCCCTGGATCGAGAGACCGGCCGCAAACGCGGTTTCGCCTTCGTTGAAATGGTCAACGATGCCGATGAGCAGAAAGCCATCGACGATCTCCAGGACGTGGAGTGGATGGGCCGCATGATCCGCGTTAGCAAAGCCACCCCTCGGGAGCGCTCCGGCGGCCCCCGTGGTGGTGGTGGCGGTTACCGCGGCTGAGGCTCAGGCCTCGGCCTCCATCAGGCCCAATTCCATTTCACGCAAGCTCAGCCGACGCAGCACGCCATCGCTGCTGTTGGCTGAGCTTTCCTGATGCTCACGGTCGTCCTGGAACTGGGGCAAGACAGCCCGCAGTCCGCGGCGTTTCTGCCGCGCCAGGTAGCGGTGAAAGCGGTTGAACGACCTTGATCGGCTCATGGCACCTCCTTCAGTTGTGGTTCCGTTGTAGTGCGTCTTCAGGGGTGAAAACCGTGTCGGAACGAACCCTCAGGAAAGCTTCAGCAAATCGCTCCCCTTTGATGCGGTTGTTGCGCCATCTGGCGCCGCAGCGCCGCCTGGTGGTTGCAGCGGTGATCTGCTCCCTGCTCAACAAGCTGTTCGACCTGGCCCCGCCGATCTTGATCGGCCTGGCCGTGGATGTGGTGTTGCTCAAGGAGCAATCCGTGCTGGCGGGTTTCGGTCTGAGGACCGCCGGCCAGCAGCTGTGGGGTCTGGCCCTGCTCACTTTTGTGATCTGGGCGGCGGAGTCGCTGTTCGAGTACCTCTACGACGTGCTCTGGCGCAACCTGGCGCAAACCACTCAGCACAGCCTCAGGCTCGAGGCCTACGACCATCTGCAGAAGCTGGAGCTGGCCTTTTTCGAGCAGGACAGCACCGGTCGCCTGATGGCGGTGCTCAATGACGACATCAACCAGCTCGAACGGTTTCTTGATCGGGGTGCCAACCAGATCCTGCAGTTGATCACCACCGTGCTGGTGGTGGGCATCGGCATGGCGATGGTGGCGCCGGAGGTGGCCCTGTTCGCCTATCTGCCGATTCCGGTGATTCTCTGGGGATCGCTGCATTTCCAACGCCAGCTGGCGCCGCGCTATCGGGAGGTGCGGGCTCGGGCGGGCGACCTCGCCTCCAGGCTCGCCAACAATCTGGGGGGCATGCTCACGATCAAGAGCTTCACCGCTGAGGCTCTGGAACTGGAGCGGCTGCGGGCGGAAAGCCTGGCCTACCGCCAGAGCAATGCCCGGGCGATTCGTCTCTCGGCGGCCTTCATCCCTTTGATTCGCTTCGCGATCCTGTTCGCCTTCCTGGCGATCCTGTTGATCGGCGGTTTCAAGGCCCTGGCCGGGGAGCTGCCGGTGGCCACCTACAGCGTTCTGGTGTTCATCACCCAGCGGCTGCTCTGGCCGCTCACCGCCATTGGCCGCACCCTCGATGAGTACCAGCGCTCGATGGCCTCAACGCAACGGGTGCTCGATCTGATCGATACGCCGGTGTTGATCCAGGGAGGAACGGTGCCGGTGGATCCGCAGCGGCTGCGGGGTGAGATTGGTTTTGAAGAGGTGGATTTCGCCTATGCCGGCCGATCAACGCTGCTGAAGGGCTTCAATCTCACCGTGCCAGCGGGATCGACCCTGGGCATCGTCGGTGCGACGGGGTCTGGCAAGAGCACCGTGGTGAAGCTGTTGTTGCGGCTCTATGAGCGCAATGGCGGACGCATCTGTCTGGATGGGGTCCCCATCGACACCCTGCAACTGCAGGACCTGCGCCGCTGCATCGCCCTGGTGAGTCAGGACTTCTACCTCTTCCACGGCACCGTGGCCGAGAACATCGCCTATGGCGTTGCAGATCCCGATCCGGTGGCGATTGAGCAGGCCGCTCGCCTGGCGGAAGCCGCTGGCTTCATCGACGCCTTGCCCCAGGGTTACGACACCCTGGTGGGGGAGCGAGGGCAGCGCCTCTCCGGCGGACAGCGTCAGCGCATCGCTTTGGCCCGCGCCATCCTCAAGGATGCGCCGGTGTTGGTGCTCGATGAAGCCACCGCTGCGGTGGACAACGACACCGAAGCCGCCATCCAGCGCTCCTTGGCGCAGATCACCCAAAACCGCACCACCGTGGTGATCGCCCACCGGCTCAGCACGGTGCGCCATTCCGATTGGATTGTGGTGATGGATCAGGGCCGGATTGTGGAGCAGGGCAGCCACGACAGCCTTGTGGCCCAGGGCGGGATCTACACCAACCTCTGGCAGGTGCAGGCCGGCGGAGGGGTTATCGCTTCCTGAAGCAGCTGTTGTTGCCGGCAGATCCCGCGACCATGCTGGGTCCGCAAGCCGGCGGTGCAGCCATGGCCATGCAGGCCTCGATCAGCCACGTCATGCACCACCCCCTCGGGGTGTTCTCGATGTTGGTGGCGATCAGTGCGGCGGTGCCGCCGTTAATCCGGCGGCTGGGTCTGCCCGACCTGGTGGGGTTGCTGGCGGCTGGTGTGGTGGTGGGCCCCCATGCCTTGAACTGGGTCGACAGCAGCAGCGAAACGGTGCGGCTGCTTTCCGATCTCGGAGCGGTGTATCTGCTGTTCACCATGGGTCTGGAGATCGACCTCGAGGAGTTCAACCGGGTCAAGCGCCGCTCGTTCATCTATGGCCTGCTGATCCTGTTGATCGGTGTGGGCACGGGCGTGTCGATCGGCCTGATGGCGGGCTTCGCCTCGGTTTCGTGCCTGTTGCTCGGCGCCCTCATGGCCACCCACACCCCTTTGGGTTACCCGATCGTGCGCAGTTACGGCGCTCAGAAGGATGAGTCGGTGGTGGTGAGCGTGGGCAGCACGATCTTCACCGACATCGTGGCTCTGCTGCTGCTGGCGGTGGGGCTGGGGCTGGGCCAGGGCAGCCTCAGCGGGCTGGGCCTGGGCCTGCTGCTGCTCAAGATCGGTGGCTTCGCTCTGGTGGTGGTGATCGGCATCCGCTGGCTGGGCCGGCGCCTGGTGCTGCGCGGCATCAGCGATGAAAACCGGATGGTGCTCGCTGTTCTGGTGGCCCTGTTCCTGGCCTCCCTGGGGGCTGAGCTGGCCGGCGTTGAGAAGATCGTCGGCGCCTTTCTGGCTGGTTTGGCGGTGAATTCCGTGTTGCCCGAGGGCCGGGTGAAGGAGCAGGTGATCTTTGTGGGTGGGGTGCTGTTCATCCCGATCTTCTTCATCGATCTGGGATTGCTGCTGGATCTGGGCAGCCTTGGCGAAAGCCTGGGCAACTTTCAGTTCACCGCGCTGATGCTGGTGGGCGCCATCGGCGGCAAGGGCCTGGCGTCGTGGGTCAGCGGACGGCTGTTCGGTTATCGCCGTGCCCAGATCCTGATGATGTGGTCGCTGACGATGCCCAAGGTGGCAGCGACCTTGGCCACGGCCTTCATCGGCTACCAGGCGGGCCTGCTCAATCAGACCGTGCTGAACAGCGTGCTGGCGGTGATGGTGGTGACCGCCACCCTGGGGCCGATCCTCACTGAGCAGTCGGTGACCCGGCTCAAGGATCCCAGCCCCGATGCGGTGCCGGTCAGCTTCGGTGAGGAGGCGGCGGTGCTGGATGGCGTTAACGAGGTGGTGCAGCGCCCCCTGCGCATCGTGGTGCCGGTGGCCAACCCCAGCACCGAGAAAGGGTTGCTGAGCATGGCGGCTCGGCTGGTGCAGGGCTCATCGGGGGCTGAAGGTGTGCTGTTGCCCCTGGCGATGGTGAATCCCAGCCTCGAGGAGATGCGCGGTGGCTTGAACCGGGCCGTTGCGGCAGCGCGCGGACGCCTCAGCACAGCGGAGAGCATCGGCGCCCAGTTGGCTGTGCCCACCCGCAGCCTGCTGCGGCTGGATGAAGACATCGCTGGCGGCATGAGCCGCACAGCCCTGGAGCAGGCCGCGGATCTGTTGCTGATCGGTGCAGCCCGCAGCGATCAGCTCCGGGCCTGGCTGATGGGCGACATCGTTGATGGGGTCTGCCGCACGGCCCACTGCCCTGTGGTGGTGGTGAACCTGGGCCGTGAGACCGATAACAGCCTGGGCCGGATCCTCGTTCCGATCAAAGACCTCTCCGCCAGTGCCCGCGAGCAGTTCGAACTGGCGCTGCGGGTGATCAACTCAGCCCCGGAGGATCAGCGCGTGCGGATCACCCTGCTGCATGTGCACGACCCCCGCTTCAGTGGCCAGGACCGTCATTGGATGGAACAGCAGCTGATCCGCTGGCGCCCGCCGGGGATTCCGGAGGAGCGCTTCCACATCGTGATCGTGCGGGGGCCCGGCATCGACGGGGCCATTCATCGTCTCAGTCGCGAACACGATCTGGTGATCCTGCGCACCCAGCGCAGGCGGGTTGCCGGTCTGCCGATTCCCGGCAGTGATCGCACCAGCAAATTGATCCGTCAGCTCCCCTGCGCCTCGATGGTGATCAGCGATCCGTTGGTTTAACAGAGGCCTGCGTCCCTCTACCCGAGATGGGACGAGCGCGCCAAGATGCTTCATAGCACGTGTTCCATGCCACAAGCTCCCCCTGCTAAGGCGTCATCTGAGGCCATCAACTGGCCGGTGGTTGCTGCTGTGGTGGCGGGTCTCAGCGGTGGTCTGATTCTTTCGGTTCCGCTGAGCCGGTTGATCACGGCGCCATCCAGTACGGCAGATCAACCCTTCGCGCTGCCTCAGCCCGCGCCGCTGGCCAACCCGTTTGCCGGGTGGACCGGCTTCGGGGCCAGGGAGGTGGTGGTGCTGGGCCGGGACCGCACCGGCAGCAACACCGATGTGATCTTCACGGTGCGGGTGGATGGCACCACCACGTCGATCACCCAGATCCCCCGCGACAGCTACATCGATGCCGAAGGCTTCGGCGGCATCAAGCTCAATGCGCTGATGGCCTACGGCGGTGTGGAGGCGGTGGAGCGGGAGTTGTCGCGTCTGATGAACCGCCCGATCCGTCATCACATCGTGGTGCGCCTGGACGCGATCGAAACCCTGGCCAACCTGGTGGGGGGCATCAAAGTGGATGTTCCCAAGCGCCTGTACTACGTCGATCGCAGTCAGAACCTGTTGATCGACCTGCAGCCAGGACCTCAGCTGTTGAAGGGCAAGGATCTGGAGGGCTTTCTGCGTTGGCGCAACGACGGCCGCGGCGATTTCGGCCGGCTGGAACGGCAGCAGCTGGCGCTGAAGGGGCTGTTTGAGCAGATGAAACAACCGCAGAATCTGATACGCCTGCCGGCCTTGATCACTGCGGCGGGGCAGGCGTTGGAGACGGATCTGGGGCCAATGGAACTGGGCGGGTTGGTCACCGCCATGGGCACCACCGAACTGAAGGCCTCCAGCCTGAGGGCGGTTCCGTTCGATGCCGACGGCATCAGCTATCTGGATACGGAGTGGCCGGCACACTCGAGCACTGGCGCCGATTCAGGGGACCCCAAAGGTCGGCGTTTCCGTTTCCTGTTCTGATCAGATCAGCAGGGTCAGAGAGCGCACCACCCGGCCGCAGAGGTCACCCACCTTGCCCCAGCGGTCTTCGTTGACGCTTGTAGCCAGGGTGTAGAGCCGGCCTCGGTCCACCACGACGGTCGCCAACTCGTGGCGGTCGCGGTCTTCCAGGTGCACGGCGTATTCAAGGTCGTAGAAGGTGTGGCCATTCACTTCACGCTCCTGGGCTTCCACCAGCTCGGCGGTGCGGCCGCTGCCGGCGGTGGCGATCACTTCACGGCGCAGGCGCTCGCCAACGGCAACGGCGCTGCCCAGTTCACTCAGCTCGTTGTCTTCGTTCACCTTGTTGATCATCAGGCTCACGGTTTCATCGCTGTGGATGAGGTCGTGAAACACCACCCGGGGGCCGTTGCTCACCTGCACCTCAGTCCAACCGGTGGGATAGAGGAAGGCGAAACGGCCATCCGGGCTCTGGTACGACTGCAGCCCTGCTGTCGGTCCCGCCGCGCAGGCCCCCAGCACCAGTGCCAGAACGCCGCAAAGGATCACGCGACTCAGAGACTGGAGGAGCTGCATCAGCGGGGAGATCAATCCACGGGACATTCTGCCGTTGTGGCCTGATGGTCGTGACCTCTGTTGCGGCAGATGATCTCCGCAACTCCTACATTTCCCGCATCGGCGGCAGACCCCTGAGCGGCTTCACCAAACCGTTGGCTCGACTGATTGATCAGTTCGAGCGTCTGCCCGGCATCGGCCCGCGCACGGCCCAGCGGCTCGCGTTGCATCTGCTGAACCAACCGCAGGAGCAGATTCATCAGTTCGCTGACGCTTTGTTGGCGGCCCGCACCCAGGTGGGCCAGTGCCAGACCTGTTTCCATCTTTCCGCCGATCCCGAATGTGAGATCTGCCGCAACCCCGAGCGCCGCAACGGCGTGATCTGTGTGGTTGCGGATTCCCGCGATCTGCTGGCGCTGGAGCGCACCCGTGAATTCCAGGGGCGATACCACGTGCTCGGTGGTCTGATCTCACCCATGGATGGCGTTGGTCCGGAGTTGCTGCACGTCACCGAACTGGTGCAGCGCATCACCAATGAGGAGATCAGTGAGGTGATCCTGGCCCTCACCCCCAGCGTGGAAGGGGATACCACCAGCTTGTATCTGGGGCGGTTGCTGAAGCCCTTCTGCTCCGTGAGCCGAATCGCCTACGGCCTTCCAATGGGCAGTGAACTGGAATACGCCGATGAGGTCACCCTCAGTCGCGCCCTTGAGGGGCGCCGGCCGGTATGAGCAAGTACAGCGCCATCCCCCCTGCCGAGCGATTGCCGGACTGGCTGCGGCGGCCGATCGGCAACGCCTCGGAGTTGGAGCGGGTGCAGGGGCTGGTGAAGCAGAACCGCCTCCACACCATCTGTGAGGAGGGGCGCTGCCCCAACCGCGGCGAGTGCTACGCCGCCGGAACGGCGACGTTTCTCTTGGGTGGCTCGATCTGCACCCGCAGCTGTGCCTTCTGCCAGGTGGACAAGGGCCAGGCTCCGATGCCGGTGGATGCTGCCGAAGCCGAGCGGGTGGCCGATGCGGTGGAGGCGATGCAGCTCCGTTATGTGGTGCTTACGGCGGTGGCCCGCGACGATCTCGCCGATCACGGCGCCAGCCTGTTCACCAGCACCATGGTGGCGATCCGAGCCCGCAATCCGCTGATCGCCCTTGAAGTGCTCACCCCCGATTTCTGGGGGGGCGTGTCGGGTCACGATCAGGCGTTGGTGGCTCAACGGCAGCGATTGGCCACGGTGCTGGCGGCCCAACCGGTGTGCTTCAACCACAACCTGGAAACGGTGCAGCGGTTGCAGGGGGAGGTGCGTCGCGGTGCTACCTATGAACGATCCCTGGGTTTATTGGCGGCCGCCCGTGAGCTGGCGCCGGAGATCCCCACCAAGAGTGGCCTGATGCTCGGCTTGGGGGAAAGCCGCGATGAGGTAATTGCCACCCTCAAGGATCTCCGAAGCGTCGATTGCCAACAGATCACCCTGGGGCAGTACCTGCGCCCCTCGCTGGTGCACATTCCGGTGGCCCGTTACTGGACTCCCCAGGAGTTCGATGAGCTGGCAGAGGTGGCCCGCGAGCTGGGCTTTGCCCAGGTGCGCAGTGGTCCGCTGGTGCGTAGCAGTTATCACGCCGCCGACTGACGCCAGCCCCGCAGGCTGCGCTCCAGCACGGTGGCCACATCACCACTCATCAGGGCCCCGGCACCGCCCCAGACCATCCGCAGGGGCAGATCCCAGAGCGCCGCTTCCACATCGTGGGATTTGCTGAAGCCGCGTTGGCGGAAGTAACGCACCAGCCGGCGGTGCTGCTGTTCTTCGTCGCGGATGGCCAGCAATCGGGCCCGGGAGCAGGGGGTGGCCTCCTGGGCCCAGGCCATGGTGGCCGCCCAGATCAGATCACCCACGCCGGCAGGCGCCTTTGGCATCACCCGCATCGTGTCGAGCTGCAGGCCTGTGGCGGCGGAATAGGCCCATCCCTTCATTTCCCCCAGCAGCAGCAGGCTGCCGCTGGAGGCTTGCTGGGCCACCACCAGCCGCAGGCTCCACAGCCCCAGGGGGCGGCCCACCTGCAACCTCAGCAGCAGTCCCCGATCACGGGCTTCGGCTTCCAGTTGCTCAAGCATCGATTGGGATCTGGCCACGGTCATGGTCGTCCGGTCATGCTGCCGCGGGCATGGTGCCGACCGAGCGCACTGCCTTCAAAGGCAGCGGCCCGTAGAGATGGGGGAACAGTTCGCCGGTGGGGATGGCATCGGCCCGCAGGGGAGCGTTCACTGCGGCGGGATCAATCTCCAGCAGCAGCACCTCGCCGGCGTCGGCGTAGAACCGCTCAAAGGTGGCCTGCACCTGCTCTTGCCAGGAGCAGTGGATGAAGCCCACCTGCTCCAAGCTCATTCCCCGGGTAGAGATGCGGTAACTGCCGTTGGCCTGGGCGGCCTGCCAGTCGGCCTTGAGGACCAGGTGAAACAGGGCTTGATCCTTGGGAACTGCCACGGCATCGGCGGGGAAGTGGTGTTGTTGCCCCCCGGCATTCCAGGGGTCGGCCCGCTGCATCAGCCGCTCAAAGCGGGGATCCTCGAGGAAGTGCTGGAGCCAGTGGCGAAGAGCTTCCAGGCTGTTGTCGTTGTCGAATCCCTCGGGATCGGCGATCCGCCACTGCCGCACGAACGGCCAGAGCGCGGCATCCGCCAGCGAGCAGCGCTCGCCCAGCAGCCAGCCCTGATCAGCGATCCTCTGGTTCCAGTCCTGAAGGATGGCCAGCCCGGCGGTGCGTTGCTCCTCTTTGTTGGTGCCGGGGTAGCGGTCGGTGTACTTGAACCGGTCGAGATGATGTTTGAACGCACCGTCGTTCTGCTCGATCAGCGCTGAGGCATCGCCGGCGTTGCGCAGCTCGCGAGGGTCTGCTTGATCCAGGGCCCAGTGCATCACCGCCAGGCTTTCTTCGATCACGCTGCCGTCCGGCAGTACCAACACGGGCACGGTGCCCTTGGGGGAGACCGCCAACATCTCCGCCGGCTTGGCCTTCAGTGCGATCTCCCGCCACTGAACCAACAGTCCTGCCTCCAGCAGAGCCCAGCGGGCGCGCATGGCGTAGGGGCAGCGTCGAAAGCTGTAGAGGATCGGCAGCACGGCATCGGGGTGGTCCCTGGCAGGGATTGTCCGATGCGGACTGACTGCTCAGGCCTGCTGCTGGTCGATGTTGTGTTGGTCGATCTGGCGTTGATCAATCTGGCTTTGATCGATCTGACGCTGACGCATGGCGAAGCGTTCCCGGTCGGCATCGCTGAAGCGATCCACGCAGTGCACGCACTGCACCCCTTTGATGTAGCTCGGCAGTTCGCGTTGCTGGGCTGACACCGGCAGGCCGCAGGCGTGGCAAAGGCTGTGCTCTCCAGGTTCCAGCCGGTGGTTCAACGCCACCCGTTGATCAAAAACAAAGCACTCCCCTTGCCAGCGGCTCTCGGCTTCCGGCACCTGCTCGAGGTACTTGAGGATGCCGCCCCGCAGGTGGTGCACCTCCCCGAAACCCTGTTGCTGCAGGTAGCTGCTGGCTTTTTCGCAGCGGATCCCGCCGGTGCAGAACATGGCGATGCGCTTGCTGCCCTTCTCTTCGATCAGTGGCCGCAGCGTGGACTCTGCCCAGTGCGGGAAGTCGCGGAAGCTCTCGGTGCTGGGGTCGATGGCCCCCTCGAAGCTGCCGATCGCCGTTTCGTAGCTGTTGCGGGTGTCGATCACCAGGGTGTCGGGATCATCCACCAGGGCATTCCAGTGTTCGGGTTCCACATAGGTGCCCACGTTGGCGCTGGGATCCACGCTGGCCACGCCGATGGTCACGATCTCCTTTTTGCGGCGGGCCTTGAAACGGCGGAACACCGGTTTTTCGGCCCAGCTGCGCTTCACCTCGAGCCGTGCGTAGTGGTCGTTGCCCAGATCCAACGAGGCGCGCAGGTGATCCAGCACCGAGTTAACGCCGTGCTCTGGTCCGCTGATCGTGCCATTCACGCCTTCATGGGCCACCAACACAGATCCGAGCACGCTGCCTTGGCGAGCCAGGCTCGGCAAGCTGGTCAGCAATGCCTCCCGACGCTCGTCATCCAGGGGCGTGAAGGCATAGAACGCCGCCACCAGGAGTCGGCTGTCCTTGGCCAGCACAGGCTCCAGGTTGCTTGGATCCACGCTCTTACCGGTTCAACAGTCCTCCAGCCTGCATCAGGCCGGGGCGTGCCACCGCGTTGTTTGTTGTCAGGCTTTCCTGCTGATCCGCACCGAAGCCGGCTTCAGGGGACAGGCCAGGGCATGGAAGGGCTTGTGCCCTCCTTCAAAGATCAGGCTTCCCATCGGTTGAGCGTTGGCGCTGTCGATCTTCATGGCTGAGCCACAGACCAGCACGGTGTAGCTCAACCGGGATGCCACCCACAATGAGTGTTTTGTGCAGTGTTTCCGGTTGGTGACAGTCGGGATGGTCCCCGCAGGACCTGTCCGGCCGGATCTCAATAACGGTGATGGTGGTGACGCTGCTTGTCGTCCTTGATCGCTTCCACGATCACCGAGAGAACAAACAGACCGAGCAGCGAGGGGATGACGACGGGATCAATCACGGCGCCTCATCGAAGGGCTGTTTCCGGTTTAGCCCTGCGCCCCCTCAACCTGTGTGCCAGTGAGGTGATCGTTATGTGGGTGCAGCTGATCAGCGGGGTGAGCAGCTGGCCGGAGCCACGTCGCTCTCCTGCCAGTTGGCGGTCACCCCCGCATCGGCGAGCAGTTGGCGATCGGCCTCCACGTCCGGGTTGCCGGTGGTGAGCAGAACATCGCCGTAGAAGATCGAATCGGCCCCCGCCTGGAGGCAGAGGATCTGCGCTTCCCGGCTCATCGATTCACGGCCGGCGCTCAACCGCACCCGGGCATGGGGCATCAGGATCCTTGCCGTCGCCACCATCCGCACCAGCTCCAGCGGTTCGAAGGGAGCCTGCTCTTCCAAGGGGGTGCCTTCCACCGCCACCAGCCCGTTCACTGGAACGCTTTCGGGATGGGGGTTCATGCTGGCCAGCACCTGCAGCATGGAGGCGCGATCCCTCAGGGTCTCACCCATGCCGATGATGCCACCGCAGCAGAGGGTGACGCCGGCCTTGCGCACCCGTTGCAGGGTTTCCAGCCGCTCCTGATAGGTGCGGGTGGAAATGATCCGGTCGTAGTGCTCGGGGCTGGTGTCAAGGTTGTGGTTGTAGGCCGTGAGGCCGGCTTCGGCCAAGCGTTCCGCCTGCTGGTCGGTGAGCATCCCCGCGGTCACGCAGGCTTCCATCCCCATGCCGCGCACCCCCCGCACCATCTCGAGCATCGCCTCAAAGGGAGCGCCATCCCGGATCTCGCGCCAGGCCCAGCCCATGCAGAAGCGATCAGCTCCGGCTTCCTTGGCGGCCCGGGCCCGCTGAAGCACCGGCTCCACCTGCATCTGGGCCTCAAAGGCGGTGACGTCACTGCTGTTGTGGATCGACTGCGAGCAGTAAGCACAGTCTTCTTCGCAGCCCCCCGTTTTCACGCTCAGCAGCGAGGCCAGCTGCACCCGGTAGCCCGGGTTGGCTTCCCGATGCACGGTTTGGGCCTGCCAGAGCAGCTCCATTAAGGGAAGTTCCAGCAGGGTCTGGATCTCCTCGGTGGTCCAGTCGTGGCGGATGCTGAGGGTCATGGGCGGATCGGATCAAGACCGCCGAAGCGGCGGTGGCGGCGTTGGAAATCGAGCAGGGCGGCTTTCAGTGCATCGGCATTGAAGTCAGGCCAGAGCACATCGGTGACATGAATCTCGGCGTAGGCCAGTTGCCAGAGCAGGAAATTGCTGATCCGGTGTTCGCCGCTGGTGCGGATCAACAGATCGGGATCCTGTTCGCCAGCCGTGAACAGTTCGGCGGCGATGCTGTTCTCGTCGATGCTGTCGGGGTCTAGCTCCCCGGCAGCAGCGCGTTGGGCCAGACGCTGAGCGGCTTGCACCAGCTCCCGTCGGCCGCCGTAGTTGGTGCAGACGTTGAAGTGAATGCCGGTGTTGCCCGCCGTCCGGGCCGTGGCATCGGCAATCAGCTCCTGCAGTTTCTGGGGCAGGGCCTTCAGATCGCCGAGAAATCGAATCCGCACCTGTTCGGCTTCGAGCGCCTGCAGTTCGGCCTGCAGCACCCGTTCGAACAGGGTCATCAGGAAATTCACCTCCTCCCCTGGGCGCGACCAGTTCTCCGTGGAGAAGGCGTAGGCCGTGAGGGCTTGGATCCCCCAGTCGCTGCAGAGTCGCAGGGTGGCTTTCAGCGTTTCAACCCCAGCCCGATGCCCCATAACGCGGGGCAAACCGCGGGATTTCGCCCAGCGACCATTGCCATCCATGATCAGGGCCACGTGCTGTGGGAGCCGACCCGGGTCGAGGTCCGCAGGCAGAAGCGAACGATCGGCCGTGTCAGTGCTGGTGGCCGGAGGGCGGCTCAAGACAGCGATTCGGACGGAGCGCTACCCACCGTACGCCGTGCTGGCGGCATCGATTCGGCGGTGCTGAAGAGCTCCGTGAGCAGTTCCTGGAGGCGTGAACTGGTGATCGGTCGTTCCAGCTTGCCCTGGTTCGCCAGAGACAGCGTTCCAGTTTCTTCCGACACAACGATGCAGATGCAGCGATCGAAGCGCTCCGTGATCCCGAGGGCCGCCAGATGGCGGGTGCCGAAACGGCTCACGCTGTCCCTCGACAGGGGAAGAATCACCCCCGCCGACTCGATGCGATTGCCCCGCACCAGCACGGCACCGTCGTGGAGGGGGGTGTCGGCGGCGAACAGGTTGAGCATCAGCTCGCGACTCAGCACAGCACCAATGGGGATGCCGGGATTGAGAAAGTCCTCAGGCCTCAGGTCGCTGCCTAGGTCCACCACGATCAAGGCTCCACGCCGCAACTGCGACAGCCGGCCTGCTGCCTCGGTGATCTGGCTGACGGTGCCTGCCGAAGCGCTGAACTCTTTCTGGGGATTGCCCAGCAACACGGCCAGACGACCGGTGCCCAGCAGTTCCATCAGACGCCGCAGCTCCCCTTGCCAAAGGATGGCCAGGGAGAGCGAACAGGCCATGACGAGCGCGTCCACCAGCTTTGTGGTGAGGGGCAGGTTGGCGAAGCGCTGGACGAACCAGGCCATCGCCACCAGAAACAACCAACCTCTAAGCAGCCAAAGGGTGCGCTGCTCGTTGACGCGGGAAAAAAGCAAAAAGCCGATGGAAGAGGCAAAGAGAACGTCGAGCACCAGGCGCGGATCCACCACCGCCAACACGTTCACTCCGCCTTTCTCATTACTGCTGTCAACGTAACGCGTTGAATCGTTCTGGCAAAACGTCGTAGCGCAGCAGGTCATCCGGCTGCTCCCGCTTCTGCACCAGTTCAGCTGCCCCGTCGTGCACCAGAACGGCAGCGGGCCTCGGGATCCTGTTGTAGTTCGAACTCATCGAGGCGTTGTAGGCACCGGTGGCAAACACGGTGACGATGTCACCGCTTTCGGTGGTGGGCAGGGGCAGGTCCTTCAGCAGCACATCGCCGGATTCGCAGTGCTTGCCCACCAGGTTCACGCTTTCGTCTGGCTTGGCCAGGGGGCGATCGGCCAGGCAGCAGGTGTAGAGCGACTGGTAGGTGATCGGGCGAGGGTTGTCGCTCATGCCACCGTCGATGGCCACGTAGGTGCGCACGTTCGGGATCGTTTTGCGTGAGCCAACCGAGTAGAGGGTTACGCCGGCGGTCGCCACCAGGGAACGGCCCGGTTCGCACATCAACCGCGGCAGCTCGAGGCCCCGTTCCTGGCAAGCGGTGGTGACGGCTTCGGCTACCACCTGGATCCACTGCTCAATGCTCGGGGGGTCGTCCGACTCCACGTAGCGAATTCCCAGGCCGCCGCCCACGTTGAGGTCGCTCACGGGATGGCCCAGGTCACGGGCCAGTTTCAGCTTGTCGGCCATCACCGCCGCCAGATCCCGGTGGGGCTCGAGTTCAAAAATCTGGGATCCGATGTGGGCGTGCAGCCCGGTGAGTTGTGCCCAGGGCTGTCCCACCAGGCTGCGCAGAACGGGTTCCACCTGGTCGGGATCGAAGCCGAACTTGCTGTCCAGGTGACCGGTGCGGATGTATTCGTGCGTGTGGCACTCGATGCCTGGGGTGAAGCGCAGCATCAGGCGAGCCGGTTCTGCTCCAGCGGGCACTAGTTCGGCGAGGCGATCGAGATCGTGCTGGTTGTCCACAACGATCGTCACCTTGTTGGCGTACGCGAGCAGCAGCTCCTCGTCGGATTTGTTGTTGCCGTGAAGCACCATCCGCTCTCCGGGCATCCCCCCGCGCAGTGCGGTCAGCAGTTCACCGGCTGACACCGCATCCAGACCCAGCCCCTCGGAGGCCGCCAGGCTGCTCATCACCAGAGAGCTGTTGGCCTTGGAGGCGTAGATCGGCAGGGATGGCCCGGCGTAATGCTTTTCCAGGGCCTGGCGGTAGGCCCGGCACGTGGCCCGAACGGTGGCTTCGTCCAGCACATACAACGGTGTGCCGTAACGCTGGGCCAGATCGCTGAGACGACACCCGCCCACAACAAGACGGTCGGTGTCGTCGAGTTCTGTGGTGATCGGGGTGAGGTTGCGATTGGGGCTCTCCGCATCCCGGTTGGCCTCGAAGGGCCGTTGACTGGTGATGGTTTGGGTCACGGAGTGGCGGCGTCGAAGGGCAATCTAGGAATCGACCCTGCAGGGGGAGAACCGACTGCGCAGATCCTGCGCCTTGAGCCGTCCTGGCAGCAAGCCTGTCTGGCATTGGATCAACGGGCGCTCAACGGCCTCTGGACCGCAGAACAATGGCGGCGTGAGCTGGACGACCCCCGGCGCCTCTGCATCGGTCTTGTGCAGCCCGAAGCCCTATTGGGGGTGGCCTGCGGCTGGATGGTGGCCGATGAACTGCACATCACTGCGGTGGCTGTGGATCCCGACAGGCGTCGCAGCGGCCATGGAGGTGTGCTTTTGAAAGCACTGTTGCAACGGGCACGACAGCACGGTGCCGTGCACGCCACCCTCGAGGTTGCCAGCGACAACGTTGCCGCTCTGGCGCTCTACGCCAAAGCTGGTTTCCGCACCGCAGGCACCCGTTCCGGGTACTACTCCGATGGTCGCGACGCCCTCATTCAGTGGTGTCGCATCCCGTCAGCGCCGTCGCCCACGTCGGCGGCTTGAAGTTGTTCGGTTTCCCGTCCCTGGGAGACAAAAAAAGCGGTGAATCTTGTGGGATTCATTGTTATTTTCTGTGCGCTTCAGGCCAGTCTCAGACTGGAAAGTGACCGAACAAACCGAACACTCGCAGCAGTGCCTCAACCCTGATAGCTTGGTCACATCACTGCATTGGCCCAGCGATGTTTGAACGCTTCACCGAGAAGGCCATCAAGGTGATCATGCTGGCCCAGGAAGAGGCCCGCAGACTTGGTCACAACTTCGTTGGTACCGAACAAATCCTCCTCGGCCTGATTGGCGAGGGAACCGGGGTTGCCGCCAAGGTGCTCAAGTCCATGGGGGTCAACCTCAAGGATGCCCGGGTTGAAGTTGAGAAAATCATCGGCCGTGGATCCGGCTTTGTCGCTGTTGAGATCCCCTTCACACCCCGCGCCAAGCGTGTTCTTGAGTTGTCTCTGGAAGAGGCCCGTCAGCTCGGCCACAACTACATCGGCACCGAGCACCTGCTGCTCGGTCTGATCCGTGAGGGCGAAGGTGTTGCTGCCCGTGTGCTGGAGAACCTTGGCGTCGACCTGGCCAAGGTGCGCACCCAGGTGATCCGCATGCTCGGTGAAACCGCTGAAGTCTCCGCCGGCGGCGGTGGCGGCGGTGCCAAGGGATCCACCAAAACCCCCACCCTCGACGAGTTCGGCAACAACCTCACCCAGCTCGCCACCGAAGCCAAGCTCGACCCGGTGGTGGGTCGTCACAACGAAATCGATCGCGTCATCCAGATCCTGGGTCGCCGCACCAAGAACAATCCCGTTCTGATCGGCGAGCCCGGTGTCGGTAAGACCGCCATCGCTGAAGGTCTGGCCCAGCGCATTCAGCAGGGCGACATTCCCGACATCCTTGAAGACAAGCGCGTCCTGACCCTGGATATCGGTCTGCTGGTGGCCGGCACCAAGTACCGAGGTGAGTTCGAAGAGCGCCTCAAGAAGATCATGGAGGAGATCAAGGCGGCCGGAAACGTGATCCTCGTGATCGACGAGGTGCACACCCTGATCGGTGCCGGCGCTGCTGAGGGGGCGATCGACGCCGCCAACATTCTCAAGCCGGCCCTCGCCCGCGGTGAGCTGCAGTGCATCGGTGCCACCACCCTCGACGAGTACCGCAAGCACATCGAACGGGACGCCGCCCTGGAGCGCCGTTTCCAGCCGGTGAATGTGGGTGAGCCGTCCATCGACGACACCATCGAAATCCTGCGTGGCCTGCGCGAGCGTTACGAGCAGCACCACCGCCTCAAGATCACCGACGATGCCCTTGTGGCAGCAGCAACTCTCGGCGATCGCTACATCTCGGATCGCTTCCTGCCCGACAAGGCCATCGACCTGATCGATGAAGCCGGTTCACGCGTGCGACTGCTCAATTCGAAGCTGCCCCCCGCGGCCAAGGAAGTGGACAAGGAACTGCGTTCCGTCCAGAAGGAAAAGGAAGATGCCGTTCGCGATCAGGACTTCACCAAGGCCGGTGAACTGCGCGAGAAGGAAGTGGAACTGCGGGAGCAGATCCGTTCACTGCTTCAGGCCAACAAGGACGAGGTCAAAGCTGACGCCACCTCTGAATCCGGTGAAACAGCTGCAACTGAAGCGCCTGCTTCAGACAGCTCACCAATGGTGAACGAGGAGGACATCGCCCAGATCGTCGCCTCCTGGACCGGTGTTCCGGTGCAGAAACTCACCGAGAGCGAGTCGGTCAAGCTGCTCAACATGGAGGAAACCCTCCACAAGCGCCTGATCGGTCAGGACGAAGCCGTCAAGGCGGTGTCCAAGGCCATCCGCCGTGCTCGGGTCGGTTTGAAGAACCCCAACCGCCCGATCGCCAGCTTCATTTTCTCCGGCCCCACCGGTGTGGGTAAAACCGAGCTCACCAAAGCTCTGGCCACCTACTTCTTCGGCAGCGAAGAGGCGATGATCCGCCTCGACATGTCGGAATTCATGGAGCGCCACACGGTCAGCAAGCTGATCGGCTCGCCTCCGGGCTATGTGGGCTTCAACGAAGGCGGTCAGCTCACTGAGGCGGTGCGTCGCCGGCCTTACACCGTGGTGCTCTTCGACGAAATCGAAAAGGCGCACCCCGATGTGTTCAACCTGCTGCTGCAGCTTCTGGAAGACGGCCGTCTGACCGATTCCAAGGGCCGCACGGTCGACTTCAAGAACACCCTGATCATCATGACCTCGAACATCGGTTCGAAGGTGATCGAGAAGGGTGGCGGTGGCCTCGGCTTCGAGTTCTCCGGTGAAAGCGCTGAGGAGTCTCAGTACACCCGGATCCGTTCCCTGGTGAATGAGGAGCTCAAGCAGTACTTCCGGCCTGAATTCCTCAACCGTCTCGACGAAATCATCGTCTTCCGCCAGCTCAACCGCGACGAGGTGAAGGAGATCGCCGAGATCATGCTCAAGGAGGTCTTTGGCCGCATGGGCGAGAAGGGCATCACCCTCACCGTGTCCGATGCGTTCAAGGAGCGCCTGGTGGAGGAGGGCTACAACCCTGCCTATGGCGCACGTCCGCTGCGTCGGGCTGTCATGCGTCTTCTCGAGGATTCCCTCGCCGAAGAGGTGCTGTCTGGTCGGATCAAGGACGGCGACCACGCCGAAGTTGATGTCGATGAGAACAAGAAGGTGGTGGTCCGTCACAAAGGTCAGGTGGACACGGCACCGCAACTCGCCGGTGCCAGCGTCTGATGGGTCGATCCATCTCGTCCCACTCCATTGCCCCCGCCAGCGTCTTGCGGGGGGATGGAGCCTGGGATGAGGCCTTGCCTCAGATCAAATCTCTCTGCTCACGTCCGCTAGTGCTGGGTCGCAGTGCTTTCACTGCCGATCAGCGAAAGCGTTTGGTGTCGGATCTCTTGGCCCATGGGCTCAAACCCCTTCAAGCTCAGCTTCAGTTCGACTGCTGTGAGCAGGATCTCCAGAGGGTGGCTGCTGAAGCCCAGGGCTGTGACGCCGTTCTGGCTGCCGGGGGCGGAAAAGTGCTGGACGCCGGCAAGTTACTGGCCCATCGCCTTTCCCTGACCTGCATCACCGTTCCACTGAGCGCCTCCACCTGTGCCGGCTGGACGGCTCTCTCCAACATCTATTCCCCTCAGGGTGCTTTCGAAGGGGATGTGGCCCTTGATCGCTGTCCTGATCTTCTTGTCTTCGATCACGGCCTGGTGCGCCAGGCCCCACCCCGCACGCTGGCCAGTGGTGTCGCTGATGCCCTGGCCAAGTGGTATGAGGCCTCGGTGAGCAGCGGCGACAGCAGCGATGGTCTGGTGCAGCAGGCCGTGCAGATGGCACGGGTGCTGCGGGATCAATTGCTGATCGACAGCCTTACGGCGCTGAAGGATCCAGACAGTGAAGCCTGGGTGCGCACCGCCGAAGCTTGTGCTCTTACGGCTGGCGTGATGGGGGGACTGGGCGGTGCCCGTTGCCGCACTGTTGCGGCCCATGCCGTTCACAATGGCCTCACCCAGCTGGAGGCCTGTCACCACGTTCTGCATGGCGAGAAGGTGGGCTTCGGAATTCTTGTGCAGCTTCGCCTGGAGGAACGTCTGGGTAGCAACCGGCTTGCAGGCCAGGCACACCGCCAGCTGTTGCCGTTGCTGCGGCAGCTTGGTTTGCCCGTCAGCCTTGATGATCTGGGTCTGGCGCAGGCCAGCCTCAGTGAGTTGCAGGAGGTGTGTCGCTTCGCTTGCCGCGAGGGTTCCGATCTGCATCATTTGCCTTTTGCTGTGACGCCTGGTGCTTTGCTGGAGGCCCTTGTGGGCGCTGCCGAACTCAGCCCCAGCAGCCTTTGAAGACGCTTCTGGATCAATTGCGGCCGGCTCTGCTTGACCCGCAGGCCGAGTACCTGGCCGCTGAGGTGCAGTGGTGGACGTTGCCAGGTCTGGGTGTGGATGATCCGTTCCCCGTGGCGGTGCTTGGCCAGGGCGCTCCGTTGTTGCTGCTGCATGGTTTCGACAGCAGTTTTCTCGAATACCGGCGCCTGGCTCCCCTCCTGGCCGATCGCTTTCAGCTGTTCATCCCCGACCTGTTCGGTTTTGGTTTTTCGCCGCGTCCCCGGGGCCTCACCTACGGGCCAGAAGCTGTCATGCGGCATCTCGATGCCCTGATCGAGCGGCTTCCCACAGACGCTCCCCTGAGCCTGATCGGGGCCTCCATGGGAGGGTCAGTAGCCGTGGAGCTGGCCCGGCGTCATCCCGAGCGTGTGGCTTCTCTGCTGCTGCTGGCTCCTGCCGGTCTCACGGGACGTCCGATGCCTGTTCCGCCCCTGTTGGATCGTTTTGGGGCCTGGTTCCTGGGTCGTCCGGGCGTGCGGCGGGGACTTTGTCGCCAGGCTTTCGCTGATCCCGATGCGGATGTGGGTGCTCCGGAAGAGCAAATCGCCTCGTTGCACCTGCAATGCCCTGGCTGGGCGGAGGCCTTGGCGGCCTTCGCACGCAGTGGTGGTTTCGCCGGATGTGGGGTTCCACTCCCCTCTCAATCACTGCACGTGATCTGGGGTGACAACGATCGGATTCTGCTTGCTCCGCAGAAGCAGGCGCTTCAGGCTTTGCTGGATCAGCCGGTGGAAACCTTCCTCTCCTGCGGCCATCTCCCCCATATCGATCAGCCCCGCAAGGTGGCTGAGCGGTGTCAGGCGCTGTTGAACCATGGCTGATCCTGTTCTCAATGTGCTGGCAGGGGCCCTGCGCCTTTGGATTCGCAGCCAATGCGACAGCATCGGCAGCCTCGAACTGGCCCTAAACGGCTCCAGCTGGTCATTGCTGCGGGGGCGTCTGGATGGTGTGACCCTCACGGCGAGGGATGCCTGTTTCCAGGGGCTGCCCTTTCAGCATGTTGAGTTGCGCAGCGGTTCGATTGCGGTGGACATGAAGCTGCTCAGTCCCGGTCAGATGCTGGCCCTGAAGCAGCCGTTCCAGGTGGCGGGCGAGGTGAGCTTCAACGGCCGTCAGCTCAACAGCGCGTTGCTGGCCGAACCCTGGCGCTGGCTCGGGGACTGGATGGCTGAAAAGCTGATGGGGCTCAGCCCGTTAGGGGCGCTGCGCATTGACGTGGATCTGCTCGAGTTGCAGGTGCCCGTCGCGGCCCATCAAGACCCTGTTCGCCGTCGCTTCCGCCTCAATGCGGAGCAGGGAACGTTGTGCTTCCGGCCGGAGACTGCCGATGAACCGCGCACCTTGCTGCCGATGGACCCCGCCATTCGAATCGAGCAGGTGCAGCTGGCGGGGGGCCAGCTGGCCCTCAAAGGTCAGGCCAGCGTCACCCCATAGCGCTGCTTATGGGGCCAACAGTGGTTGGCATAAAGCGATCGCGTAAAAGACCACCGCTGGGGTGAACAGATAGCTGTCGATCCGGTCCAGGATCCCGCCATGGCCGGGCAGCACGTCACCGGAGTCCTTCACGCCTGCATCGCGTTTCATCATCGATTCCGTCAGGTCTCCCACCAGGGCGAACAGAGCGATCAGCGCCCCCAGCAGCAGGCCCGGCAGGCCATGCAGCGCCCAGCCCATCAGCTGGCCGCAGATCAGGCCGATCAGCATGGCCGAGATGAATCCCCCGATCGCCCCCTCGATGGTTTTCCCTGGGGAGATCGGTGAAAGGGGCCGTCGCCCGTAACGCCGTCCCACGGCCCAGGAGCCGATGTCGGTGGCCACGATCATCAGGCAGGCCGACAGGGTGATCTCCAGACCGTTGTCCAAACCGCGCAGACTCAGCCAGTGGCTGGGCAAAAACCCCAGGTAGAACAGCCCGAAGATCGATGCCGCAATGTCGGCGATGGACCCCGTCACCGGTTGCAGCAGCAGCCAACCGCAGATGGCGGCTCCAGAGAGGGGCAGAACAGCGTGGGCCACATCAGCCGGCAGCCCGCCCTGGATCGCCCACTGGGTGGTGAACAGCAGCAGTTGGCAGGCCACCAGGGTGGTTTTGGTGGCGGGGCGAATTCCCTTGAATTGCGCCATCCGGAAGAACTCCAGCAGGCCAAGGTGCACCATTCCCCCCAGCGCGGCGGTGAACCACCAGCCCCCCAGGCTCACGACAAGCAGGCCAAAGCCCCCCACACCGAGGCCACTGATCAACCGCTTGCGCAGGGCTGCTTGGGCTGCTGGTGCTTGGCTCAGATCGAGGACACCCTCATGGATCACGCTGATTGGAGGCGTCCTGGATTCACACTATCAATCGCTGTTGGTTTGATCTCGAGGCTTGAGGCCACCTTTGCTGTCCCAGCTCAGCCCCCTCTCACCACAGCCAGTGCGTCTGGGATCTGGTCTCCCCAGAACAGTTGCTGCCGTTCAAGCCAGCGCTGCCGCTGGCGATCGAGGCGTTCGCCGGGAATCAGCAGGGGGATGCCCGGTGGGTAAGGGCACAGCAATTCAGCCGCGATGCACCCCTCCGCATCCTTCAATGCCATCTGTTGATGCTCCGCCGTCCAGGCCTCGGTCGGTGACTGGGCTGGGGAGGTGACCAGCGGAAGCGGTGGGGCTTCGAAGGCTGGCAAGGGAGGGCGATCGGGGAAGCTCCGCAGCAGGTTCTGCCAGTGGTGTCGCATCTGCCGTCCCAGCCCTCGGTGGCGTGCCAGCCCCAGGCAGAGGGTGAGGCTGGCTGGCTCCGGCAATTCGCCCACCAAACCGCGGGGCAGGAACCAATCGTCGGCATCCAGGCCGGTGATGCCCGCCTGCCCCGTGTGCAGGATCAGGCGCAGCGGATCCTGGTTGCTCAGCAGAGGCACGCCGCTGTGGCGAAGGCCATTGGCGAGCGCTTCAGCCTCCTGCAGCCGCTGCAGCAAATCACGGCGTCCCTTGGGCCGCTGCCAGTGTTGAAGGGCTTCTTCGCAGGAGGCCAGCAGCAGCGCACTGGGGCTGGTGGTTTGCAGCAGGCCCAGGCTGCGTTCCACGCGCACGGGATCCAGACGCTCCCCCTGTAGCCAGAGCACCGCTGTTTGCGCCAGTGCTGCAGCAGACTTCTGCAGGGAATGCACCACCAGATCAGCGCCGCAGTGCAGAGAGCTGGGGGGGAGGGGATGGTCCACCCCAGCGGCGAAATGACAGCCGTGGGCTTCATCCACCAGCACGCAACAGTCCTGTTGCTGCAGCCGCTGAATTACTGCCGTTGGGTCATTGGCATAGCCCTGGTAGGTGGGATGCACCAGAACTGCAGCACGGACGGGGGCTCCATCGCGAGGCAGGGCCTGAAGCACCCGTTCGATCCAGGCCGAATCCGCCGGTGCCGGTTGGCCCCGGTCGCTTTGAAAGGGGAGATCGAACAGCACCGGCCGCAGGTCCCCAAGAACGCAAGCCTGAATCAGGCTGCGATGCACGTTGCGGGGCAGCAGCACCCGCTCTCCGGGCCGGACCATGGCCAGCAGTGCGGCCTGCAGCAACCCCGTGGCCCCGTTCACCCCGTACCAGCAGCGCGCCACCCCCATCGCTGCCGCGGCGGAGCGTTGGCTGTCTGCGATGGCGCCGTCCGCCTCCAGCGGACCGCCAAGGGCTGGTAGTTCCGGCAGGTCCCAGACGCCGGCGCGGCGTCGCAGCAATTGACGCAGTCCATCCGGAAGGGCAGCCCCCCGTCCGTGGGCCGGCAGAAACAGGGGCTGACCGAGGCGACGGGTGAGCTGGGGCAGAAGCGCCATCAAATCCCCCTGATCTCCTTAAAGTCTCTCTCTGTACTCAGCGCGATGCGATGCGTTACGACCCCGGGCGGGATCTCGGCTGGCTGCTGCTGCGTCCCTGGGTCGCCATTCCGCGCCTTGTTCAGGTGCTGTGGTCCCTGGCGGGGCTGGTGCTGGTGCTGCTGTTGCGTGGAGGCAGCAATGACCCCGCCGTTCAGCAGGGGCTGGCGCGTCGCATTCTCAACACCCTGACGGGTCTGGGGCCCTGCTTCATCAAGCTGGGACAGGCCCTCTCCACCCGACCTGATCTGGTGCGTCGGGACTGGCTGGAGGAACTGACACGCCTGCAGGACGATTTGCCGGCCTTTCCCCATGCCACCGCCCTGGCTTGCATTCGCGAGGAACTCGGTGCGCCGGCAGAGGAATTGTTTGAGGAGTTTCCCGACACGCCGATCGCCGCCGCCAGCCTGGGCCAGGTGTACAAGGCCCGTCTGCAGGGCCAGCACTGGGTTGCGGTGAAGGTTCAGCGGCCCAATCTCACCTTCATCCTGCGGCGGGATCTGGTGTTGATCCGGGCTTTGGGGGTGATGACGGCGCCGCTGCTGCCGCTCAACCTCGGTTTCGGGCTGGGCGGAATCATTGATGAGTTCGGCCGCAGCCTGTTCGAGGAGATCGATTACGGCCTGGAAGCGGCCAATGCCGAGCGGTTTTCGGCGCTTTTTGCAGATAACAATGCGGTCTACATCCCGAAGGTGGAGCGGATGCTCAGCTCCACCCGGGTGCTGACCACCACCTGGATCGAAGGCGCCAAGATGCGTGACAGCGAAGAGCTGCGTTCCCAGCGTCTTGACCCAACGGCGTTGATCCGCACGGGCGTGATCTGCGGCCTGCAGCAACTCCTGGAGTTCGGCTATTTCCATGCCGACCCTCACCCCGGCAATCTCTTTGCCCTGCCTGGTCGCACCGGCGATCTCGGCCATGTGGGGTATGTCGACTTCGGGATGATGGATTCCATCAGCGACAGCGACCGGCTCACCCTCACCGGTGCTGTGGTGCACCTGATCAACCGTGACTTCTCCGGGTTGGCCAAGGACTTCCAATCCCTCGGGTTTCTCAGCCCCACGGCCGATCTCACGTCGATCATTCCTGCCCTTGAAGAGGTGCTCGGCGGCAGCCTCGGCGACTCGGTTGGATCGTTCAACTTCAAGGCGATCACCGACCGTTTTTCGGAGCTGATGTTCGATTACCCCTTCCGGGTTCCGGCGCGCTTCGCCTTGATCATCCGGGCCGTCGTCAGCCAGGAAGGCCTTGCCTTGCGGCTGGATCCAAACTTTCGAATCATTGCTGTGGCCTATCCATACGTGGCCCGTCGACTGTTGGCGGGAGACACCAGCGAGATGCGCGAGAAGCTGCTGGAGGTGATCTTTGATGAATCAGGCCGCCTGCGCCTGGATCGGCTCGAAAGCTTGCTGGATGTGGTGGGTCAGGACGCTCCCGCTCCTGGGAAGGAATTGATCCCTGTGGCTGGGGCAGGTCTGCGGCTGCTGCTCAGCCGAGATGGTGCCGACCTGCGCAAGCGTCTGCTGATGACGCTGATCCGTGACGATCGTCTGCACACCGACGACGTGCGTGCCCTGGTCGGCCTGCTGGGTCGCACCTTCGGCCCAGGGCGTCTGGCCGGCGGCCTGTTGCAGCGCCTCAACCCGTTGGCGGCAGCGTGATCCTGAGATCACGATTCCAGCGAGATTGTGGAACTCACCGCTAAGGTCTCAGCTCTTTGAGATCGGCGTCGATGCCTGAGGAGATCAGCGCCCAGGAGCTTGAGCAGCTGCTCCAGATGATGACCCTGCCCCAGCCCCCCTACCTGCTGGCGGGCATCGGTCTGTTGATGGGTGTGCTCTGCGGCCTCACCTTCGGCCGTCAGGTGCAGAACAAACTGGATGGCTGGAAGCAGGACCGACTCCCTCTGATGCCCCTGGGGACTGCCGAGATCAACCTCAGCTATGCCGGCACCCTCATCGGGGTCACCCTGTTCATCGGTTGCTGCCTTCAGATTTTCGGGTTTGCCTCTGGCGCTGCCCTGCTGGTGGCCCTGCTGCTCTCGCTGCTGACCGGTGGTGCCTTGTTCTCTCAGCTGGAGCGCCTGATGCAGCAGGTGGAAGCGGGCAAGTTCAAAGCGGTTGATTTCGACAACTTCGACGAATTCTTCTAAGCCTTTTCTTTTGAGCGTTGTTTCGCCGGGCCTGTTCCTCTGGGATCTGGGCCCTTAAGCGAAGCCGCTGTTCTGCTTTGTCGGGTTTCGTCCTCGGTCAGAATGGATGCGCTCCCGCCTCATGGACGTGACAACCCTGTCTGCGGCCGTCTCCACCCGTCGTCTCCTCGTGGTGGAAGACGACGACAGCATCCGGGAAACAGTCGGAGAGGCCCTGCGCGCGGAAGGTTTTGAGGTGCAAACCTGCGCCGATGGCGCCTCAGCCCTCAATCTGATCACCGCTGAAACTTCAGATCCGGTGGATCTGATCGTGCTCGATCTGATGCTCCCCGGCTTGGGGGGGCTTGACCTTTGCCGCGAGCTCCGTCGCATCAACAACACCACCCCGATCCTGGTGATCAGCGCCCGTGACAGTGAGACCGATCGGGTGCTGGGGCTTGAGGTGGGCGCCGACGATTACCTGGTCAAACCCTTTGGGCTGCGCGAACTGGTGGCCCGCTGCAGGGCCTTACTGCGGCGGTCAAGTCAATCGGAGAGGTCGCCCTCCCAACAGCATTCCTTCACTCACGCCAACCTGTGCCTGTATCCCAGTGAATGCAGGGTCACCCGGGATGGAACGGACCTGACCCTCTCTCCCAAGGAATACAAGATCCTCGAGCTGTTCATCCAGAACCCCAAGCGCGTCTGGAGTCGCGATCAGCTGCTGGAGAAAATCTGGGGTGTCGACTTCATCGGTGACACCAAAACCGTGGATGTTCACATCCGCTGGCTGCGGGAAAAGGTTGAGCAGGAGCCCTCATCGCCTCAGTTGATCCGTACGGTTCGCGGCTTCGGGTATCGCTTCGGCTGAGGGTGCTGTGGTGATCTCCGCCGCACTCGGCTTTGCAGCTGGCATTGGGATCACGCTTCTGCTGCAGCGTCGACGCCGCGTTCTGGCGTCGAAGCGAACGTCCAAGGATCGCTCCATCGTCTTGAACGCTCCCCAGCTGCTGGCCTGGATTGATGCGGCCACCCAGGGCTGGATGATCCTGGCCCCGGACCACTCCATCGCCTACATCAACGACCGGGCCGAACGCCTTCTTCATATCCCCTCCAATCGCCTGGTTCGTGGCATGAAGCTCCGGGATGTCCTCGACATTCCTGTCTTGGAGGAGTTGATCTTCAGCAGCCGCTATCAGCTGCGTTCCCAGCGTTGTGAATGGGATCAACAGGGGACCCCGCTGGAGGCGGTTGTTCTGCCGGGCAGTGACGAATGCTGGCTGGTGCTGATCCAGAGCCGTCAGTCCCTCGAAGCCCAGCAACAGCAGCAGGAACGCTGGGTGAGTGATGTGGCCCATGAGCTCAAGACCCCCCTCACCGCCCTGATGCTGGTGAGCGATCGGCTGGAACTGGCCGTCAAGGAAGACGACACGGCTCTGGTGCAACGGCTGCAGAAAGAACTCCGGCGTCTTCAGCTGCTGGTGGAAGACCTGCTGGAGCTGTCGCGGTTGGAAAACAGCCTGCCGCAGGACGACAGCGAGCATGTGCCCCTCACCCTGGAGGATCTGGTGGACAGCGCCTGGGGATCCATTGGCCCGATCGCGGAGGAACGGCGGGTGACGCTGCAGCTGGACCGCAGCGAATCCGGCCCCCTGCGTGGTGATCAGCGCCGGTTGCACCGTGCGGTGCTCAACCTTCTCGACAATGCCCTGCGCTACTCCCCTGATGAGAGCAGCATCGACGTGTCCGTCCGCCAGAGCGGCGGATGGTGGTTGCTCAGCATTCGTGACCATGGCCCTGGCTTGAGTGAGGCCGATCTCACGCGCATGTTTCAACGCTTCTATCGGGGGGATCCCTCCCGCACCCGCTCCAACCGCAGCGGCAGTGGCCTGGGACTGGCGATCGTGCAGCAGATCGCCGTTAACCATGGCGGCCGCATCGAAGCCCGCAATCATCCCGCCGGTGGAGCCTGCATGGATCTGCTCCTGCCACGGGAACCTCTGCAATGACGCGCCAGCGCCTGCAGAAACTGATCGCTGCTGCAGGCCTCTGCTCCAGGCGCCGCGCTGAGGAATGGCTGCAGGCCGGCCGCGTGACGGTGGATGGTCAGGTCGCCCGCGTTGGCGACCAGGCCGATCCGCAGCAGCAGACGATTCATGTGGATGGTCAGCCGTTGCCGTCCCGTGGTGTGGCGCGGGTGCTGCTGATGAATAAGCCGGTGGGGGTGATCTGCAGCTGCGATGACCCGCAGGGTCGCCGCACGGTGCTGGACCTGCTGCCCCTGGAGCATCGGGCTGGTCTTCACCCCGTTGGCCGCCTGGATGCCGACAGCCATGGTGCGCTTCTGCTCACCGATCTGGGTGAGCTCACCTTGAAACTCACCCACCCGCGTTACAGCCACGCCAAGACCTACCGGGTGTGGGTCAAGGGTGTGCCGCCGGAGCCGGTCCTCGATCGCTGGCGGCGGGGTCTCCCTTTGGATGGTTGCTTGACCCGCCCCGCTCGGGTGCGCCGGTTGCGGGCCTGGGGTGACCGCTCGCTTCTGGAGATTGAGCTGCGGGAAGGGCGAAACCGACAGATCCGCCGGATGGCGGAAGCCCTGGGCCATCCGGTGCTGGACCTGCAGCGCACGGCCATTGCAGGGTTGCCGCTCGGTGATCTGGCCGAGGGGTGCTGGATCTGGTTGAGCGAGGGAGAATGGAAGCCCTTGCTCGAGCGGGCTGACCCGATGGAGTGGCCCAACAGCCCATGCGACTGAAGCGTCCAGGACTTTGGTGGCGACGTCCGCGCAAGGGTTCCATCCCTGATGCCGGCACGGTTGAGGCCCAGGAGCAGCAGCGTCAGGATCTGGGGCTGCTGCTGCGACGGCGCCGCGAGGAGCTGGGCCTCTCATTGCGTGATCTGGCCAATGAGACCCGAATCACCACCCCCGTGATCGAGGCGCTGGAGCGGGGCTGGCGTGATCGCCTGCCCGAGCGTGCCTACCTCGCCTCGATGCTCCCTCAGATCGAGCGTCGCCTGGCCCTGCCCGGCGGATGCCTCGACCCCCTGCTTCCCCCGCCGGTGTTGCTGCGCCGCGGACCCGCCAAAGCTGGCCTGGGTCGCTTCACCCTGGGCAACATCGATGTGTTCACCACCTGGCAGGGAACGGTCGTTTATGCGGCGGTGATCGCCTTCAGCCTGCTGGCCATCAACCGTCAACAACAGGACCTGGCCCTGCGCAACAGCCTCAGCCTCGAGCCCGTGCGTGCTGATGTGGAGGCGATCAGCCGTGGTCCGAACCCGGTGGGTTCAGACGAAGGCATCGCGGCCCTGCGCCCCCTGGAACAGGTTCAGAAACGCACGCCTCAGCAGTGGCTTGATCTGGTGCGGGATGCCCTGCCGCAGTCCCAGGGGGTGCTGGAGGTTGTTGTGGCTGAGCCAAGAGAGCTGCAGCTCTCCAGCGGTGGGGGAGATCGGGTTCAATTCGCAACGAGCGCCGGCACGCTGACCTTGCAATTGATAGCCCCGATCGAGGTGCGCCTGAACCCCCCGGCTGGTGCTGAGGATCAGGTGCTCTGGAATGGAGAGCCTCTGCCTTTGGATCAAGAGCGGCCGGGGATCTACCGGGTCAACAAATTGCCGGCTCCGGAGAGCGACCTCCCCCAGACAGCTCCCCTGCTCCCGTAGCCGCCCAGGGCATTCCCCAGCGCGGTATCAAAGCTGCCCAGCCTCCAGCTCCAGTTGCCTTCGCAGGTGCCGGGGGTGTTGAACCTGGACCGGTCGTCGAGGTGCATCAGGTCCTGCAATGGGGCGATCACCAGGCCTGCGGTCGTGGCAAAGGCCATGTCGAGCAGATGCCAGGCCGGAGCACTGATCTCACCATTCACCCGCGTGGCGATGCGGGCGCGGCTGTCGGCATCCAGCCCGTTCCACCAGCCCAGCGTTGTGGGGTTGTCGTGGGTGCCGGTGTAGACGACCCAGCGATGCCCATCGGTGTTTTCCGGCAGATAGGGGTTGTCGGATGCGCCGTCGAACGCGAACTGCAGCACTTTCATGCCCGGCAACCGGAAGGCATCGCGGAGTTGTTCCACATCCGGTGTGATCACGCCGAGATCCTCGGCAATCAGGGGAAGGGAGCCACCGGCATCCCTGCGCAGCTTGCGCAGCAGGGCATGACCCGGCGAGGGCTGCCACTGACCGTTCTCTGCGGTGCTGTCCCCTCCGGGGACAGCCCAGAAGGCCGCAAGGGCCCGGAAGTGATCCAGGCGCAGCAGATCCACCATCTCCCGCTGGCGCGCAATTCTTTGCCGCCACCAGCGGAAGCGCGTGATCCGATGCTTCCCCCAGCGGTACACCGGTGAGCCCCACAGCTGTCCGGTTTCCGAGAAGTAATCGGGCGGAACACCGCTCTGGGTGGTGAGCTGGCCGTTCTCCTTGACTGTGAAGAGCGAACGGTTGCTCCAGACATCGGCGCTGTCACTGCTCACATAGAAGGGCAGATCGCTAAACAGCTGGATGCCCAGGTTGGTCGCCTGGCGGCGGATCGCCTGCCACTGCCGGTCGAGCTGCCATTGGATCAGCTGTTCCCGCAGCAACGCGTCATGGTGTTGCTGCGCCCAGGCCTTGAGGGCTTTGTTGTCATGCCGGGCCAGCGGCAGCGGCCACTCCCACCAAGCGGTGTTGTGTTGATCGTGCAGAACCTGGAAACGGGCATGGTCCTGCAGCCAGCTGCGCTGCTGTTGCGCCCAGCGATTGAAGGCGTCATGTTGCGCTGGATCCTGCTCAGGCCAGGCGTCAAGCAGGGCATCCCCCAGGGCACTGGCCCGTTGCTGGGCCAGGTTGAACTCCACACGCCCCGCACCCTCCAGCGGTGCATCAGCCCCTGGAGCGGCCCTGAGCGCTTCTTCGCCGATGAACCCCTCGTTGGCCAGGTCCTGTCCGTCGAGGAACCAAGGGTTTAGGGCATTGCAGGAGGGAGAGCTGTAGGGCGAGCCGGTGGGATCCGGCGGGGACAGGGGCAGCATCTGCCAGACGCCGATGCCATGGTCGGCCAGCAGCTGGAGCCAACGGCGGCAGGGCTCACCAAAGCTGCCGCAGACGGGGCTGCCCGGCAGAGCGGTGGGATGCAGCAGCACCCCGGTGCTGCGCCCCCATCCGGCCTTGGCCGGGTCAACGGTGGACTGATCCATGGGGGGGCCTTGGTCACCCAAGGATGGCGGCTTCAGAACAGCGCCGCATCCCCCAGGTCCTGCCCGGCCATGCCCTCCCGGGCCACGCGTTCAAAGAACTGCTCCAGCGTGTCGGTTCCATAGGACGGCGTGGCATCCGCGTCGTAGCACTGCTTCTGCTCATCCCAGACGAGCATCGATTCGCTGGCGTAGTAGCGGCCGATCCGACCAAATTCCGCCGTGTCGTTGATGCCTGGGAACACGCGAGCCAAGGCGTCCAGCACGGCGATCGGTGCATCCATCAGGGCAATCGGCACCGACAGCATCCGTTCGGGCTTGTTCAGAGCGCGGAAGAGCATCTCTCCCTGCTCCCGGGCGCTCAGCGCCGGACCCGGCCCCCCAATGGGCAGCACCTGGTTGCGTTTGGACTCGTCATGGATGCAGTCGGCCATGAACCGGGCCAGATCGGCTTCGCTGATCGGCTTGCAGCTGGCCAGGGTTCCGCCTCCGAACATCACGTAGGGGCCGCCCTTGCGGCAGCTTTCCACCTGTCCGCCCAGGCTTTTGAAAAAGGCGGTGGGGCGAACGATGGAGTGGCTCATCTCCTCATCCGCCTGCAACACGGCTTCGAAGGCCAGCTTCGCCTTCTGAAATTCCAGCAGCGGCTTCTGCACACAGATGGCCGAGAGCAGCACGTAGTGGGCCACCCCGGCCGCCCTTCCCTGCTCGTAGGTGTTGAGGGTGGCTGCGTGGTCAATCGCCCAGGAATCCTTTCGCCCGCCGGTGCGGGACGCCAGGCAACTCACCACCACATCCGTGGGTTGATCGAAGGCCTCGGCGGCGATTGAGGCTGGATCGATGACATCCCCGAAGCGCACCTCAGCACCCGGGAAATCGGCGATCACCTCGTCCCTGCTCTGACGACCACCGATGCCGCTGCGCTCGCGGGCGAAGGCGATCACCTGGTAGCCCCGGTCCACCAGTTCCTTCACCACAAAGCGGCCGATGTAGCCCGTGGCTCCGAACACCACCACGCGCACCTGTTCGGGTGGTCGGCTGCGGTAGTCGTGGCGGAGGGACATCGATGACGGCTTCACGGGGCCCAGGCTAGGAACTGGAGATCTGGGCGAAACTAAGCGCCATTGCGGTTCGTCCAGCGAAATGAACTGGTTGTCGCCATCCCAAGTTCGCGGTGCGCTGTGTGTCGGTGCTGGCGTGCTCGGGATTGGTGTGACCGGGTGGTTGATGGCGACCCTCTGGCCAAAACCCGATCGCGTTGCCGCGGGCGCTCCGCTGAGTGCGGATCAACCTGAAACTCTGGCCCCCTTTCCGGAGGTCCCGGTGACGGTGTTGGTGGTCGGTGTTGATGCGGATCGGCTGGGTGCCGCCTCCAATCAGGCCGCGCCCAAGGCCCCCCCCAATGCCGATGCACTGCTGCTGCTTCGCATTGCTGCCCAGGAGCCGCTTCAGGTGCTCCAGATCCCCACGGAGCTCAGTGTTCAGCTCCCTGGCGAAGAGAATCCAGGCCCCTTGGCTCAGTTGTGGCGACGGGGTGGCGTCAGTCTTCTCGGCGATGCCATCCGAGACATTGTTGGTCTTCAGCAGGGTGATCCCAAGCGCTATGTGGTGATGCCCCGTGCCGCCCTGCGCCGCCTGGTGGATGGTCTGGGCGAGGTGGAGGTGGTGTTGAGCGACTCCTACAAACGCCAGGACAAGACGCAGGACTACACCGTCATGCTTCAGGCCGGACGACAGCGTCTCGACGGTGCCCAGGCGGAACAGCTGGTGCGCCATCTGCCCGATCCCAAGGCTGTCTCCCAGCGTCGCCAGCGCCAAAACACCCTTGTTGAGGGTCTGATCGAACAGGTCAAGGCCCCCAGTGGAATCGAAGTGATCCCTGGTTTGGTGAACCAACTGAACACTGAGCTGGAGACCAACCTCAGTCGTTCGGAGCAGCTGAGCTTGGCCGCGGCGATCATCGCCAGCCCTGAACCCGCACGGATCAGCCGGCTGCCCCTGGCCAAGCGGGCCGGTGAGCAGACCTTGCGCCAGATCGACGCCGGCGCAAGCCTTCCCCTCTGGCCCCAGCGTTAAGCGGGGCTGCGGAGTTGCAGTCTCCGGGCGAGGGCGTCGACGCATTCGCTCTGTTCCGGATGCTGTTCATCGGGAATCCAGCCCAGCCAGCTGAGGCCGTCCCGGCGTCGCGCTGGGCCATTCCAGGGACCCTGGAGCTGCACCAGGCCAAGCAGGGGCACCTGAAGTTCCCGGCAGAGGGCGGCGTAGGCCGCGGCTGCGCCAGAGATTGAACCGTCCTGTTCAGCAGTGGTCAGCAGCAGCACCGGCTGACGCCAGTCGGCCAGTGCCTGCAGCCAGCTGGCATCACCCTGCGGGGTCGGCCGGGCTGCGTCGCCGCTGAGCCGCACCAGCCCTGTTGCCGCCGGGTTGGTCTGCAGAACCTCAGCCGGTGATGCACCACTGGCCACCGTGGTGAGAGGGCATCGGCAAGCCCTTGCCAGGGCTTCACAGGCCTGACGCATTTTGAGTTCAGGCAGGGGGCCCGCACCCACCAACAGTGGGAAACCTGTGGACATGGGGGCACTGCTCACCTCTACCATCGGATTACAGCAGAATTCGTTCCGCGGGCGCCGTGACAAGTTTCCTGACAGCAGCCCGTGCCGAACAGGAGCAGATGACCCCGGACAGTCGCCGTCTGCGCCTGTTCAGCGGCACTTCGAACCCTGCTCTGGCCAAGGAGATTTCCGCGTATCTCGGGGTGCCTGATGGTCCCCGCGTCTGCAAGCGTTTTGCTGACGGTGAGCTCTACGTGCAGATCCAGGAGTCGATCCGTGGCTGCGACGTGTTCCTGATCCAGCCCACCTGCGCACCGGTGAACGATCACCTGATGGAGCTGCTGATCATGGTGGATGCCTGCAGACGGGCTTCTGCACGGCAGATCACCGCTGTGGTGCCCTACTACGGCTACGCCCGTGCCGACCGCAAGACCGCTGGTCGTGAATCGATCACCGCCAAGCTCACGGCCAACCTGTTGGTGAAGTCGGGCGTTGACCGCGTGCTGGCAATGGACCTGCACTCCGCCCAGATTCAGGGTTATTTCGATATTCCCTGCGATCACATCTACGGTTCTCCCGTGCTGGTGGACTACCTCTCCACCCAGGATCTGGGGGATGTCGTCGTGGTGTCTCCGGATGTGGGCGGTGTGGCGCGGGCCCGGGCCTTCGCCAAGCAGATGAACGATGCCCCGCTGGCGATCATCGACAAGCGCCGCACCGGCCACAACATGGCCGAAAGCCTCACGGTGATTGGTGATGTGGCGGGGCGGACAGCGATCCTGATCGACGACATGATCGACACCGGCGGCACGATCTGCGCCGGCGCTCGCTTGTTGAGGGAGCAAGGGGCCAAGCGGGTGCTGGCCTGCGCCACCCACGCCGTCTTCTCTCCCCCCGCAAGCGAACGCCTGTCCGTCGAGGGCCTGTTTGAGCAGGTGGTGGTGACCAACAGCATCCCGATCCCGCAGGACCGGGTCTTCCCTCAGCTGAAGGTGCTCTCCGTGGCCAACATGCTTGGGGAAGCGATCTGGCGCATCCATGAAGAGAGCTCTGTGAGCTCGATGTTCCGCTGATCGTTGGCCGCGGCCCAATGGACTGTTGAACGAGCGGGCTTGGTTCGGCTTGATCACGGTTGATCCGCGCCATCCTTGAGGCCCGGTGCTTCAACGGCGTTGGCTCAGCGGTGGAAGCCTCTGTTTGGTGTTGCTCTGGCCAGCCTGATGGCGGGGCTTCCCACACCTCTGATGGCTGAGTCCCGATTGGACCGGTTGCTCCGAAACCGCAGCACGATGGGGGTGTGGCTGACCAACAGCCCCAGCCAGCTTTATTACGACCGGAAGCGCATCAGCGCTGCAATGCAACAGCTGCAGGATGCGGGCTTCAATCGTGTGGTGCCGAATGTCTGGAGCCGTGGCACCACGTTTCATCGCAGCCGCTTCGCTCCAGTGGAGCCGCCGCTGCAAAAGGCTGGGGTCAGTCTTGATCCCATCTGCACCCTGGCGGCGGAAGGTCGGCGCCGTGGCATCAAGGTGATGCCCTGGTTTGAGTACGGCCTGATGGAGCCGGCCGATTCATCCGTTGTGCGCAACAACCCCAGCTGGGTGTTGGCCAAAGCCAATGGCCAGCGTTGGATGGCGATGCATGGCAACCATCGGATGGCTTGGCTCAATCCTGCCCATCCGGAGGTTCGTGCCCGCTTCATTGGATTGGTGGTGGAAACCCTGAAGCGCTGTCCGATGCATGGCCTGCAACTGGATGATCACTTCGCCTGGCCGGTTCAGTTCGGTTATGACCCCACCACCGTGGCGTTGTATCGGCAGGAGACGGGACTGGCACCTCCTCGGGATCACAGCAATCGGCAGTGGATGAAATGGCGGCGCAATCAACTCACCTCTCTCTTGCGTGAGTTGCGGCAACGTCTCAAGCAGGAGCGCCTTTCCACCCGAATCAGCCTGTCTCCAGGTCCCTTCCGTTCGGCCTACAACCTCTGGCTGCAGGACTGGGAGCTCTGGGCTATGGGCGGGCTAATTGAAGAGTTGGTGGTGCAGAACTATGCCTATTCGGTTCGTGGATTCGCCAAAGACCTGGATCAGCCGGCGCTGCGCAAAGCCCGCAGCTGGGGCATCCCTTCGCAGATTGGCGTGTTGGCGGGATTCGGCAAACGCACCAACTCGATGGCCGTTCTGGAACAAAAAGTTCGCCTGGCCCGTCAACGCGGTCATGGCGTGATCTTCTTCTACTGGGAAGGCTTATGGGGCAAACATGTGGCGGAGCGGTATCGAGATCCTCGCCGCGCAGCATTCACCAGGCTTGGCTCTGATTGACCAACAGGCCTGGCTCGACACGATCGTTATTGAGTTGCATGAAACAGTTCACCGAAACCAGTTCCGACCCCTATGACCGTCACCATTACCGCGTCTGGTTGTGTGATGGGTCGTTCAAGGATGTCGAGAGCTACGACGCAGCGCAACGCGTTTGGTATTCCAGTAAGACACGGCCAACAACAATTGAAGTGATGCAACCGAAGGGGCAAGGACGTGCCAAAGGCTTTTAGATGTTTTGTTCAACGTGCTGTTCATTGATCGGCTTAGGATTAATTCAGACAGATGCATTTGGCTTTCTTCTCCGGGAGGGTCACGTTGAGATAACTGTCTCGCTAAAATTCTGGATCATTCAATATGAGGTTTTGAGGAATAGCTCTTTAATGATGAATAGGCGGAAAAGTTTAGGGGTTTTGAGCCATGAATCAGTTTGAGCTCAACCAGATTCGTTCCAAGCTGCGGCGGCTTGACCTCGATGCTCAGTTCATCGAGCGGTACATCGATAAGTTGATCAGGAACAAAGAACCGTTTGTGACGGCATTGAAGGCCATTGATCGTTGGGAGAAGAAAGATTCAGGCCAATTTGTGCTTCAAGCCCTCGCCTGTGGCTTGATTGCAGCCCTGGCTGGTGGTTGGTTCGCCGTTGTTCAGTAGCGGGTTGGATGGAGCCATGAGCGATGCAAGCTTGATCGCCCTATTCAGCGTGGGGATGGCCTCAACGCTGACTGTGTTGTTCCTGGCCTTTCGGCGCACCTTCCGCCTGGAGCAGGAACGCACATTGATGCGGAAAATGCGTCGCCGCCTTGATCGGATGTTCCTGAAGCAAAAGCCGTAAAGAAGGCTTCTCTTATCACTGTTGCTCTGCAGTGTTGACCTTGTAGGTGAACAGAAGTGCCAAGCACAGTGTTCCGATCAGTGGGCCCGGTGGCAGGTCAACAGCAATCGCCAGCATCATTCCGCCACCACACAGAAGCAGCCCCGTGCTCGCGCTGCGCAGCATGAGTTCCTTCAGGCTTCGGCTGCGCTCCACGTGCATCAGCACCGGAGCGCACAGCAGCCCAATTACCAGAATCACCCCCACGGCAGTGATGGCGCTGATCACCACCAGGGCGGTGATCAGGCTGCAGATCAGCCGAATCAAGAGCACCGGTCGTTTGGCGATGGCTGCTCCCTCAGGGTCGATGCCAACGAACACCAGGTCGCGGTAGCCCCACGCCACCATCGCGATCAGGGCGCAGGTTGAAAGCGCTGTTCGCAGCAGATCTGTTGTGTTGGCGGCAAGCAGGTCGCCGAACAGGATCGTTTCCAGGTCCACCCGGGCATCCAGCAGTGGAACCAACAGCACGCCCAGGGCCGTGAAGCCCGCTAGGACGGTGTTCATGGCGCCCTCTTCCCTTCCCTTGAAGCGCCGGTTCAGGCGTTCAGCCACCAGGGCGCCCAGCAGTCCACTGATCAGACCGCCGATGCTTGGCTCGATGCCGATGGCCAGGGCGATCACCAAGCCGGGCAGAACGGAATGGGCCATCAGGTTGGCCAGCAACACCCGGCGTTGGGTGATCAGCAACGCTCCCGTGGCCGGGCAGATGGCTCCGATCAGCAGCGAGATCGTGAGTGGCAGAAGCCACCAGATGTCGGGCTCAGCCACAGCAAGAACTCCCCATCATGCAAGTCAGATCGCTCAGTTTTTCGCGGACCGTGTCGGGTGATCCGTTGGCCAGGATCTGGCCGTCCATGACCACCACCTGGTCGTAGCTGTCGAGGGCGCTGCCCCAATCGTGGCTGCTCACCAGCAGCGTCTGGCCGGCTTCCGCCTGATCCCGCATCACCTTGAGCAGGTGCTCACGCGTTGGTGGATCGATGGCGCTGCAGGGTTCGTCCAGCAGCAGGATCTCGGTCTGTTGCATCAACGCTTTGGCCAGCAGGACGCGTTGTTGCTGGCCGCCGGAGAGCTGGTTGAGGCGTTGGGATCCCATGGCTCCCATGCCGACCCGTTCCAGCAGCTGATCGCAGTGGTCTGCTGCTGTGGCTTTGCCCTTTCTGGGCGCCCCCAGCTGCACCATGTCGCGGGCGGTGATCGGAAACGACCAATCAATGGCGGCCCGCTGGGGCATCAGGCCGATGGGCTTACTGGAGTTGACCGTTCCCTGGCTGGGTTTCAGTCGCCCCTTCAGCAGGTGCAACAGCGTTGACTTGCCGGCTCCGTTGGGCCCCACCAGCGCCGTCAGTGTTCCCGCTTGGAGTTGCAGGTTGACGCGGTCAACGGTGTTGCGACCCCCGTAGCTGAAGCACAGCTTGGTTGTGCTCAGCACGCACGACGAATGGCTCATCAACTCTTCGGTGGCCGGACTTGGGCCTCTTGATGTTTTGCACACCCCATGTTGGCGAGGGATCAAGTGCTCAGCAAAATGATAATCATTCTCACCAAGACGTCCATGCGTCCTGTTTTGGCTCGATCGGCGGGGGTCAGCCTTGCTTTGGCCATTGGAGCTGCCGTAGTTCCGGCCCATTCGGCTCAACCTGTGGTGGTGGCCGTCGACGGCACGCTCTGTGATCTCACCAAGACCCTGGCTGCCGGTGCCGCGTCGGTCACGTGCCTGATCCCTCCTGGTGGTGATCCCCATTCCTATCGCTTGAAGCCCAGTGATCGCAGCCAGACCGCCAAGAGTGATCTGGTTTTGCACATCGGTTTCGGGCTGACCCCGTCGGCCAATAAGCTCAAGTCACCAGGAACGGTGGTGGCCGTCGGTGAAGTCGCTCTGCCGTCCTATGGCGGCAGCGACCCCCATGTCTGGCACGACCCGGCCAATTCCGCAGCAATGGTGCGGGTGATCTCAAGTTCTCTGGCCCCCGTTCTTCCAGCCAGTGATCGTGCGGCATTGCAGCAACGCACGGCTCGTGCCGTTGCTGTTTTACAGGCTTTGCAGAGCTGGGAAGCCAAGCAGTTCAGTTCTTTGCCCCCGGCCCAGCGGGTCCTGGTGACCGATCACAGGACCTACAGCCATCTCGCGGATCGCTTCGGACTTGTCGAGATCGCGATGTTGGACAGCCACACCACCGGTGGCGTTTTGCGGCCCTCCAGCCTCAAAACAATCACCCAAGAGGTGAAAGCATCCGGTGCCAAAACCATCTTTTCCCCTTCGGCTTCTCCGAACAAAACCCTGAGGCGCATCAGCAAGTCCACGGGATTGCCGATCGCGTCCACACCTCTTTATGGAGAGGGCATTGCTGCCGGTCGTAATGCCGTTTCAACAGCGACCCTCAACGTCTGCACGATCGTCAAGGGCCAGGGAGGCTCCTGCGACACCGTTGGGGCTAATGCCTTGAACACGCAGTGGTCATCGATCCGGTGACGTAACGCCTTTTCCTCTTCGGTCTTCTTTTTTCTTCCTTCTCGTCTCATGCTCCGTTCACGCCTTGCCCTGCTGGCTCTTCTGTTGAGCCCGTTCGCCTCCATTTCACCTGCTGAAGCCCATGGCTCCCATGGTGGTGGTGGAGAGTCTCTCGAGGCCGGTGAATTCGATTTCACGCCCATCATCAACATCGAAGGCCATGGTGGATTTGACACCAACCTCGAAGGGGATCCCAAGCACTACGCCATCGATGGCATGTTTGGTGGCGTCTTTGAGTGGGGCCTCGCAAATGGCGGTTCTTTTGCGATCGAAGCTGCAATTGGGCCTGCTTTGGTTTGGGGAGAAGCAGAACACTTTTATGGCAAGGTTCACGTTGATGATCACGGCGATGACCATGAAGAAGAACATGACGATCATGACCATGAAGAAGATCATGATGATCACGAAGGACATGATCACGGTCATGACCACAGTCACGACACAGACTTCAAGCGCACCGATATCAAGGGCTTCCTTCAGGCCCGTTATGCACCGAATGACCGCTTAAGTTTTGAGCTGTCCTGGAACCCCTATTACGTCACCAAAGACCAGGGTGAGGACATTCAGGGCTTGAAGAATGAGCTCGGTGCCAAGGCGATCTGGGCTTTGGGTGATGGAGATGTGAATTTCGCCCTTGGCGATGGTATCGAAGATCTTGTGAATGGTGTTTATCTGTCAGTTGATCACCGTCAGGGTTGGGAATCCGACGGGATGTATGTGGGCAACTACACCGATCCTCGTGTGGGCCTGGGCTTCACATTTGGTGGTGATGAGATCTCCTTGATGATTGAAGCGGGCCCTCGTTTTTATGTTCCTGGCAGCTACGCAGGATTGGATCCGCGCACAGATTTGGCTGGTGAAATCGAACTTTCGGTTCCCATCGGTGATGCCACGTTGTTCCTGCACTGGCAGCAGACCTACAGCTGGGAAGATGCGCCTGGCTGGGGTGAAGGTTGGCAGCACCATGTCGGCACTGGCGTGACGTTCACCTTCTAGGTTTCAACAATCGTTTGAGCTTTGTTTGATCAGGAGGGCAGCTTTGCCCTCCTTTTTTATTGCTCAGTTTTTGTTGCTCAGCCTGCATTGAGCCACTGGGCTTCGCTGATGGGTGTGTTGATCACCTTGATGAGCTTCAAGCTGTCGCCATCGATCAGGCCGGCACGGGCATGGGTCTGGTTCGCTCGTGTCAGCGTCATCAAAAGCTGGTTCGTCACCGGGTTCCACTGGATGGGGCTGCCCGCTTTGAGCGTCCACGGCTCCAGGGCCCTGCGTTGTCTCACCTCTCCCGCTTCGCTGATCAGCACCAGTTCGTGATTGCCCCGTTGCTGTTCCCATCGCCCCAGCACAGCCCAGATCCGTTTGCCGCGGTTGTCGCAGGCCACCCCCAGCACCGCCTGATCACCGAGGTGCAGTTGCTTCGGTGCCTGTCCAGGAACCACCAGCTCGATCGAGCGCCTGTAATCCGGCCAGTGCCGGATCAGCACGGCTCGTCCTGAGGCACCGCAGAAGGCTCCCAGCTCCCGGCTGCCCGGCAGCATCTGCGGCTTTTGCTCGGTTGCTTGGAGGGGCCGAAGGCTCAGGCCGTTGCTGGTGGGCATCACCACCCCCCCTCCAGCCGGAAGCAACTGCATCGGCCCGGAGGGTTTCAGTGCCAGAGCTTTGCGTTTGCCATCGGCCTGCAGCAAAAGGGCTTGGTCACTGCCCGGCTGGAACCCACCGCTCTGCACCAGCAGATCCCCATTGAGATTGCTGCTGAGATGAGCGAAGAGCACCTCCCCTTTCAGCAGGGGTTCCGTACGGCTCAGCGTTGGTGGCCCCAAGGCCGCCAGACGGTTGGCGGTGCTGCGGGGCGTCAGTTGATCCCACCACACTTGTTCGGTGCCGCTCTGATCGCGTCCCACCAGGGCGATACCCCGGCCATTTCCGAGGGGGACGACGCTCGGGATGGCGGGCCAGACCCGACTGATCGGTATCCATGCTCCTGATCGCGTCTGCAGTTGAACCTGCTCACCCCCCTGCACGGGACGTGTTGCGATCAGCCAGGGTTTCGGGTCCCACCACCATTGCTGCTGCCCCAGATCTAGCCCGCGTTGGTCCTTCCCTGCGATCGATAGCTCGAGCGGAGCCGTGAGCACGACATCCGCATCGATCACCATCCGCAGTGCTGTCGTCTCCCCCAGCCACTGCTGGGGCACGGATGGAGTGATTCGGGTGGCCTCTCTGACCCTCGGCCGATCCATCGGACGACTGAACTGCAGATCCAGGGCCGCGCTGCCGCTTTGCACCTGCTGGGGCACCAGGCGCAGCAGCCGCGGAGGCCGGCGTAACAGCAGTTGTTGCTGCGCCAGAACAGCGGCGCAGGCCATCAGCATCAGCAGCAAGGGCCGCCGCGTCATGGTTCCAGGGGCCGCTCGGGCCTGGCAATCGGCGTGATGTTTTGGGGAATCACGACGGGGATGCGCCGTTCCTTCCGCGTCTGCACGCTCATCGTTCCCTCGATGGCCAACCACTGGTTGGTTTGAGGGATGAACGACTCCGGCCACTCCACGGCCAGGCCAGCGGGTGTGGCATCGGCCAGGCAACAGCGCACCGTGAGCCGGGCGATCAGCGGTGGGCCCTGGGGTTGCCTCCAGACAAAACCGCTGATGCGTACAGGATTGCCGGCCACAAGGTCGGGATCGGGCTGGCTGCGCAGCAAGCGTACCCATTCCGTGAGGCTGCGTTGTTCGGGGGGCAGAACAAAGGCCAACTCCGGTGGATCGGGCAGGCCCTGGGGGCGGTTGCTGGCCAGATCGCTGAAGGAGGGACTCGGCGGAAGAACCAGCACCAGCGCAGCCATCACGCCGCTGAGCAGCCAGGGCCAGCGCCAGCGTTCGTTTTGCTTCTCTTTTTTCAGCAGAAGGGCCACGCCCAGCATCAGCAAGACCAGGCCGGTGACTCCCACCAGGCCATGGAAGACCCCGCGAAGCAGCAGATCGAGGCGTCCGCTGTGGAGGCTCCACAACAGCGTCAGGCCCCAGAGCAGCAGCAGGGTTCCGCGCTTCAGCACAACCGGCCCCTCACAGCAGCCACAGGTTGATCCACTGACCGATCAGCAGCACGCCAAGAATGGCACCGATCGCCGTGATCAGGATTGCCCTTGGCCGCATCAGCACGGTGAACAGGCCCGCGAGTTTGAGGTCCACAACGGGCCCCAGCAAGAGGAAGGCCAGCAGGGCTCCGGGGGTGATCTGAGCGGCAAACCCCAGGGCCAGAAAGGCATCCACGCTGGAGCAGACCGACACCACCACCGCCAGCAGCATCAAGGCCAGGATTGATGCCGTCGGCGCGCCCCCCACGGCCAACAGCCAACTGCGCGGCAGCCAGGTCTGCACCAGGGCCGCAATCACGCACCCCAGCACCAGCAGAGCCAGCAGATCGAGAAATTCGCGGCAGCTCTGGTCCAGCACCTGCCAGGCCTTGAGGCGCTTTCCGTTTATGGATCGGGGGGGGCTGGGTGATCCGCCGATCACACCACTGCTCCGCTGCAGCAGCCCCAGGTTGCTGAGGGGCTGGCTCAAGCGGCGTTCCTCCAGCAGCGCAGTGGCCAGGAGCTTCGTCTCGGGCAGTTGCACCAGCAACAAGCTCAGCAGGATCGCCAACAGAAAGGCTCCCAATGGCCGGGCCACCAGCAGCCAGGGCTGATCGGGAAACGCGGCCCAGGTGCTGGCCAGCACGATGGGATTCAGCACCGGAGCTGCAAACAGAAAGCCGAAGGCCGTGCCCATCGGTGCCCCGCTGGCCAGCAGACGGCGAGCGACGGGGACGTTGCCGCATTCGCAGGCCGGAAGTGCAAAACCCATCAGGGCCCCGATGATCGGTGCCAGCACTGGGTTCTTTGGGAGCCGCTCGATCCAGGCACCCGATGGCACGGCCCATCGGGCCAGTCCTGCGATGGCAACGCCGAGCAGCAGAAACGGAACGGCTTCCAGCAGTAACCCCTGAAAGATCGCCCAGGCCGTGGCGAGCTTGTCCAAGCGTTCGGGCGGCAGTTGCTTCTCAACGTTCTCAGTTCAGCTCGCCTATCGGGGGGCGTTGACATGGTTTGTTGATCGGCCTGCGCGGCAGGCTGGGACGACGTTGGCCAGGGCCTGAGATGGGGTGGTGCTTCTGGATTGATCGCGGTGGCACCTTCACCGATCTGATCGGTCGCGATTCAGAAGGCCAGCTGCACGTGCGCAAGGTGCTCTCGGAGCAGGCCGGTGCTGGAGACCCTGCGGTGTCGGCCATGAAAGAGATGTTGGCGTCGGCTTCACCGCCCGTGGATCTGGGGGACGTCGACGACGTGCGTCTCGGCACCACCGTGGCCACCAATGCGCTGCTGGAGGGGGCTGGCGCTCCTTTGTTGTTGCTCACCAACGCCGGGCTGAGGGATCAGCTGTGGATCGGCGATCAACATCGCGACGATCTGTTCGCGCTTGAGCAGCCCCAGCGCCCCTTCCTGGCGCAAACGGTGCTGGAGCTGACCGGTCGGCTCGATGCTCGGGGTGAGGAGGTGGAGCCCCTGGTGCTGGATCAGCCGCTGCGGCGGCGGCTTGAGGAGCTGCGCCGTTCCGGCCTGGACGTCGCCGTGGTGGCGTTGTTGCATGCCCAGCGCAACCCATCCCATGAGCAGCGCTGTGCTGCATTGCTGCGGGAACTTAGCTTTCGCACCGTGGTTTGTTCCCACCAGGTGAGTGTGATGCCCCGCCTGGTGCCGCGGGGGCAGACGGCCTTGGTGGAGGGGGCCGTGCATCCGGTGCTGGATGGCTACCTGCAACAGGTGCAAGGGGCGTTGGGTGCCGCCACGCCCCTGCGGGTGATGACCTCCAGTGGAGCGTTGCAGGCTCCAGACAGGCTGCAGGCCAAAGACACCATCCTTTCGGGGCCGGCGGCGGGGATGGTTGGGGCGATCGCCGCGGCGCGGATGGCCGGCTTTGACGGGGTGCCGGTGCTGGGATTCGACATGGGGGGCACGTCGACGGATGTGTTCTGTGTGGCTTGCGCCGATGTGCAGGCTTTGCGGCAAGTGAAGGAGCAGACCGAGATCGCTGGCCTGCAGTTGCTGGCCCCACGCCTGCCGATTGAAACCGTGGCGGCCGGAGGCGGATCGGTGCTGGAGCTCGAGGGAGAGCGGTTGCGGGTGGGCCCCCGCTCCGCCGGAGCGCAACCGGGCCCGGCCTGTTATCGCGCCGGCGGACCGCTCACCATCACCGACGCCAACCTGCTGCTGGGGCGTCTGCAGGTGGACCGCTTCCCGGCGGTGTTCGGCCCGTCTGGGGATCTACCACCGGATGTGGAGGTGGTGCGGCATCGCTTCGCCGAGCTAGCGGCAGCGCTGGGGCAGACCCCGGAGCGGGTGGCATCCGGGGCGTTGCAACTGGCGGTGGAAACCATGGCCGCTGCGATCCGCAGGGTGTCGCTGCATCGCGGTGAGGACATTCGCGGCGGGGTGTTGGTGGCCTACGGGGGGGCTGGTGGTCAGCACGCCTGTCGCCTGGCTGATGAACTGGGGCTGAACACAGTGCTGTTGCATCCCATGGCCGGCGTTCTCTCCGCTTTTGGCATGGGTCAGGCCCGCCAGCGCTGCCGGCGGCAGGTGCATCTCGGCGCTGCTCTCTCTCCTGAACTGTTGGCGGCCCTGCCGGATCAGGTGAAGCGGCTGATGGGAGAAGCGCAGGAGACCTTGCGTCGCCAGGGGGATCGCGCTGATGCCGAGGAGGGGGAGCCGGAGGTCTGGGTCAGCCTGGCCCTGCGTTATCCCTCTGCTGAGCAAACCCTGGTGCTCACCTGGTTCGACGAGCAAGGCGTTGATGCCGTGATCTCGGCCTTCCAGGCGAGCCATCAGCAACGCTACGGCTACTGCATTGATGCCGATCAGGCCCTGATCGTTGAACAGCTCAATGTTGAGGTCACAGCTCCCCAACAGTTCGATGCCACAACCGCAGCTAAAGCAACAGCCGCAGCTGAGAAGGCCGAACCAACACCAGAGATGCAGCCATCGCTGCAGGTGTCGATGCACCTGGAGTTGAGCGGCTGGACGCAGGTGCCGTTGCTGAACCGCAGTGCCCTGCGGCTGAATCAGCGGATTGCAGGCCCGGCCCTGATCGCCGAAGCCACGGGCTGCACGGTGCTGGAGCCGGGCTGGCAGGCCCGGGTGGCGGAGGGGGGCACGCTGTTGCTGGAGCGCTCGCATCCCGCAGAAGGATCACCGGAGCTGGCCCAGGCCGGTACCCACGATCCGCTGCAGGCGGAACTGTTTCGCCACCGCTTCATGGCGATCGCTGAACAGATGGGGGAACAGCTGCGGCAGAGCAGTCGCTCCGTGAACATCCGCGAGCGCCTCGATTTCTCCTGCGCGTTGTTTGATGCCACGGGGGGCCTGGTGGCCAATGCCCCCCACATTCCGGTGCACCTCGGATCGATGGGCGACAGCGTTCGCGACCTGCTGGCCCAGGTGGCGACCGGTGATGTGGCGCCGCTGCAGCCCGGCGACACGCTGCTCAGCAACGACCCGTTTCACGGCGGCACCCACCTGCCCGACATCACCGCCATCTCGCCGGTGTTCTGCAACGGGGATCAGCCCAGCTTCTTTGTGGCCAGCCGCGGCCATCACGCCGATGTGGGTGGCATCGCTCCCGGGTCGATGCCGTCCTTCAGTCGGACCATTGCCGATGAGGGCCTGCTGCTGCGCAACCAGCTGTTCGTGTGCCAGGGCCGGGTTCTCGCCGCTGATTTGGAAGCGGTGTGGAGCGGCATGGCGACCCCGCCCCGCAACCCTCCGGAACTGCTGGCCGATCTGCAGGCGCAAGTGGCGGCCAATCAGGCGGGGATTGTGGCGCTGCAATCCCTCGTGGAGCGGGAAGGGCAGACCCTGGTGCAACGGCAGATGACCCTGCTGCAGCAGGACGCAGCCTGCAATGTTCAGCGGCTGCTGTTGCGCCTGACGGACGCCCGGCATCAGTTGGCCCTGGATGACGGCTCTTGTCTGGTGGTGCAGGTGTGCCTTGATCCCAACCGCCAACGGTTGAGTTTGGATTTCAGCGGAACATCACCCCAACGGCCTGGCAATTTCAATGCCCCCCTGGCGGTGACGCGGGCGGCTGTGCTGTACGTGATCCGTTGTCTCCTCGACAGCGATATCCCCTTGAACGAGGGCTGTTTCGCGCCGCTCGATCTGGTGGTGCCGGAGGGCTGTCTGTTGAATCCGCGACCTCCCGCCGCTGTGGTGGCGGGCAACGTGGAGGTGTCTCAGGCCCTCTGCAATCTGCTGTTCGCTGCCTTCGGCGTCCAGGCGGCCGGCCAGGGAACGATGAACAACGTCAGCTTCGGCAATGGCCGCTGCCAGTACTACGAAACGGTGGCCGGTGGTGGCGGCGCTGGGGAGGGCTTTGCTGGATCGGTGGGGCTGCAGTCGCACATGACCAACTCGCGGCTGACGGATCCCGAGGTGCTCGAGAGCCGTTATCCGGTGCGCTTGGAATCCTTCGCGGTGCGCTCCGGCAGTGGCGGTCAGGGCCGATGGCCAGGAGGCGACGGACTGGAGCGCACGATCCGTTTTCTCGAGCCGATGAGTGTGTCGCTGATCAGTGGCTCGCGGCAGGTTGCCCCGTTCGGTCTCAAGGGTGGGGCCAGTGGTGCCTGTGGCGAGAACCTGCGGCTGGATCGTGAGGGGGTGGCCCATCCCCTGCCCGGTGCCGTGCAGTTGGAGCTCCAGGCGGGCGAGGCCATTCGCATGCTCACCCCAGGGGGAGGCGGCATGGGACGTTGAGGGGGGATGCCTTCTGGTGGTGTGATGCCGATGCGATCACAGGGTTGGTGGTTGAGCGTGCTGCTGGGCTGCAGCCTCAACGGGGCTGCTCATGCCAGAAGCCTCGACCAGCAGATGTTCCAGTTGCAGCTGGTGATGGATCAGATCCGTCTGGCCCGTTCCGTGGGGGATCGCGTTGGCGTTTGCGTTGAATCCCGCCGGGCCAACAATCTTGTGCTCGATATTCTTCCGGCCCTGCAATTGCACCGTCCAGGCCTCAATCACGCTGGCTTGCAGGACAGGATTCTTTTGGGATTTGATCAGTGTTGATCGAGCCTTTGATCGATCAACACTGATCGGCTTTGGTGCCGCTGTTTGAAAACCAGCATGACGACCCATTGTCGATCGGCATCTGAGGATTCAATCTGAATGCAGCCAAGCTGATGGCATGGGTTTGCTTCAAACGATCCAGGGACGGTTGCTTCAGTACGACTCACCGTCGCGGCAGTTGCAACAGGCCCATTTCGACGCAGCACGACGTCTGGCCCAGGCTCAATTTCAGCTGGCTGATGCCGAATTAAGCCAACGCCTCTGGCAGGACGTGGCTGATCGTGATCTCGATGTTGATCGGATCTTGAATCTTCTCTACGGCTGCTGGTTCCAGGACGATCCTGCGGAGCTGCGTGCTGCCGACGTTGAGTTTCAGGCGCGCCGCGAGCAGGAGTTGATCCCCGGGGTGTTCGAACACTGCTGAGGATTGTTGGCCGTGGGGATGGTTGTGCTGAACTGACGGATCTGTTGGTGACGGCGTGCTGTTGATCCCTGAGATCCAGCCATGAACATCGTTGTTCTCAACCGTTCCGATTGGCTGGATGAACGGAGGGTTCGTCTTGTGGATCGTCGGGCGAATCACATCCGTTCGGTGCTTAGAGCTGCGGTGGGCGACAGCATCCGAGTTGGTGAGCTGAATGGCGATCTGGGCCAGGGCCGCATCTGTGCCCTGGATGCAGATGCCGTGGTGCTGGAGGTGGACCTCAACCAGCCACCGCCGCCTCGCCATCGGTTTGACATTGTTCTTGCCTTGCCGAGGCCAAAGGTGCTGCGCCGTCTGTTCCGCACCGTGGCCGAATACGGCGTGGCCAACCTTCACCTGATCAACTGCGCCCGGGTTGAAAAGAGCTATTGGCAGTCGCCTTTGCTCGCACCCGAAAAGGTGCACGATGCGCTGCTTGCGGGGATGGAGCGCGCCAGCGACACGGTGGCGCCCCGGGTGCATCATCACAGGCGCTTTCGACCCTTTGTCGAAGACCAGCTCAAAGATCTCTGTGCCGGACGGCCCTGCTGGATGGCCCAGATGGGGGCCTCCCTTCCCTTGCGCGACACCCCAGCGGGGGCGGCTGTGGTGATGGTGGGGCCGGAGGGCGGTTTTGTGCCGTTTGAATTGGAGTTGGCCCAGGCGGTGATCGCGCAGCCCGTGCATCTGGGATCGCGCACCTTGAGCGTGGACACGGCCCTCACCACCGCTCTGGCCCAGGGATGATGGTGGTGCGTGTGTTGCTTCAACGGCGACGGCAATGAACGATCTGGCTGGCTTGCAAGCTCTTGTGGAGGACGTTGGGTCCGGCAACGTCATCGATGCCGAACTGCTCGATGGGTGTCCGGTGGAAGCCCACGAACTCGATGAAATGGATGCGTCACAGGCCGCGCAGGTCGCCGCCCATTGCTTCGGCCTGCTCTTTGATCACAAGGTGGAGCAGCTGGAGGGAATCGAGGCGGATCTCTATGCGGGCCTGTGGACCGGCACCGTTGATGGCTTTGGATTTCAGATCAGCCGTGACGACGTTGGCGATCTGGTGCTCGATTTCTCGAGTCAGTCGGCGTGACGGTTGATGAGCTGCGCAGCGACCTGACGGCCCGGCTTGGTGAGCAGGTGGAGCAGGTGTTCACCCGGGATGGAGCCCCTGTTGACGACATCACCGAGCTCTATCAGCCCTCTCCAGCGGGTTTTGGCGGCCAGCTGCGACTGAAACGCAGCGGCCGCTGTCTGGCCTGGGAGCTCTGGCTGGAAGACGGTGATCGCTGGAATTTCCACACCACCGACCTTGCCGATGCACCGCCAAAGGCCGAATGATTGTTGGTCAGGCGCGACGGCCAAGCGCCGGTAGGGTGGTGTGCTGGTTTCAGTGGGGAACAGCCGCTGAAGGAAACGGGGAAAGAGCAGTGAAAATCTGCCGCTGTCCCGCAGCTGTGAAACGTCGGCCCTCCGCCCACGTCAGTCAGAACGCCCGCCAGATCAAACCGACGAGGATCGACTTTTGAATTCTTTGCCACTGGCCCTGCGCAGGCCGCTGCAGATCGCTGGCCCTTCGCTTCTGGCCGTTCTTCTCCTGGCCAGTCCGGCGTTCGCCCACCACCCCTTTGGCATGGGCGACAGCGCTGCCCTCACCCCCCTGCAGGGATTGCTCAGTGGCATTGGTCACCCGCTGCTGGGTCCTGACCATCTCCTGTTCCTGCTGGCCATCATCTTCATCGGCCTGCAACGTCCCCGCGCCTGGGTGATTCCTCTGCTGGCTGCAGGCCTGGGCGGCAGTGTTCTGTCGCAGTTCATCCCCCTGCCGGATGCCGTGGCTCCCTGGGCGGAGGCCATGGTCTCCCTCAGCCTGGTGGTGGAGGGTTTGATGGCTCTCACCGTGGCCTCCACCCGTTGGTTGCTGCCGCTGGTGGCCTTGCACGGTTTTCTGCTGGGGAGCACCATCGTTGGAGCGGAACCCACCCCGCTGTTCACCTATTTCCTGGGCCTGCTGATTGGCCAAGGCGCACTGCTGCTGGTGGTGAGCAACTGGTCCAAGTCTCTGGTTGAGCGCCTCGGCTCCCAGGGGCAACGGCTTGGCGCCGGCATCTGGATGGGCATCGGCATGGCCTTTGCCTGGGTGGCCCTGATCGACTGATCACGAGCACGCCGTTTCACAGCTTCTGACCCCAGGGATCACCTCTGGGGTTTTTTTATCTCTTCCCAGTCATGACGTTTGTCCAGCAACTGCTGGTGGCGCCCGCCGCCCTTGGTCTGATCGCCCCTTTGGCTGTGGTCAACAGCCCAGCCGCCCAAGCCACCGAGCTGAACATCAACGGCGTTTCTGATTACGCGGCTACTGCCATTGGCAACAGCCTTGATCAGGTCACCAGCGTCACCCAGTTCGCCGACGTTGTCCCCACCGACTGGGCCTATCAGGCTCTGGCCAACCTGGTGGAGACCTACGGCTGCGTCGCCGGCTACCCCAACGGCACCTTCCGTGGCAACCGGGCCATGACCCGCTACGAAGCGGCTGCCCTGCTGAACGCCTGCCTCGACCGGATCATTGAAGTGACCGATGAGCTGCGTCGTCTGCTCAAGGAATTTGAAACCGAGCTGGCCATCCTCAAGGGTCGCGTTGACGGCCTCGAGGCCAGCGTGGGCGAACTGGAAGCCACCCAGTTCTCCACCACCACCAAACTCAAAGGACAAGCCTCCTGGGTGTTCGGAGCCAGCCGCTTCAAAGGGTCCGCATCCCGGCTGCGTTCGGACAGCAATTCCGAGTTCGGCGGAACGGTATTCAATTACGACCTTCAGCTGGGGTTGGCCACCTCCTTCACCGGCAAGGATCAACTGACCACGGTGTTGCGTGGCGGCAACTTCGACGGAGACGGCAACGTTTTCGGCAGTGGTGGTCCGTCGGGTCTGGCCACCCTGGAAACTGCGTTTCAGGAGGGTGATCGCCCCAATCTGGTGGCGATCGACAAGCTCTTCTATTCCTTCCCGTTGGGGGATGAGATCACCATCACCACCGGCCCGATTGTTGGCCAGGAAGACATGCTCGCGATCTGGCCGAGCGTCTATCCCAGTGACCCGATTCTCGATGTGCTCACGGTGAATGGAGCGCCGGGGGGCTACAACAAAAACAAAGGTGCAGGCGTGGGCATCAGCTGGGCTGCGGAAAGTGGAGCCCGCGCGTCGGCCAACTATGTGGCGGCCAATGGTGCATCAAGCGACACCCGTACCGGCGGTTTCGCCACCGACGAGGCGGGAGGCACCGGCACCCTGCAGCTGGGTTGGGAGGGTGACAACTGGGGCGTTGCTGCCCTGTATTCCAAGGTTCAGAACGGTCAAGACCTGATCGTGTATGTCTCGCCCTTCGTCAAGGATCGCTTCAGTGATCGGGGCGTGACTCACGCCTATGCACTGGGTGGTTTCTGGCAGCCATTGGAGAGCGGCTGGCTTCCATCGCTGTCGCTCGGTTGGGGCATCAATCACTCCGACACCCAGCGCGAAGGCCAGGTGAGGACCAGTCAGTCCTGGAGGGCTGGGCTGCAGTGGAACGATGTGTTGATGGCGGGGAACAACGCCGGAATGGCTGTCGGCCAGCCCGTGTTTGCGACCGATCTGCGTGGTGGTGACACCCCTGCTGATGGTCAGTTCATCTGGGAGTGGTGGTATCAGTTCAAAGTGACTGACAACATCAGCGTCACCCCGGCGCTGTTCTATCTGTCGCGTCCGATGGGTGGGTTCACACCGAATGGTTCAACCTTCCAGCAACTGGGCGGCCTGATCAAAACGACATTTGTGTTCTGAGCCGTGAATCAATAGCGACGTCGCGCGGTTGCAATGGATCAACCTCGTGTTGAAGGCCCCGTTGAACGTGGTGGCAGCCCGTCACCACGCCAATGCTTCGGATTCAAGGGGATGCCCAGTTGCTCCGTGCCCTGCTGTTGCAAGCCAACGAGCAGGTGTCGACCGCAGTTGAGAAAAGGTCTCAAATCAGGGGCCTTATTGAGAATGACTTGCAATATCGACAAGAGATCTGTACTGTTGCGAGTAATTCTCAATCGCGATAATCCGTGACCGCGTCCGCCTACCGCTTCTTGCCGGACAATCCGATTGCTCCTTTGAGCATGCCCCGCTCGCAGACGGTGCTGATTGATCCATCCGGGCGTGATCAGGCCACGGTTCTTGAGGTGATTGAAGGGGTGTGCCGCGTGTATTGCCCCTGCGAAGAAACGGAGGGAATGACCCTGGCGTTTTTGCAGTCTGGCGATCGCCTGCGCACCGATCGTCTCTGCAGTGATGGCGTGTGTATCGAGGCCCTTACAGCCTTGAAATTTCGGCGTGATGCTGTCTCAACGGATGAGCTGGGTCTTGATGCAGTGAACGAATGGACATTGCAGCTTCTGAGAGTCCGCCATCTCGGTCAGGCAGAGCAGCGTCTTCATGCTCTTTTGGCCCTTTTGGTGAACCGTCTAGGCGTCCGTTGCAGCGATTGTTATCAGCTCCCTTTCCGTCTCACTCATGATCGCTTTGGTGAGCTGATTGGTGCTACACGGGTAACCACAACACGTCTCCTCTCCAAATGGCGTCAAGCGGGTTTGGTGGCTATGGCATCTGGAGATGTCAGCATGCGAATTTCACCTGAGCTCATCGATTCTTCACCACTCCAATTCTGAAAGTTGTGAATTCGCTCGGTTTACTTGGTGACCTTTGCAGCGAAGTTGATTGGATTTGGCGGCGTATGCAATGTGCCACTCGATCAATTCAACGATGCCAGGATCAGGGATTAGTAGAACGGCTTCTTGCGGAGATATCTTTCTACCACTACCGATGTTTGTCGATAAAATCTATATTGCCGGAAATTAATTGCTATTCAAAGCCGCATTCGATTCAAAGGCTATTGCTTGAAGAAATGCTCCGAAGGTGTTTTAATACTATTCAAATGACATGTTGGATGCGCTGAATAAAGTTAGAAAGTATTTGTGGTCTTGTATGTCATTCGAATTTCTTTCGTTTAATCTCTTCTATCCTTGAAGAGACGCAGGCTTGTTATTTCCTTGATCAAGCTCATTGTCGATGAGTAATAAAGCTGCAGCTTGATTATCTGCAAACTTCACGCGTCCAAGAAGGTGCGCGAACTCATGTTCTGACTGGGTTTGCATTTCCACTATCGGGTCGAGAAACACTGTGGTACGCGTATCGTTCACTCTCTCTGCCATGGAATACAGCTGTTGCAACGAAGCTGTGACATCAACCTCCATTTGAAATGCTGTTGCCATCACATCTGCAGGAGATGCCCAGCTCTGCAGGGGGGCTTCGACCACTTGTAGTACAACGCTTTGCCCTCGAGCAATGATGTATTCCGCGAATTTTGCAGCATGTACATGCTCGCTGTTGGATTCGTCTCGGAAGAATCGGGAAAATCCTCTCAACTCCCGTTCAGCAAACCAGATTGCAGCAGCGAAATAGGAGGCATGGGCTTGCCTCTCCATGTTGAGGTGGGCTTGGACTGCGTTCAGAAGATCAGGGTCAATTGCTTCTGCAATTGCACGACCTGATGGTCCGCAGGTAATCGAAGAAAAGGGGCTTGAATTGGATGTTGAAAGCACTTTTTGCCCGCTGATATTTAAACGATACATACCGGTGAATTGAAATGCACTCTTGGCGTGTCATTTGCACCAAGTTAAATGAGACTCATTATCAATAACCAGTCGATCTTAGAACTTTCTCCTGTAAATAACTTGAAAGTTGCTTTTAACGCCAGCCAGCCTGCGCCATCACTTGAACCGCTTTCTTCTGGTTGGCACCGATCGCGCTGATGGAGACGTTGTCTGGGATGAATCGTCCGTACTGTTTCAGTACGCTTGAGGAGCCCTGACTTTTCAGAGGATATTCGTGGGTTGGTCCAGCAAGCGTCTGGCTCCCCTTCGGAGATGAGAGAAATTCAATCAACTTCAGCGCTTCCCGTTTGTTTTGGGCTGAGGTGGCAATGCCCGCCGCACTGATGTTCACGTGTGCTGGATTGGGCATGATCAATTTCACATTCTTTGCTAGCTCCTGATCACCCTTGCCATTGTCTCCGGCTTGCATGCGTGCCAGGTAGTAGTGATTCACAACGCCAACGCCACATTTGCCCTGGCCAACGGCACGAATGAGGGATGTATCTCCGGAGAAGAAGGGCTGCTTGACATTGCCCACCATTGACCTGACCCAGACTGTTGCTCCGGCTTGACCCTTTAAGACAATTTGGTCAGCAACAAGGGATTGGTTGTAGACATTCTTTCTCTTGCGCAGGCAAAGCTTTCCTTTCAATTCCAGCTTACCGAGATCGTCGTAGCTGTTGATCGTGGAGGGATTAACCAGCTTGGGGTTGATGATGATTGAGCGCACGCGCCTTGTTAGGCCAAACCAGCGGTTGGATGGATCCCGATAGCGCTCGGGAATGTTCGCTTTGAGTGTGTTGCTCTGAACCGGCTGCAGCAATCCTGCAATGGCTGCATCATTGATGCGCGCAGCATCCACCAACAGAATCACGTCTGCTTTGGAGTTGCTTCCCTCTCGCTTGAGTCGTTCCACCAGAGAGATACCGGTGGCTTCAATCAGGCGAACTTTGATTCCTGTTGTTTCACTAAAACGTTTAAAAACCTGTCGGTCAGTGTTGTAGTGGCGACCTGAATAAACACGCACTTCCTGCGCACCAACAGCTGAGCATCCAACCAAGGGAGTGATTAGGCAGAGTCCAGCGAGGACCTTCATCATGGCTTTACTCTTCATCTCACTATCATAGGTCTTGGATGTGATCTCACTGAGTCAGTTTGTGCGATGTTTTCGTATCATTTGGTCAACTGCCTAGGGTGAGGAAAGCTTTTGCCCTCATTGCGGATGGATCATCTTGTGCGTCCACTGCTTTCGCAGGCTGATGTTGGTTCCATTCATCAGCAACTGAGTGCTGCCGACTTGCCTTGGCTGGATGGACGACTCACGGCGGGAGAGCAAGCGGCCTCGGTTAAAAAGAATCATCAACTTGATCCTGAATCCCCTTTAGCAAATCGGGTGGCGAACTTGGTGTCGAAGGCATTGAAAGCAGATCCTTTGATCAAGAGTTTCGCTTTGATCCGCAAGGTGCACAGTGTATTGATTTCCCGCTGTGCACCTGGCGATGGATATGGATGGCATGTGGATAATCCGTTTTCCCGTTATGGCCGGCGCGATCTGTCCTTCACCGTTTTTTTAAGCGAGCCGTCCTCCTATCAAGGGGGAGTTTTGCAATTGCAGACGGGGCAGAATGGTGAGGAATTTCGTTGTTGTGCTGGTGAGGTTGTTGTGTACCCCAGTTCGTTGTTGCATTGCGTTGCTCCAGTAACGCAGGGGACGCGCTATGCCTGTGTCGGCTGGATCGAAAGCTATGTGAAATCCGCTGAGGATCGTTCCTTGCTGTTCAATCTGGCTGCTGGGGCGCGCGGATTGCTGGCCAAACATGGACGTTCGGATGAGCTTGATCTCATTTTTCAGGCCTATACCAACGCCGTGCGGCGGCTCTCGGATTGATGGTGTTTCAAATGATGCGTTGACCTGACTCATTCGTGGCTGCTTGGGCGCTAGCGTTAATCAGAATGATTTTTTGGCGTTGGACCATGGCCAAACCCTCTGCAGTCACTGTGTTTTTAGCTGCTTCATCTCTGCTGTTGGCCTCAGCTGATTTACCGGTAGTGCAGGCCCAAGATGGCGGCGGATTGAAGGAGTGGTCGACGGATCAAGCTGTCGATGACGACAGTGTGATGAACGAAGAGGCTGAGGCTCTTCGCAAAAAAGCTGAACAAGAAGATGTTTGTGTTCCCATTGGTGAGGGTGAGAACTGCTGGTGAATCTGTGATTCAGGTCGTTTGAGGGGCGCTAGCCCCTCTATTTTTTTGCAAGAAAAAGCGCCCCAAAGGGCGCTTGTTTTAGTTCAGAGAAAGATCAGAACTTGAATGTGGTTTTGATAAGACCGCCCAGGCTGTCTGAGCCGTCAACAGATGCATCGCCATCAGCATCCTGGATCCAGAACACAGCGGGCGTCACCGTGATGTTATCGGTGACTTGGAAATCGTAGTAACCCTCGATGGCGAAGTTGGAATCGCCAGGATCACTGTCTCCTTTAACTTCAGTGGCGTAACTGGAGTAAGTGCCAAAGCCGACACCCAGTTTGTTGCCATCGATGAAGGCATCAGTCCAGTTCAGGCCAACCATCCAGCCGATGACTTCTTCCGTTTTGCCATCAGCATCCGCGTCAGAAACGCCGTAATCGAACCCTGCACTAATCGTAGGGATGAAGCCGGACTCCTCAGGGGTCCAGTAGCCGCGAAGTCCGAAAGCGTTCAGAGCTTCGTCGTAGCTGGATGCTGCAGGAGTGGAATACCCCATTGCAGGCTTGGAACCATCCGCACCTTGCTTGTGGGCGTACAAGGCAGAGATGTACCACTTGCGGTTGCCGTAACCGACTTGGCTCAGGAAATAACCGTCGGTTGCTGAACCGAACATTCCAAGTTCAGAATCGGATTTTGCACCTTCGCCACCGTCAGCCACGTAGTTGGCTGCGATGTTGAACGCAGCTTCTCCAGGTCTGCCGTTCTGGCGCCACTGCACACCAGCACCTTGGCCGGTGCTTGCACCCATGACGGCTCCGTATCCACCAAGCTTGAAAGCCTTGAGGATGGGTTTGTATCGGGTCGGTGTCTCCACCATGTAGTAGTTCTCTACCAGAGCACCCACGGTGAATTTGAAGTCACCAACGGGGAAGCTGTACCAGAGCTTGTCCACCTTCAGGGTGTTGTCTCCGGATTTTGCATCACTCAGATAAGAGTTTTTGTTAGTCCAGACGTTGTCCATGTTGCCCGCGCGAAGACGGGTGTACAGGCGATCCTTACCGGTAAAGGATGTGTTGAGATTGAGGGTGTATCGATATGACAGAGAGGTTCCATCGTCCTCGCAATCTCCACCTTCAGCGTTGCACTCGCTTCGGTCGTCATAGGAGACGCCACCGAAGAAGAAGTCCGCTTGACCACGCAGCTTGGTGGTGGTGGAGAACTGAGTGGCTTCCAGTTCGCCAACCTTGGCTTCGAGGCCGTCAACGCGACCCTTGAGGATGGCCAGCTCGGTTTCGAACTCAGTCATGAGGCGACGCAGCTCGTCGGTCACTTCAGTGACGCGGTCGAGGCAAGCGTTCAGCAGGGCAGCCGCTTCGAAGCGGGTCATGGCACGGTTGCCACGGAAGGTGCCGTTGGGGTAACCGGCGACGCAGCCGTAGGTTTCAACCAAACCAGCCAAAGCCTGATAGGCCCAGTCGGTGGGGTAGACGTCGGAGAACTGGGTGACGCTGGTGACCTGATCAGCGGAAGCCGCGTAATCAGAAACGCCGTTGATGTTCAGCTCGGCGGCATTAGCGCCGGTGGCCAGAAGGCCAAGGGCAGCAGGAGCCACCAGCAGTTGCTGGAAAAGCTTCATTGGATTCCTCACACAGGAAAGCCCATACGGGCGACCCCATATTGCGCTTCCGCTGTTTTGCCTGCTACTCGTTTACTTCATTTCAAAGTAGCTTTTTATACGCCTGAGAGTTCTTTTGATTTAGGCCCTTACTGTTTGTTTGTATCTCCTTGAGTACCCGAAATCTTATGCAGAGATTCCTTGACTCTGATCAGATGACTTACGAGCTTGTGTCTTTTGTTGCTTCTCCAGGGTCGTTCTAACCCAGAGATGAGCAGTATTGTTGTTGAAATGAATGTCTAGGATCTTGGCTGATTCTTCCGAAAAGCGTCTTTCGATAAATAAGAAAAAGGGTTGCAAGAAATCCAAATGCTCCAAGTGGAAAGGTGGAACATGTCGTTGTGGGCGTTAATTAATTCACGGGTAGAACGATCTGGCCCCTTAGCTCATCAATATAAATTTGACGGGTCTTCCTAAGAGTGCTAATCGTTCTTGATACGGTTGATCTCGTAGACCCAACGATTTCAGCAATACGTGCATGAGACAGTGTGTGCTCTAGTAGTAGCCCTTCTGATGTCCTCTTTCCTAGTCTTGTTATTAGTAATCTAAAAAATTTTATCAGTCGATTTTCTAGATTTGTCTCATGCCTCACAATATGCAGTTGAATGATCCAGTCCATAATTGCATCGCTTGTGTCGGGTTCTGTCTTGCTTGTTGATTCAACTGTATATGTTGTGTCTGTTATGGCCTCTATCGAGAGTTTTAGGTTTTTTGGATACTGGAATTTGAAAACATCTGTTTTGCATGTAAAGGCTAAAGTTATGTCTTCTGCGTTATTGAATTGTTTCGCTGCAATCCGGATGACTCCGTTTTTGACTATTAATTCTATTTTCTTTCCGGCTTGAGGTCTTTCTAGGCCGATTGTTTCGGACGGATTTAGGGATATTGGTCTGCCTCTCTTAGGTCGGGAGTCGTTATCCGTATTCATTGATGTGCTGACTTGTGATTTTTGCTACGCCTAGATGCGCTTAATTTTTTTGCTAAAATCTTTTTTCTATGTATCAACAGATTGTTCAAGATTTTGTGCGTGTTTGATGTTTTTTATAGCACGATGTGGCTTGCTGCTTTTGTCTGCTCTTGTGATATTTGCTTTCTTCGAGGTAAGATATGACACATTGCGCCGGCGCGATAAAGAGGCTTTGTCTGTTAGTTCTCGACCCATAGCGTCTCTTCGGGCTTAGCGTTCTGGAGTGCTTCCATGTGCTCTTCCGTTAGGGCTTGCGCTGCCTGGTCGTGTCCTGTGAGTGAAAGGTGAGATGCGCGTCGGTAGCACCATGCATTGATTTCTCGCAGCGTATTGCTTCTCAGTTGATCATTTCTGTTCATGTGCTTTGAGGCGCTGCTCTCGTTATTTTTCTGCTTTCTGATTGATTCGTAGTGAATTTAATTGCTTCTGCTTGTGCTATTTGGCCTATTGCGCTGTGATTGTTGGCGTTTATCTTGTAATTCTTCTTCTTCATTGCTGCTATTGGGAGTGGCCCTTTGCTTATAGGTCGCTGTGTGATGTGAGAATCATTGTCAATCTTTTCGTATGAATTGTGTGTGGAAATGGTGTGTTTGCTCTGTGGTCATCTTTTTTAGGCTTATACAACAGTTGATTGATTTGTTGTGATGGCTCCTGCTGCTCCCTGTGCCTGTCCGCGTTGCACCTGTGAGGTGCAGGCGTCCCAAGCTGTTGTTCGCGATGGCCAGAGTTTCTGTTCAGAGGCCTGTGCCACCGGCCATCCCAACCACGAGCCATGCCATGGCAGTGGCTCCTGCGGCTGCACTTGCGCGGAGTAGGCGGACGGGGTGATATCAATTCCCTGTCGTACGGGTTGGCCTGAGCAGCATCGTCAGCCCAGACACGGTCACAACAATGGTGAGAGTTCCCAGCAGGATTGGGTACACGGGCTGGAGATTGAGCCAGCCGAATTGTCCTGTGTGCAGCTTGAGCAGCCAGAAAGCATCAATGTTCTGCTCCAGCAGCAGGCTGTAGAGGGAGCCGGTTCCTGCAGTGATCAGCAGTGGTGCTGCGGCGATCGGCACCAGCCAGCGATGGATGCGCCGCGCCTGCCGGCTGGTTGTTTTGGAGACTTTCATTGCTTTCGCAGCTGTTGGTGGAGTTCCCGTTCACCAGTGCAAGGCATCCAACGTCCGTTGTTCTCATGAATGCTGCTGCAACCGATTTCAGCTGCACGCTGCCGCGCTTCGGCTTCGGTGCCATAGAGCCCCTTTCCGTGGGCCATCCCTGGCGTTGTGTTCACTAACAGGGCCAAAACCCCGAAGCTGAGAGCCAATAACGGTTGGATGGCGTTCATCGGTTTAGAAGCCTTCGCAGTGTTCAACGGCCTTGAGGTAATTCATCTTGCCGGCAGCTGTGCCTCCCTTTGGATTGATGCCGACCCGCATGGCGATCTGTGCGTCGATGCAGCGGTTGTAGCGATGGGTTTTGACGGCTTGTGGAATCAGCAGAACCGTGATGCTGAGCAGGCTAAGACTGCTAACAGCCGCAAGCACCGGGTAGGCGTGGGCTCGCACCATCTCGCGAGCTGTGAGCTTTTGATGGTTGTGGTCGACCATGTGTCGCTTGTGATTGGTTTCAACGTATGGACAGCCTTGCGCGTCGATTGGCCTTGAGCAACGTTGTTGATTTGGCGATGCAGCAGAAGAACGGGGACGTTTTGGTCAGCTCGCTCCGCTATCTCGACCTGATAACAAAACAATGGCCGCTCTGGGTGTGGTGCAAAGGCGATTCCGTTGTCACGGGACCTACGAGAACCAGCGTCAAGACGGAACAACCACAACTTGAGTTACGGCGAGGGTGCGGTGTCCTTTGATTCAATGCGCCACACAGGCTTGTAGTTGTTCCCGCAGTTTGTCGTGGTCGATGTCGCGGCCGATCAGCACCAATTGATTTTTGCGATCACCGGTCCAGTCGGTGTCGTCGATGGAAAAGCGTTTGCCTGCCAGATGGAACACATGGCGGCGTTCGCTTTCGTTGAACCACAAGACTCCCTTGGCCCGGAACACCTCCTGGGGCATCTGGTTGTCGAGGAAGTTCTGGAACTTGCGCAATGCAAAGGGCCCATCACTCTTGAATGACAGGGAGGTGAAGCCCTCGATGTCCTGGTGGTCACCGTGCTCATGGCTGTGGTGATGGTGTCCGTGGTCATGACCGTCCCCATGGCTGTGGCCGTGACCGTGGTCATGCCCATGGCTGTGATCGTGCTCATGGTCATGGCTGCATTGGCCATGGCCGTGGTCGCAGTCGCTGTGATCCAGGCTCGGATCGTCTGCGGGAGAACTCACCTTGTCGGATTCGAACAGTCCAACGCTGAGCAACAGGGCAAGAGGCACCTCCCCTTTCACCGACCGCAGGATCCGCGCATCGTTCTTGACGGCTCTGAGTTGCTGTTCGACGCTCTCAAGCCGCTCTTCGGAGACGAGGTCGCATTTGTTCAGCAGCAGGATGTCGCCGTAAATCACCTGAGCCCGGCCAACTTCCGTGTCCAGAACGACGTCGTCGAAGTTTTCTGCATCGATCAAGGTGATGATCGAATCCAGGCGGGTTTGGTCCCGCAGCTCACTGCCGAGGAACGTCATCGCCACCGGCAGGGGATCGGCCAGACCGGTGGTTTCGACGACGATGTAATCGAGCGGTTCTGGGCGTTCAATCACCCGTTCCACCGCCTCCATCAGCTCGTCGTTGATCGAGCAGCAGATGCAACCGTTGCTCAGCTCCACCATGTCTTCACCGGTGGTGACGACCAGATCGTTGTCGATCCCGATTTCACCGAACTCATTCACCAGCACCGCGGTCTTCACCCCCTGCTGATTGCTCAGGATGTGATTCAGCAGCGTGGTTTTTCCCGCTCCGAGGAAGCCGCTGAGAATGGTGACGGGAACGTTGGTGCTGGCTGGTGCAGTGGTCATTGGGTCAGAAAACAGAGGTGATCTTTGGGATCAAAGGTTGTGAAACGATGTTCTTGTGATCAGGCGAGCAACTCACTCAGCAGTTGTTGCGACAGAACATCTCGAGCCGTGGCAGTCAGCCAAAGCCCCGCCCCGAAGCGTTGGAAGGTTCCCCCGCAATTCGAAATTCGATGTGATCTGTGGCGGGGTCGTAGAGGGTGTAATGCCTCCCTCCGCCAATGCCGATCACGCTTCGTTTGGGCACAGCCTGTTCGCTCTGCTGTTCACCGGCATGGTCTTTGACGTGGGTTTGGATGGATCCACCGGAAAGCTCCAGTCGGAACTGACGCTGACAGCGCGCCGTAAACAGCCGGTTCACATCCAGCCGCGTCAGCCGATCCAGAAGTACCAAGGCTGAAGTGTCTTCCGTCAGTCGGTCGCCGACGTCGGCGGAGCTGCCATGAATCAGAGCGCAGTCGAGTTCGATGAAGCCGAACTGCAGCGATGCCAGCCAGTTGAGATGGTCAGCGTCCACCGCAGCGAGAAGTTCTCCGACCGCCGCCTCGCCCTGCTCGGCTCTGAGCCCTTCAGCCTTGCGTTCGCCGCGGTAGCCACACTCCGCCAGAAGCTGTTCTTCCCACCAGCCATAGATGCAGTCGGGCTGAAGATCAGCGCGCTTCGGCTGCCTCAGCCGCTCGAGCAGAGCATTGCACTTGCGTTGTGATCCGATCAGATCACCGAGAACGAAGAGATTGGCAACACTCCGTTGTTGCTTTAGATCCTTCTGAATCTGTTCGTACAGATCCAGGTCTCCTTGGAGACCACTCACCAGGGCCCAGCGTTCCATCAGCGCTCACACACGTGGCTGGCGTCTTCAGCCCGCTCGGCATATTCGAAGCCGTGGCTGAGCCTCCAGGCAAACACCTCCGGTAAGCCCGCATCAACGATCTCTCGACAGGTTTTGGCGACGTCGTAGTCGACCTCCCGAATCGTCACCTCTCCGGTTTTGTTGTTATGGATCACATAGGTGGCCTTGGTGCTGCCATGACGCGGTTCCCCCACAGAACCAGCGTTAACGATCCGCCGCATCGGCAGTTCCAGCTCCTGCTCTGTTGGTGCGCCTTGATCGCGTTGTTGCACCTTCACTCGAATGGATCCCTGGCGTAGTTCGCGCACATAGGGCTGATGAGTGTGGCCACAGAACAAGGTTTCCGCCCCTGCTGTTTCCACCCGTTCAAGGGCCGCAAAGGCATTCATGTCGGGCAATAGATATTCGTGCTGACTGTTCGGACTGCCATGCACAAACAACAACTTGTCGCGCCGCAGTGTCATCGGAAGTTCAGCCAGAAAGGCCTTGTTCTCCTCCGTCAGCAGATCGGCTGTCCAGTGATGGGCGCGATGACCTCGTCGTTCCGCCAGCTGGGAGGGATAGCTGCATTCACAGGCATTCAGGCCGTCAATGATGTCCTCATCCCAGCAGCCCTGGCAGGTGGGAATCTCGCGCTGACGCACCAGTTCCACCACCTCATTGGGCTGGGGTCCGTAGCCCACAAGATCGCCAAGGCAGGTGATGGTTTGGATGCCCTGGGAGTCGATGTCGTCGAGCACCGCCTCCACGGCGGCAAGGTTGGCGTGCAAACAGGAGATGACGGCGTGGTTCATGTCAATCAGCCTTGAGAGGTGGGTTGTTGTTGCTGGAGCTGTTGTTGCTGCATGGAGAGCACGTCATCCGCGAGCAAGCAGTCGCTGATGGTGGCTTGAATGCCTTCAGGGTTGAGTGCCTTGCCCTGAACAACGAGCTCTGAGGTTCGACTGGGGCGACCCTGTGGCGGTGCCGTGGCGTCCAGGGGAAGGAACTGGGATGACTCCTGGCTCACCATCCAATTGCAGAAAAATGCCCGCCCATCAGGAAGATTCATCAGGCCTTTGGCGCGGTACACATCGCCGTAGGCACCGTTCACGAGTTCAAACCAAAAGCTGCTCAGGCTGTTGGGATCCCAAACACAACCCGAAAGAGAGGTGTGCCATGCCTCGAGCTTGCTGAACTCCAGGGTGTCCTTTGCAGGCAATTCAGGGTCTCGCCCGAAGTGCAGGAGTTGGTCGGGGTGCAGCTGCAAGGCCTCCAGCTTGGAGCGAACGTCGTCTCCGAGCCCTTCAATTCCCTCCTGGCTGGGGGGATGGAACTGCTGAACTTCGATCAGGGTCAGCCCATCGTTGTCCTGCTTCAGATCCGTTGCGTTGGCTATTGCCAGTTCCTCAATCCTGGGCACCTGGTCCTTGAGCCAGGTCAGGTCGATTCCTCTGTCTTCCCCCTGTTCAAGCCCCGCTGCCTTCTCTCCCTCCAGCCGCAGGTAGGCGCAGGGGCCTTGATGCTGCTGAAGCCTTTGGAGCGCCCAAGTTGTTTTCCCGCACCCCGGAGGGCCTGAAATCAGGTACACCTGGCCCATCGCAACCTCCTCGAGGTTCGAGAATCATTCTCATTATGAGCCGCTGCCGCCACCCTGTCCCGTTCTCTTCGTGCCTTTGGGCGCTTGGTATCGCTTGCTATGGCGCTCCCTGCTTCTATCGCTAGGGTCATCGGAACCCGGTTTTGATCTATGCAGGCCTTGGAGTTCCTCGCCCTTGTGCTGGTGAACTTGGCTCTGACGGTTTATCTGGTTGAAAAGGGGACCAAGTTCTGGAAGGAGAAGCGCCGCCTCAAGCGCCTCGTCAACCAGCACCCTGAGATGAAGGGTGTGCATCCCGATGAGGACGGCCTCTTTGTGTTTGAGAGCGATGATTCGCTCAAGGTGCTCGTGCTGGAGAACGATCAGCCCGGTTCTGATGAGCCCTTCTACGTCACAGAAGAAGATCTCGAAGAGGACTGAATCGATTGGTGCAGGAATGGAACGATGAGTTCATCACCCACGCTCAGCATGAGCTCAAGGGAATGTTGGCTGACTGGAAATATGACTACGGCGTGAGTGATCGCGATTGCTCGGCGATGTTGCTGTGGATGCTGATTAAGCTCAATCCCGACGCCAAGATCGATGCTGGCCTGCTTGATCGCTGATGCGACCGTTCGCTAAGTGCAATCACCGATGCTGTTTGGTTCTTAGGGATACAGAATGAACAGGTAACCCCCAGCTCAGAACAGGGGGAAACTGCGTCGAACAGGGGAGGGATTAGGGAACCCTTCCTTTTTTATGCTTTCCTTTGCAGTGTTTGTCCCTGCGCTACATCTGGCGCAAAGCCACAAAAAAGCCCGCCGAAGAGGCGGGCCGGGTGATGGGGTCTCTCAATATAACGAGCAAGGCCACCACATGCAGCGTTGTTGTGTGATCAAGCAGCTCTGCATAGGTAATCCTGCTCCCCCTAGATCTGGGGCTGGATGAGTATTATCGAGCCAACGCATCAAGATCTGGTGCTATGAGCCGGGTGATGGGGATTGCTCCGGCTAGATGATTCGCTCCATGGCTGGGGCGATTTTTTGTCATCGATGTGAGTGGTGGTTGTGTTCCACCTCTGGCACGTTGCGACTCAGATAAAGGGCGTTGCTGAGCCCCATCACAACGGTGCATCCGGCTGGTCCGCAGACCCGATACAGGTGATTGCCGATCGATTCCACGGTTCCATTGCCTTGAACGGAGTAGGGCAGATGCAGGGTTTCGGCCATGGGATCACGCTTGAAACTGCAGCCGTCCTACGGATCCATGGTTGGACCGGACTGCGACAACCGATACGGGTTTGACTTTCTTTGTGTCTCTCATCATTCCTTAAGAATTGGGCTCTTTGGCTCTTGATGGTTCAAGTGCCTGGGAAATGGCTGGCCCTGAGCCGATCGAGGTGATCGCGCACCTCCAGGTCGGGCATGCGCATCACCCGTTGCATCAGGTTCTGCCGATGGACATAAAGCCCTTTGCATCCCTTCAGCGGTTCGATCAGCAGATCGAGCAGTTGGGCTTTGGCGGTTGTGTTGGTCATGCTCTTGGGTTCTCCTCGGCTCGTGTTCCATCAGCATCGGCAAAACCAGAGGGCCACACATCACCCACTCGAGGGGTTGTGGGGTGGTGATTCCAAGCAATGTCTCCCTCACCTGAGGGGACGTCGTCTGATGTCTCCCCTTAACGTGACCTGTCTTCTGGGGTTCCGATGAAGGTTCTGCAATCCGTTCTGGCGTTGTTGCTGGTGCTGGTGCTCGGTTGTGCAACAACCTCAACGGTGACTGCGGCAACGATTGAGGAGGCGGCTAGTGGTGATCTGATTGCCACGCTGGAAAAGGCGCGGGATGTTCGCGAGCAGGCCGACATCAAGATCCGGGAAAACCTCAAATTGATGGCGTCGAGTTGTCTGTATATGAGTGATTCGTTGAAGGAGTTGATGGCTCTTGAGAATCAGTTTGAAGACCGCCAGATCGAAGATTTCACCGTGGGAATGGCAGACGCGGTTGAGCTGGAGTTGCTCGATGAGGAGTCACGCAAGATCAAAGCGCTTTACCGCAGATCCCACTGTGATGATCCGATCATCCTTCGTGAGCAACTGCGGCAGGCCGATCAAAAGCGCAAGGCCTGAATCAGCAGCAGACCCCCGGTCCCTGTGACGGAGGGGCCGGGGGTCTGTGTCTGAACGGTGGTGTTCAGGGTTGGTGTGGCCGTCCCGTTCCGTTGAACAGGCGGCCTAACTCGCTCGTTTGTGCATGACGCAATCCATCAGATGGGGCTGAAGGAAGGTCGAAGCGTCTGGCTTATGGCGCCTGGGGCCATGTTCCAAGGGGTCGGGTGATGGGAGCTCCTTAGGGCACCTGGCACGGTGCAGATGGAGTGCCGATCGGCCTGGCCTTTCGCACAAGGCCTGTCGAAGGGCGCACCCAATAAGAGGTGTGAAAACTGTTGGAGCAGGGGCCTGAAAGTCAGCTTGCTTCTGACGTCTGCTCGGTTGGACCGTCGTCTCGCATGGACGCCTCCGATCTCGATGCACACAGTCTTGGGGCTGGGCCAGGCCCTGGCAATCAGCACGAACACGCATTGCCTTTCAGGGCAGAACCGGCTGAAAGTGGGGCTGGCGTGGCTGCGATCTGATTAGCCTGAACCACCGCGCGTGGCTGATGACGATTCCCTTCGGCACGCCTGAGCCTTCGGACGGTCTGCTCAATAAGTCGGTGTCATCCACCCGACTGCGCGCCTGGCTGAACACCCGCCTCCGCCAGCTCGCGGTGGGGCAGCGGATTCAGGATGCTCGGGCTTTGCGCAGCGAATTCCTGGTGGAGTGATGCTTGTCACGTGCTGCTTTCTTAAGAGTCAGGGCTTGCCCCACTCACCCTCAAGACGGCTTCGATCGATCCAGGCACACATTTGCTGAAGTGCTTCGTCATCCATCTCCACCAGATGATCGGCCCACTCCTGCATGATCAGTTCGAGGTGATCGGGATTGTGGATGGTGAGCTCTGGTCCAATCAGCACGTATTTAATGCTGAGCAATTTCCAGGCCTGGGACTCGAGCAACCAGGGGTGAGCTGCCGTTAACCGTTCCACCCGACTGATTGGCTGATATTCACTGTCCATGGGCTGATTCAGTGCCGAGGTAACTAGGCCGCCTTCTGGCTTCGCTGATGCGCACGAAGTGAAAGAAAGAGCGCGCGGGGGTTGCCGTAACGGTCTGGAAGGGCCTGATGAAGTCGGCTCAGGCGTCGCCAGCAAACGCTCTCTCTGGCCTCCCCTTCTTTCACGCCATCTGCCACCAGGTATTCCATGGCGCGGGTGTACACCGCTTCTGTTTCTCGCAGTTCAGCGAGGGATGGTTCATGGGTGAAGGTGATAGTTGCCATCACTTCTCGACATCACTTATCGCCATCCATTGATGCCCGGCTGGGGACTTGATCTCTACCCCCATTTGGGGTGGTTTACTGGTTCAGATCTGAACCATGCCGCACCGCATTCCCTTCAACACTGCCTGAACCCGGTTGTTCACTTCAAGGGTCCGCAACAGCCGCTTGGTGTAAGTGCGTGCGGTCTCTTCGGTGACGATGAGATCTTCCGCAATTTCACGGTCGGACATTCCGCGGGCGAGGCGGTCGAGAACTTCGTATTCGCGAGGTGTCAGTCGCGGGCAGCTGAGATAGGGAAGTTCGTCGGAGCGTAGTGATGGGCTGCGATAGGAATGATGTCCCATCACCGCCAGCACAGCTGCTTCAAGAGGTTTGCGGTCTTCGATGATGTCGGCTTCGGCAACCACGGCTTCCAGCCATGGCGCGTTGTCGTATTCCACCGGAATGGCATCGCTTAATGCCAGCACCACGACCTTCAGGCCGGATTGAAGCTCTTGGGCTTTGCGCGCCAACTCAAAGCCGTTGCCTTTTTCAAGTAGATCCGTGCAGAGAAGTAGCTCAAAGGAATCCTTTTTGAGATAACTCAGGCAGGACTCTTCATCCGTAACGGCACAGCCAATACGAGATCTTTCGCTAAAACTTTCGCAGAAGCAGCGCAGGAAAAATCGTCCCTTCATTGCCAAGGCAATGCTTCCGCTGATGGCAACGGAAAGCAGGGGCTCTTCGTCGGGAGACTTGGGCTCACTTTGCAGGTATGGGGTCAGATCCATGGGCTTCCCTGCATCTTTTATCCATCCTTGCGGGCCAATCGGCCTATATGGTTTCGACCTTCGTCAGTCGTCATAGACGCGGCATTCCGGAGCATCGGGGTTCAGGTCGCAATGCACCTCGAGGGAGGTGGGGTCCTTGTGCTCCTCGGGATGGTGGCTGCGATACGCCTCGAGTCCCTCAAGCTCGGTGGCGTAGTGACGCGCCTTGGCCTCATCACCGCTGGCTTGAGCCTTGGCCAGTTCCTCACGGTCTTTGGCGATGTGGGTTTCGATTGATTCCACGCTCAAAATTGCAATCCAATCCATCTAACGCGCTGGCTGGATTGTTGAGCTACCCCCATCCGGGGACAGAACGATTGTCCCCATTTGGGAGGCGATAAAACGGCCTCATTCATTGCACAGTTCTGCCTGTCAGCGTGAAGGCTCCATGGGTACATCCAATCTAAGTATCGGAGAGCTCGAAGCCAAATATCCGCTGTACTGCAAGGCCTTGAAGATGCTGATCAAGCAGGGGAAAACAAGTGCTGAACTTGAGCGAACACTCTGTTGGGATCGTTTGCGCTTGTTGCATCGATCCTTGCCAAGGCAATACAAATCTCCTGAGCGATTGATGTTAATGATTCAGGCCAGATTTTCGTCAGTAACTGATGCCTAAGGAGGGATGATGTCAACCGAAGCTGATTCCATCAAGGCTCAAGTTTTGAGCGAGGTGATGCAGAGGATTACCGTCCTTGATCAAGAGCATCGCTATGAAGAGAGTTACGCGCTGACTCAGGAATTCAGGGAGTGGTTACTCGACCCTCGGATTCAACCGAGCTCGAGGCAGGCCAGGCCATAAATGTTGCGGTCGTGGCCCTCCGGCATCAGGCCCTTGTACATGCGCACAGTCGAGCCCATGGGTTTGAAGCCCTTCGCCGTCGTGATCGTTTTGGCAGATGGGTTATGCCCTGGGGTGTCGATCAGAACGATTCCCTTGTGGCGATCGATGGCGTTGTTCAGCAACAGCGATGCCATGCCGGGATCTTCTGCCAGCCAGGGTCCCACCCGCCAACCTTCACCGATGGGGAGTAGGCAAGGCCGAATGCGCACGTAGCCATGGCATGCCCCCTGGGAATCTCTTGCCACAAACACGTCTCCTGCCCTGTGGCGTAACCACAGTTCAAGGAAATGGGGCCGTGGGCTGATTTCGTGGCGTTCGTCGTAGCGCTGAATCGCCTCGAGAGAGATCTCACGCAGTGGCACAACGGTGATGTCGCTGCGCTGGAGCAGGGTGGTGTTCGGGTGTTCTGATTGGTCGCTGCGGCAGAGCATCTGCCGGCGTGTGGTGATGCAGTCCTTCTTAAATCCGGCTTTCTCGTAGAAACCCACCATCTGGACTGCCGCCTCCAGGCCGACGCACTCCACGTTGTTGAGGGTTTTTAAGGCGTGTTGCCAGAGGCGACGGCCTATTCCCTGACCCCGATGCTCCGGCTTCACCACGAACAGGCCGATGAAGGCGTAGCTGGGGCTGTAGGTAACGGCGGCGATGCAGCCCACTGGCACGTTGTCTTGCCAGGCCAACCAGATTCCCTGGCGATCGGTGTTGGCATAGATCTCAATGTCGCCCATTCCTGGAGCGAAATCCTGTTCACGGGCCATCCCTGTGACGACGTCGAGATCTGTTGGCATGAACGGTTTGATCTCAAGCATCACTATTCAGGTGGCGTCAGGCGGCCTGAAGAATCGAATCCACACTGGTTGGATAACGCCGCACATAAGCATCGGTTTCCATAGCGACGATGCGTGCTTCCCGGGGATTGGCCGCCTGGAGTTGCAGTGTGCGTTGGCTTCCGTCGTTTTTCTTGTATCGAACCAGAAAACGTTGTGATGCAGTTGTCATTGCGCTGAGACCTTTCGTCCGATGCGCACGGTTGCTGGCCTAATGGCGCAGGCAAGGGCGTGGAATGGCCGGTGGGTTCCCTCAACAATGAGGCTTCCCATGGGTTGTGCTTGAGCAAGGTCGAGCTTCATGGCTTTGCCTCGAATGGAACTGTCTTACTGCGTCTGAACCCGCTGATTCATCCCCCATCTGGGGACAATTCGTTGTTTGCATCAAACGGCGCGTGGGTGATCCGAACCGTTGCGGTCGGTTCTCCTTTCCCCTCTCATCAGCCTCCCAAGCGACGCTGATGTCGGACGGATGTTCATGAGGGGACCAACCCCTGAGGCTCGCTCCTCAGGGGTTTTTCATGACTGTTCTTGGTGAACAGTTGCTCTCTAGTGTGCTGATCACGACTCCTTTGCCCCAAGGGCTTCTGATCCCCATGACTGCTTCGAAGCTGTTCGATTTCCTCGGCCGGGTGCTGATGGCGGCCGTGTTTGTGAATGCCCTGCCGGCCAAGTTCACCAACTTCGCTGAAACCGCAGGCTTCATCGCCTCCAAGGGCATTCCCGAACCCCTGGCCTCTGTGCTGTTGGTGGCGGCGATTGTGGTGCTGATCGCCGGATCGATCCTGCTGGTGTTCGGCAGCAACACGGTGCTGGGGGCCTCACTGCTGCTGCTGTTCCTGGTGCCCACCACGCTGATCTTCCACACCTTCCCGGTGGACAGCGGCTTTGCGATGAACCTGGCCCTGATCGGGGGGTTGATCCTGGCCATCACCCGTGCCTGGGGCAATGGCGTGCCCAGCTTCACGCACCTGCGCTCCAAGGGTTGATCGCCGGCTGGCTGGCTCAGGGCAGGGCCAGGGCCGTGCCTTCGCGGCGCGGATCAGCGGCCCCCTGCCAGCCAGCACCTATTTTTTGAATCAGAGCGGTGCCGCTGCCGATGCTCTGACGCCGTGGCCTTGCTTCGCTTTTGAGCTGCTGCAGCGGAAACGGCCAGGGCAGCGGTGGATCGCTTTCCAGCACCAGCATTGTGCGCCGGCGCGAGAGATGGGGAAGGCCCACCGCCCGCGCCGGCGGTTCGTTCCAGGCCAAGGACGCCAACAGCACCCGGCTGAGCAGATGGGGAATGCTGCGGCCGCCGGGGCTGCCTAGGGCCAGCACCGGCTCGCCGTTGCGGAACACCAGCGTCGGCGCCATTGACGACATCGGTCGCCGTCCGGGCAGCCGGCGGTTGGCGACCGGTTTGCCGCCAATGCTGGGCTTGAAGGCGAAATCGGTGAGCTGATTGTTCATCACCATGCCTCCCACAAGGTGCCGACTCCCGAAAATCGTCTCCACCGAGGAGGTGTAGGAGGCAATGTTGCCGCTGGCATCCACGATGGTGATCTGGCTGGTGCCCTGTTCGATGCCCTGATCTGGCCTGCCGTAGGGAAAGTGATCGATGCCTGGGGGTAGCCCCGGTGTTGGCCTTGCGCCGTTGGTGCTCTGCATGGTTCTGGCCCGGTAGGCGATGTAGGCCGGATCCAGCAGGGCTGCGCCGGGCACTGCTCCATCGATGGGGTCGTGCACCCAGTAGAGCCGGTCGGCATCGGCCCAGGCCTGGGCGAAGGCCAGCTGCCGCCACACCTGCGGCTCAGCTGCACTGGAGCTGGCCAGGTTGGTGGTTTGGTTCAACAGCGCCAGGGTTTGCAGCAGCGCCAAGCCACCGCTGCTGGGGGGCGGCACCGTGCAGATCCGGTGCTGCAGCTGCTGGCTGCAGAGGGGAGTTCGCCGGACCACGGCATAGCTGCTCAGATCAGCGGAACTCCAGCCGCGGAAGTTCGGCTCGCTGGCCTGCAGGGCATTCACCCCGTCCAGGATCTGCTCCGCCAGAGGCCCTTGATAAAAGGCTGGTCCCCCTTTCCTGGCCAGCAGTTTCAGGGTGCGTGCCAGGGCTGGGTTGCGGAAGGGATGATCCGCTGCTGGTGGCTGGCCGCCGGGCAGGTAAAGCGCTTGAAATGCAGGGCTGTGGGCCACGCCGAAACGCTGGGCCAAGCGAATGGAGCGCAACAGTCGCGGGCTCGGCAGAAAGCCAGCGCTGGCCAGGCGGATCGCCGGTTGCAGGCTTTGTGCCCAGGGCAGCTGGCCGTGGTTTTGATGGGCCTTCCAGAGCAGGGCCACGGTGCCGGGAATGCCGATGGCGTTGGCTTGGCTGGTGGCCTGACGCCAGGGGAGGGGATCCCCCGCGGCATCAAGCAGATCGCCGGGGCGGCTGCGTTCGGGGGCCACTTCGCGGCCATCGAGCACTGCAAGCTGGCGTTGCGTGGCATCCCAGTGCAGCAGAAAACCACCACCCGCCAGGCCGGAGCTCTGGGGTTCCACCACCGCCAGCACCGCCTGGGCTGTGACCAGAGCATCGATGGCGCTGCCGCCTTTCTTCAAAGTAGCTAGCGCCGCAGTGCTGGCGAGAGGATTGGCGGTGACAACCACGGCGGATCCGCGGGCGGTGGAGATGCCCTTGTGGCCGGGGTCTGTGGATTCCGGATCGTCCCTGCTGATCGGGGCTGCCGATGCTGGGAGGCTGCTCCAAAGGCTCAGCGCCAGCAGCAACGCTTTGAGCTTGCGGAGCACGGCGTTGGATCGGCTGGTTTCAGTCTTGTGGCTCGTGAGGCCTACTGCTGTCCTTCTGATCAAAGAAAAGAGCCGGCTCCTCAGCCCGCTCCTGCTTGACGCATTGAAGGCACCACAGCCTTCACTCCAAGAGTGGATCAGTGGAGGGCCGTTCGAGGTGTGATTGGAGCGTTTCTCAGGGAATTCTCAGGAGGTGGAATAGGCATTTCAGCTCAATGAGAATCATTCCCGCATGGCCGATGATCGTGCCGGCGCTAGCACCACTGCAAACGCTTCTGGAGGGAATAGGGAGCAGGTTCCCTCGCCTGCTCCTCTCCTCTCGGCTGTTAGCGAGAAGCGGCCGTTCTTTAGGAGGAGATGTATCCGCAGGCCCACCTACGGGATACATCACGCACCTGATTGGAGCTTACCCAAAAAAAGGTTCCCGAAGAGCCCACTCCTCGGGAACGACTCGTGCATGCGAAGAGAACTTAATGCTGCGCAATCTCCCTTAACAATGGGTAATTGTGCTCAGCCCGAGATGGCTGGGTCTCGCTTTGATTGCCCTGGCTCTGAGTCGCTTGGCGCGTCCCAGATATCCAATAAAAAACCCCTGCCTGCTGCAGGGGCGCATAACCGTTTTGTTGTGGAAGATGGGCTCAGAAGCCGAGGAATTTGGCTGGAATTCCATCCAGGCTGTTGTTGCCCATCATCTGGAAGATGACGTTGATCAGCATTCCTCCGATGTGGAAAGCTCCCACCAGAGCCAGGCCTCTCCAAAGTTTTTCGGCTGCTGCTGGGGGCTGATTGTTGGCCCAGGTGCCGGATCCGTTGGTCATCGGTTGATCGCAACTTCAATAACGTTGGCGAAAGAGGCCGCAGGGGGCCAGCACTCGTCACCGAGATTCATCAGCTCAAGGTTGGAGGGCTCTGGCGAGTGCCAAGAAAAGTTAGGTATTGCTGCTCTGGAATAGCTCCATCAATCTGTCGTAAGGATCAAATCATCAGCCCAAAGGAGGCTGTCATGTTTGAGGTTCTTAAGGGTCATACCGGCAGCTGCCAGCGCAGAACCTGCCTGAAGTGGGAAATCAACGGTGAGTTGTCAGCTCTTGATCGAAAGAACCTGATGCAGCTGTTGTGCCAAGTGGACAAACAAGCCTGTATCGATGATGTCGGCCTCGAGCTCGACGCAGAGACAGAGATGGAGGGAATGTGATTGACGCTTCTTTCTCTATGCCTGATCGCCCTTTCGTCAAGGCGTCATGGCGCCCATGGTTCCCCTCGTACACCCAAGCCCATCACCGTGGAGTCCAATGGAAAGGGCTAAGACCAAGCCAAGTGTTTTTCTGATCGCGTCATGCCGGTCCCGGAAGGGATCGGTCTTTTTCGCCATCAGCGCACCGGTGGTGGGCAGCGTCGCCAGCCCGTTTTGAGCATCGTGTTCCAGGCTTCGATGGCGTTGTGCCGCAGCATCCGTCGTCGGGTCTGGGGCACTGGTGGATTGGGTGGGATCCAGCTGTAGGTGCGCACCGCCACCCACTGGGCATGAACAGTGGATGCATCTGGTTTGAACTGCACCACCTTCTGCTGCTCTGAGCTCACCAGCCAGCCTTCTCCGCCGGGTTGTTCTGGTGGTTCGTGGGTGGCGCGGTGACGGGGCAAGGGGTGGGGCGACGGCAAACAGAAGACAGCTCTGCAAAGCATCTGCTGCCGAGGCGACGCGCCGGCTTCACGATGGCGAATTCGCTGCTTGAACGGTGAGCTATATCGAGCAGGACGCTGGTCAGGCCCAAACGACGCTCGCGAGTCCGACGGTCTATGGATGAATGAGTTGTTGTTGTCCTCGAGGAAAAGAAGCTTGTCTCAGTCAAAACGAGGCTTGAGAGAAGCTTCTGGTGGCCTTGGCTTGCGACCACAGTCCTGCCAAGGCAGGGAACCTTTGCATGGGTCGATGCATCGATCAAGGCCTTGGGGAAAGATGTTGAACAATTTTTTGTTTCTGCAAGAAAAAACATAAAGTTTTGTCTTTGCTTGATAAGCAAGGATGCGAAGTTCAACGCATTGGTTCGAAAAGTTATTGGGGCTTCATTCTTTTCTCGCATACATTCCGGCAAATCCAGAAAGCGATGCCCTGCCGCCAGGTTGAAGATTTTTCCCAGAAAATTGCCTCAGACTTTGCTGCAGCCTGCAGGACTGATGAGAAGAGTGAGGATTGTTTTGGGACTGCTTACAACTACGGTCGCGACCATGTAACCCGTCTGACGCATGAGATCATTCGACTTCAGCGGGAGAGTGGTTTATCGAGAAAGGAAATCGTTGAATCGATCAAAGATCTGGCCAGTCATATGAATGCACTCTCCTATGTGTTTCTTGTGGCGGCCGATGTCGCTGAGAAAGCCCTGGATCATGATTGATCCTGAGGACGCGGCTGCACACAACGAGTCCAAAGAAGATGCTCCTTGCTATGCCCCGCGGGGCGATTTTCGGATCGGTCTTGCTCAGGAAGCGCTTTCCTTTACCAGGAGACGGAAGCTTGAGAAGGAGATCGCCGTGATCAAATCAGCGCTGAAGGGCCATGACAACAAACCCACAACCCGTCGCGCCAGGCAACTCAAAACTCGTCTTGACAAGCTCAAGGATGAGCTGAACAGCGACCCATAGGTATGACTTCCAAGACTCGAGGGATTTTTTCCGCCAGGTTGTTCAGACCCTGCTGTATCCGAGCTTGGTTTCAAAGATCTTGAGTGGAAGTCCAAACGACTCCATCAGCTGCCGGCAGTCATCGCCCACCGTTCCGTAAACCTCAACGCTGAAGCCATCGCCAAGTTCCGCATGCTTTTGCAGATATTGCTGAACGGGAGGGTTGGACACATGGGCGCTGAACGCCTCGTCGTTGGCGTAGACCTCTGACCAAACGAACGCCTGGGGATCGTCTGGGTCCTGATCAAAGGTGTGATGAATCATGCCTGGCTCAGAAGCTTGAACGGCTTCGTCGGTGACGCGAGCCAGCTCCAGGTACTGGTCAACACAACCGGGTTTGACGTGGATTCGCGCCAGCAACATGAACGGTGTGGATTTGTCGAAGCTGACCATGGGCTCTCAGGCGGTGTCCAAGTGTTCCATGGATCAGGCTGAAAAACCCCTGGAGGCGCACTCTCCAGGGGAACCCAACATGTGTTCAAGCCACGAATTGATGGGGGCGATCAGGCGGCTAGAGGCTGTTGTTTCAGCGACAAGCGACCGCCAGCCATCGAGTTGTGAACCAGGTCTTCGGCGTAGCGGCGGCCCGCTTGTTGCGCTTCTCGAACGCTTTTAAAATTGCCGACAAAGTCGTATTCCTTTCCATCAACCGTTGCCGCAACCGCATAGAGCCTGTCAGCAACTTTGCTCACAGACCAGCGCAAAAAGCAGGCCGGGGAGTTCTTCTGACTGTGCATACTGTCCTCCATGAAATAACGGGACGACTCAAGCACTTGTTTGTTTGCTGCACCTCAAAGCGTTAAATATCGCAAATAGGTAATTATTTTTCTTTCATGATTTCCTCGTCAACGTCTCATCAAATCGAATGATGCGAGCGGTGTGATCTGCGTTTCCGAGCAGCTCCCTCTGCCGCGATGGCTGACCTTCAACCAAGCTGCGACTTAACGATGTGGAGCCACGGAACCGCGAGGAGAAGCGAGTCCTTCCCGAGCGATGCGGTATCCGCATAAACACGTTCGTCACGTCACACTGATTTGCGCCTGATGCACTGAATGTCTAAAGCTTTCAGGTCTTTCAGTACAGAGAGGTTTCCCCGCTGATCGCTCTCAACGGGGAAACTCGTCTGTCAGCCCCAGGGTCGCTCTCCCCGTGCTGCTCAGCACCACATCTGGATATGCGGGCGACTGAGGGCTCAATGATGAGGCCATTCAGCAGGCTTGTCTGGAAATTTCTGAAGATGTGCTGATCCGCCAAAAATTTCGGTAGATCTCGGCGATGGTTTCGACTGATACGGACTGCCTAAAAGCTCGATTGGCCTCGGGAGAACGGCTGGATTCGCTAGACAAACGGACCCAGCAGTTGCCGCTGACATGGGTCCGCGTCCCGGGCTAGGTGCATGAGACCAGGACGCGATACAGATAAGCCATTGGAGCCAGTTGATTCAGCGAAATCCGCTACTCAAATTGCTCCACATGTCATGCGGGCGCTTTGCGGAAATTGGTTGAATACGGGAAGCGGTAGCCAAGCTCCATTTCCTCCAGCTGCTCCTCGGCGAGGTAGAGGCTGCGCGTGAAGAAGCACACGTTCTCGCTGTCGCACACCAGAAATTTGCCGGCTTCGATTTTTTGGATGGATGAGCCGCGCGGAGTCTGTGCGATCAAGTCTGCTTGAGCCATGGAGCGTGCTGGCAACTCTCCCCTGTCATGGCTTTCATCGTTTTCGTTTGGTCGTTACAACGCTCACACTTCGACAATGTCATTCCCTCAAGTTTCTTGGTAACAACAGATACTCGGGTTAAGCGATAAAAAGAATCTTTCGCGCCAGCCCAAAAATGGGCTATTCACGGTCTCGGTTGATAACGATGCGATGAAGTGGCTGCTCTCGAAACTCGGTTTACTCAAGCAGCACAAAAAGACCCAGGGTCTGAAGGAAGACCTCTCGTTTTTTAAGACCTCGCTTCAGGCCAATGCCATTGCATGTCAATGGCTTCTAAGGAAGCAAACTCAGCTCTTGTTGAGGCAGAGCAAGGGGCCAGCATTAATGATCAGAATTAGGGATGCATCCGGTGATGGCACGGTTGCGAGCAAGTTGGTGGAGCTCAGCCTCAAGGCAACGCAAGCACAGATTGAAGTACCATCTGCAAGCGGCCAGATACTTCTTGAGCTCGGTTATCGCACGGTTGGTGGTGACTTCATCACGCTTGAGTATTCCTTCATTGACCTGGGCCCCAAAAAAATTCTGCAGCCAGAGTTGGCCAATTGGTTCAGCAACGAATCGGACAATATTCACCAAGAGATGTATGACTTGGCGACCAAAGTAACACCCCTTGGTGGATCTGAAGTCATGCCCCTCAGCCGTTAAGGGGAATTGCTCGTGTGTGGGGTGTGAATGGTGTGAGTGATGAAACCACCAGCCACTGACCTGTTGATCAAGATGGGAAAACGGATGGAACAGGGCGGTTGTCCCCCTTGTATTTCTGTGCGGCACGCTTAGAACAAGATCAGACGAAGGGAGGCTCAGATGCTTTACACCCTGTTCCTCACAGCAGCAGCTTGCGCGGCAATCGTTGGCGTGATGGTCCTCGTCTACGGCACTGTTCGGTGGATGCAGAACACCTAGTGACGTCCAGTGTTTTCAGAGGTTCGACGGGTCGGCTCATAACAACACTTGCGCATGAGCTGGCTATCTGAGCCTGGGTTTTATGCCGTATACGTCGACGCCTCAGAACCCGCCAAGAAAAGACCTCTGAAGTTTTTCCTCTTCAGAGGTCTGCGCCCCTTGTTTGACGCTCCCCCCCCCCCCCCCCAAAAAAAAGTGGGGTCGGTTTAACGCCAACGGAACGGCGAGGCTATAGAAATGATTCTCATTCTTTGATGATCGTTCTCAGTAAATACTCATTTGAGTTTGGTTAATTTCGTGTTCGTGGTTTGCTGCACCGTCATAGCTTTTTGATTATTGGAGAACCTCATGCATTTTCCTCCAGAAGCCCAGCAAAAGCGCTTATCAAAAGTGCAGTTCTTGCATCTAGCGAAGGAAGCAGAAGTCGAGGCAAACAAGCGACGCTGGAGCGTTATCTCCGAGCGTTATCTCCATCAAGTTAAGTAAGCCTGAGATCGATTCCGTTGTCGGCTGTTTCCGTCAGGTGAGTTGGCAGCGCGTTACCGCATCACCAGCGTGATCGCTTGGACTGTGTTGAAACAGCCCCTTGCGTTTTGATCGGAAGCCGATAAACAGGGTCATCTGCGCATGAGCCGTGTGTGATGCCCCGGCTTTTTTTGTCCTGCGCTCTTTTCTATGAAGCCTGGGGAGAAATGGAACAGGGTCAAAGGGAGGAGCTGGGAGACATGTGCTGTCGTTCTGCAGCTCGGCACCTACCACAGATCATCAGTGGCTCAGCTGGGTGGATCTGAAAAAACCACAGCTGGGTGAGGCACGCCATCAACACAATTGCTGGTTTTGCCCCAGAAGGCAATGAGCGTTAACTCGGATAGCCATTAACCGCTGACGGATGGAAAGTATGTCCATCGAGATCGGAGGAGCCCATGACGGCCGACACTCCACCGCAGCAGATCCAAGAAGCAGCCTGACTTTCTGGCCCCTGCTCCAACAGTTTCCACCCATCCGTGAGGCTGGTCCTTTGACGAGGCGAGCGAAACGCCAAGCCAATCGACACTCCAACTTGCACCGTCCCGTAGGCCAAAGCTTCATTGCCTCAGGTGCCCCGGAGCTTCATCAGCCACACCCCTGGATCCAATGGCCCCAGGTGCCGCCACGCCAGACGCTTCGCCCCTCGCCAGAGATGGCACTACGACTTGACCTCTGCTCTTGATGGGATGGAAGGGACAGTTGGTGTCGGAAGCGAGGAATAAGAGAGGCCACCTCATTTCTGTCGTAGGTGGGCTGGTCTCTCAACACCCGATCACATAACGGGTTCAAGCATGCACAAACGAGCGAACTAGGCCGTCTCTTCCAGCTGGGAGGGGCGGCCTTCCACCTTGAGAGCAGATCACTGTTCCCTACGACCACGTGTTGTTTTGCAGGGGCGTTCACCTCTTTTCAACTTCAGCCACATCGCTTTCTCAAGTGCCGTCAGCTTTGGAGACGTCTCATGCAAGGCAGCTTCGGCATGTCGCTTGGCAGCAAGGATGAAGCTGTCAGTTTCGTCTATTCCGTCGAATCCCCTCTCCCTAAAGAGGACGATGCACGCAACGTAGACATACGAATCCTGCGTGCATCGAATGCCAGTGAGCCCTCAGTTCAAGAGATGGCAAGAGCTGACTCGGACTCCCATCACCCAATCAAATCTTGACCGTCGCGAACGATTGCTTTCACATCGTTAGTGGTCTGGTCAATAACTCTGTAACTGCACGATTTAACCCTCGACATGACACGTGCCCGCAGATAGGCCCTCACCTCCGTTTTAAAGCACAAATCCTTAATCCAATGATCAGGAGCGTCCTCTTGTTGGATGCAGTACAAGGCTCGTCCTGACTCACTCCTATCGGTGCTAACACAGCTTGGTGGCGATAATCGAGGATTGATCAAGCAGCTTTCTCGTCTGCAAGAGCGGTCATCAGGAGCGCACGGCACTGGGCGGGTCGCAAGTTGAATTCATCGATCAGCAGGCGTTGAATCGCGCCATGTTTTCTTCGTTCTCGCGCCAGCTCACGGGCACGTTGGATTTGTTCTGAGGAAAAGGTCATTCCCCCCTCGAAGCAAGTGAGTGGTATTGCGTGACAAGCCCTCCAGAGCGTGATGGCTTTAATCAGGGGATCTTGGTGACATTCAGACCAGGTGTCTTCTCAAGAAGTCGCCGAACTTCCTGCATTCCCCTCACCACATGACAGACCCCTTCCTGGTCGCAGACCCTGTAGTACTCAACACCTTCGGGCGCGTTGGTGAGCTTGGTCGGACTCATCTCATTCATCCAGTTTTGGCCTGTGTTCTGTCTGCTGCCTCGGCACGAAGGAAGCGTTTGTGTTGAGGTGACTCAAGACCAGTCATCTGAGTGCTCGGCCTTTCCAGAGGTTTGTCCTCTGCCTTGCGGTCTGGCTTGTCCAACCCCATCAACAGGGGATGCATTCCTCTTCTGCTCATTGTTGAGACCTCCTATGCAGATCTCGCGTCTTGGTCTTTCGGCCCTTCCGCGTGAAACGAATCTCTCATCCAAATGAGAAGCCTGATACCCCCATGCGGGGGTATTGGTGCATAGCAAACAGGAGTTGACTGAAGAAGCCGGTGGTGTCGTTAGAAGCTCCGCTGGTCCTCGAGCAAAAGCTCTGGACCTGAGACGACCAGTGCTTTTCCCTCGTATCCGAAGTAAACCCTGGAGCCGTCACTCCGGGGTTTTTTTCAACACCGAGATGACAGGAGAGGGCTCGACGTACTAAGTCCGGTGTTGTTCCCATCTGGGGGTAGCTGTTGACGGCCTCGCAGCCGTTGAGTGACATGGCAGAGAGTTGACCCGGAAGCAGCTCTCAGCCGTGCAGACTGATCTGGAAGTGAAGCCGCTTCCAGATTTTTTGTTACCGCCTTCCCCAGCAGTGCAATAACTCCTTGCTCCAGTAGTCAAGATGGGCCTCGGCGGTGGCCATGTCGTCGCAGTAAACACGGCTGCCGTTCAACTCGGCTAGGTAGCGGGGGTTGCTATCACCCACCAGCATGTGAATGGTCCCGCCTAGATTTGTTCTCCGAACAAGTGAAGGGGCAAGAGACATACCCGCCTCCAGTTCATTCAAGAGTGAAAATACGATGATGGCTTGCAAGCGGCAAGCCTGTTATGAATGAAAATAAAGTACCTAAGTATTTATCTTCTCAAGCTCATTGTCCAAACTTGGGTTAAGTACCTAGTTCCAAAAAAGGCACTTCCGTCCTAGGTCTAAGTCAGTTCCAAATGAGAGGTCTTATGAAAGGTTTCCTGAAGTGGTTTGGAGACGCTTTCGCCCATGCCATGGGTGCGATTGATGCAGAGGAGAAGAGCCATGTTCCGCCCCCAATTGGCATGACTCCTTACCGAGACCAGCCGATGAAGAGGGGCCACGGTTACTAGGTCTATGAATTGTTAGGTCCGAGCATTCCCGATGCCATCTCAGGGCAATGGATTGACGGGGACCAGACTTCCCTCCTGTTTTCTTTGATGCAGGAGGGTTTTTTGTGGGTAGGTTGAGCTGCTATCTGCTTTCCGCTCGGCAAATCGTTCTCAATTTCGACGATTTTGCCTCGTAAGGCAATGAGCGTTAAGACCGATTGCCTTATGCGTGTCCGCTGACGAGAGTGAGTCCACTGAGATCGGAGGCGTCAATGAGAGACGACGGTCCAACCGAGCAGGTTTTAGAAGTCGCCTGACCTTTCGAGCATCTGCTCCACGAGTTTTCTCACCACCCATGGGCTTGCCCTAAATCTCGGCACCATCACTGCCGGGGGGCGCTCACCATTGAGTCAGAAAGTCCATCACCTGGAACCTTGGCCCCAGGAGCTTGAAAGGCCCGACACTTCGCCTCTCGCCAGCAATGGCATGCGGCATGGCCCCTGTTCAGCAATCACAGGGGTGTCGGAAGCGAGCCATAGGAGAGGTCACCCCATTTCTGTCGTAGATGGGCTGGCCTCTCATCCCCCGATCGCATCGCGGGGTCAAGAACGAACGAGCGAGCTGTGCCGTCTTTTCAGGGGGAGAGCGGGTGCCCCTGCCTCAATGCATCCCAGGAGAACCATGAAGACCCAATCGAAGTCTCTAAGCCAACAGCGCCTTCTGATGTCTGTGGGCGCAGCGATGGAATGCCGCATCCGCAATGACAGGCAAAGCTATTTCGCTTTAGCCCGCGAGTTGGCCCATGCACAATTCGTCCTTGCTGACTCGGAGTTGAGCTGTCGTCTTTGGCAAGACGTCGCCGACCGGGAGTTGGATGTGGCGAGGCTTCTTCATCTGCTCTATGGCGGTTGGGATGTTGAAGACGATGAAGAGATGCTTGAAGCAGACCAGCAGTTCCTCTCTCTCAAGGTGGTTTGATTGTCGGATACAACTCGATTTAGCTGTTCTTCAACTCATCCAAAACAACATCAACAGGCCGTCTTCCTCTCATGGGGAACGGTCTGTTTTATTTTTGCTTGTTGTCTGACGACAACGTGCCTCGGTTAATCAAGGCATCAGATCATCCTTGTACGCGTTGCTGAAGCCCCACTCGCAGAACATTCATTCGCTGTCAGTGCACTGCTTGGGGAATGATAATCATTCAGTAATTAATTCTCAGGCATTACTCATTTGCGTTTGATTAACCTAAGGAAGGGGGTGGGACCTTGTCCTTTAGTATTTCCATAATGTCTGAGGGATGTGATGAACACGATTCCAGACTCCGTCAGCTTCAGTCAGCTCTGCAGCTTTCTCAAGGCAAAGGTATCGCAAGATGATTTCGCCCAAGAAGTTGCTCTGGATTGGGAGGACCGCTTAAGCGAAATTCTTTTTGAGTTTGAAAGCTCTTTGGACGACTCCACCCAGGACAAAACAGCCGACCAGCTCATGGCTCTTGGATCATTTCGAACCTATTTGATGCTGAGCCTGAGAGCCCTTAAATCGGCAGGGCTCTGAGTTTTAGAAGCCCTCTGCTGCCTAAAAGACTGTTGGGAGAAGAGGGACAGGAGTCTTAAGCGTCATGGCAAGCGTACTGACTTAACGTCTTGTAGTTTGCACATTCAGAAATCCCCAGGCTTTTCAACAGTCTCGGATGAGTCGTTAAGGGATAGAGCCGTAATCCAATCCCAACCTGTAGCCTGAATCCGTGGGAAGATCGCCAAGCCCAGGGATCAAATTGATCCATTCGTTTTTTGAATGGTCAATGTCCACCCGCCAGTCGCCGAAATAGCAAACTTCTGCGCTTTCGCAGATCAAGGTTGGACAATCACCGTGGGCGGGGGGCAAAACATGAATTGACATGATCGTTCTCCTTTACTCGTCAAAAATTTTGCAAGCTGAAGCGTCTGGATCTATTGAGCAGCGATTTTTCCAGTAATCCTCCCTGCGGTTGCGAAAGTGCCTTTCGGCCATCTGCCAGCAGGGGGACGTGCTTCTCATCAGTAGGTTCCGTGGAAAACCGTTGCGATGACTGAAGCAAGCGAGCAAGTCAACAACGCAAGCAGTGCGAACTCCATGAAGGTTGTGTTGCGGTCTGCTTCTGTCATGCCCTTGGTTGAGGCAGAGCTGTCGTAGCGGTCGGCACTAGATAGCCCTGATACGCGCTTCTACCCATAGCGGCGAGGGACCTTCGCTTTTTCTTGGGGTGCTGACCACACCCCTCGTTTTGTCGTGACGGCGACGACCAGTCGTTGAACCTCACGTCATGATTTGGGTGCTTCTTCGGTGAAGGGGCGATGCGTCGAACGCGGGGGTGCTTAGGGAACACCCCCTTTTTTTGGCAGTTCGTAAACGATGCCCACGGCTCCGCAGGCTGGTTAAAGAGGGTGGTGTCGCTGGGACCCCAGCACCTTCGACGCATTCGTCCCCTTATTGATGGGCGGCATTCCCTGCCGCCTTTTTTTTGCCTGTTGCCGACCAAACCATGGCCGGTGTCCACGACCTGTTCCGACGGTTCTCCTACTCCCTTTCACCAGGCATCTCGAAGAAAGTGAGGTGGTCGTCAAACGAGGGACACGGGCCTCTGGAGGTGAGATCTCCAGGGGCCTTTTTGTGTTCCTTTCGGCTCTTGGTGGGGAATCTCCCGCCCAGGGCTACAGCCCAATCGATGAGGACTAGTTCAGTCGGATATGTTCAATTAATTGCACAAACTATTGGCTATGCAGCAATGTCTTGATCGATGTAGTCCAGAAAATGAATCACTCTTCTTTCCTTCTTCTCTTGCAAAGCTTCCTTGGCAAGAGTCAGCAGCTGGTTCTCTCGGGCTTTGATGGCGGTTCTCCACCGTTTGGGTTTGGGATTGGTCACACGGAAAGGCCCTGAGATTGGAGAAGTCTTGAGAGGCACAAGTCTTTTCAAGCCGCATGACGCTAGTGGGCACAAATCAAAACCCCCAAGATGCGTGATGGTTGTTGATGTGGGTTCGTCCGGATACCGTTTATATGTATCAACCTGTACTCGCAGTCTGGCTGCATCAACAAGAGAAATCGCTTCAAACCTGAAACCATTTCTCGGCACCCTTCGTGAGGAATCGCATAGGAACAGGGCTAATTGAAAAGCCCGGAGAGATTCGATGCGAAGTTGAAACCGGGTGCGGTTTGAGCCACAACTGGTTTGTTGCAGCAACTCAGATGGCTTCCAGCACTGAGCAACGCAACACAGAAACCACGAGCTCCACTCGCATTGCAGCTGGGCTCATCCTCGGGTTGGCTTGTTTCGCTGCGGTGCTCACCGGTGGGATCTTTCTTGGGCAGACCATTGGTGAGGCGTTGAGCACGCTCCAAACCATCGCCCCAGTGCAGGTGGACCCGCTTCGCTGAAGTGTTGGAGCCGATCAGGCTTCAACCTCAGCCTTGTCATCGGCGTTGTGGTGGGCCTCTACTGAGGTGGCCTCAGCTGATTTGCTGCGGGGGCAGTCACCAGCGTTCGCGGCGCCAATAAAGACAACCACTGCCATGATCGCGACGATCACAGAGCCGCCTACGAAAGCAAGGTTCGGACCTTTCACGCCAGATGTGTGCCGAGGTCTGGCGACCCTAGTGCTGGATTCAGATCTGCGGGGCGATGTGGGTGGCACGGTCAGTGTTCACCCACGCGGTGGCCTTTATTGATCCTTGCTTTCTTTGTATCTGGGCAGGTCGGTCGGCTGAGCCAGCACGTAAACGACGGCAGCAGAGATCACCACGGTGACCACGATGAGAGCGGTGATGGCTGCTGAGTAGTCGTTCATTGAAGTCTCTCCAAAGAGAAAGGTTAGGGCTGACGCTTTGCTGGCTGCGTCAAGTGCCTGGAAGGGCCTGGCTGTGGATCGTGGTCATCGTGTTGTTCAGATCACCCACATCCCGTAGCCCTTCGGCACTGAACCAGGGTGCGTTCTCCCAGCTGAAGCCTTCACCAAAAGTGTTGTCGGGTGCCGTGACATACCAGTGACAGTTCACATCCGGCGTGTCAATGGAGCACTGCGACCAGTCCGGCTGCCACTGAGGCACCTGAACCCACATCACTGCTGCAAACACCAGGGAGAACAAAGCTTTGATCATCGACCTGGGGCGGCTTATCGAAACTTTACACGAATTGGACTCAGGATTGGAATCGTCGATGGCATCGATGAACGCGCCATGAAGGCTCAAGCGAGAACGCGCTTCTGTGGTCGTTGACTCGATTTCAATCGGTTGAGCGGGGATACAACCGAAGTGCCGTGCTGTGCGTTCGAGGGCACACCGGTGGCGGAATCGCATCCCTCATCGCTCGACGCGATGTGATTCCGTCGTGTGCATCCAACGTTTGCACCCAACTTGTGCATTCAAATCTGATCGACGTTCAAGGTGAAAGAACAACTTTTGAGAGTGTTGGCGCCAGGCTTCGCGTCACCAACTGAAGACGTGATCCCGAAGCTGGCCTGTCGATCGAGTGCAAGCGGCCGCAGCCTCATCAAGCTGCGTGTCCTCCATGCTCCAAAGGATGTACTGCGTTGAGCGAAGCGATGGCTCCTCCGACCAATGGGTTCAAGAACAGTGCTTCAAAACTGAGTTCAAGGCGTTCGTGAATGCACGAGCCAAATCGCTTGCTTGCACGAACGTGTATCGCGTGATCTATCAAAGCCCTGGTCTCTCAGGCGAAGTGCTGAGGGTTGCGAAAGGAAAGGCACTTTTGAATTCCGATGACCGGCTGGTTGGATGAGCCGTTCAGCTGGGGGTGGCTCGCTCCGTCCGCTCAGATCAGGACTCTTGTGCTGGTTCCTCCTGGGGAATTGAACTGGAGTTGAGTCCCGATTGGTCGGACCCTTGGCTCCTCTCTTCCGCTCTGGCCAATCGCTCCACAAGGTTGAGGGTGTCGTTGGGAGACAACTCGCCGTCATCGCCCCACTTCAGACTGGAAAGGTCAAGGGGGCACATAGGGGGGGCGTAATACGGATTTGAAGTTATGAGCATCGAGATGCCTGCTGAGGCCATGCCCCCTGAAGATTCACGGAAGAAATCCTGAACTGAGTAACCACTCGATACTCATTTGTTGGTCACGCTTTCATCAATGCACGATCCTGCCTTCATGGCGGCAGGCTATCGGGGAGGGTGGCTTCCTTCTTTTGTGACTTCCCCCCTGTCACGTTTTCACACTGCAAGCTGCTCCAAACAAGAAAACCCTGGAGTGACGGCTCCAGGGCTTCCCTTATTCACCCGAAAGAATCAGTTTCAAAACTCTCTCGGATTCGAGGAGGAAAACCCCAAGAGCATGGAGGACCTCAGGGCATTCACTCGACGACCGTCGACAGACTGCAGGATCTGCCGCCGGTGTGATTAATCAACTCCTGTGAATCCGATTCTCGATACCCCCATTTGGGGTGGTCATCGAAACGGTCATCTCAACCAAGGCGATTGGGTCACCTCCAGGGTGTACTCCCCTGTGCGGGTGAAGCGCAGCGGGATCGAGTTGATGCGGATGTAGGTCTTCCCTTGTTCGGCAGCCAGAAAGCTGAACTCATGCTCAGCGCTGTTCACCAGAACGTTGCCGCCGTGCTGCATGAAGTCGCAGCGGAAGGTTTCCACGCTGGTGATGGGGCCGTCGTAGCTGAGGAGTCGGCAGGTTGAGGCAACGATCTCAGCGTTTGCCGGAATGGCTGTGGCGATGGCGAGGCCTGCCGCGGCGAGGCTGGTTCGAATCCAAATCATCGGAGCACTCCGCAGTGCATTGCGTTCGATTCGTTCTTTCACTCTGCTGCTCCAATCCCTTCCAGGCCGGTGATGTTGGGCGACTCGCCAGATTCTCTTAAGCTTTGCAGGGCGCGTCTGCAACTGATCTGCGCGATAGTTAATTCACGCGTAAGGGCCGCGAGACCACGACGCGAGATTTGAATAAGAGGAAACTTCAATGAGCAGGAGAGGTATTCATCCCCTTTTGATGGGCATGGACAAACCCGAGCGCAAACCTGTTGAGCCTTCGAAGGCAAACGATCTATCCGGCAACGAGTCTGCTCAACGCAAGCGGTTCATCCGCTCGGAGGAAGAAGATTCAGGCAACCAACAGGCTGCTTGATCAATCAACGAACAAGTGATCAGAGCGTGGATGAGTCCATTTATCTGCGATCCATCAACCGCTCTTCCTCCGGGAAGAGCGGTTTTTTGTTTGTGTAAAGGGATGGGTTAAGTACCTATTGATTCTGGAAGGGAGAGGAGTAGAGATGAGTCAGCGACAAGGAGAGTGATGGTCACGATCTGTTCAGGTTTTTTCGATCTATGCATCCCGCTCAACGCCTTTGACAAGACGCAGCCAGACCAGGCGGATGAACCCAAGCAAGCGATGAAATCTCAGCACGATTTGTACTGGGAGGAACGTTGCGACAAGTCCCCCACTGCACCTGGCTGCAAGATCTACGACGACTGAGCTCAACACGTCTCAGTTGACGCCATCAAGGCAACGCAATCGATTCTCTTTGGTTCAAGCCACAAACCCTGGCTGAACTGCTGGGTTCTGTTGTTGAAATCTGCTTTCTCCCTGCGTCCTTCCTGCGGGGGGAAGTGAATCTGCTGTGGTGATTTTTCAGGGTACGGCCTTGTTGACCTTTTCAGCACCAATTGATCCATCAATGGTGAGATTCAATGAAAGACAAAATTGTCGTTCTCGATACGAATGTGCTCCTCCACGACCCCGAGGCGCCGCACCGCTTTGGGGATCTGAGGGTTGTGATCCCCATGCAGGTGGTCGAGGAAATCGATCGCTTCAAGAAAGATCACTCTGAAAAAGGCCGAAATGCCCGGCGGATTTCAAGGCTCCTGGATTCCTACCGGGCCCGCGGAAGCCTTGCCGATGGCGTTCCGATTGAGGGAACGAACCACGGCATGCTGCAGGTGGTGTTCTGTCAGGCCCAAGCCCTTCAAGGCTTACCGGCAGAGTTGCAGGGGGGCGGTGGTGACAACAACATCCTCGCCGTGGCCTTGGAGCAGATGCGATGCAGCGGGCTGAAACAGGCGCCCGAGGTCGTGCTGATCAGCAAAGACATCAACCTGCGAATCAAGGCTGATGCGGTGGGCCTGCAAGCCGAGGACTATGTCAACGACAACGTCTCGATCGACGATCTCTACACAGGCTTTCGTGAACTCAGCACCGATGCAGAGACGATCAAGACCCTGCATGACGAGGAGCAGCTGCCGCTGGAAGCTGTCGCCGATCCCGAGGGGCAGCATCTCCAGGCCAATGAAGGTGTGGTGCTGGTGGATCAGCGCAACGACAGCCACACCCTGCTGGCCCGGCATCAAGGCAACAGCAACACCATCAAGCCGCTGCACTGGCTGAACCGCGCCCATTTGGGCCGCATCAAGGCGAGAAACCGGGAACAGAGCTTTGCGCTGGATCTGCTGCTCGATCCCTCCGTTGCTCTGGTGACTCTGGTGGGCAAGGCCGGTACGGGCAAAACGCTGCTGGCCATCGCCGCGGGTCTGCACCAGGTGGCCGACACCCATCACTACGCCCGCCTGTTGGTGACGCGCCCACCGATCTCCCTCGGCAAAGACATCGGCTACCTGCCGGGCACGCTTGAGGAGAAACTCGGCCCCTGGATGAAGCCGATCATCGACAACATCGACTTCATCACTGGTTCCTCTCCCGGCGAGGAGGCTGAGCAGACGAAGAAACAGCGGCAGCGCGAACCACGCAACGCCTGGGCCGACCTGCAAGGCATGGGCTTGCTGGAGGTGGAAGCGATCAACACCATCCGCGGCCGATCGATCCCCCATCAGTTCCTGGTGGTGGATGAGGCGCAGAACCTCACACCCCTGGAAGTGAAGACGATCGTGACGCGGGTGGGTGAAGGAACCAAGGTTGTCTTCACCGGTGACCCGTATCAAATCGACAATCCCTATGTGGATGCCGAAAGCAATGGGCTCACCTGGTTGGTGGAAAAGCTCAAAGGTCAGCCCCTGGTGGGCCACATGACCCTCACCAAAGGAGAGCGCAGTGAACTGGCTGAACTGGCGGCCAACATCCTCTGACGCAAGACGACATCTCCGATACCACCGACATCGCTAACACCCATGACTGTTGAACAGATGACCCAATTCCCGAATACTGCATCACCTGAGCAAGCCAACCTGGATGCAATTCTGACGTCCCCCACCTACAGAATTGCCCACGAAGATCAAGACCTTCTGAACAGCAACGACATGCGTGGTGTGCGCATGCTGCTTGAAATCACCAAGCCTGATCTGCATCTGGAAACAGCCGGGATCGAATCGACGATCATCGTTTTTGGTGGTGCCAGGATCGTCGACAACGACACCGCAGCAGCGAAGCTGGCGCAAGCCGAGCAACGGCTTAGTGAAAATCCAGGCTCACCGCTGTTGAAGCGGCAAGTCGTCCATGCGCAACAGCTCGTGGAGTTGTCTCGTTTTTACGATGCAGCCCGAGAGTTCGCCTCATTGGCGTCCCGGCACGGGCAGTGCAACAGGGAACAACCCCACGATTGCTCATCCCATGTGATCGTGACCGGTGGCGGGCCGGGAATCATGGAAGCCGCCAACCGGGGCGCCTTTGAGGCAGGCTGCCGCTCGATTGGGCTGAACATCACGCTGCCGTTTGAGCAACACCCCAATCCCTACATCACCCCCGATCTTTGCTTCAAGTTCAACTACTTCTCACTGCGCAAATTCCATTTTGTGATGCGTTCGATTGGCGCCATCCTCTTCCCGGGTGGCTTCGGCACGCTGGATGAACTGTTTGAGCTGCTTACCCTGCGGCAGGTCGGAACCAAGGGCAGCATGCCCATCGTTCTGTTTGGAACAGAGTTTTGGCGCAGGCTGGTGGATTTCGACTACCTCGCCGAGACGGGCTTGATTTCAGATGATGATCTTGATCTAATTCATTTCTCGGATTCAGCGGAAGAGGCCTGGGATTTCATCCGCAGCCGAACGGGAGCAGAGCCTGAGAGTAATTGATCAGATTATTGATCAAAACATTGACATGGCTTTGATCTTACTCAGTTTCAGTTGATTGAGACCATTCAGGTCATCGTAGTTGATCAGCTTCTGCTTGATCATGTCGGCCAAGGTGAACAGGATGTTGCTGAAATCAAATTCCATCCTCCCTTCATATTGATAGCGCTCCGTACTCAGATAATCGTGAAATTGCCAGATTGATTCAGGCGTGTCCAGCTTGGTGCTCAAATTCTTGAGATTGTCAATCAAGGTCACGATTGATCGCTGTTTGCCCAGATCAAAAGCCTGCCGGGCAACCGCTTCTTCTTCAGAGGTCCAATCGGTTGCAGACATTGGGGTGTGAGGGGGAGGGAGCGTAGGGAAACTGATTCTGATTCAGAACTCAGTGCACCAATCGACCAGTGCGTAGTTCCGGCAGGAGGAACCAGGGAGCCTTGGGATGGTTGTGGTGCTCGCGATGGTAGCCAAAATGGTAACAAGCGAGCAGTGATACAAACGGATGAAGATTCAAGCTTTTGATTGAAACTTCGTGGCCTGTTTTTTTGTGTTCTTTGCGATGGGGCAGGTAAGTGCCAACAAAGAAAAGTTGTGCGGTGCTGATCAGCAAAGGAAGCAGAAAAACCACAGAAACTGTGATCAGCGGCTGGCTCTGATGCGGTTGCGCTGCAAGCAGTAGAACCGTGAGAACGAGCACCAGTCGGCTGAGTTGTGCTGCGTTGAGGTAGTTGCGCATAAAGCGAACCAACCAGGCCAGCACCGATCTGTTGTTGGTGGGGCAGAAGTCGGGGTCACCCTCCGATTCAGGCATCCGGTGATGTCGACAGTGGTTGCGTTTGCAGGCGTCGTAGTTGAGGCCGGCGTAGAGCCATAAACACACCCGGCCGATTTGTTGGTTGATCCCTGCATGACCCGGCACCAGGCTGTTGTGCATGGCGTCGTGGGCAAGGATGAACAGGCCGGTGTGCAGGAAGCTGCGGACCAGAACCCAGGCGGTGATCGCCAGGGGATGCAGCTGATCGAGGTCGAGCTGCAGGCCGATGACCAGAGTCAGCAGCCAAGAGACGCCGATCAGGGCTCCCAGCTGGAGACCGCGCCCCGCGTTGCCCTTCAAGTTGTCACTTGGCACCAAGCTTGAGCAGTTCAGCGGGCGAGGCGAGCAGGTCGATGGCAACGAAGTAGATCTTGTCGTTTTCATCGAGCAGGAAGCGCCAGGCCACGTTCATGCCCACTTCGCGACCAAACCAGGGGGTCTGCACCTTGCCGGTGACCTTGATCTGGTTGAAGCCACCTTCTGCCGGTTCGCCGAAGCCGCCCTGGGGCATCAGCTTCAGGTTCTGGCAATCGCGCTTGAAGAACTTGAGGATCGCTTCGCGGCCCACGATCGGACGCTGGAAGGGGGGCTGAAGCGCACCGTCGTCGAGGAAGAGATCGATCAGCTGATCGAAATCGTTGGCGTTCAACAGCTGCATGTAGCTGAGGATCGTCTGGTTGAGAACGCCGGGGATGAAGATCTCTTCGCGTTCTTCCACCGGGGTGGGGGCGACGATCGGCTCGGCGACGATCTTGTCGTCGTCAATGTTGGGATCGAATCCCATGTCGACAACGAAGTTGCGCAGCAGGGTGATCTGCTGGCCTTGCTCCACCTTCTTCACCGCTTCCAGAACGGAGTTTGCGTTGGCGGAGAGCTTGTAGCCCTGGGGAATCGGGGCGACTTTGCCCTGGCGCATGTATTCGCCCAGCTCGTACCAGAAGCAGAGCTTCACGTTCACCGACCAGTAGGCGTAGGTGCTGGAGATCGGGCTGTTGATTTTGGCGGCCAGGTCGCACATGACCTTGGTCTGCTCGTCGAAGCTCATCGACAGGATCTGGTCGAGGATTGGGCGAGCCAGTTCCATCCTTGCCGCGCCGGGGGCGGCAACAGTGATGGTCTGCCCCATCTCGAGGTAGGCGAACCAGATCAGGGCGAGTTGGTCTTCTGCCGAGAGCAGCTTGAAGCGTGCGGTGATGGCCGGAACGGCATCAGCAGTGAGGGTGTCCGGGAAAATCTGGCGAGCTTTATCGAGCGTGAACATCCAGGACGGATCGAGGGAGATTTACGGACTGTAACACTATGTTTCGTTATGTAAACAGCCCTCTCTCTCTGGTTTTTGCTCGTTAGCGAACACTCGCTGCTGCAGGGTTTTGCCTGGTGTCTCGCCTGTTGATGGGGTTCTTCTCTGTTCCTGTTTGGTCGGTTTAAGGCAGAGGCCTACGTCTGCTGGCGCAGTTTCTTGAGTTGATCCTCAATCTGAAAGCGCAGCTGCCTCAGGTTTTCAACATTGATCTGGTGTTCGCCGGAACTCCAGTGCTGCGGGTTGGCGACACGGATCTCCAGCTCGCGCAGGCGGGAGCGATCAGATTGCATGGCGAACTCCACGGCCGGATCAAGTCTGTTGCCGCAGCTGCTGCCCCCACATGAGTTTTTCTACTGGGTAAGGGAAAACGACTGATTTACTTCGGAAGTGGGCTCAGATGGAACCCGATTCGAGTAGGTGGTCCATCAAGGCTGCATAGAGCTGGGTCTTCATGTTCAACAGGCAGGCCTGTTCGTTGGCATCACCACCGGGCCAGTTGGCGTAGGCCTCGGATACAGCCCGGTGCAGAAGACGCAAGGCATCCATTTCCACCGAGATGGTGGTGATCATTTGGTTGTCTTCCATCGTTAATAGAGGTGAGCAACGAAATCAGCTGACTTCAGAGGCCCTGGGACTGCTGGCGCACGATCCAGGCGGAGGCGGCTTGTTGTTGTTTCCAGGCCACCAAGAGGTCTTTGGCAATGCTTTTCAGTGCCGCAAGATCATCCGAGTTATCGATCTCGCGTGAGAATTTCTCGATTTCAAATTTCTGGCCCAGAGTCAACGCGATCGGTTCCATTGGCTTGTGGCTTTGTGAGCGGAACGTACCCGAGAACTTTTGAGGCTGCAAATGGAAAACGTAGTAGTTGCAACCGATTTGAGGAAAGAATGCTCAACTCAATGCATTGCTTGCATTACAGAACATTTCTGAATGCCGCTGATCGCTCGGATCGCAAAGGCTTATGGCCTTAGAAAGCATGTACAGGCCTGGAGCTAATGCATTTCTCCTGGGAAAAACATCTGGAATTGTCCAGGAATGTAGCTGTTGCCTCAGACAAAAATCAGGGCATGGCTCTTGCCCTGATGGGTGTTGCGCTCACCATGCTTGCAACCGATCTTCTGGTCCATGAATTGAAGGCCTCGGTCATGCCGTCCTCCAGGGCTTGATTCAGAGGAAGTCCATCTCGTCTTCATTGTTGTCGTCTTCCCTCGATTGAATCCAAAGGGCTGAGAGCGGAAAGATGAAGCAGCCGGCAATCAGGAATTCCATGGGCTTTGGAATCAGCTGAAGCCACGATCCAGTGAATTCCAAACAGAAGCTGTATCAACCGCTGTCGTGTTTTTTCAATTTGGTTGCCGATCAATCCGTTTGATCGTGTTGAGTGTTTGTGCCTAATCAGCCCAGGCTCACCAAGGTGACACCTGCAACAAACAGCAGAACGGACAACACCAGCAAGCCACTGTTCATCGGTTGCTGGCGCGTTTGATTGATTCCATTCCCAGGCGTGCAGCCCGACGCCCAAGCCCCACCGCTGCCTGGGCGGTGCTTTGGATCACATCCTTGGCGGTGCTGCGGACCCTGCGGGGACTGCGTTGCATGGCATCGGGCCAGGACCCTTCCGGCCAGCGGGGCACACGGCGACCAACACGGTCACCGAGTTGAAGCAAGGATCGACGCAGCCGGCTGGCCACAGCTTTGACGCAACAGGATCAATCTGCTGGCTGCAAATCAATGGTGTTGTGCCAAATGACACGAAGGGGGCTGGCGCCTACTTCGTTGCTTCAAATCCATCAATTGAGGGATATGGCTACACAGATGGCTCCCTCAACTGAGGGATTTGGAATCCATTGGCGTGTTGCTGAATAAGGAGGCGCGCCGCTTGTATGCATGCCTCCCTTTTACGACCTGATTTTTCAGCGCAAAGGGGAGCTGCAGACCGAAACGGTGCAGGTGGCGGATGCCGCCCAGGCCTGGCGACTGGGGCGTGAGCGCTATCCCCACTGCATCCGCGGTGTTGTACGTCGGGATGCTGGGCGTGATGGCTCTGCAGCTGAGCCATCCAAACGCCGCTAAAACAGGGCATCCGAAAAGCCTGGGATGGAGCTGCGGCTCGAGTCGCGCGCGTTGCATGCAGCCATCGACTCGACGGCGCAGTTTTTCAAGACCCAGCGGGTGGTGGCCTGCTGCGGTGATCGCCTCACCCTCACCTGCCTCTGCTTAGCGGAGCCGATTCGCCGTGCCGTGGTGGGTGCCGCCACCACAGAGGAGGAAGGTTTCGAGCTGGTGCTGCGCCACAAGCCGAGCCTGCTGATCTGCTCGTCGGATCTGGAAACCGGCTACGGCATGAACCTGCTGCGACGGGTGAAGGCGGAGCTGCCCACCTGTCAGCTGTTGATCGTGCTGGTGCGTGAAACCCAGGCCGTGGTGCAGGAGGCGATGCAGGCCTACGCCGATGCGGTGATCTTCAAATCAAGCCTTGGCACCGGCAAGGGCGATTTCGTTCAAGCCCTCCAGACTCTCTCTGAAGGCGGCGTGTATCTCCCAGAAGAGATTCGCCAGCTCGGTGCGGCCCAGGCTCCGAACCCGAACCTGCCGCCGTTGATTGAAGAGCTCACCGAGCGGGAACTGGAGGTGGTGGCTGGCGTCGCCCGCGGCCTCACCAACCAGGGCATCGGCAACAGCCTCGGCATTTCGGTGGAAACGGTGAAGACCCACGTGGTGAACGCCAAAGACAAGTTGGGTGCTGCGGATCGCACCCAGTTGGCGGTGATGGCGTTGCTCTACGGCCTGATCGATCCCCTCGGCTGAGTCCTGGGGGGGTGTTCGGTGATCACGGTCGTGATCGTGCTTCGGTGACCAACGCCCGATCCATAGGGTCTCGGCGTTGCTTTGTTGTTATGTCTGAGGAAACCACCAACCAGCAGCCCTGCGGCGGCAAGAAGCGGGCGATGCTCGCCTATGGCCTGGTTCAGATCTCCGCCACCGTGGTTTCGGCTGTGTCGTTAGCGGCCATTGCCGTGGGTCTCTGCGCCGTGAAGCAGGAGAGCCGCCTGTTCAACGGCTGCGTGGAAACCGTTGTGGCTGAGGGCCGCTCCCAAGCCGAAGCCGTTCGCTTCTGCAACGGCGGCTGATTCCGTCAGAAATCCACTTCAGAACTGGCTTTTCAGCCGTTTCAAGTTGTGGCGATCACGTTGCAGTCAGCTGCTTTGATTGCGCCATGTAACGCTCACTTTGAACTATTTATAAGTTCATCAGCGCGCATGAAGTCATCGCCATAACTTGAACTGAATTTCATTGGTCTTTCGGATGCCAGCTCTGAAGTACAAGCGGGATTTCACCCACGATCAACGGGTGTCCTTCGCCTTTGCGAACTCCGCGACTGCCACCAAGAGCGCCAGCTCCAACGCCGGCAAAGCTGCATCCAGCACCGCTGAATACAAGCAGAACCAATGCGCCTCGATGGGCATCGGCATGGGCCCTCGGATTCATGAGGTCTGCCCCTTCGGAGCGGTGAACCACTCCTATGCCGCCACCGGTAGCTCGGCTCTGGAAACCGCCATCGCCGCGGCCTACAAGCAGGTGTTCGGCAACATCGGCATCGCCGACAGCCAGCGCCTCACCTCCCTGGAAGCCTTCCTCTGTGATGGCCGCATCAACGTGCAGGGCTTCATGGGCGGTCTGGTCAAGTCTGACCTCTACAAGCAGAAGTTCTTCCACGCCGTGTCGCCCATGCGCGGCATCGAGCTCACCACCAAGCACCTGCTGGGCCGTCCTCCGGTGAGTCAGCAGGAAATCAGCGCTGGCATCCAGCTGATTGCTGACCAGGGCTTCGATGCCTTCGTCGACAGCCTCACCCACTCTGAGGAGTACCTCGAGACCTTCGGTACCGACACGGTTCCTTATCTGCGCGGCTTCAAGTCGGAAGCCCGTGCTGCCTGCTCCACCTTCGTGGGCATGGCTGACCTCACCCCGGCCAACGCCAGCGCCGAGCATGTGATGTACACCGGCCCTCTGCTGGTGAAGCGCCTCACCAAAGACCTCAGCACTTTCGCTGCTGGCGGCGGTGCTTTCTCCGGCGATGGTGCTGGCTTCTCATACACCAACGCTGTTAAGAACGCTCGCAACAGCGCCTACCGCCGCATGTATGGCGGCAAGTTCAACTACGGCAGCTATTGATCCTCTGCCTCAGGCAGCGATCAACCGATCAATGAACGGCAGGAGGGGCAACCCTCCTGCTTTTTTATGCGGCGCGACGCCGTGCCCTTGATTGGCCCTGGGTATTTGTGCTCATTGCAAATGATTCTCATTTTTGTAAAGTCTCGTCGCTTTGAAATTGTTGATGCATTACTTCGGGATGTTGGTGCATGAGAGCGGACAAGTGACGCCCCTGTTTGGCACTGAAATCCTCGAAGTGGCTGTATCTAAATTCTTTGAATGCTGTCTACGAGCGGGTTATAAGCCAATTGATGTTCATCTGCGCCTGATCAAATCAGCATCGCCAAAATTTCCTGCAGAGATCTGTTTGGATAAAAATCTGTTGGTGTCGGGTTACAACCTTCAAGTGGAAAACTATCAATAACCTGCCGGTTGATTTGGATGCGGCTCGCTGGCGGAGATGACATCTTGGGGATTGCCCCCGCCTGATGCTTCGTGGCCAGCCCCGCCGACGCCGACGCCAACCTCAAGCGGGCCCTCGAGCAGCTCAACGAGAACGAGGTGGCCGTGGCCGAGGCGATCAACGAAGCCCGTGCCGAGCACGCCCGCCATGAACCGCCCCTCACCGGGCCGGCCTTGCTGGAGCGCATCGATCAGCTGGCCAGCCAGCGTTCGCTCGACAGTCAGGACGCTGCGATCCTCTGCCACTGGCCCGATGCCGCCTCCATCGGTCAGGCATGGTTCGAGCTCAAGCACCTCGGCAAAAGCGTGCCCAGCCCAATGCTCGTGCTCGACGCCTACCTCGTCGGCGCTCCGCCGTTTCTGAGCAAGGCCCAGCGGGATCTGGTGGGCGATTGGTACCGCAGCAAGGTGAGCGCCAATCCCGAGTACACCGATGCCGTCACCGGGGCGGCAAAGGCCTTCGTGCTGATCGGTGACCTCAACGCCAGTGCCGCCGGCATGGCCTGGCAGACCATCATTCCTGATCTGCTCGAGCAAGGGCACGATCTGGAGTTCAACGTCACCAAAGAACAGGTGACAGCGGCGGCGGCCCGATGGATTATTGCGGTGGCCGACACCTTCACGCCACCATCGCTGGATTGACGCGAGCGATCGATGGGTCTGCAGCTGGTTTCCGCCGACTACCTCCATGAGGACGGCATTACCTACCGGATCCGCCGCGACAGCCTCGAGCAGGACTTTACGATCGAGGAGAAGCGCGCTGGCGCCTGGGTGGATTGCGGTCTGGATCAGGCGGTGAAGGATGTGAACTTCGCGGAGTTCAAGCGCCTCGGCCTGCTGATCAAGAAGGTGATGGATGCCGATCAGTGGCTGGCCTGAACGACCCTGAATCGCAGCTGCCGGCCGGTCGCGCCAGGATGTAACGAACTTGTTACATGCTTCTCATGACCGTCGGAGAAATCTTCCTGGAGAGCCTTTCCACAGGGGTGATCACCGAGCACGAGGTGAACTGGCTGGCCTCGCATCAGACCAGCTTTGATCGGCCCGAGGAAGCCGCCGCCATCCGGCTCGGACGCCTGATGGACCAAGGCCAGATCAACCTCGGCTGCCGCCTGCCGGAGCCGATGCTGCGTCATCAGGAGGTGCTGGTGGACTGGATTGAACCCCTCGGCCGTCGCCGTCACCGTCAGAGTCAGCGCGCAGTGGCCTGAACCAGCAGCCCGTCCTTGGGGGCGGGGCTGGGGATCAGCTGCAGCGCCAGGTCTTGATCCGGCTGCAGCTGCAGCTCCACCGCCTGCAGCAGCCCCACCGCCATCAGGCGGATCTCCAGTTCCGCCAGGGCCTTGCCCAGGCAAACCCGTTCGCCGCCGCCGAAGGGCAGCAGGGTCTGCTTGAACGATCCATCCAGGTGGCGTTGCGGCCGGAATGCCGCCAGATCCTCGTCATTACCGGCCGACGTCGGGCTCAGCACCACCTGAATCACGCTGCCTTCGGGAACGGCCACCCCCGCCAACTCGATCGGCGCCAGGCTGCGCCGGAAAAAGCCTCCCACCGGCGGCGTCAGCCGCATCACCTCCAGCACTGTTGCGTCCAACCGTGCTGATGACGCCTCGCTCGCCAACCCATCGCGCAACCAGCGCTCCACCTCGGGGTTGAGCAGCAGCGCCCGGAACAGGCAGCTCAGCGATGAGGCCGTTGTCTCGTAGCCGGCGAACAGCAACAGCAGCAGCTGTTCGGCCAGGTCGTCATCGTCCAGGGGAATGCCGGCTTCATCCAAGCCGCCGCTCAGCAGATCAAGCCAGCCCTGGTTGGTGCCCGCCTGGAGCACGCCCTTGATCCGCTTCAACAGCCGTTGGCGTGCCGCCATCGCCTTGGCGAAGGGGGTGCCGGGAATCGCCAGGGGAATCGAGAACAGGGCCCGGGTCCAGATCTCGAAGTCAGCGAACAGGGCATCACGGCTGGCGCCATCCAGGCCCAGCACCGTGGTGGCGATCACCGCAAAGGCGAAGCGCCGCATCCGTGCTGCCAGCGGCAACGGTGTGGTGGTGGTGATCAGCTCCTGGCACAGCTCCGCCACCAACTGCTGGATCGACGGGGTGTAGCGCGCCAGTGCTGCGCTCGAGAACAGTTGCCCCACCACCCGGCGTCGGGCTTTGTGCCCTGGCCCACTGCGGTTGGCCAGCGATCGGCTGCCCAGCAGTTGCCGCACGCTTTCGGGCCACCAGCCCTCCAAGGCATCCCCCTGCCCCAGCAGGTCGCCGATGGCCCGTTCGCCGCGGATGAACACCATCCGTTGGGCCAGCAGCTTGGTTTCGAACACATCGCCGTGGGCCTCAAAGCGCCGCAGGGCGAAATCCGCCTGGGTGAAGAAGGCCAGGGTTTCCCCCAGTCCGCTCACGGCGCCTGTGCTGGGCAGGGGGGTGGTGGCCATCGCAGCTCGACGTGAGCTGCCGTTCTAGGGCTGACAGTGCTGCAGACGCTGGCTATCTCAACGGGTGTGCTGCGCGTTCCCTGTGGAACTCAAGTCTTTGCTGTTTGTGCTGATCGCCCATCTGATCAGCGCTGGCCTCTCGAAAACCGTTGCCGCCCAGAAGGCGCGCAACAGCAACCGCTGGGCTGTTGCTGGGTTTCTGTTTGGGCCTTTGGGTCTGATTGCTGCGGTGGGCATGCCGGACCGTCATCAGATTGTTTATCTGCGCTATCTGGCTGAGCAGCAGGGTTACCAACCCCGCCACGCCTGTGGTGGCCAGAAGGGTGAGACCGACGCCTGAGTCTTCTCTTGAAATCCTTCAGCGACAGCGCTGAAAACGAACAATGCTGCGGGTGAGGCCTTTCTCGGGCCAGTTGGGCATCACCCGCCAGGGGGTGTGCACCGTGAGCACGTCGCCCTCGATCGCGAAAAAGCGGGTCTGTTCCGTGCCCACCCATTCCGGATTCCAGGCCACATCCACCTGGGTGATCCAGCGGTCACCCTCGAGCCGGTAGGTGCCGGTGTAAGCGATCATGCTGCTCAGCAAGGCCGATCGCTCCTCGGGGTTGCTGCCCGGTTGGCGACCCTCTGCCGAGAGCATGAAGGAGAGGCGACCCTCCGCTGTGAAGATCACATAGCCGCTGGGGTTGTCCCCCATCGGTGCGAAGCTGTTGCCGTTGGCTTGTTCCTCAACGTCGTAGCTCAACAATTGCCACGCGCCATGAACGCTGGTGGAACTGATCGCTTGGGCGGGCTGAACCGAACTGACGCTCACAACTGAATCTGTTCCTGAGCGGCAACCTATCGATCGTGATCTGGCTTTGACAGCCTGAAGCGAGGCATTGCTGCGCAATTGATGCCATTGATTGTCGAACCAGTAGCAACAACAACGAAAGTGATCAGCGGGCCGGAGCGCGGCAGGGCCGCCAGCCCCGTTTCACCATCACGTTCCAGGTGTCGATCGCGTTCTGATCCAGAACGCGGCGATGGCTGAGGGGTTGCGGTGGTTGGGGCGGGTCGTAGTGATACGTCCTGATAGAAACCCAGGCCGTGGTTTCTGAATTCAGTTCCGGTTTGAAATGCACCAGCCGCTGTTGGGTTGTGTTCACCAACCATCCCCGGACTCCCTGGTCAGATGGAGGTGGGGATGGGGTTTGGTGCTGCGAGTTAGCCATTTGAACGCATTCTCGAGGCCAACTGTTTGACGCTGAGGGCTTTGTCAAACCACCAACACAAGCTGCAAATACATGCTGATTTTTTGTTTTTCCAGCCAATCAACTGAATTCAATCCTTTTTTCCCCTTGTGAGCAGCACAATATTTGTTCTAATAGAGAAGTAACGACCTCACAGACCCATGCTTACCGGAGCTGAATTGCTCAACCGCGTCAAGGAACTTGGCGATTGCGCCAAAACAGATCTGGCCAGGGGTTGTGGTTATGTCGTCAAAAAGAAAGACGGCTCTGAGCAGGTGAAATTCACCGCGTTCTACGAGGCCCTCCTGGAAGCCAAGGGTCTTTCCTTCTCCACCGGTGGATCCGCTATGGGCAAAGGCGGCCGCAAGCTGTCCTACAAAGCTGTGGTTCAGGGCAACGGCAATCTGTTGATTGGCAAGGCCTACACCGCTCTGCTGGAACTGCAGCCCGGCGATGAATATGAGATCAAGCTTGGACGCAAGCAGATCCGCCTGATCCCTGTTGGCGGCTCCGAAGAAGAGGATTGATCTCTGGTTCAGCAGCAACACCATTGTCCCCGTGGTTCCCTTAGGTTCCACGGGGACTTTTTTTGGCTCCGATGCCCTATCAACCCACCAAGGAGCATCTGGACCATCAGATTCCAGACGCGTTCAAGAGCATTAATAGTTTGATGCGTCAGCTGAAGCAGGACATCGGCATGGATGACCGCTACATCGCCCTAATGCTTGATGCGCTCTCGCGGGAGTATTCCGCCAAGCAGCCGATCCGAGAAGGTTTCGGCTTCCGCTGAAGATCAAGCTGTTGCTATTAACCGGTGGACCGCGCTTCCCTCCACCCATGAAACGACTCCTGCTCGTCCACAACCTGGTGCACGGTCAGAGCGTTTTGCACGAACTGGATGACAAGGATTTCGCTGTGGAGCTGGTGGAGGGCGATCCAGAGACCGACGATCAGGGCGAGATGGACGTGGAGAGTCGCTTTTTCATCCGCGTCGACAACGAATGAGCTCGCGTTGATCTCAATGCCGACTCAGGTCCGGTGCGCAGCTCAGCACAGAAATGATTGATCGGGTTGGATCAGCGCTATCGAGAAGGAGTCCATTGGTGGATGGTGATGGCAACGCGCTATGTGCTTCGGACGGGGGAGGTGATCCACTCCAATCGCAACCCCGAGGAGCTCGACGTCTACTGCTACCGAACCGGTGCCAACGACCACACCTGTCTGCTGCTTTCCGATCAATCCGAAGCGGATTTCCTGCTCCGCTACGGATCTGACGAGTTGAACGTGGCCTATTGACGCTGCTCGGATCGTGGCCTGAATGGGTGGGCATCTAGGCAACGCCATGGACGACGTCAGGCTGCAACAGCTGCTTCAGGAGGCCGAAGAGCATCTCCGTGCCCGCAGCTGCCGCCAGCGCTATGAGCGCGCCGTGGTTCGTCTGCCCGACAGCCGCCGGGGCATCTGGTTCGGCGATGACAAGCGTGCGGCCTAAGACGCGCCATTGACCAGAAGGGCTGGCTCCAGGGGGGCGTGCAGCAACTCAAAAACCGAATCGATGCGCTCAGCCTCCACCTGCGAGATCGAGAGCATCAAGGCCAGCAGATCGAGCCTTCGCCGCTCCTCTGCTGAATAGGGCCCATCCGAGCGCATCAGTTCTGAGGCCATGGCGTAGGCCGTGAGCGCTTGATCCGCCGTGAGCGCCTTGGCGGCCTCCAGCATCAGCGCCTTGGTGCCCTTCTCCAGGCGCATGGCCAGCACCGCATCCATCAGCAGCACCACCCCGTTCTCACTCATTCGGCAGTAGGGCTCGCGGTAGTCGAGGGCATGCCGGAATGCCCTGGCCCCAGCCCGGCTGAGGGTGTCGTCCCACGACACCGCGGTCAGACCAACGGCTGCAAAAGCATTAACGACATTCATCGGGAATGGCGCAAGCGTTAACCAACTGTCAACGAATGGTTGCGATACCTGTTGTTAAAAGCGCAACAGCTCTGTGCAGATGAGTCGTTGCACCTAGTCGGCCCCTCGCATCACTCCGGCAGGCGCTCCACGGCCACGTGCATGAACCGCTTCACCATGGCGATCGGCCAGCCTTCCCGCTGCAGGCCCTCAGCGATCTGATCGATCTGAATGCCGATTTCTTCGGCCACCAGCTCTTCCAGCAGCTGGTTCGAATGTTGCGTGGTGGTCATGGGCCGAGAGCACTGCATCGGGCATAACCCACCTCGGCTGTGTTTCGCCACATTGATTTGGTCGCGTTCGGTTGCAGGCTTGCGGCGCTGTTGCCAGCTTGTAGGCATGAAACAGGCTTCCCTGCTCCGGCGCATCGGCACCTACCTGCTCGGCTTGGTGGATGAGTACTGGGCCATGCGTCGTCCCTGGCAGTACGGCACCAAGCAGCCCCAATGCGGGCTGCAGTGCGATGGCGATCACTGCGACCCCGTCGACTGAGTCAGCCCTGCGCACAATGCGCGTTTACACGGGTTGCCGCTCCTCCCTGTCCCCACAACAGTGAGGTCAGCCAAGGAGATGAGATGGAGTTCAAAAGCCGCATTTTTGCCACCTCGCGTGGGTCCACCATCGACGCCATTGGCGACGGCAAATATCTGGTGTGCAATCCGGCCTATTGCTTCATGGTGTATGGCCTGCGCCAGGCCCATGAGGCCTTGCAACGTCAGGAAAAGCCCGCCCTCTGAGCCATGGCGGAATACCGGATTCACTGCAAGCACTGCGGCTATGAGGGGCAGGCCAACTCCCGTTGGATCCCCTTCGTGCAGGTGCAGAAGCGGGGGCAGGATTGCCCCCATTGCGGTCGCCCCACCCTGCTGGAGCCCTGGTGCAGGCTGCGGGCTGAAGCGTCCATGCCTGATTACTGAAAGGTCTGCCAGCTGCTGGTGAGCCACTGGGGAGCCACGCTCCACCAGATGGCCGTGGCCACAAAAATGGCGGTGAGCCCGATCAGGCTGGTGATCAGATCCTCTTGCCGGTTGTTCGAGCGAAGTTTCCTGGCTTTGCCCACGGTTGTCCTTGGATGCTTCCCTCGGTGTAAGGCCTCGGCTCGGCATTGGCCATCGGTCAAAACACCCGGCTGCAGCTCTGGCGATGATGGGTTCAGCGTCAGGGTCCGATGAGCACCGCCACGTTTGCTGAGTTCGCCGAACAGGCCGACTACTCCCTGCTGGAAGCCCTCACGCCTGACCCGGAGTCCACGGCGGATGGGGAGGACCACCGTCCCCGCCAGGTGCTCTCGGGCCACTACGTGCCGGTGACGCCCACCCCGATCCCCGACCCCCAATACCTGGCGCACAGCCGCAGCCTGTTCAGCGAGCTGGGTCTCAGCGATGACCTCGCCCAGGACGATCAGTTCCGCCGCATGTTTTCCGGTGATCTCGGTGTGGCCACCGGTCCGATGCGGCCCTGGGGCTGGGCCACCGGCTACGCCCTCTCGATCTACGGCACCGAATACACCCAGCAGTGCCCTTTCGGCAATGGCAATGGCTACGGCGATGGCCGTGCCATGTCCGTGTTCGAGGGGTTGTTTGAAGGGCGCCGCTGGGAGATGCAGCTCAAAGGTGGCGGTCCCACCCCCTACTGCCGTGGCGCCGACGGGCGCGCCGTGCTCCGCTCCAGCGTCCGTGAATTTCTGGCGCAGGACTTCATGCATGCCCTCGGTGTGCCCACCTCCCGTTCGTTGACGCTCTACGTCTCCCACGCCGAGACGGTGCGTCGCCCCTGGTATTCCGAGAACTCACGTTCGATGGACCCGGACGTGATGGTCGATAACCCTGCCGCCATCAGCACCCGGGTGGCGCCATCGTTTCTGCGGGTGGGTCAGCTGGAGTTGTTCGCCCGCCGTGCCCGCAGTGAGGCCCATCCCCGGGCGCATCAGGAATTGCACCAGATCGTGGTGCACTTGATCGAACGCAATTACCGCCAGGAGATCGACCCTGGCCTGCCGTTCAGCGACCAGGTTGTGCTGTTGGCGCGCTTGTTCCGTGATCGGCTCACGACCCTCGTGGCCAACTGGATCCGTGTGGGCTATTGCCAGGGCAACTTCAACAGCGACAACTGCGCCGCCGGTGGCTTCACCCTCGACTACGGCCCGTTTGGCTTCTGCGAGCTGTTCGATCCGCGCTTTCAGCCCTGGACCGGGGGCGGCGCCCACTTCTGCTTCTTCAACCAGCCGGTGGCTGCGGAGGCCAACTACCGCATGTTCTGGAAATCCCTGCGCACGCTGATGGAGGGCCAGGTGGAGGTTCAGGCCCAACTGGATCAGTTGCTGGAGGATTTCCCCGCTGCCATGCAGGAGGCCATGCAACGGATGTGGAGCAGCAAACTCGGTCTGCCCAGTGCCGACGACGCCCTTGTGCAAGAGCTGTTGAAGCTCCTCGTGGAGTCCAGTGCCGATTATTCGATGTTCTTCCGTCGCTTGTCGGATCTGCCCGAGCAGATTGATCCGCTGCGGGACTGTTTCTATCTGCCCCTTTCGGATGCCCTCCAATCCCAGTGGAACGACTGGTTGCTGCGCTGGCGTGTCCTGTGGCCCAGTGGCGTTGATCCGGCCCTGATCTCTGCTGGCATGCGGCGGGTCAATCCGGCCATCACCTGGCGCGAATGGTTGATCGCTCCGGCCTACCAGCAGGCCGCCGAAGGCGACACCTCCTTGATGGCTGAACTGCAGCAGCTGTTCAGCACCCCTTACGACACCCCTTCCGCCGACATGGCGGCCAGCTACGACCGCTTGAAACCGCGGGAGTTCTTCAGCGCCGGTGGGGTGTCCCACTACAGCTGTTCGTCTTGAGCGCCGAGGAGGTTCTGGAGTTCTGGTTCCAGCAGTGCCGACCCTGGCAGTGGTTTCGTCGCCGCGATAGCTTTGATGCCCTGGTGCGAGAGCGATTCGGCGAGGCCGTTGAGCGTGCCCTCGCTGGAGAGCTGGATCACTGGAGCTCTGGGCCCAGCAGTGGTCTGGCCCTCGTGCTGCTGCTGGATCAGTTCACCCGTCAGATCTGGCGTGGTGAGGCCAAGGCTTTTGCCGGAGATCCTCCGGCTCTGAAGCTGAGCCTGGCAGCGCTGGAGCGGGGATGGATCGCAGCGGAATCGCAACGACCGCGGCGGCAGTACTGGCTGATGCCTCTTTTGCACAGCGAAGACATCAGCGTGGTGGCCCAGGCCATCCCTTTGCTCGAGCACTTCGCGGACGCTGCCACCGCCGATGTGGCCCGCCGCCATCTCCTCCAGCTGCAGCGCTTTGGCCGCTATCCCCACCGCAATGCTGCTCTTGGACGGGTGAGTTCACCGGAGGAAATGGTTTTTACGCAGAGATCACAACGTTGAGGGTTCCTCCCCTTCGTCCTTCATCAGGCGCAGCGCTGCATTCATCACGGCAGCTTTCACCGCCCGGCGCTCCAGCCCCTGGCGTTCGAAGTGCCGAACGATGCGCGACAGGTCCCACCAGACGGCCACTTCCACTTCATCCATCTCATTGGCGACGTGGAGAGTCATGGTTGCGCTGAGTCTTAATTCAGCTGTAGCCCCGTGCCAGCACCGCCTGAGGCGTCTGCGGAATGACTGCTGAATTCAGTTGCAATTCAGCCTGAACGGTCGTTCGTGGCTAGGCAGCAAGTGGATGCCTCCCTTCACCGTGCAGCACTATTTGATCGTTTGGACGTTCCCGACCGTTGAGGGGGCGTGGGAGTCATGCCCTGGCTTTGCTGACTACATCAACTCGGGAGCACCGGGAGATGCCTTCGACGGCTTTGCTCTCAAATACCGTGTCTGCGAACCGATCAGCGGTAGTGGTGTCGCCATTGCCGTTGCCAGTGACATCGGCAAGGTGTGGGCGCATCTCGGGCCCTGGATCAAGGACTTCGGCATTCAGTTCGAGGTCACTGCCGTGGTGTCCGATGCTGAATTTGCTGCGATGTGGCCGATGGTGGAAGCTGCAGCATCCGTCAGCTAAGACGGCTGCCCATCACACCATGGCCCGGCCTTGACGCTTGCCCTGCTTGAGCCCCTGCTGTTTCTTGCTGCGGCTGGTTCAGCTGCAGCGGGATTGCTGATCCTTCAGCTGGGGCTGCAACGGGTGTTTTCAGTGGCACCGCGCTTGAAGCCGGGCCAGGACGTTGCTGCTCCGGTCACGTCGCTGACCGTGGTGATCCCCGCCTTCAACGAGGCCCACAACATCGAGGCCTGTGTCGCCAGCGTTCTGGCCAATCAGCCCCCCTGCCGGGACTGGTCGGTGTTGGTGGTGGATGACGAGTCCAGCGATGCAACGGTGGACAACGCTCTCCGGGCTGGCTCTGAAGCGCCCCACTTCCGCTTGATCCAAGCCGGCCCCAGGCCCGTCAACGAACGCTGGGTGGGAAAGAACTGGGCCTGCAGCCGGGCCGTTGACCAGGTCACCAGCGAGTGGCTGTTGTTCATCGATGCCGATGTTCGGCTCAAGCCCGATGCCCTGAAACGGGCCCTGGCTCAGGCCCTTGATGAGCAGGCCGATCTGCTGAGCCTGGCGCCGCGGTTGAGTTGCGGATGCCTGGCGGAATGGATGGTGCAGCCGATCATGGCCAGCCTCCTGGGCCTCGGCTTTCCCATTCTCGAAACCAACGACCCGGCATCGCCGGTGGCGTTTGCGGCGGGGCCCTTCATGTTGTTCAAGGCCTCCACCTATGCGCAGATTGGTGGGCACCGGGCCCTGGCTGGCGAGGTGGTGGAAGATCTGGCCCTCGCCCGCGCCATTAAGGGAGGAGGCCATCGGCTGCGTTATCTCCTGGGGCTTGATGCGGTCGATCTGCGGATGTACAGCGACCTCGCGGCGCTCTGGGAGGGCTGGACCAAGAACTGGTTTCTGGGCCTGGACAAGGATCCCGTCAAAGCCCTTGGCGCCGCTTTGGTGGTGGTGCTGATGTTCACCGTGCCCTGGCTGTTGCTGCCGGCATCGCTGCTGCTGCTCTGGCTCCAACCCCTGCTGGCTTCGGCTTGGTGGTGGGTGTTGGCCCTGGCGAGCTTGGCCATCCTTCAACAGTTGCTGCTGCGGCTGTGGACGCGCAGCAACTTTGATGTGCCCCTCAGCTACTGGTGGCTGATGGGAGCCGGTGGGTTGCTGGTGGGTGCAATTGGCCCCGTCTCGATCTGGCGCACCCGCACGGGACGCGGGTGGACCTGGAAAGGCAGGGCTTTGAATTAGGCGTGGTGTCCCTTTTTGCGGGCATCTTCAGCCCGCCGCCGGATTGCCGCATGCCGGAATGCTTTTTCCAGCTTGGTCAATTTGGGTTGTTTGTCTTGCAGGGCAGCTTCGCCGCGGGCTTTGGCTGCGTTGATGAAATCGTCCGATTTGGTACCGCTGAGTCCACCCATTTCCATGCCTCAACTGAATCAAGCCTGGTTCCGTTGCGGCTTCATTGGGCTCGAAGCAAAGGCTTTCTATCGAATTCAGGTTTGAACGGAATTGTTTGGTAGTCCTTGATCCAATTGATGAGCCATCCCCTCTGAAGGCTCGGCATCTGGCCGCTGTGTGCGAAGGTAAGAAGTCTTGATCAATTCTTTTTTTTGACGATCTTTATCGGAAATCTCTCCTGGGACGCTGAGCGGGAGGATCTCATTCATCTGTTCGGTCAGTACGGCGAAGTGAGCAAGTGCTCCTTGCCCCTCGACCGGGAGACGGGCCGCAAGCGTGGTTTCGCTTTTGTTGACCTCAGCAACGAAGCCGATGAGCAGTCGGCAATCGACGACCTGCAGAACGTTGAGTGGATGGGTCGCGCCATCTCCGTCCGCAAGGCCGAACCCCGCCGCTGAGCTTCACAACAGCTTCGCTTCACCTCACTGTCCAAAACCGCGGTCGGTTGTGGATGGTGAGGTTTTGTCCTGCGTTGCGTTGGGCTGTGGCTGTTGAGAGGCCTGCTGTGATGAGGCCTTGTTGAACCGACTGTCGAGCCAACGCGAAACGATGTAGATCCCAATGAACATCGGGATGTAGATCTGATAGGCGCTTTGTTGTTCAATCTCGAGCTGATTGACGACGGTGACAGCAGCGGTGCTGAGCACGAGGTAGATCCCGACGCGCCGAAACAGGGGTGATTTGAACAACGTTGTGAGAGCTCAAGCGTTTGATCATGTTCTCCTGCCGTTGAACTCCCTCAACTGGGGGATGTGCCGGACGTGCCATACCTGCTGAATGGGGAGGCAATGCAACGCTCCGATGCCACCCGCCTATGACCTGATCATTGAGCGTGGAGGCTCGATCGTGGTGGAAACCATCGAGGCCTGTGACGAAGATGCTGCCTGGCGCGCTGGCCTGATGTTGCACATCGAGGCGCTGATGGCCGTGGTCTGCAGGGACGAACACGACCCCGAATCGACGCGGGCTTAGGGTTTTCTTAAGAGTTGGAGCGATGTTGTGATCGGTTTGATCGCCTCAGGTTTGTTCCTGGTGTTTCCCTCAATTCCCGGAGCGGATCTATCCCTGTTCCAACAGCTGAACAGGGAACTCGGTGCCCTCTGTCAGGAGCCACCCGCTCAGGCCATCAGGGTCTGTCGCCTCCATGCCCGCCTGGTGAACGGCTGAGTCAGCGCTCGTCCGGCACCACACCACAGGCAACCCGTGCTCCACCTCCACCGAGGGGGGGCTCGTCCCTGTAGGTGTCGCCGCCTGCATGAACAATCAGGGCTTTCCCCTTCAGGTCAGCGGTGCTGAGCCGAGGCGCCACCACGCTGGTGTTGGTCTTGCCGTCGTCATCCACCACCAGCCTGCTGAGATCGCCCCGGTGACCGTTTCCGAAGGGGCCGAGGTGTTGACCCGTTTCGTCAGGGTCCCAGTGACCTCCGGCGGCCAAGCCGGCAACAGCGATGCCCTCGACGGTTTCGCCCACGTCACAGCTTCCCGTGCTGTGGAGATGGAAGCCGTGTTCCCCAGGGCTCAGCCCCGCCAGATCGGGATAAATCACCAGGCCCTGGTCGGTGTCTTGCGCTGTGACGCTGCCGATCGATTCGCCAATGCCGTTGGCATCAATGCGTTGCAGGCTCACCTCCAGGGCTCCGCACCAGCCCGGTGTGAGCGTGAGCAGGCTGATGAGCAGAACGAGCTGGGCGAGCAGGCGACGCATCACAGAACAGCGTGTTCTTGAATTCTCGCCCCCGGTTGGTGCCGTCTGCGGTGAAGATGGTGCGTCGTTCAGCTGATGCTTGGTGATGCGTTGGGAGTACACCCAGTTGCGCTTCGTGCCCCGGGGGAAGTCGTGGACCGGGGAAATCGAGGAGCTCTGGCTGGATGATCGCCAGCTGATCTCCAGAAGTCATCCGCAGCGTGATGTCACCCTGGTGGGCTTGATGAATGAATTGGGAGAGCAGGGTTGGGAATTGGTGACCTACGCCCAACCCTTCACGGGCTACCACGGTGGTTGCTACACCTTCAAACGTCAGAAGTGAGCAGCTGCTTCAGAGCGGGCTGGCACTGATGTGCTGGGCCATGCCCATAAATCCGATCACGAGAAGAGCAACAGCAACGGTTGAGGCAATGGATGCCAAGCTCATTTGTGTTTGATGGCTCAGGCTTTTCATGCGTCAACCTCGTTTTTCAGATGCACGAGAATGCATTGCTCATAGCAACTGCCATCATCAAGATTGCAGAGGGTCAGGCATTCAAAATAGGCATTCACTTGTGATTCAGTGACGCAAGCTTGTCCAGCATTTGGCGGCTCCAGGTTTGTATTCAGCACATCTTTCTCGATTCGCAGAGCGACACTATGCCGATTTTCTTTTTTGGGCAATGAAATTATTGCGGCGGGTAAATACCTAGATAAAATTACCTATATCTGATCGATTGTGAGGGTCGGTCTTTTTGTTTGAGTTGGTCCCTTGCTTCTTATGGTGAGCCGATGAGCAAGGGCAATCCCGCTGAACGGCTCGAGGACGAGCTCGATCGTGCCAAGGCTCGTGGCCGTTGGCTCAGTGACGATGAGCAGGCTGCGCTTAATCGTGAAGCGGATGCCGAAGCCCTTCTGGTGGAGGCAAAGCAACAGCGTGATCGCAAGCTGATGATCCTCACGGGTGTCTGCCTGTTGATTCCGCCGTTGTGGCCTGTGGCCCTGGGGCTGACTCTGTTTCTTCTCTATCCAGACACCATGGCCAGGATCGGGCTGGCCGCCGCCATCACCTTTCTGGTGGGCGGATTGCTGTTGGCCGGCGTGCTTGGTTTGGCGATGGTTTGGTTGATTCAGTGGCTGTTCTGATCAGGTGCTGTTCTGATCAGCTCTGCTGGATCAGTTGCGTGATTTCACCACCGTCATGCCGACGGGGGCCAGGGCAATCAAAGCCAGCTTGATGTGCTGAATGCCGAAGGGAATGCCGATGATTGTGACAAAACAGGCCAGGGCACTGCTGAGGTGACCCAGGGCCAGCCACCAGCCGGCCACAAGGAACCAAATCACATTGCCGAGCGCACCCAGCGGGCCCGTCCCCAGATCACCTCGTCCTCTCAACTGACGACGGCTCACCGCTTCGGAGCCGAAGGGCCAGAGCGAGAAACAACCGACCACCCAGCACGACCGTGCCCATGGCAGGCCAACGACAGTGATGGCGCAGATCAACGCGGCCAGCCACCAGGCCAGAGCCATGGGAAGTCCGCCGAGAACCACCCAGAGCAGGTTGAGGACCATCGAGATCATGTCTCCATTGTCACGGCAGGCTTAAAGCTCGTTCGTTAAATTCTGTAAAAGGTGTTTGACCGGGCATGGCGGGCAGTTACGGGATTGTGGGTTGTGGATATGTGGGATCCGCTGTTGCCACCCATCTCAGGCGCCAGGGCAATGAGGTTGTCGGCACCACCACCAGCCTCGGACGGTTGGCTGAACTCTGCGATCTGGTCGACCACCCCCGCCTCTACAGCGCTGGCGATCCGATGGCGGATGCCAGTTTCCTGGATCGGCTCGATGGGGTTCTGATTGCGATGGCGCCCACCACCGCCACCTTTGAAGAAGATCAGTACGAGAAGGTTTACGGCCAAGCGGTGCCGGCCCTTGTTGAGGCGCTGCGTCAGCGCCAGGGGCGTCGACCGCTGCATGTGACCTACCTGAGCAGTGCAGGGGTGTATGGCGATCAGGCCGGCGCGATCTGCAATGAGCTGACCCCTCCGGATTGTTCCAACAACGCCAATGCTCTTCTGGCCAGCGCCGAGACGTCTGTTCTTTCCTTGAACGACGCTTCAACCCAGGCCTGTGTGTTGCGGCTGGGTGGTATCTACGGTCCTGGCAAGGACATCCCGTCGTACATCCGCAGTGCTGCTGGGCAGCCGGTTCGCAAGAACGGCAATCACATCAATGCCTGGGTTCATCTTCACGACATCATTCGCGGTGTGGATTTCGCCTTCGGCCGGCGGCTCCAAGGCATCTACAACCTTGTGGATGATCTCCAGTTCACCCGGCGTCAGCTTTCCAATGCCTTGTGTGATGACTTCGGATTGCCCCCAGTGATCTGGGACAACCACGATCGCCCCGGTGCACGCATCTTCAATGCCCGTGTCAGCAACGCCCGGCTGCGTGAAATCGGATTCCAGCCCAGCGTCAGCTCCATGCTGGAACCTGTTGCGGCCTGAGGGTCCAGCCCCCTCATAGCGAAGCTGTTCAACGTTCGCGGCGGATTTGATTTTTCGATACAGATTGCGCCCCGATTTCTCATTTTTCGTTGTTGATGTAAAGCAGGATTGCGGAATCCACGTTCAACTTGCTGCGTTGATTAGACCCTCCACATTCAACGCGGCGGCGCTGTGAAAGACGAATTGTTCTGCATCGAATTTGCGTCCTCCTTGGCCTTGATGTTGCTCGAGCTCAACGCAGAACTTCTTGAGCTTGCAGACGAAGCCTCCAACGTCACAGCCGAGCTTTCTGTTGTTGAGCTTGAGCGTGCCTGCTGATGCTGGATCACATTCGTGCCGTCTTTGCTGATGCCCAAGCCGAGGCCATGGATCAGTTGTACGACGTCATCAATGCGGCGCGTGATCTTGCACCGGATTCAGATTTTCAGGCTTGCTACGACCTTGTGATGGCATCCGGCGGCCCTGAAGTTGAAACCTGGATCAACTTCACGGTGACCACAGCCACCCGCTTCGATCTTGACGATCAACCGGAGCCGGAACAGTTTCTTTCCGTTCTCGAGGAGTGTTGTGATGCCCGTCGGGAAGAGCAGCGGGCTCAGCCTTCGGAATAACGAAGGGCCTTGAGGCCCATCACCAGATGGGTGCGAAAACTTCCTAGCGCCATCACCTGCTTGGGCGATCGCGTGTCGCTCACTGCATCGCCTTGTCCTTCGATCCAGCGCAGCAACTCCTGGGTTTGGTCGGCCCATGCACTCAATGCTGCGCGGAGCAGTTCGTCATCGCTTAGCCGCCCTTCAGGAACGGCGGATGTGTCCATCGCCGCTTTCAGCAAGGCGTTGAGTTGCTGATGGCTCAGCGCGTCAGGAACAAAGGGATCAGGATCGATGCTTAAGAGAATCTTTAGGCATGCTTCGACCGTAGTTCAGGGGTATCGCTTGTGACCACCCGTGTTTTGGCTCATTGCGTCAGCGTGATCGAGCTTGATCCGGGTCAACGCTCAGCCCGCGGGTGGCGAGGGCCAGGCGCCGGGCTGCCAACAGGGCTGGATAAGCCAGTGCTGAACGTTGGTTGTCACTGAACAGCTTGGCCAGCAGTCCGAGCAGGGGATCGCTGGGGTTCATGCGCCGGCTGAGTTCCGCAATGGCTTCGCTGCCATGCCACGTCTGCTCCCCTTCGATCAGCACGGCGCCATTGCGCAGAGGCAGGCCGAGGGCATTGAGCTCGCGACGGATCGTGTGATCGGCGCGCCCGTCAATAATGCGCAGGTTGGGAACACCCGCCTGGAGCTCACTGCGGAGGGCGAACTCTCGACAGAATGGGCATCCGCCGTCGTAGATGAGGGTCAACAGCATTGCTGAATTCTGTCGCGAAGGGCCTGGGCCTGGCGTTGTTGATGCTCTGCCTGCTGCTGGCTCCCCAGCCGTCATCGGCAGATTGGATCTGCGATGGGGATCGGCTCAGTGTTGAGATCACTCGGGGAGCCGTTGATCTCACCGGGTTGGCGGAAGGCATTCCCAACACGTTGGACGGAACCCTGCCGGGGGACGGAGTTCTGTTGCGCTGGGGCGATGTGGAGTTGCAACTACCGCGCACCAACAATGCAGGTGCCCCCAGTTACACCGATGGCCGTTGGTGGTGGCGGGTCGTTGATCAATCAGCGCCGGAATTTTGGGAACGCCGCGGCACGGTGATTCGCCACCAATGTGAACTGATCTGAGCCTTCCTCCAGCTACCGCCGTTTTCGCTTGCGACGGTTGGCCTTGCGGGTTCCTCCATAGCGATAACCAGCTTTTTCGCGAAAGTTCGGCCAGCAGGTTTCGCACACCAGGATCCAGTCCGCGAGTTGGGCGGTGATCACCCGGAAATGGACGTCTCCCGGCTGTCTGCAGTGATCACAACAGAATCTTTTGTTTTTCCACAGTTTTTCAACCGACCCCTCTGGCGGATCGGTGCCCTGAAGCTTCTCCTGAGGATTGCTTGCTTCGTTCACAGCAGGGAGCGCTTCGTTGCCACTTGAGGCGTCTTCGAAATCACTGATGCATTTGTTGCTTGAAAACAATGGCCAGCACAGCATTCTTCACATTGAGCGGCAGGATCTGCCAGGGACTGCCGAGCATCTGAAGCTTGTTTTCCACGCCGGTGGCCAAAACCACTGTGCTCGCCAGGATCAGCTGTTTTGGCCCTGTGGAAAAGCTGTGTATAACTCTACGAATCGCTTGGAACTTGGGCGTTGATGGAGGCTTTTAGGGCGGCCATCTCGTGGGCGGTGAGGTGAGCTTCGACGGCCTCAGGGGCGTTGTTCAGATATTGGATCCATGCCTCGTAGCACTGTTCCTGCGTTGCTGATGGGTTCTGACCTTCACCAGCTCCCGTGCTGACCAGAAGCTCTTCAATCCTGGCCAGCCGAGCTTCGATCCGGCTCAAGCGGCTGCCGATGGCATCGTCCTGTTGCGTCACCTGCGGATGGGCGGTGGTTCCCGTGATTGTTGCGGAGAGGCCCTGGGTTGACGCTGTAGTACATGCGCACTAAAACAGATGTACTGCTCCGAAACCCATGGCTGCGAGTTCTCCATACGCCACCTTCCGCGCTGACGAGTGGATGCGTCATTCCTTGATTCGACCCCGCAAGGCGTTTCCGGCGGCAGCCTCGGCGGTGGCGAAGCCTCGTGCCAGGCCCACCACTGCTGTTCGAGCCTGTGATGCCGTGCAGGGCGAGCTTTTTCTCTTTCCCGTCGTGATCTGCTGAACCTTGGTCTCTGCGACAAACATTTGCAGGAGTCGCTGTTTGCCCCCTGTTCTGCCAGGGTTATCAGTGGTTTTTATTGCCAGACCATGCTGTTGTTCGCCTCCCAGACAGCTCCAGGCGGTCCGACTGTCATTCTTCCGGCCCTGTTGATCACCGGACTTCTCGTTGCAGCATCCCAGGCGTTCGTTCCCAAGGGCGGCGACGAGAACTGAGCCCTGCCGTTCGCTTCATCGAAGGGCTGAGAGAACATCAGCCCCGAAAGCATTGGCATCAAATCCCGGCTTTTTGGGTGTCTGTCCCAGTCGCACGATCACCGCGCGCTGGGATGGAGCCACCAGAAGAAGTTGTCCCTGATAGCCCTCAGCTGAATAGCTGCCATTGGGTAGGTCGGGCCTTGATTTGCGGCGGCTGAGCCACCAGTGCGCGCCATAGGCCTGTTTGGATCCCCGCGATGCCGTCCGTGCCTGCTGAACCCAGGTTGCGGGCAGAAGTTGCTTACCGTTCCAGCTGCCCTGATCCAGGTACAACTGGCCAAACCGGGCCCAATCGCGGCCGCTGGCCCATACCAGGGATGAGCCCACCAAGGTTCCGCTGTTGTCGCTTTCGACAACTGCAGTTGTCATCCCGAGAGGCCCGAACAATGCCTGCTTGGGAAAGCTCCAGTAGAGCTGATCGTCATCGATGGCGTGTCTGAGGATCCGGCTGAGGATGTTGGTGGTTCCGGATGAATAGCTCCACTTTTTTCCCGGTTTTTTGCTGAGGGGTTTGCTGGCGGCGAACCCTGCCATGTCGGCTTGCTGGGTCAGCATCCGCACCAGGTCCGAGTTCAGTGTTCCCGTCGATTCCTCGAAAGCCAGTCCGCTGTTCATGCGCAGCAGCTGATCCAGGCTGATCCTTTGGCGTGGATCCTGCGGATCACTCCATTCAGGCACCTTCGGTGGCTTGCCTGGATCCAGAAGCCCTTCCTGGATGGCCCGTCCGATCAGGGCATGGGTGATGCTTTTGCTCATCGACCAGCCAATCAGTGGCATGTCGGGCTGGATGCCTTGGGCGTAGCGCTCGGCGATCACCCAGCCGTTCTGCACCACCACAACGGCGCGGGTGCGTTTGGGTGTGAGCGACTCGTTCTCCTCAAAGGCGCGATCGAGAGCGTCCTTCAGTGCCTGCTCATCGATCTCCGGCGGTTCTGCGGCGGCTGTGTCGCTCAGGGGCCAGGCAGAGCCAATGGGATGGGGCGTCGCGGAGTCAGGCTGGTTTGGCTTGGGCAGCCGGGGTTTTGGATGCCTATCGATCTGCCAGGTGCAGCCCCGTTCGCCGTTCTGAATCGCTTCAGCACGAATCAGCCCGAACAGGGCGCTGGCTTCAACGCGTCCAGCGTTTGGTTTGATCCGGGTGTGGATCATCCCCTGGCCGGCGGCCAGATCTTCGTTGAGCACCTGGTCTGGATCCATTCCAGCCATCAGCACGCTGCTGCAGAGCTGCTTAGCGCTGAAACTCGCACCCGCCCTGGCGAACGTGATCAGGTTGCGCAGCGGAGGTTCCAGGCCTGCTGTGGCGCTGAAGGCCACGGCCGCTATGGAGATCACCACCGTCCGCCACTGCTGCTTTGTCACCCTTGCTTTGTCACCCTCAACGGCCATGAAAAAAGCGGGGGGGTCCCCGCTTCAATCATGGATGGAACGCTGGCTTCAGTACACGTCGTAGCTGACGCCGCGGTAACGCAGTTCACGCCCACCGCTTGGGTGCTGTTGTGGGTCGATCGGTTCGTAGGCGACGCCGCGATAGCGCAGCACCTTGGCTTTGCTTCCCACCGGGGTGTGCACCCGGTCGGTATGGCCTTGGCGGCGGTAGGCCCGTGCCATCTGGGTTTTGGCCGTTTCGATGGCCTGATTGCGCACAGTCCGTGCCTTGATCAGTTGAAGGGTGTTCATCTCTCTCTTGCGCGGTGCCCACGCCCCCGTTGCCTGGCGCGGATCTGACTGCGGCCTGTTGATGAGGCTCAACGTGACCACACCCTAGCTCCAATTGGTATCAACGGCTACTGTTTTTTCTGCTTCCTTTGGCGGTGCGTTGTCAGCATGGTTCTGGATGAAGGCAGCGCTTGTCTGGGGCAGTTCCTCTGGTGTGCATCTGCGGGCCGTCTGCGGCCGGCAAGACAACCCTGGCCGCCCGTCTGGCCGAGCAGCTGCGTGCCAGGGGGCGTCATCCCCTGCTGATCGCCTGCGACGACTACTACCGCTGTGGTTGGTCGCCCAGCTCGCGCTATGGCTTTGACACGGTGGATGCCATTGACGCGGACCAGCTGAGGTTGCAGCTCAGCGCTGTTCGCTACCGCCAGTTGAACGCGTTGCGCAGCTACGACATGCGCAGCCGCAGGGTGAGCTCCAGGTTGTTGCAGCAGCCCTATGACCTGGTTCTGGTGGAAGGCTCCTACGGGCCGCAACATCTGTTGGAGGCTGTGCCCATCTCGCTGGTTGTTTACGTCGAAACCCCACTGCTGCAGAGGTTGATCAAGCGTCTCTGGCGTGATGTTCGCGACAGGCAGAGGCCGGCTTCCTATGTGATTCGCCAGATGCTGCGCGAAATGCTCCCGGGTGAGCGTCGCTTCATTCACCCCTTGAAGCGCCGCGCAGATCTTGTTGTTCGGGGCTACAACTTTGATCTGGAGCCGATTCTCAGCAGAATTGGATAGCTTCTTAAGCGTTGATCAGCCTCAGTGGCTTGTTTCTGCGTAGGCCTGTCTATCGAGGCTAATTCGATCAGCGAGTCTGCTTTTTAGGGCGAGACAACAGGCGCGAGATTTTGGTCATCCATCGACCCGGTGCAGCTTGTTGCGTCGAAACAACCGCTGCTCTTTGCTTGGCTGACGCAGGGTTAGGGCCTAAAGGTTCTGATAGCGCCCAGCGGAAATCCATCAAGGATCGGGGCTTGCCGGCCGGGGACTGAGCCAGCACCTGCTGGCGAAGCTGACGTTGAGTGCGCAACAGCCTTCAAAGGCACCTTCTTGCACCATGGCTCAAGCAGGTCCTGTTCCGCCAGCAGGGGCCTCTCGTTCATCAGAGGCCTCCGGTAGTGCTCCGCCCAGGGCCGACAGGTTCAGACCTTGTTTCCTTCGTCGTCCCAGTATTCGATTCTGTTCACTTCAAGGTCGTCTTGTTTGAGTTTGGCGGCGATCTCCTTGGCCCTCGTCCTCAGATACAGCTCATCGGTCACCAGGCTTTGGTAAACGATCTCCTCCAGGGTTTCTGCGGGAGCTTCTGAGACGATCTGCTTCACGTCGTCCTTGCTCAGCTTCACGTCAGTTCGAATGCTGACGGTCTGCTCGAAGTTGAACTCGATTTCGTTGATGACCGATTCCATGGGCTCCTTACAGACAAAAAGAAACCCCCGCCAAAGGCAGGGGTTCCAAAACGACTCGCAGGAGTGTGTCCTTGTTTCCACCCTGTGAGGCGTTTTTCCTCACAAAGCCAACATGCCAATCCGATGCGTGGGTTGGGGTTGCTGATGGACAGCCTCGCGGTTGGCCCCAGCGACCTGTTTCAAAGTTCAACCGCGTCGCCCCAGGCCGGAGATGCAAGGCGTTTCCAGCCCTGGGTCTGCAAGGACGCCCAGAGTTGTTCTGCTTCGGCCTTTCGCAGGTGTCGGCGTTCCTTCAGCAGCGGAGGGCCGTCAGGCAGGCGCCGGCCTCTGTCGATGAAGACCTTCGGCTCATGGATCCATCCTTTCTGATCGCGATGGAATCGCCAGATCCAGCGGTCGTCGCTGTCAATCAGCCAGCCCTCTCCCATGACCATGCTGCAAGTACATCAGTACTAGCAGTGGTGGGTTTGGCTGGTCAAGTGGCCTTCTGGTTCAGGCCCAGGCCAAAAAAAAGGAGCAGGCCCCTCAGCCCACCCCCTTCGTGACGCATGGAAAGCACCACTGCTTTCGTGATGCACTGTCCAAGACGATGGCGCTTTGGCGGGTATCGATCCGCACGTTTTTAGGCATTACTGCTTAGTAAGAACTGTTCTCATTCGCGTGATGATTCCGGAGGCGCGAGCATCACTGCCAACGCTTCGGGGAGTTGAACGAGCGCAGGTTCCCTCGCCTGCGCCTCCCCCAAACGTTCATAGGAGCAGGGTGCGGATCCAGCTGCCTTGGCGCTGATGGGGTGATCCAGCTACCAACCCTTCAGGATCTTCCTCGTCATGGCCTCTTTCAACATCAGCATCGAGGGTGGTGCCAGCTTTTCGTGCCCTGATGACACGTACATCCTCGATGCAGCCGAGGAGGCCGGTGTGGATCTGCCCTATTCCTGCCGGGCAGGCGCCTGTTCCACCTGCGCCGGCCGTTTGGTGAGTGGTTCGGTGGATCAGACCGATCAGAGCTTTCTCGATGATGATCAGATCGGCCAGGGGTTTGCCCTCCTTTGTGTGAGCTACCCCACCGCTGATTGCGTGATCAAGGCCAACGCTGAAGAGCTGCTGTCTTGATCAGGGCTTGCGGGTGATCACAGGACGGCGCCGTTTCGGATAAAGCTCACGGCACATGGGGCAGACGGTTCCGTCGCAGCCCCGTGCTGTGCAGAACTCACGGCCCCAGAAGATGATCTGCAGGTGCAGGCGGTTCCAGTGCTCCTTGGGGAAGAGGCGCTTGAGGTCCTGTTCCGTGCGCGCCACACTGCTGCCGTCGCTCAATCCCCAGCGTTGGGCCAGCCGGTGGATGTGGGTGTCGACGGGGAAGGCGGGCACGCCGAAGGCCTGGGCCATCACCACGCTCGCTGTCTTGTGCCCCACGCCGGGTAAGGCTTCGAGCTCTTCAAAGCTCTGGGGAACATCGCCGTCGTAGGCCATCACCAGAATCTGGGCAAGGCGGCGCACGTTTCTTGCCTTGGTTTTGGCCAGCCCGAGCTGCCGGATGAACGCCAGGATCTGCTCCTCCTCGAGTTCTGCCATGGCGGCGGGTGTTGGCCCAGCGGCAAACAGCGCCGGCGTCACCTCATTCACCTTCTTGTCGGTGCATTGGGCACTCAGCAGAACAGCGATCAGCAGGGTGAACGGATCACTGTGATCCAGGGGGATCGGTGTTTCCGGGTACTGCTCGTGGAGGCGCTGCAGAATCACCTCCACCCGCTCAGACCTGCGCACGGGTGTTCAGTGGGTGAGGTGATCTTGGCGCTTCGGTGATTGCATCGCTTCGTTGCAGCCTTTTCCTGCCATCGCCGAGATTGTTTTAGGAACCAATGATGCGATCCTCGATCAGGCCGCGTCGGCACGCATTGCCCCTGTTGAACTGGAACCGTTCGGCAGCAGTCCTGCTGGTTGTGGTGGCCGTGATGCTGGCCTCCTGCCGCAGCCGAGATCAGTACGCCAGCACGGATTCACGCCCCCAGGTGCTCACCACCTTCACGGTTTTGGCCGATCTGGCCCGCAACGTGGCGGGTGATCGGTTGCAGGTGGCTTCGATCGTCAAGCCCGGTGCCGAGATCCACGGATACCAACCCACCCCCAGTGACATCGAGCGCGCCAGCAAGGCGGATCTGATTGTTGAGAACGGGTTGGGGCTGGAGTTGTGGGCCCGGCGTTTCACGGCAGCAGCGGGGGATGTGACCACCATCACCCTTTCGGAAGGGATGAAGCCTCTGCTGATCACAGAGGACGCCTATTCAGGTAAGCCCAATCCCCATGCCTGGATGTCCCCCCAGCGCACGATGGGCTACGTGGACAATCTGGAGCGGGCCTTCAGCCAACTCGATCCAGCCGGGACCGAGGACTTTGCCGCTAACGCGTCGGCTTACAAAGCCAAGCTCCAGGCCCTCGATCAGGAGCTGCGCACGGCGATTGCTGCGCTGCCGGCTCAGCAACGGCTGCTGGTGAGTTGCGAGGGAGCCTTCTCTTATCTGGCAGCGGATTACGGACTCGAGGAGGCCTACCTCTGGCCGGTGAATGCCGAAAGCGAGATCACACCCAAACGCATGGCACGGTTGATCGACACGGTGCGAGAGCGCGAGGTGCCAGCCATTTTTTGTGAAAGCACCGTGAGCGATAAAGCCCAACGGGAGGTGGCAGCGGCGGCAGGGGCGCGATTCGGTGGAACCTTTTACGTGGATTCCCTCTCGCCTCCGGACGGGCCTGCCCCCACCCTGTTGGAATTGCAGCGGCACAATGTGGGTCTGATCCGCAAGGGACTGGACCTGTCCGAGAGCAACCGCTGATGCGCATTCAGGCTGACCAGCTCTGTGTGGACTACAACGGCACCGTTGCCCTGTACGACGCCAGCCTGCACCTGCCAGCCGGTTGCATCTGCGGTTTGGTGGGCATGAACGGTGCCGGTAAATCGACGTTCTTCAAGGCTCTCACTGGGTTTGTTCGCCCTTCGCGCGGCAGAATCCGGATCAACGGCAGCAGCGTTGCCGAAGCGCAGCGTCATCAAGCGGTGGCCTATGTGCCCCAGAGCGAAGGGGTGGATGCCCAGTTTCCCGTGTCGGTGTGGGATGTGGTGATGATGGGCCGCTACGGCGCGATGAATGTGTTGCGGATTCCCCGCAGCTCCGATCGTGTGGCTGTGCGGGACGCCTTGACGCGGGTTGATCTGCTGGAGCTGGCCGATCGTCCCCTTGGCACCCTCTCCGGTGGTCAGCGCAAGCGCACGTTCCTGGCCCGAGCCATCGCCCAGCGCGCTGATGTGCTGCTGCTGGATGAGCCATTCAATGGGGTTGATGTGCGCACGGAGCAGCTGATGGCCCAGCTGTTTCTTCAGTTCCGCGACGAGGGCCGCACGATCTTGATCTCCACCCACGACCTGGGCCACGTTCGTGATTTTTGCGATCTGGTGGTTCTGATCAACAAGACCGTGCTGGCCTACGGGGAAACCTCAGAGGTGTTCACCCCCGAGAACCTCGCCATGACTTTCGGTGGCGTGCCGCCCGATCTGCTGACGGGCAACAGCTCCCCGGAGGAGACATTCTGATCAGACCTCTCCTGCGTCCGTCGTCATGGCCCGAGATGCGTCGGGCATCAGGGCAACGAGAGCCTGCTCCAGGTCTTGCATGAACACCTGCATCGCCTCGCGACGGTTGCTGCGGTACTGATTCAGGCGAGGCCGCACGGGCAAGGCTCGTCCGAGCTGCACCTCCACCCTTTGTGGGCCGAGGCTGGGCTGACCCTTCCAGGGCTTGTCTTCGATCCAGCTGATCGCTTCCTCCACCAGCAGCAACATCTCGGCAAAGCGGTCAAAGTCGGGTCGATCACTGATGTAATGACCACTCACGCTGGTGAAATGCTCCACCAGTCGCATGCGGGTGAGTTGCAGGTCGGCTTCCCGTGCCTCCCAGTCCGCCAGGCTCCGCTCCAGCGGCGGGAGCTGATCAACACCCTCCCGGTAGATCCGATCCCAGGCGGCCTGCTCGATCCGGCGGCAGCGTTCCTGAAGATTGCCGACGGCACGCAGGCCGAAATGGGTCTCGGCTTTGGCCAGGCCATGCCGGCGGTAGGCATCAATCCGCTCGTTGAAGGTCTGAGCTGGATCGGGCTTCAGCCGTTCGAGCTGCTCAAGGGCTTTGAGCAGATTCATGCCGATCTGGATCAGCCGGTCGCGAGTGCTGGTCTCTGAATTGTCTGAGTCGGCGTCGGGGGAGGGGATGCCGAGATGGCGTTCGAGGGTCGCCAACCGCGCTTCGAGGGCGATCCAGTTGGGGTGCCTCCAGCTGTAGTGAATGCCGATGGGCAACACCTCCAGCGGCCGCTCGTCGTTGGCTTTCTCCAGATCCTCTGCGGCCCAGAACGCCAGCTGGGCCACTCCCGGCTCCAAGGGCGCCATCTCGCCGGAGAGGTTGTTGGTGGCTCCTTCCGGTGCCACCACCAGCGGGTAGCGCCCCTGGGCCAGAGCCCCGCGGGCCTGGGCCAACGCTGGGCGATCCAAGCGGCCGCGGTGGATGGCGATGCCGCCACTGCGTTGCAAAAGCCAGCCGATCACCGGGCCAGCCCAGATCGGAATGCCGCGGTCGTAGAGAAAGCTCAGCTGGATGGGTCCTGGCAGCTGCAGCTTGAGTCGCCGTGCTGCCCGGGGAATGCCGTTCCAGAACAGATCCGCCATCACCACTGGATCACGGGTGCTGGGGTGCCGAAAGGCGATCAGCAGATTGCAGGCCCCCGACTGCTGGGCTGCAAAGGCCTCGGCCAGGGCTTCTGCTGCATCACGGTGGCTCAGCTCAAGGCCCTGACTGCGGAAGAGCAGCGGAAGCAGACGGCTGACCACGGCCTGAACCATCCGGCTGGGACGGGTGGGCAGCCGGCGCAGTGCGGGACGAGCGTTCTGGGTGGAGGCGCGAGGCATCGAACCGACTGCAGCGCGCCCATACTGATCCGATGGAGCTTTTGTTGGAACCCCTCAGTCACGCCTTCATGGTGAAGGCGTTGATGATTAGTGCCCTGGTTGGGGGTGTTTGCGGGCTGTTGTCCTGCTTCATGACCCTGAAGGGATGGGCGTTGATGGGCGATGCCGTCTCCCATGCGGTCCTCCCTGGTGTGGTGGTCGCCTATGCCTTGGGCCTGCCCTTCTCCCTGGGGGCGTTCGTCTTCGGTGTGGGCTCCGTTGCCGCCATCGGCTTTGTGAAGCAGAAGTCGAGGGTGAAGGAAGACACCGTCATCGGGCTTGTCTTCACCGGTTTCTTCGCTCTGGGGCTGGTGCTCGTCTCCAAGACGCGCAGCAACATCGATCTCACCCACATCCTCTTTGGCAATGTGCTGGGGATCTCAGCGGGGGATGTGCAGCAGACCCTGGTGATTTCGGTGTTGGTGCTGGTGGTGCTGCTGCTGTTCCGGCGGGACCTGATGCTCTTCTGCTTCGATCCCACCCACGCCCGATCGATCGGGATCAACACCGGACTCCTGCACTACATGCTGTTGGGACTCCTCTCCCTGGCCGCCGTTGCCGGTCTGCAGACCGTGGGAATCATCCTGGTGGTGTCGATGCTCGTCACCCCCGGTGCCACGGCCTATCTGCTTACCGATCGGTTCGACCGGATGACGCTGCTGGCCGTCACTAGCAGCGTGCTCTCCAGTGTGCTGGGGGTGTTCATCAGCTACTGGACTGACAGCTCTACCGCCGGTTGCATTGTGCTGGCGCAAACCGCGCAATTCGTGCTCGCCTTCCTTCTTGCACCTGGGCAGGGGGTGCTGCGGCGTCTCTGATCAGTTGATGCGTGGATCAGTGGATCAGCGCTCGTCCTCGTCCCAGTCGTAGGTGTCGTTGAAGCGCTGAACGCCGGCTTCTCGAAAGTGAAAGTCCTTGGCGGAACGACCCTGATCAGAAGCCGTTTGCTTGGAACCGTCCTGGTCCCACGGCTCGCGGTAATCAAGATCGTCCCGCATGTTCTGGAACGGCTCAGGAGGCTTCGCTGTCATCCCACTTGGCTTTGCCATCCAGCAGTTCGATCAGCTCCTGGAGCTTGCCCATGGTGACGCGCACATCGGCACCGTCGGGAAGAACACCATCGGCCACCACGTTGTAGTGGTCACGGCACTGGTTGCGCAGCTCCTGCAGGCGCTTCTTGGTGATGGTCTTTTTCTGTTCTGCCGTTGCCATGGCGATTGCGTGGTCTGGCCCTCATCCCTAGCAGAGCAGGGTGCTGCTTACGGATCTACCCCGGAAGAACCTGGCGAAAGCCATGGGCTTCCACCACGTTGAGCTGGGTGTTGAACAGTTCACTCAGCTCGGCGGGCCGCAGCATCTCCCGTGGGCTTCCATCCCCAACAAGACGTCCCTGTGCCAGAAACAGCACCCGTTCCATCTCTGGAACGATCGTGTCCACGCGATGGGTGACCTGCACCACGGTGGTTCCCGCTTGGATCAAGCGCCGCAGGATCACCAGCAACTGATGGCAGGCCTGGAGGTCGAGGGCGCGGCTCGGCTCATCCAGCACCAGCACTTCCGGTTGGTGAACCAGGGCGCGAGCGATCAACAGGCGGCGCCGCTGTCCGTCCGATAACTCTCCGCAGCAGCGTTCACGGATGCTGTGGAGGTGCAGTTGATCGAGCAGATCCCGCGCCTGCTCCCATTGCCGCGCGCTGGGCTTCTGATCCAGGCCCAGCCGGGTGGCCCCAAAAAAATTGCTCACCACCGCCTCTTCAACAGCTGTTTTGGGATGAAGCCGCTGTTCCATGTCGCTCGACACCACCCCCAGGCGGCTGCGCAGCGCCCAGAGGTTCACCGTCTCGCTGCCAAACAACCGCAGATGAGCGTCGGGGCGAACGATGGGATACAGGCTGCGGTCGATCAGTTTCACCAGGCTGCTTTTGCCTGCGCCATTGGGCCCCAACACCGTTGTGGACTGCCGCAGTTTCAGTTGCAGGTTGAGCTTGTGCAGCACTGGGCGATCGCCCAGCCATGCCTCCACATTGCGGAGATCGAGCCAGGTTTCAGTGGTCATGGCCCTCCTTCAGCAACCGATCGATCACGATCGACAGGCGCGGAGCGACAGGCCGGAGCTCCTGCTGCCGCTCACTCCAGATGGCGTCACGCACCAGATCACTGAGGGGCACCAACTTCATCTCCTGGCCCTCCTTCAACTGCAGTTCGCTCACGGGCACGCTGAGCGTTCCGCGGAACACGTGGGCCACCCGGTTGCCGCTGTCATCGCTGAACCATGGTTCGAGCGGCACGCTGGGTGACCAAGCGATCTCCTCCTGCAATTCGCGGTGCACGGCTTCGCTGGCAGTTTCTCCCGGATCGAGATGGCCGCCAAACAACCCCCACTGGCCCGGATAAATAATCGAGTCGATGTCGTCGCGCAGTTGGAGCAGCCATCGGCCTTCCCGCTCGAGCATGGCCAGGGCGACGGCGGGCTTCATGACGCCTCCGGTGTCTTGCGGGACCACTGGGCCAGTCCACCGCCCCGCCCCCGCGCTGTGAGTGTTCCCTGCTGCTCGTTCAGTTCAATCAGGGCAAAGAAGGGCAAGCGTTGGGGTTCCGGTGACGGCAGGCTTCGCTGCAGCAGCACCTGATCGGACCAGCTCAGCTCCAACGACGTGAAGCTGAACATCAGCAGTGGTCTGGAACCCTTCAGCTGGGCCTGGCCGCTGAACCGCAACCGGAAACCGGCCAGGCAGACCTGATTCACGATGCTCAGGCCCTGTTCGCCGTGGCTCAAGGTCAGGCTGGCCTGCAGCCAACGCAGCAGCGTTGCGGTGCCGGGCGTCGGTGGATCCCCGCTGCGCGTCCAGGTCTGCTGCAACATCCAGCAGCCCGGCAGCTGCTCGATCTGAATGCCGCTGCCCTCACGGCGGCTCTGGTCTTCCCTCGCCAGAAGAGCTGCGGCAGGAGAACCAGGCAAGGCTGAGATCATGGGGCTCTGCAACACCCCCATCTTTTCGGAGTCGGCCCATGCAGCGCGACAAGCGCCGGACACCTCCCATAACGGATCTGCTTCTACGGGGACTGCGCATCGGGGCCAGCACCGTTGCCCTGGTGGAACTGCTGCGCAGTGATTGGATCGGAGGGGGGCTCGCCAGCTTGGCCTGGCTGGTCTTCGTTCAGGTGGAGCGTCGCCGGGCGCCGCTCAAGCCTCCGTCCTGAGGATCGAATCGATGCAGTTCGGGTGCTGTCGGATATAGGTGTTGAACTCCATAGCCAGCAGACGGGCCTCAAAGGCATCGGTGGCGTAGAAGCAGGATTCCAGCTTTTCTCCGTTGGATGTCTTGTGTCGGACGGTGTAGGCAGCCCGTCCCTGAGCAATGCTGGCCATGGACTGATGAAGCAGTGGTTTCAAGCTGGCACTCCTGCCCTGAGGAATTCCATAACCATTCATTCATGTTTGCGTTTCAACGCTTCGTAAAGCTGTTTGAAGCGACCGACAGTCCGTCTCACCTCTCTTCCCGCATCCAGCTGCCCATGGCCTCCTCTGCTCTGGCATTCAACGTTGCTCTCGCGTCATTCCTGTCCCTGATCGCGGGGCCTGTTCAGGCGGAATGGCAGCCGATGCAGGAGCCGGCGGTTTGGCAATCCCGTCGCGGCGATCTGCTGCCGGGCGACGGCTGGATCTTCATGGAAGCCCTCGACACCCCCGCGATCAAGGCGGCTGAATACATCCGGGCCCCCAAGAGCGTGGACGGTTCCGTTGAGGTGGAAGCAGGCCTGCTGATCCAGCGCGCTGGCCAGGACCGGTGGACCCAACGGGTTCTGCCGATGCGAGCCAACTGTGCCAAAGGTCGGCTGGAGCAACGCCAGGCCGATGGTGCCTGGACCGTCTACCCCGGTCGCGATGGAACCGTGGTTAAGGTCCGCTGGATCTGCGCATTGCGATGAGTCGGCCTGCTTTTCGTTACGAGGAACCGGAACGCTTCGGCGAGTCGCTCACCACAGCACGCCCCTGGAACCGGTCTGCCCTGACCGATGTGGAGCGGCTCAATGGCCGGGTGGCCATGCTCGGTTTTTTGGCTGCTGTGGTGCTTGAAAAGTCCACGGGCTTGGGAATCGCGGGTCAGCTTGGTGCAGCTCTGCGCTGGTACCTGCAGCTGGGTTGATCGATGACGGTTGTTCCTGTTCTGAAGGACTCCCAACGCTTCAAGTTGGATGCCACCGACGACGCGATCTTCTACAGCGAGCCGCGTTTCGTTCACCATCTGGATGCTGGTTTTCGTGCTCGGCTGACGGCCCTCTACCGCGAGCGCATTCCTCCCTGTGCCCAGGTGCTGGATCTGATGAGCAGTTGGGTGAGCCACCTGCCGGACGACGTCAGTTACGACAACGTCATCGGCCATGGCCTCAATACTGAGGAGCTGAGTGCCAACCCCCGATTGGATCGGCACTGGGTTCAGAACCTCAACCGCGACCAAACCCTCCCGGTTGAGGATGCATCGATCGATGCCACCTTGATCGTGGCTGGTTGGCAATACCTGCAACAGCCCGAGCCGATCGCCGCTGAGCTGTGGCGGATCACCCGCCCCCGGGGCCAGGTGATCGTGGCGTTTTCCAATCGAATGTTCTTCACCAAGGCTCCCCAGGTCTGGACCGATGGTGATGACGGTGATCACCTGCGTTACGTCGCTGAGGTGTTGATGGCCCAAGGCTGGCCCCAGCCGGAGATCGTTGCTGAAGACACCCGCGCCGAGGGTGTGATGGGCTTGTTCGGTGGCAAGGGAGATCCTTTCTTCGCCGTTGTGGCCAAGAAACCTCTCTACTGATTCCTCGACTTTCCTTTGCCTTGCAGGGATGGACGTTGTTCTGAATTGCGGCAGCGTGAGGCGAGAACCAGGATCTGCATGAGCTTCACCCTTCCGGGTCTTCTCCCCTGGCGCTTCAGGATCGTGTTGATCGGTCAGCAGGTGGTTCTTGAGGCTTCGTCTGAGGATCAGCAGCTGAGCACGGTTCTTGAACCTTGTGGAAGCCGCATTCGGCGTGGCTATGACCTGATCAAGGCTCCGCAATGTGCGTTGATCCGGTGAGCAGCACGTCTCGCCTCACCCAGCCCGTCGTCATCTTCGGTGGCTTTCTGATCACGCAGGAGGCCTATCGCCCCCTCGCTGATTGGATTGATCAGGCAACCGGCGCTGCGGTGCGCATCGTGCCTGTGTCCAAATTGGATTGGCTGGCCACCAGCTGGGGCTTCGGTTGGCGTCGCCTGCTTGATCGCGTTGATGCCGCTGTGTGTGAACTTCAAAGCCAGTCGCCTACAGAGCGCGTCACGTTGATTGGTCACAGTTCCGGCGGGGTGATGTTGCGCCCCTATCTGGCTGATCAGATCTTTCTGGGACGCCGTTTCAACGGTGCAGCCCGATGCAATCGCCTGATCACTCTCGGCAGCCCCCACCAGGCCCTGCGTGCCACACCGCTGCGGGCTCGCGTGGATCGTGAGTTTCCGGGTTGCCCTGAAGCCGATCGGGTGGACTACGTCGCGGTTGCGGGTCGGCTTGACCCGCTGGGAGCGAATGCATCCAACTTTTCGCGCCGCAGCGCTGCCCGCAGCTATCGCCAGATCATGGGCGACCCGGATCTGCAGGGGGATGGTCTGGTGCCGCTCCCATCAGCCCTGCTGCGGGATGCCCGTTGGATTGAGCTGGACGATATGGCCCACGGTGGATTGTTCGGCCAAAGCTGGTACGGCTCCACCGATCGCATCGAGCGCTGGTGGTCGCAGCTCGGAGACTGAACCAGGCGATCAGGCATTGTGGCCTCCTTCGGCGATCAGTTTGTGCAGGATTCGAAAGGGTTTGGGGGGCAGGCCAGGTCGGCCAAACGCAAATCCAGCAAGAAGCGCAAGCCTGGAACGTCAAACCATCGCCGTGATCAATGTCCGATGGGGCGCGACCCCGGCCTCGAGGCGATTCAGGCCAGGCAGTGCCTTGGCCTGCCGCTCACCGGGCGGTTAACCCTTGCCCAGGTGAAGCGGGCTCACAAGCTTCTGGCTGTTCAACATCATCCCGATAAAGGGGGCGACCCTGAGGTGATGACACGGTTCAACACCGCCCGCGATGTGCTGCTTGAGCCCGAGATGGAGATGCTTGCTGCCTGACGGCCCTGACGTGCGTCCCAGGGCGTCAGCTGCCGCTGCTGCGTCCCAGCACCAGCCAGGTGATCAGCATCAATCCACTCAGGCTGACCACGGTGTAGATCCAATCGGCGTATGGCGTCCAGAACAGTCCCGCAACGGGGGCTGTCATCGGTCCCAGACCAGCAGGAGCACCACAAACAAGGCCCCGAACACGAGGAAGGGCGTGAGCAGCGTCAGCAGAGACTGTGTTTCGATCGTTCCGGTTGCAGCAAGCGGATCATCCGGCGGTCTGTTTTGATCTGTCAAATCTCCGTTATTCACTGAGATTGAGGCCAGAGCTCGCGGCCAATCAACCTTCATCGGGATCGAGCAGTGGGATGAACAACCGTCAGCGTCAAATTCTCGTTGCTTTTTCGGCCTCGATGGGGCTTGGCTTGCTCGGCGGCTTGGCGTTCAACGTCACGTCCCAACTGATCCGGCCCGGCAAGATTGACTTGGGCCCGGCATCGCCGGGAGGGGCTGGCCGCGCTCCTGCGTTGCCTGAGCAGAACACAGGCTCATCCGATCCAAGCTGTGTTGTTCCTCCTGGAGGTGGTCCACCTGTCACGACGAATTTCCAGCCCTGTTGATTGCATTGCGAGGAAGGGTTTTATGGCCAAAGTTTCAAAAGAAAAGATAAAAAGTGATCTTTTGATACCCATAATTGTTTCGATTGTTCGCTCCGATACCGAAACCACAGGTCGGCTGAGGTGATTGTTTGGGTCTCTTCCAGCCCATGCATGAACAGCGATCAGCGTCTCAGCTATCTGCACTTGATGAACAAAGCTGCTGAGTCGGAAGACAGGCAGAGCTATTTCTATTACCTGAAGCTCGCTGAACAAACCCTGCAACGCCAGGATCCAGACTTGATCTGGAAGCCCGCTGGTTGATTCAGCGGATGATGTTGGCCTTGAAAAAACCGAATCCGAGGCCAAAGGATGAGGATTGATCGCGATGCAGCGTGACTGAGACATCGAAATCGAGAAGATCTGATTGTTCGATGTCCTCACGCTTCAAGTTGTGGGCGTTCTCCGCTTCGAAGCCATCGATGATTTCATCGCGATTTCTTTCCAGGTAATTCACCACCTGCTTCAGCACAAGGTCGCGCCAGGCCTCGCTGGCGTCTTTGCTGATTCGATCAGACATGGTGGATGACGCGATGTCTAGAGATGGAACCCGTGCCCAACGTTGACGCGGGTGCCGTGGTGATGCGGGTGAACCGGAACCATCCAGGGCGTTGGGGTGACGATGACGCGCCGGGGCATTGGTGAAACCATGGGGCCGTACAGCGGGGAATAGCTGCGGTAGTGCCTTCGGTAGTGGGGGCGGTAGCTGTTTTCGATGGCCCTTCTGTAGCCATGCTTGTAGCCCCTGTTGTAGGCCTTCTTTTTTTGTTTTTGCGGGAGTGGTGGTGATGAGCACTATGGGCTCCCACCGCAGGGCTGAGGCCGACACCAGTGATGACCACCACGAACGCAGCGATGCCAAGACGTTGAACAAGCGACATGGGGCGTCGATGGACTGAGGAAAACGTATTTCGGCTTTGCCTGGTGAACGTGACAGCATCTCGGCCAGATGTGACTGGATGCGTCTTGAGGGCGTGATTCCCTACTCGGTGTCTGTGCGTTGTTCGAGCACGAAACGCAGGGCCCACAGTCCGGCGTAGGAGCCCGTCAGCACGAGGAGGATCAAGATCAGCACGACACATCCTCAACGTGGTGGTTTGTTGTAGCTGAGCCGTGTTGGTTCTGTGGTCAGATCTTCCAGTAGCCGTACCAATCGGGATGGGCTGGGCCGTCGTCAACTTGGCCATCCGCGATCAGTTTCAAGTGCCACTGGCCATTGCCGTGAATCGGCAGCAGATCATCGAGCGCGCTGTCCATTTCGACAGGGTGAAGATCGTCCTTGTGCACCTGCTCTTGTCCGTTCAGCCAACGCTGCCGTGCCCGCGCCTTGGCGGAGGCTGAAGAGCGGGCCACGATCACCCCGAAGGCATGCTGTTCTGCCATCGAGGTGGGGTCATAGGCGCCAAGGTTGACGAACCACAGCTGCGGACCGTCAGTACTGGATGGATCCTGCGCTCGCTCAACAACCTCAACGCGATAGCCATCGACATGGTCGATGCAGCGGTAGCTGTCGATGTGCAAGCCACGGCGGAGGCCGATCCATTCCTGCCGCAGCGCCGGCAGCGTTGCGTCGATGGTCTCGCCCACGACCCAGCGAACATCGTGCTGCTCCACATGGCAGCCCTTGCAACGGCCCCCCAGCACCACCAGGAACAGCTTCTTGGCGCTGCTCATCGCTGGGCCGGTGATGACGCGTCGGCATGGGCGACGACGGCACGGCAGTGGGCGATGAACTCCTCGCCGTTCCTCTCCCCTTTGGCTTCCTTGGTCTGCAGGCTGAGAATCTCAAAGGTTGCGGTGGTGCTGCTGCTCACCGGGGAGACGGTCGGACTGCGGCTTCCATCATGAAGGCGATTGTCCAGCGGCAGTCCGTCGTAGGGATCGGTGCCGTCACAACGCTGAAAGGCTGCATGGATGGCATCGATGGCCTCCCTCACCTGATATGTCGCCCCTCGCTTCCTGGCGCGCTTGGTGATCGTCACCGCCGTGCGGTTCAGCAGCCGCTTGTAGCTGTCGGGGTCGATGTCCAGCCAGCTGGGGGGCGTGACCGACAACGGATTGCGTTCCATGCACCCCTTTGGTGGCTCCAGGTGTTCAGACTTTTTCGAGTCAGGCCAAGAACAACCGGCGGATTTCCTCTTCGTTGGTCACCCGTTCGCTCAGAGATGCCGTGACTGCGCCGGGGTGCTCGCGCTGCACGATCTGCTCAGCCTCGTAGGCATCCGCCGCTTCGACAGGCTTGAAGCCAGCGTCAACGGCCGCTGGAGCGCAATAGAAGACGGGGTAACGGCTCATCGGGTTGCTGCAACCTCCAACCGATAGCAACGATTCTGCGATCGAGGAAATGGCTGCGGGGAGCTCACCTCCAATTCTGTTGAGTTCAGGCATCTTTCTTAAGTCCTGAGCCTCAACAGGTGCTGATCCATACCTTTAGTGGTTCTTGCTGAGGAACCGTGGCTTTTGATTCTGGAGATAAGACAGATCGCTTCATTGCCGCAGCCAAGACACGGGCGGAAGCTGCATTGAACGAGCCGGCACCAAAACTGACGGCCTTGGAAAAGGGAATGTTGGAGTCACTGCGACGGGGTGGAAGGCCCGTGCGTCATGGCTGAGCTCAGCGCATGAGCAGCCAAACGGCCAAAGCACCGCAACCAAACCCCTTGATGAACTGGGCCCAGGTGAGGCCGTAGGTATCGAGGGAAAGCGTTCTCATCATCAGATTCAGAACCTCTTTGTGTTTCCGAATCAAGGGTGAGCTGTTGGCCGTGTTCAGTTGCGGAATCTGTTTGAGCTTGATCTCCCCGAGCTTGGCCAACGTTGCTGATCGCGTGTGCTGCTGGAGCTTAAGGCGCGCCTGTTGGTCCGAAACGAACAAACCTTTCCTGGGCTGCTGTTCATCGGCTGACACGTTGCTAGGCAATGGAAGCCCCTCCAATTGATTCATCTTGAAAAGAGTCGTCAGTCTGTCGACGGGATTCCTGGTGAGTGCACTGCTGGTGTCCCCCGCTTTTGCCCAAAAGGTTTCGAAAGAAAACGTCCGTGCGCTGAACACCGACAGGATGCAAGCTGAGTCCATCAACGGTGGACTCAACAACTACCGAGCTTCGAAATGCATGTACGCCACCGGTAAGGGAGGTGGCAACTGCTTGAAGAATGCAAGCGATGGCTACCTGTTCGTGTTTGATGGTGGCTCTCCAGGCTGGCAAGAGGCTGGTGGTCAACCCACTGTTGAAACTGAAATTCTTGTCTCTCGAGACGGAGCTTCGATTGTTGATGTTGTCTACAACGGTTCACCGCTTTAATTGAAGAATCCTTCCAAGAATGTGGTTTGAATGGCCCCGCTGCTCAGGCGGGGCTTTTTTGTGGCTTGATTGAGCTCCATATCATTCGGTCATTAGAAGAACTGCAATCGGTCTAAATAATGAATCGACCGGAATATGTGAATCCCAGGAGTGCACAAGATGCTGTGAATACAGGGGTTAAACTTATCAAATAATGCAAGAGAAAAACTTATGCAAACGATAAATATCGGATCTGAGTGCCTCGTTCTCCATCCGCGCCCCCATTCTGTTGTTGAGCCGTTCCTGCAGAGAGGATGGGGCCCAGCAGCTTCAACGGCCTTTGTCTTCCGGCTCAGCCCTGCCGCCCCTGCGCTTGGCCGTTGTGGGTCATGTCGAATGGGTGGAATTTCTGGCGGTGGATCAGTTGCCCCGCCCCGGGGCCATTGGTCACGCCTTGCGGTCTCTGCAGGAGCCTGCTGGTGGTGGAGCCGTCGTTGCGGTGCAAATGGCACGGTTGCAGCAGCAACCCGTCCAGTTCTTTACGGCTTTAGGCCGTGATTCGGTTGGTGAAACCTGCGTCAAGCGACTCGAGGATCTGGGCCTTGAGGTTCATGTCGCCTGGAGGGAGGTGCCAACCCGTCGTGGCGTGAGCATGGTTGATGGTGAGGGGGATCGGGCGATCACGGTGATCGGCGAGCGGCTGACCCCATCACTGGATGACGACCTTCCTTGGGAGGCCCTTGGCGAATGCGACGGCTTGTTCGTCACGGCCGCTGATGCTCCTCTGTTGAAAGCCTGCCGTTCTGCTGCAGTTTTGGCGGCGACCCCGCGCGTTCGTTTGCCCGTGCTTCAGCAGGCCCGGGTACCCCTCGATGCCTTGATTGGCAGTGGCCTTGATCCGGGTGAACGGGTGGAGTCGGGGCAGTTGAATCCAGCTCCCCACACAATCATTCGCACGGAAGGTGCCGCAGGCGGTATTAGTCATCCAGGCGGCCGCTATGACCCATCACCCCTTCCGGGGCCCTTGGTCGAGAGCTATGGCTGCGGCGACAGCTTTGCGGCAGGCGTGGTCACGGGTCTTGCGGCGCGCTGGCCCCTGGAGGAGGCCATCGCTTTGGGTGCCCAGTGTGGTGCCGCCTGTGCGACGCGATTTGGGCCCTATGGATGAGTGCTCGCCACGCGCGATGGCTCTCAATATCGACAAAAATGCACTGAAACACATGTTGTTATGGCGCCCACCAAAAGAGAGATCCTTGCCGCATCGGCAGGCTGGGTTGCCGTCACGTTGAACGTGGTTCCGGGCTTGGGTGCCGGGTACCTCTACCAGCGCCGCTGGAAGGCGTACTGGATCACGTCTGCTTTGGCGACGACCTGGTTTGTCCTGGGTGGACTGCTGGGACAGGGGGCTGAGGCTGCCGAAGAAATCCAAAACCAATGGATTGGCTTGCTTGGGCTCGTTGCTCTCGCGGCTGGAACAGCAGTTGAAGCCGGGCTCGCAGCGAAGCAATCTCGTCAACAGAACTGAGACGGGTTGCGGCCAGAACACTCAGCTTCGGAACAGATCGACTTCAGGTTCCCTGGTCTCTCTCGCCCGGGTTTTGTATGGCCTCAGTGCCACCCGCTCTTGGTGGGGCTTGCAATGATCGCTACCCCTCGCGCCTGATCGCCTCGTCCTTCATCCGTTGAACCCGCTCCAAAACGGATTCATTGCTCATCCTGTTGTTCAGCCGTTCCACCAACAGTGGAAAGGCCAATGGACTGGGCCGCGGAGTTTCAACGTGCAGCCATTCCTGGCTTGCAGCGCGCTCCAAGGCCGCCTCCAGGCGTGAGATCTCCAACTGGTCATCGAGAACCTCCTGCTGCGCCTGCAGCAGCAAGCGGTTGTTCGGCTCATGGCGGCTGAACACATCGAACAGCAGCGATGCACTGATCTGAAGCTGACCGGTGCTTTTGCTCGATCCCGGGAATCCCCGGTTCATCAGGCCTGCGATCTGGGCGATGGCGCGGAAGCGTCGCCGTTGCAGCTCGGAAAGATTCAGTGCGTTCTTCAGATCCCGCTCCAGCTTTTGGCGATCGAGCAGCAGATCGATGTGGTCTTCCAGCAACTCCGCCATGGGGTAGCTCTTCGGTGCCAACAGCTCAAAGCCGTAGTCGTTCACCGACACCGTGATCGTGCCCCGCTCCAGGCGGGTGAGCCGCGATGCCCAGAGGAAGCCGATGCCCTCATGCACGAACCGCCCTTCAAAGGGGAAGGCATACAGGTGTGTGCCTTCCCGGGTGCGACAGGTCTCAATCAACAGCTGCCCCACTGACGGCAACACCGAGATGTCCTGTTGTCGATCAAACAGGGGCTTCAGAGCCTGAAGTTCAGCGTTGTCGAGATCACCACGGCTGGCGCGGTCCACCTCCAGACGCAGGTGATGGGTCAGCAGATCGGAGAGAGCCATCTGCCCCCCAGCCCAGGCAGGCACCGTGCGCGTTTTCTTGGTGCTCACCTTCACGTAGGCGGTCATGTCGCGCAGCCGCACGAATTCCAGCTGGCGGCCGGAGAAGAAGAACACATCCTTCGGCTTCAGCTGGCTGATGAAGGTCTCCTCTACATGGCCGAGCACGGCACCACGCACAAAGCGCACGGTGATCGCTGGTGCGGCCGTGATCGTTCCAACGTTGAGACGGTGCAGCCGGGCGATGGCCTTCTCGCGAACCCGGTAGCGCTGGCTTGTCTCCTCCCACTCGAGCTTGCGGTAGCGGGGGTAGGCACCGAGGCACTCTCCGCCCTGCTCCAGAAACAGCATGCACCAGTCCCAATCCTCCTGGCTCAGCTCGGCATAGGCCGCACAGCTGCGCACGGCCTGCAAGGTCTGCTCCGGATGGAAGCCAGGGCCGCAGGCCAACCCCGTGAGGTGCTGCAGCAGCACATCCAGAGGGGCTTTCGGCGGCTTGCGTTGTTCCACCAGCCCCTCCGCCAGTCCCCGACGCACAGCACTGAGTTCGAGCAGTTCAAGCGCATTGGTGGGCATGAACAGCACCTGGGATGTTCCGCCGGGCAAGTGCGCTGACCGCCCCGCCCGCTGCAGCAGTCGCGCCAGATTCTTCGGGCTTCCGATCTGCACCACCTGTTCCACGGGTTGGAAGTCCACCCCGAGGTCCAGGGAGCTGGTGCAGACCACCCAACGAATGCCGCCGGCCTTCACGGAGACTTCGATCGCTTCCCGCTCGCTGCGATCAATGGCGCTGTGGTGCAGGGCCAATCCCTCTTCCATTTCCGGGCAGGCGAAGCGCAGACACTGGTGCCAACGCTCCGACTGATTGCGGGTGTTGGTGAACAGCAAGGTGCTGATGCCGGGATTGAGGCGGGCCACCAGCTCCTCGTACATCCGCAACCCGAGGTGTCCGGCCCAGGGGAAGCCATCGATCGTCTCCGGAAGGATGCTCTGAATCTCCGTGCTGCGGGCAGGAGCGCCCCCGATCAGCTGTGGCTCACTTGCTGTCCCCAGGGCATGGCGTGCTGCCTGCTCGAGGTTGCCGATGGTGGCACTAATGGCCCAGGTCTGGAGCTGGGGGCGCAGCTGGCGCAACCAGCTCAGGCACAGCTCCGTCTGGCTGCCCCGTTTGCTGCCCATCAACTCGTGCCATTCATCGAGGATCACCGTTTCGAGTTGGCCAAACAGCTCTTCGGCCTTGGCGTTGCTCAGCAGCAGGGCGAGGGACTCCGGAGTCGTTACCAGAATCTGTGGTGGTGCCTTGAGCTGTTTGGTGCGTTCGCTGCTGCTGCTGTCGCCATTGCGGATGCCCACCCGAATCGGCCAGCCCATCGCCTCGATCGGTTCGCGGATCGCCAGCGACAAGTCGCGGCTGAGGGCCCGCAAGGGCGTGATGTAGAGCAGTCGCATTCCCTTCAACGTCTGCTCCTCCGCCAACATCCGCGCGATCGGTCCCATCACGGCGGCGAAGGTTTTGCCAGACCCTGTGGGCACTTGGATCAAGCCATTCCGCCCTGCCAGATAGGCGCTCCAGGTCTCCTGCTGAAACGGCAGCGGTGTCCAGTTCCTTTGCGCGAACCAGTCATGAATCGGCTCCAAGCGAGGGTCGTCGGTTGATGGTTTGGCCTTGGCCTTGGCCTTCGCTTTTGCCTTCTTTTCTGAAGCTGCCATCAGCGGTTCTCGATCAATGCCATCGCGGTCTGGAGTGAATCCGCTTCATCGGCGGGTTTGTCGCGTCGCCAGCGCAGGATCCGCGGGAAACGCACGGCGATGCCGGATTTATGGCGTTTTGAGGGGTTGATGCCCTCAAAGCCGATTTCAAACACCAGCTCGGTTTTCAGGGACCGTGCCGGTCCGAAGCGCTGCAGGGTGTTGCGTCGGATCCAGCGGTCCAGCTCGAGGATTTCGGCATCGTTGAGGCCGGAATAGGCCTTGGCGAAGGTCACCAACTCCGGCTCTTCAGCGTTGGTCCAGAGGCCGAAGGTGTAGTCGGTGAAGAGGTTGGCGCGACGCCCACTGCCGGCCTGGGCATAGAGGAGCACCGCATCGAGGGTCATCGGCTCCAGCTTGTGTTTCCACCAGTTGCCGCGTTTGCGGCCGCTCAGGTAGGGCGATTCCGCCTGTTTGATCATCAGCCCTTCGGCGTTGTGCTGACGGGCCTGGTTGCGCTGTGTCTCCAGTTCTTCCCAGGAGTCGATCGACCAGGACGGGCTCTGCTTCAGCCGCCACGATTCGGGATGCTCGATGCTGCCCAGCAGCGCAGCCAGCTGCTGCTGTCGCTGCCGTAATCCCTGCTGGCGGATGTCCACGCCCTGATGTTCCAGCAGGTCGTAGGCGATGAACCGCATCGGGCAATCCCGTTTCAACGTTGCTCCAACGCTTTTGCGGCCCAGCCGTCGTTGCAGCTGATCAAAGCCAAGCGGCGCGGCGGCGTCCTGTTGCCAGCAGATCAGCTCGCCGTCCAGAACGCTGCCGGATGGCAAGGCCTTGGCAACCTCCAAAAGCTCAGGGAAGCTCTCGTTGACCAGCTCTTCTCCACGGCTCCAGAGGTAGACGCCGGAGCCGCGATGAATCAGCTGACCGCGGATTCCATCCCATTTCCACTCCAGTTGCCAATCGCTCGCCGATGTCTCCAGCAGTCGGTCGGGTTCCAGGGGACTGGCGAGATAGAAGGGGTAGGGGGTGCCGCTGGAACGGTGTTCATCCGCCGTTGCGCAGGCGGTGAGTTGCCTGAAGCGCTCTGCGGAGGGCTCAAAGCCGCCCATCAGCCGTTGCACCACAAGGCTTTCTTCGAGATCAAACGCTTCGGCGATGGCCCGGCTGATCAGGCCTGTCGACACGCCGACACGGAATCCCCCCGTGAGCAACTTGTTGACAATGAAGTGCTGGTCGGGCGGGGTTCGGTGCCAGAGCCAGATCACCACATTGGCCTGATCGTCGTCGCTTCTGGTGCTGATGGCCGGCAGCAGAGTGTCCATCCACCAGCTCAGGGGCATGTCTCCATCACCGCTGGGCAGATCCGGATCGCTTGCTTCGACGCGCTCTTGCACGGCGGGCCAGAGCAGGCTGATGGTTTCAGCTGAGTCGCCCACCTGGCCATAGCAGTCGTCGATCAGCCAATCCGGAAGACCACCGCGGTCCCGCAGGATGTCGCGGAGTCGGCGACCGGTGATCAGGCGCCTGCGGCGCTTGCCCAGCAGCAGCATCAACGCCCAGGCCGCCTCCCCTGGTTCGACCCCCTGAAAGTGATCCACCAGCGCTTGCACCTTGGCCTTGGTGCCCGTGACCTGATCCAACTGATTGAACAGGTTCTGAAAGGCACGCATGCGCGCTGGAACGGGATGGATGGAAAGCCCCGCCATCCTGACAAGACATTTTGTGAGCAGTGCTGGAAATCCGGCAGAGACCTGTGTTGATCTGAGCCACAGATTCCTGAATCAGCCGGATGGCACTCCTCTGGGACAACCTCGCGCAACAACTCAGCAGCGTGCGCGCTACCGCCTCAGCCACGGCCGTCGTCACCCCCGTGGCCGTCTCCGGCACATCGGATGATCCATCCGACCGTCGTCGTCGTCTTCAGAAGGCGCTCGAGGCCGTGAAAGACAGCGGCAACGCCATGATGATCGAATCGCTCACAGCCGCGATCGAAGGTCGCGAAGCAAACCTCAACCTCCCCGAGCTGCCGGACGGCATCGCCAAGTTCTAGTCCGACTCCCCTTCGAACAGGGTGTCCAGCGGCTCTGCATCCACACCCTCCACCTCCCGCAGGTAACGGGCCAGAACGTCACTCTGTCCATGGGTGACGTACACCTTGCGGGCGCCGCTGTCGCGAACGGTCTGGATCAGTCCAGGCCAGTCGGCATGATCACTGAGCACGAATCCCCGCTCGTAGCCCCGCCGTCGACGGGCTCCGCGCACGGCCATCCAGCCGGAGGCAAAGGCGGTTTGGGGTGACTTGAAGCGGCGCATCCAGCTGGAGCGATGGGCCGACGGTGGCGCCAGGATCAACCGCCCTTCGAGCGGATCCTTTCGGGGCAGTTCGCTGACGGGACGACTGGGGGTCATCGGAACCCCTGCCTCGCGGTAATGACGGGTCACGGTTTCAACGGCGCCGTGCAGCAGCACCTCCTCCTCCACGCCGATGGCCTTCAGTTCAGCCAGCAAGCGTTGGGCTTTGCCGAAGGCATAGCAGAACAGCAGGGATGGCCTGCTGCGATCACGGCTCCACCAGGCATGGATCTCCTTGGCCACCTGGTCACCGCTTTGCCAGCGATAGATCGGCATTCCGAAGGTGGCTTCGGTGATCAACACATCGCAGCGCACCGGTTCAAAGGGTTCGCAGCTGGGGTCGTCATCCCGTTTGTAATCACCACTGACCACCCACACCTCACCCTCTGATTCCAGACGGATCTGCGCCGAACCGAGCACGTGTCCGGCACTGTGAAACGACACCTTGCATTGCCCCAGCCAGTGTTCTTCGCCGTAGGCCACTGGGTGAAGGGTGATGTCCTTGCCGAGCCTCTGGCGCAGCACCCCTTCACTGGAGGCCACGGCCCAGTACTCCCCGCATCCGGGGCGGGCGTGGTCGGCATGGGCGTGGGTGATCAGGGCCCGGGGAACCGGACTCCATGGGTCGACCCAGGCCTTCGCGGCACGGCAATACAACCCCTCCGGTGTGCGTTCGATCAAGCTCAACCGCCGATCGCTGCAGACAGTCTGAAAGGCCCATACCTTGAGCGCGTTCGACCCGCTTGCGATGAAGCTGCTCGCTGCCGCTCTGTTTGTTTCAGCCCTGGCTGTGCCCAGTTCCGCTTTGGCTCAGAAAAAGATTCCCAAGGCCCAAGGCCACAACCAATGCCCCTGGGTTACGTCAACACCCTGGGCACCACCTGTGTGTCTCCGATCTATTACGAGATGAAGCCCACCAACGGTGAAGCCTGCCCCTCCGGCTGGATGAATGTTGGCGCTGGCTATTGCCGTAAGAAGTAATCAATTCAGTGGCTCAGGCCTCAGGCCACTCCAGCGCTCCAGGGTGTTGATTGATTGAACACCCTGGAGCCGCGTTGATCCCGGCCGTGTCCAGGTGGGGATGGATCGAATGTTTTCATCCCTGCACTGCCTGAGCTGGTTGGGGTACTTGTCGGGCAGACCGCATTCCACGTAGTTCAGGTTGGCTCCGGCCTGTTTGCCGAAGAGCTTCATCTGTTCTTTGCAGGCGGGGCACCAATGGGCTCCAAAAAACCTGGCGCCCACTGTGTTGAGTTGCTCGGCCAACTTAATTGTTTGTTCTGTGGACTCCGTTGCGGGTTCAGGAATCGGTTGGTTCCACGGTTGTGCAGTCGCTGCGGTGCACAACGTCCCCGCCATCGCTGCCATCAAGGTCAGAACCCTGATGCCCTGGGGCTGGATGACGCTGGCCATGAATCGCAGGGGCTGGATTGTCGAAAATTTATTCGCGTACCGCGTCGTTCTTTGATCTGTTGGCGCGTCACCGGCTCATTTCGAGCATGCGCTGCATGGGTTTCATGGCTTTCAGACGCATCGATTCATCCATCTCGATCGCAGGCGTGAGGGTCTCCAGGCATGCCTTCAGTTTTTCAAGGGTGTTGAGCCGCATGTAGGGGCAGGCATTGCAGCTGCATCCATCGATTCCTGGAACGTCGAGCAGGGTTTTTTCAGGAACCCGTTGCTGCATCTGATGCAGGATCCCCGGTTCCGTCAGAACGATGAAGCTGTTGCAGGAGCTTTGTTCGGCGTAATTCAACAGCTTGCTGGTGGATCCAATGAAATCCGCCAGGTCCAGCAGATTCTGCTGGCACTCGGGGTGGGCGATCACTTCAGCCCCGGGATGTTCGTGCTTGAGGGCCAGCACGGCTTCTTCGCTGAAGGTCTCGTGAACGATGCAGCGTCCCGGCCAGAGGGTCAGCTCGCGACCGCTCTGTTGCTGAACCCAGCGCCCCAGGTTCTGATCGGGGGCGAACAGCACGGGCTGATCGGCAGGCAGCTGATTCACCAGATCAACGGCATTGCTGCTGGTGCAGATCAGATCGCTTTGCGCCTTCACTGCGGCCGTGCAGTTGATGTAGCTCACCACGAAGTGGTCGGGGTGCTCTGCCCGGAAGCGGGCGAACTCATCGGCGGGGCAGTCGTCCGCCAGGGAGCATCCGGCTTCTAGATCCGGCAGCACCACCGTCTTTTCCGGGCTGAGAATCTTGGCGGTCTCAGCCATGAAGTGCACGCCGCAGAACACGATCACGTCTGCATCGGTGCTGGCGGCCTTGCGCGACAGCTCCAGGGAGTCACCAACGAAATCGGCGATGTCCTGAATCTCCGGCTCCTGGTAGTAGTGAGCCAGGATCACGGCATTGCGGTCCTGGCGAAGCCGGTTGATCGCCGCAACAAGGGCGGTGTCAGCGCTCATCAGGACCGGTTCGGGGCAGGATGGCCACAGCCTAGGCATTCGCTCTGAAGCACCTGCGACTTGCCATTGCCGGTGATCTGCACGGCGCCTGGGGCGACGCGGATGAGCAGCTGCTGCAGCGGCTCAAGCCCGACGCTGTTCTTTTCGTTGGTGATCTTGCTGATGGGGATCTGCGTCTGACGCGCCGGATCACGCGGCTTCCCTTCCCCGTGGCCGTGATCCTGGGGAACCACGACCGCGGGCGTGATCGCAGTGGCGGCATCCTCGAGCAACAACGCGCTGTGCTCGGCGATCTCCATTGCGCTTGGCGCTCAATTCAATGGCCGGAGCTCCCGTTGACGATTGTGGGTGCGCGTCCATGCAGTGCTGGTGGAGGTTTTCAGCTATCGAAAGCGGTGGAGGCGGTGTACGGCCCGGTGTCGCTTGAGGCTTCAGCCGAGCGGATTGTGCAGGCCGCCGCTGATGTACCCGCTGATCAGCCCCTGATCGTCATGGCCCACTGCGGTCCCTCAGGCTTGGGATCCGAGGCCGCCAGTCCCTGCGGACGCGACTGGAAGACGCCGGCAGTGGACTGGGGGGATCAGGATCTGGCCCTTGCTCTGGACCGCATGGCCAAAGACCGACCTGCCGATCTGGTGATCTTTGGCCACATGCACCATGCCCTCAAGCGCGGCTCTGGTTTCCGCCAGACCCTGTTGCGTCATCGCCATGGAACGGCGCTGATCAATGCCGCCTGTGTGCCCCGTTCAGGTGTGGATGGGCAAGGTCGAACGCTGCTGCATCTCTCCTGGGCTGAATTCCAGGGGGCCCGCCTCACGCAGCTCGCCCATCGCTGGTACACCCCAGAAGCTGAGTTGATCCATCAGGAGCAGTTGCCGATCGATGCTCCATTGCCGTGCTGATCTATTTCTGCAGCAGCAGCCATGGCTTCGGCCATGCGGCTCGCGATGCTGCGGTGCTCCAGCAACTGCGCCGCCTGCGTCCTGAATGGACCTTGGTAATGAGCTCGGGTCTGCCCTCCCCCGTACTCAACCTGCTGTTGGGGGATGCAGCGATTGAGCAGCGGTCTTGTCAATGGGATGTGGGCATGGTGCAGGCCGACGCGCTCGGTGTGGATTGCGCCGCCACCCTCAGGGCCCTGGATGAGCTGGAGCAACGGCTGCCGGCCCTGATCGAGGCTGAGGCTCTCTGGCTTGCGTCGCAAGGGCAGCCGGTGTTGATCATCGGGGACATTCCCCCGGCCGCAGCCGCCCTGGCCCAGCGCCTCGATGCACCTCTGGTGTGGATGAGCAATTTCGGGTGGGATGACATCTATCGCCCCTTGGGCTCAGCCTTCCAACGCTGGCTCGATGCTGCCGCTGAGGCCTACCGCTGCGGTGATCTGTTGCTGCGCTGCCCGTTTGACCTCGCCATGCATTGGGGGTTGCCTGAACAGAAGCTCGGTTTGGTTTGCGCCAGCCCGCGGCCCATTCCGGCGGATCTTGAGGCTTGCCTTGATGCCCAGGATGCTCCCCTGGTGTTGGTGGGGTTTGGAGGCCTGGGCTTGTCCCTTTCGCGGGATCTGTTTCAGCTCTGGCCCAACCACCATTTCCTGCTTCCGGCGTCAGCAGATGCCTCGCACGCGCCTGAGTTGGCGGTGCTCCCCAACCTCACGTTTCTGCCGGATGGGCTACGCCCCGTCGATGTGCTCGGCCGTTGCTCCCGTTTTCTGGGCAAGCCGGGTTTCAGCAGCTTCTGCGAGGCGATGGCCCAAGGGGTTGGGATGCACGTGGTGGAGCGCAGCGGATTTGCCGAAGCTTCGGCGCTGATGGATGGTTTGCGTCGCCACGGCCAGCACCGCTGCCTCAGCCGTCAGGAGCTGGACACCGGCGCATGGCAGCTGGACCAGCCGTTGCTGGCGCCAAGCGAAGCCCCTCTTTCTGCATCAGGGGCTGAAGAAGCCGCTCTGGCACTGGTGGGTTGGGTTGCAAGGCGTTTTTAATTTTTGGTCTTTTTCATCACCTTTTTGAGCTGATTTGTCTGCCTGTTAGTGGTTTGGCCGATTACTTGACTGGCATATATACCTATTGATTTGAGCTTTTAATTCGAGAAAGTCATTGCGTGTGGAAATTTTTCCGCTCGAGCATTTCATCCGCTTCTGATCTGCTCATCGCCCTCTTGCGAGGGCATGCTCCTTGAACGCTCTTTATGGCTATCTCTGCATTCATCGGTCGTCAGACGCTTCATGCGGCCGTGATCGTCGGAGTTCTGCCTGCCCTCAGTTCACTTTTTCCTGTCCAGGCGAGCCTGCTCCCCCCCGCTTCTCGGGCGCAGCTGATCCATACCTCTGACTTCCAGCCCAGCCGGGCCATTCCCTATGTGATTACGCCCGAACGTCGGGCGATGCTCAACACGATCCGTTTTGCGGAAGGCACCTGGAAAGGTGGACTGGATGTGGGCTATTGGGTGATGTTCGGCGGTGGCTTGATGCCTTCGCTCGACCGGCATCCCAACCGAGTGATCTACAGCTCCCGCTACGCCAGTGCAGCTGCGGGGGCTTACCAGTTCATGCCCTTCACCTGGAATCTGGTTCAGCGCAGCATCGGCGTGCGCGGTTTCGGCCCTGAGGCTCAAGACCAGGGCGCGTTGTTTCTGATTCAGCGTCGCAAAGCCCTGGGTCTGACCGACACCGGCGTTCTCAGCCCGCTGCTCGCCGCCATGCTGGCTCCGGAATGGGCGTCGTTTCCAACCCTCGCCGGTCGCAGCTACTACGGCCAACCCGTCAAGAAATACGCACGACTGCGTTCTTTCTATGACGTGAACCTCGCGGAGTTGCGGCGTCTGCGTGACGTCAAGCGCCAGGCGCTCGTCACTCCCCCTCCGGCTCTTTGCACCGGGTCACGCATTAAATGCGCCACCCGGCTCTGACGGCATTCACGTTTCTCGACCTTCCTCAGCCTTCGGCGTCGTTCTGAAGCTTTCGACCAACCGTGGCCTGGGCGATCAGATAAGCGGCGATGCCTCCCGCCAGGAAGCCGACTCCATTGCGCAGCAGGGGCATCACTTCAGACGTGCGTGTGATCACAGGGGCAACGCCGAAGACGCCGAACAGCATCACCCACAGCGGTGAGAGCAGCAGCAACCAGGCCCAGGCGATGGTTTCGCCCTCCTTGCGGGGATAAGCCGCAAAGCCAGCAATCAAACCGCCAAAGATTGAGGTGGTCAGCGTCCAAAGCCACTGTTCCTGGGGAAGGCCAGGAACCACCTGACAGCCACCACGGTCCAGACAGATTTCCACCGCATTGAGGGCATCCAGCACGGCTCCGTCTTCGCCGTGATCCTTCACGTAGTACTGGTTGCCGTAGCGGGTCTGCAGCTCCACCCAGTAGGTCCGGGGCATCATCGCGAAGTAGGCATCGCCAACGTTGAAGTTCAGTAGGTTCCCGCCGCGGGGGTCGGCCACCAGCAGCAGGCTGCTTTCATCCAGGCCCCAGAACTCGCGAATGGCCAGACCTGGCGTGCGTTCGTACTGGGTCAACACCCGCATCTTCCAGCCGGTGCGTTCCTCCACATCCGCCAGGGATGCTTCCAGCTGGGCCCGCTGGGTATCACTGAACACCTTGGCGAGGTCGATCACCGGGGTGGGGTGATCCGGCAGCAGCTCCGGGTTGTCGTAGGCCTCAGCCGGGGTCACCAGAACACCCAGGCTGACCAGAGCCACCACGACGAGGCTCCACATATGTCGGATGTGATGTGTTCCCATGGAACTGCTGCAGCGACCGGCATTCTCTCCAATGGAACCGATCGCTGCGTCCTGTCCCGACTGGTTGGCAACGCATCTGCATCAGGCGGGGGGTGCCGTTCCGTTTTCCCAGTTCATGGATCTGGCTCTGAATGAGCCGGAGCACGGGTATTACGGCTCAGGCCGTGCACGCATCGGAGCCCAGGGTGATTTCGTCACCTCCCCCTCGCTGGGCAGTGATTTCGCAGCCCTTCTGGCTCCTCAGATCCTGGCTTGGCTGACGTCGATGTCCCGAAGTGATCCGGATCAACGCCTGTCGATCGTGGAAATCGGACCTGGCGAAGGCCATCTGGCCCGGGATCTCGTTGCTGCGTTGCGTGGTGCTGATCCAGAGCTGTTGGCTCGGATCGAATTGGTGTTGGTGGAGGCCAATCCCGGCATGCGACGGCGGCAACAGGCTCTGCTGGAAGAGGCAGACCATCTGCCGCTGCGCTGGTGTTCCCTGGAGGAGTTGGGCAGCGCTCCGGTTCATGGGGTGGTGATCGCCCATGAGTTGCTGGATGCCCTCCCGGTGGAGCGCTTGATCTGGCGGCAGGGATCCCTCCAGCAGCAGTGGGTGGAGCTCAACCCAAACGGTGGTTTGCGAACGACGCATCGGCCTCTCCCCGATGGTTTGCAGCAGGAGATCAGGCGTGTATGCAGCCAAGGCGGCATTCAGTTGCCGCCCCCCGATGCCGAAGAGGGGTGGACCACGGAGTGGAACAGTGCACTGCCCGACTGGTTTGCTGCTGCTGCGGCCGCCGTGGATGCGGGCGTGCTGCTGGTGATTGATTACGCCCTGGAGGCCCAGCGTTATTTCACAGCCCGGCGTTCCGACGGCACGTTGATGGCTGTCTGTGCTCAGCAGGCGGGCCTGTCGCCCTTGGATCAGCCCGGCGAGCAGGACCTTACGGCCCACCTCTGCATCGAGCTTGTGGATGAGGCGGCTCAGCGAAACGGCTGGATGGTGGGTGATCAGGCGAAGCAGGGCGAGGCCCTGCTGGCCTTGGGGCTTGCAGAGCGTCTGCATGGGCTGCAGCAACTACCGGGCCAACAGCTGGCAGAAGCCCTGCAACGGCGTGAAGCCCTGCTTCGCCTGGTGGACCCCGCGGGGCTCGGTGCGTTCCGCTGGCTCACCTACCGGCGCGGATTGCCTGAAGACGGCTTCAGCCTTTCAGGCGCTCAAGGCAGCTGAGGATCTCGTCGCGACTGACGTCATCGCGAATCTCAACGGTTCCGATGCTGGTGGGCATCACGAAGCGCAGGCGACCGTCGCGCACCTTTTTGTCCCCCTGCAAGCTGTCCAGAACCGCATCGGCGGCGAGATCGGGCCAGGCGGTGGGCAGTCCAGCGCTGTCGATCAGTAGGCGTTGGCGCTCGGCGTCGTCGCGACTCCAGCTGCCCCGCAGCACGCCAAGTTCACCCACGGCCACCATGCCAATGGCGACCGCCTCGCCATGCAGCCAGGTGCCATAGCCGCAGAGGGTCTCCACCACATGGCCGAAGGTATGCCCGTAGTTGAGGATCGCGCGTAAGCCACCCTCCTTTTCATCGGCTGCCACCACCCGGGCCTTGGCCGCGGCCGATCGCTGCAGGATCGAGCTCAGGCGTTCCGATCCAAGCCCAGCGGGCGTGCTCGGGTCGGGGCAGGCCTCCAGTTCCTCGAACAGCGCCGTGTCACCGAGGATTCCGTATTTGATCACCTCAGCCATGCCGGCCCGGAACTCGCGTTCGGGCAGGGTGTTCAGGGTGGAGGGATCGATCAACACGAGCCGCGGCTGGTGAAAGGCGCCGATCAGGTTTTTGCCGCGGGGATGGTTGACCCCGGTCTTGCCACCGATTGACGCGTCCACCATGGCCAGCAGGGTTGTGGGCACCTGCACCACCTGGATGCCCCGCAGCCATGTGGCTGCCGCAAAGCCGGTCATGTCACCCACAACGCCGCCGCCGAGGGCCACCATCAAGGAGCTGCGTTCGAGCTTGGCGTTGTAAGCCGCATCGTGGATCTCCGCCACCGTGGCTGGTGTCTTCTGGGTTTCGCCGGCGTCAATCACCAACAACTCCACGCTGAAACCTGCCGCTCTGAGGCTGTTCAGGCAGGCGTCGCCATAGGGGCTGGCCACATCCGGATTGCTGACCACCAGCACACGCCGACCCGCCTGCACTCCAGCGTCCAGCATCTGCTGACCAAGCCTGGCCAGGCCGCCGTCTCCAATCACCACGTCGTAGGGGTTGCGCTCCAGCGCAACGCGGATGTGATGCAACGGGGTGATTGTGGTCATGAAACCGTTGGAACCCACCTACTCTCGCAACAGTGTCGCTGGTCCTGTGCGCGAAAGATCAGTGCGCAACTCCCTTTCGGCGTGGGCGTTCCTGTTGCCGGCTGTGGTGCTGATCAGTTTGTCGGTGCTGGTGCCGGCCCTGATGGCTCTAGTGATGAGTTTCACCGCCACGGGGCTGGATGTCAGTGAACCCCTGCGTTTTGTTGGTTTGGCCAACCTGGAGCGCCTGCTGTCGGATCCGATGGCGCGGCAGGTGCTGGTCACCACCTTCCTTTATCTGGTTGGTGTGGTGCCTCCCATCGTTCTGGGGGCGCTGGCGCTGGCGGTGCTGGTGAACCAGGGGCTGCCCGGTCGGTCTTTTCTGCGGGGCGCCTTTTACACCCCGGTACTGGTGTCGATCGTTGTTGCAGCCATCGCCTTTCGCTGGCTGTATGCCGAGAACGGACTGATCAATGGATGGTTGAGTGCCCTGCTCGGTGATGCCTTCAGCCCGATTGGTTTTCTCACCACGCCGCACCTGGCCCTGCCCGCCGTGATGTTGGTGACCCTCTGGAAGGGGCTTGGCTATTACATGGTGATTTTTCTGGCGGGTCTGCAGGGCATTCCCCAGGAGCTCTATGAGGCTGCGGAGCTGGATGGCAGCGAGGGCTGGAGAAAGCATCTCGACATCACCCTGCCCTTGATGAGTCCCTACGTGACCCTGGTCGCTGTGGTGTCGTCGATCGCGGCCACGAAGGTGTTCGAGGAAGTGTTCCTGATGACACAGGGAGGTCCTGCGGATGCCACCCGAACCATCGTTTATTACGTGTACGACCAGGCCTTTGCCGAATTGGAGATCAGCTACGCCTGCACCCTGGGCCTGGCGCTGTTCCTGTTGGTGTTGCTGTTCACCATGATCCGGTTGGCCTTTGCCGGCGATCGCCCCCTGATCTAACGCTGTCATCGACCCTGCAAACTGGCAAGCTGCGGACATCAGATCGGACACGATGATCGGCGTTGTTGGAGGTGGTCAGCTGGCACGGATGCTTGTGCAGGCCGCCGCGCAACGCGATGTTCCCATCGCTGTTCAAACGTCCGATGCAGCTGATCCCGCGGCTAGTTTGGCCTCGCGCCTCGTGGCAGCGGATCCCCGGGATGTGGCAGGAACCCGGGATCTGGTGGTGGGTTGTGACGGCATCACCTTCGAGAACGAGTGGGTCAATATCGATGCCCTTCTGCCGCTGGAGCAGCAGGGGGTTCGTTTCCAGCCCTCGCTGGCTGCGCTTTCGCCCCTGGTCGACAAGTTGTCCCAGCGCCAGCTGCTCGACGATCTGGCGATCCCGAGCCCGCCCTGGTGTCCGCTCAGTTTGATTTCACCGGCCCAGCCCGCGCTTCCTCAGGGCTGGACCTTTCCGGTGATGGCCAAGGCCTCCCGTGGTGGTTACGACGGCAAGGGCACGGTGGTGTTGCGCGACATCGAGGGCCTGGCGCAGTTGTTGCGGGCGGTCCCTGCCGACGACTGGCTGTTGGAATCCTGGGTGGACTACGAGCTGGAGTTGGCTCTCGTGGTCAGCCGCGATCAGCGCGGCCGGATCCGTCATTTTCCGCTGGTGCAAACCCACCAACATCAACAAGTCTGTGACTGGGTTCTGGCCCCTGCGCCCGTGGATCCTTCGGTGGCTGCGCTGGCTTACAACGTGGCGGCCTCTCTGATGACGAAGCTTGGCTATGTGGGGGTGCTGGCTTTGGAGTTCTTCTATGGGCCTGCTGGCCTGCAGGTGAATGAAATTGCTCCACGCACCCACAATTCCGGGCATTTCTCGATCGAGGCCTGCACCAGCAGTCAGTTCGATCAGCAGCTCTGCATCGCGGCTGGTCTTCCCGTGCCTGATCCCGAGCTCAAAAGCCGTGGTGCCTTGATGGTCAACCTGCTCGGCCTCGACCCCGAGCGTCATCCTCCTTTGGATCAGCGGCTTGAGGCCCTTGAGGCCGTGCCGGGGCTTCACCTGCACTGGTACGGCAAGTCGCCGGAAACACCGGGCCGCAAGTTGGGTCACGTGACGCTGCTGCTTGAGGGTGACACGCTCCTCAAGCGGCGCGATGAGGCTGAGTCAGCACTTGCCGCCATTCGCCGGATCTGGCCCCTCGAGAGCGAGAGTCAGGACTAGGGTTGGTAGCGAACTGCTGTGTTGGTGACGGCCTTTTTCTAGTGCTCTGATCTGACTCTCTTTCGACTTGGGGAGACTGTCGTGACGGTGACGTAGACCGGCCATGCAGCCGGAAACGAAACCCCACTTTGTCGCCCCTTCTGGTTCTTCCAGGTCGACCACTGGGGCTCGCACGGCATGGCGGTTCACCCCCTTCGCTTGATCAATGTGGTGGGTGCTTTGGACTTCGCCAAGCCATCACAAAACCAATATCTCCACCTTTCTGCGTCAATATTCTGAAAGTTTGTTTTTTGGACTTGGTTTACCAGATGACTTTTTCTCTTCTCTCTAGGTTCTGCCTTAAATCGTCTCAGCTTTGTTAATGGGGCAGGCCCCTCATCAGCCAAGACTCGATCACAAAAAACAGAAGAAAGAATGAGCCGATGCCGATCACCAGTAGTTTGCCATTCATGCTGAAATTTTCGCTTTTATTGCACTCTAGATACGTTCGTCTGGGTTGGAGTGGAGATTTTTGGTGGAGCTAGTTTTCGGAGTGGTTGAATTCCTTAAGGGCGTATTGGGCGAGGCATTTGTCTTTATCCGTGTCGGTCAGCGAGATGGTGGTCACGCTCTGATGCCAGTTTCGACGGTTGATCAATTCGTTGAATTCGGTCAAAGCGTCTTCGAGGTCGTCGAAACTGCCCATGCTCTCCATCGTTTGTTGCCCTTGTTTGACGGCAATTTCGAGGGGCATGGATCGATCGCTGCATCCGTCAAGGCTACCTCTGTGCTGTTGTGTAGTCGATGATGCTTACGGCTGTGTGAACAAAGCTTGTCAGCGCTTTTCCTGTCCTTAGCGTTTGTTTGGTTGCAGTGCTGAGATGCGTGATCCACGCCTGGACGAACTGATCCAAATGGAAACCTGGGATTGGTGGAAAGCTCAGGTCTTTTATCTGCGTGAAAAGAAAGATTATGCTGATGCGGAAGCGCTGTTCATGGAATTCAAGATTCCTGCATCTGACGCCAAGGATTGATGCCGCTCGTTGATGTCACTTGTTGATGCAACTGTGCATGGATTGAGGGAACCCATTTCGTTCTCCCATTGAGTTGATTGGCTGTCGGTGTTGTTGAGAATCACTTTTCCGCATCGCTTCATTGTTCATCCTTCCGTGCTGGTTTCTTACTTCTCATCTGTTTTCGGCCTGGTGGCAAGCGCACTGGTTGTGGGTTGTTTCGGCAGCCCCGCGGCTGACGCTGTCACCTTTTTGCCGGATGACGCTGAAATCGCATGCCGGGCCATCCTTCCCCAAAGTTTCCGCCGATCCGATTGGGCTGAACTCTGTTCCCGAGATCCCAGCGTTGCCGATGGTCATCCTGAGGCCTGTCGTGCTGCTGGATTTGAGTCAGGCAATCGCCTTCAGGGGCGGTGATGCAGGACGGCCTGTTCCAGGTCTGGCCGACTCATCGACGTCACCACAAAGACTTCCTGGGCTGATGTCCCCTTGCGGGCCACCAGCTTGTATCCCCCTGTGATCGGGGTGGACACCCGCAGCTGCAGTTCAGGACTGCGGCCACGCACCCGGCTGATCACGGCAGGGGTGATCGTCTGGATCTCCGTCTCGTGGGACAGGGCCTTCAGCCATGGGATCAAGCCATCCACATAGGTGCTGTGGGTGATGACGACCCGGCCCAAAGCTGAACGAAAACCCGAGAACTGGTGAAAGTTAGCCACTTTGGCTATGCCAGAGAGAGCGCTCTGGGGCTGTGATGCTGAAATCAGTAGACGCTCTCCGCCACGTGATCAGCGGACCGCTGCAGGATGCATGCGGCCCCCAGGCCCGCATGCTCACCGCTGAGGTGCACGGAACGGAGGTTCGGGGCCTGGCCTTGTGCCCTGGCCGGGTGGTGCGTTTTGTGATGGACGAGCAGCTGCAGCGTTTGCAGGTGGCTGATCTGCTGCGCCTCACCAAAGCCAGCCGTAAGCCGGCGGCCTGACTCAGCAGCGTTCCAGAGGGGCCATCGTTAAGCCCTCGGCCTGAAGCTGCTGGTGGTACAGCTCGGCCTGCTCCAGGGGGCCGCACCAAACTTCAGCCGCACCCTGACCATCAATCCTGTTGGCGAGGTTCCAGGCCTTGTCCTCACTCATGCCGGGAATGATCTTGCGCAGGCAATCCACCACGTGCTGGAAGGTGTTCACATCGTCGTCCAGAACGATCACGCGAGCCTGGGGGTAGCGCTGTGTTGTTCCCTGACGCTCCAGCACTGCTGATGAACCTGGGCTGGAGCTGGTCATGACAGATGCCTTCGGGCGGACGAAAAGGTGCTGAACCCTAGGTAGGATCCCGACAGTCAAGTGGTCAAGCGCATGTTGTTCACTCTGGGTTGGGCGTCCTTGGCCGCCATGTTCAGTTTCTCCATCGCCATGGTCGTCTGGGGACGCAATGGTGACGGCACCCTGAACTTCTGATCGAATCTGTGCTTCAAGACGCACCCCTTCTCAGCCAGACCCTGGCGGTCACGGCAGCTGTGCTTCTTGTCTTCGTCAGCGTTGCCGTGATCTATCTCTCAACGATCGAATGGAGAGACCGTCGACGCCGTCAAAGTTCAACCAAGTCATCCTCCTGATTCCGTCCGTCCGACGTCAAATTGGACTTTATCCCTGCACAGCCCTTCTCCTGGGGTTGTGCTTTTTTTTGCCCGCCCTGCTGCTGGGCACCTCCAGCCTGAGGACGCCTTCCCTGAATCGCCGTGGAACAGCAGAGCTGTTTGAGATCAGTCGGCGGGCACGGTTGGTTCAGAGTTTTGAGGCGGACCCCGCCGCACCGGTGCCGAAGCTCTGGCAGCAGCGGCTTGGTTCTTCGGAAGCTCCTGATCGCTGGGCACGTCATGGTCGCGGCACCTGGTGGCTGATCTGGCTGGACGACGGTGAACCCCTTCTGGCTCTTCCGTCCGCACCGCATTCGTCTGCTCTGGATCTGCTGTTCGCTGATGAACTGCACCGCAGCAGTTTTGATCAACTTCCGTCGCTGAAGCGATGGGAGCCCTCGGCTCTGGAACAACGCTGCTTACGGCTGCTGACCAGCGGATCGGCCGTTCAGTGGCAACCCTCAGGCTTGGCTTCGATCAGCGGTTCCCTTTTTCCCGCCTTGGCGAGCGTGTCGCATGGCTGTCTGGGTGTTGCGCTCCGGGGCGATCGTCTGATGGCTCAAGGGCCTGTGGCCTCCAGCCCCTTCGCGTCCCTGCAGGTACACCACCCGGAACGCCAAGCCAATTTCGTTCGCTTCGATCCGCCGTCGGCTCACCTGGAGCTCAACAGCGTTTCCCTGCAGCCGCTGCTGGGATCCTTGTTCAACAATTCACTATTCGCCCAACAACTCGACAGCCTCTATGGATTGCCGAAGCAGTTGCGCGACGTTCTGCTCAAGGCACCTGTCCTTGTGCGGTTGGATGCGCTGGAGGGTGGTCGTTTTCAGGCTGCGATTCAAGCCAGGTTGATGCTGGCTACTGGTGAAATCGACATGACCAAGCGAAGTCTTGATGCCGTTGCCACCGCCTTGTTGAAGCGCGGGTTTCAACGGGTTGAACGTCCCCTGTTGTCTCCCGATGGTCGGCCCTCAAACCATGCGGCCGTTGTTTGGTTGGATCCCCAGGGTCATCCGCAAGGTGGTTGGTCACTGGGTCCTGCACTCCGAGGTCAGGTGGAGTTGCTGCTGGCCCTGGGGGATGCCCCGAACCTCCGCAGCAATCCTCTGAAACGGATGGGCCAACAGCAGCTTCGCCTTCGCGCACGACCGCATCAATTGGCTCGGCTGGGTTGGCTCGGACCGGGCTGGCCGCGGGTGGTTGGCAAGGCACCTCAACTGGAGCTTGAGATGACGGCACTGCAGAAGCAGCAACAGCCCGGATGGCTTCGGCTTCAGCTGGACGTGCGTTGAGCCTGCTCTTCCAAGCGACGTTCCTTCTTGCGCTTCTCGGCAGCGATGGTCTCTTTCACCAGTTCAACGGCCTGATCCATCCGTTCACTGTTGGAGCCAAACAGCGTTAGATCCTTCTCAACGCGATCGGTGGGTAAACCGAGTCCCTCAGCAAGTTCCTTGCTCTGCTTGACGATGGCCTCGGTGTCCGTACCGGTGGCATCCGCTGTAGCCGCCTTGAGCAGGCTCATCAGTCCAACGGCCATCAAACGCGAGTAGTGGCTGCCCTCGTTGAGGCTGTGGGATGACAGCAAGCTTTTGAGGCTTTCGAGATCCTTCCCTTTGGCCTGGTCAACCAGCGAGGCGTTGGTTTTGCGCAGCTTCGCTGCGTCGAAGCCATTGCTGCTGCACAGAGCACTGAACAGTGCCTCGGTCTGCGCTTCAGGCCGATAGCCCTTGGTGAAGGTGTCGAACACTGTGCAGAGCCCAACGCTGAACAGCCCGTTGGCTTCAAACCGACTTTGATGGCTCAGTAGATGCAGCTCCACCAGCAGCTCATCAGCAAGGCGGCGGTACAGCGGCGCAATGACGTGGGGAAAGGCCTGATGAAACGCGCGTTTGCTGTCGGCGATGGTCTGACTTGCGGCCAACGTGCAGTCCAGGAATGAATGGCCGGAACCCTAGCGCCGCAGACATCGCCGTTAGGATTACGCGACCCTGCTGATGCTCAGATGATCCCCATTGTGATTGAGGAGTCCGGCCGGGGAGAAAGAGCCTTTGACATTTATTCCAGGCTTCTGCGCGAGCGAATCATCTTCCTTGGTGAGGCTGTCACGAGTGACTCCGCCAACCGGATCGTGGCCCAGATGTTGTTCCTCGAAGCTGAGGATCCCGAAAAAGATATCTACCTCTACATCAACTCTCCCGGCGGGTCGGTTTACGACGGCCTCGGCATCTTCGACACGATGCAGCACATCAAACCGGATGTGCACACGGTCTGTGTTGGCTTGGCCGCAAGCATGGGCGCTTTCCTGCTCTGTGCCGGTACCAAGGGCAAGCGCAGCAGCCTGCAGCACTCCCGGATCATGATTCACCAGCCCTTGGGTGGTGCCCAGGGCCAAGCCAGCGACATCCGCATTCAGGCGGACGAAATCCTTTTCCTCAAGGATCGCCTCAACAAGGAACTGTCCGATCGCACCGGCCAACCCCTTGATCGGATCCAGCAGGACACCGACCGTGACTTTTTCATGTCACCCACCGAAGCAGTGAACTACGGCTTGATTGATTCGGTGATCGACAAGCGTCCCGTTCAGGCTGTTGCTTGAAGAAGGGAAGCTCTAAAAACAACCGTCCCAGCAAGACCTGTCCGGTCTGCGAGCGGCCCTTTGAGTGGCGCAAAGCCTGGAGAAATTGCTGGGACGAGGTTGTGTATTGCTCCGAGCGTTGTCGACGACGCAAGAACAAATCCAATCCATAAAAAGCCCCCGTCTGAACAAGGCGGGGGCTTTTTATTCCTGAACCCAGGATCAGTCGAGGGTGACGACGGTGCGGTCTTTCTCAGGAACAGCGGTGAATTCAGCCAGAACAGCCTTGAACTCATCACCATCCATGGTTTCCTTTTCGATCAGCAGTTCCACCAGGCGATCCATGGCTTCGCGGTTGGCAGCCACGATCTCCACGGTCTCGTCATAACAGCGCTTCACCATGTTGCGCACTTGAACATCGATCTGTTGGGAGATCGATTCCGACACGTCACTGCGTGACATCAGGTCGCGCCCCAGGAACACTTCCTGACTGCCGCCCTCGAGGGCGACTGGGCCGAGATCGCTCATGCCGAGTCGGGTGACCATATTGCGGGCCATCGACGCCACCTGCTGGATGTCGCCGCCGGCTCCGGTAGTGACTTCCTGATGGCCGAACACCACGGCCTCTGCGGCACGACCACCCAGGGCTCCCATGATGCGTGCCTTGAGCTGGGCACGGGTGACCAGGGTTTGCTCCTCATCCGGGGAGAACCAGGTCAGGCCTTGGGCCTGGCCACGGGGAATCAAGGTTACCTTCTGAACAGGGTCGTGGTCTTTGACCAATGTGCCGATCAGGGCATGACCGACTTCGTGATAAGCGATCAGACGCTTGCTGCGACCGTCGGTGAGGGGACGACCCTCCATGCCGGCGATGATCCGATCCACAGCGTCGTCAATCTCGCTCAAGCCGATGGCTTCCTTGCGGCGGCGGGCGGTGAGGATGGCCGCCTCGTTCATCAGGTTGGCCAGGTCTGCACCGGTGAAGCCAGGGGTGCGGCGGGCGATGCTTTCGAGGGACAGCTCCTCTTCGAGCTTCTTGTTGCGGCAGTGCACATCGAGGATGGCCAGGCGACCCTTGATATCGGGGGCGTCCACGGTGACCTGACGGTCAAAACGGCCGGGACGCATCAGAGCTGAGTCCAGAACGTCGGGGCGGTTGGTGGCGGCAATGATGATGATGCCGCTGTTGCCTTCGAAGCCATCCATCTCCGTCAGGAGTTGGTTGAGCGTCTGTTCGCGTTCGTCGTTACCTCCACCGATGCCGGCACCGCGCTGGCGGCCGACGGCATCAATTTCGTCGATGAAGATCAAGCAAGGGCTGTTTTCCTTGGCCTTCTTGAAGAGATCGCGGACGCGGCTGGCACCCACGCCAACGAACATCTCAACGAACTCAGAACCAGAAAGGGAGAAGAAGGGAACGCCCGCTTCACCGGCAATAGCCTTGGCCAGAAGGGTTTTGCCGGTGCCAGGAGGGCCGACCAGCAGAAGGCCGCGGGGAATCTGAGCACCCACTGAGGTGAATCGCTCGGGCTGTTTCAGGAAGGTGACGACTTCCTGGAGTTCCTGCTTGGCCTCGGTGACGCCGGCCACGTCATCAAACATGACGCCGGTCTCCGCTTCCATCATGAAGCGGGCTTTGCTCTTGCCGAACTGCATGGCCTGGCCAGGGCCGCCAGGCATGTTGCTGTTGCGACGGGCCAGGAAGATCAGGGCACCGATCAGCAGCAGCGGGAAGGCCAGATTTCCCAGCACGCCGAGGGCCGGAGGTGCTGTGCGGGGCGGATGAATATCAAAGCTGATGCCTTCGGTCTTCAGCGTGTTGATCAGCTCAGGGGCCAGACCAGGAAGGTCAACGCGCAGGCGTTGAACGCGGTTGTCGAGGTCGGGATCGACGGCTTCGATCACAGCGTTGCGGCCACCGTCGTAGATATCGACGGCTGTCACGCGACCGGCCTCGACGTAATCGAGGAAGCGGCCGTAGCTCATCCGTGCCACCGCAGCATTGCGGGGAGCGACGGTGGTGCCATTGCTGTCCTGGCTGAGGCCATTGATGCCTCCGTTGCTCACCACCTGCCAGCCGATCAGCAACACGACGCCGATTGGCAACAGCCAGAGGGCAAGAAGGCGCCAGCGCTGATTCATGAGCTGAAGAAATTCATTAACGAGTGTAAAGGAGTTGGACTGATTTCTGAGGCCTGATCAAAGGCTTCTCAGGGCAACAATCGGGTCGAGCTTTGCGGCGCGTCGGGCGGGAACAACTCCGAAGAACAGCCCGATGGATCCTGAGAGTCCAACGGTGACCACCACCATCGTTGCGCCGATCGTCGCTGGCAGGGGCGTGACCGCCGCTACGAGGCTCACTGTTCCAAGACCCGCCAGCGTGCCGATGGCGCCGCCAAGGCTGGCAAGCACCAGGGATTCCACCAGAAACTGCTGCAGAACATCACCGCTGCGGGCCCCCAGGGCTTTGCGCAGACCGATCTCCTCGGTGCGTTCGCTGACGGACACCAACATGATGTTCATGATCCCGATGCCTCCCACCAGCAGGGAGATCCCACCAATGGCCCCGAGCATCAGGGTGAGTCCTCCGGTGATGGTGCCCACGATGGTGAGAGCGTCCTTCTGGGATCGCACCACGAAATCGTCGTCCCGGAGAATCCGGTGCCGCTGCCTCAGCAGGTTGTTGATCTGAAAGCTGGCTGCGTTGATGCTGTTTTCATCCCTGGCTTCAACACTGATGGAGTTGAGGCTGACGCCATAAATAGGATCCCGACCGGTGATCCGGTTCACCATCGTGGTGATGGGGATGTAGGTGTTTTCATCCTGGTTGCTGCCGAACACGGCCCCTTTGGGGGCCATCACACCGACCACCTCAAAGCTTTGATTGCCGATGCGCACCTGCTGGCCAATCGCAGAGCCAGTGGGAAACAACTTGGTGCGCAGATCCGAGCCGAGCACGGCGATGGCTTTCGCACCGGCCACGTCCTTGGCGTTGATGAAACGGCCCTTGGCCACGTCGAATCCGCGCACAGGGGGGAACTCCGATGTCGCGCCGAAGACCGCACCCGTGGAGCTGCGGGCTCCGGCCTGCACCACCTGATTGGTGTTGATCACGGGCGCCACGCGCTTGACGCTGGGAACCTGGGTGGCGATGGCTTCGGCATCTTCCAGCACGAGCGTTTTCGGTCGCGTGACCCCTTGGCGTCTGGCGTTTGTGTTGCCCGGAACCACAAACAACACATTGGCGCCGAGGTTGTTCAACTGGCCTTCAGCCAGCAATTGCGCTCCCCGTCCAACCCCAACAAGGGTGATCACCGAGGCGTTGCCGATCACGATGCCCACCATCGTGAGCAGGCTGCGCAGGCGGTTGCTGCGCAGGGTGGACAGGGCCATCCGCACCGTTTCCGTTGCGGGCATGCGCCGGTTCATGGTGTGGCGTCGCTCAGATCAGTGTCGCTTCAGCTTCGTTGCCGACGATGCTCACCTTGACCAGATCTGTGGATCCGGAAACGCCGGTGTGCGTGCCTGCGGACTGCACAACGAGATCACCCTCCTCCAGAAGATCGAGCTCCTTGGCTTTGACCATCGCCGCCTGGAAGGTCTGCGTGGTGCGTTCGCCCTGGGGAATTACCAGCGGTGTCACGCCCCAAACCAGTTGCAGACGACAGGCAACCGTGCGATCAGGAGTGATGGCAAGGATCGGTGCCGCAGGCCGGAACTTGCTCACGTTGCGAGCTGTGGCCCCGCTTCGCGTGAGGGGAAGAATCGCGGAGGCATTGAGCTGGCTGGCGATGGTGCTGACCGCACCGCTCAAGGCATTGGGGATGGTGCTTGGCAGGTGGCTGTCGATCGAGCGTTGGGGGTAGTCCTTCTCGATCCTGCGAGCAATGGTGGCCATGGTTTGAACGGCCTCCACGGGGAAATCCCCCACCGCGGTCTCGTTGGAGAGCATCACAGCGTCGGTTCCATCCAGGATGGCGTTGGCCACGTCGCTGACTTCGGCTCGGGTGGGCCGGGGGCTGGAGGCCATGGAATCCAGCATCTGGGTGGCCGTGATGATCGGGATGCCCAGGCTGTTGGCCTTGCGGATCAGTTCCTTCTGCAGCAACGGCACTTCCTCGGCCGGCATCTCCACGCCAAGGTCACCGCGGGCCACCATCACGCCGTCACAGAGCGGCAGGATCGAATCGATCTGATCGATGGCCTCAAACTTTTCGATCTTCGCCACCACAGGGGTCTCATGGCCCTGTTCGCGGATCAGTCCGCGGATCTCCTCCATATCGGAGGGATTGCGCACGAAGCTGAGGGCCACCCAGTCCACTCCCTGGCTGAGTCCGAAGGCCAAGTCGGTCTTGTCCTTGTCCGTGAGGGCGCGAACGGACAACTGAACGTCCGGGAAGTTGACGCCCTTGTTGTTGGAGAGAACACCGCCCACGGTGACGGTGCAATGCAGGGTCTGCTGCGCTTTGTCGACGGTGTCGACCTTCATCTCAACGCGGCCGTCGTCGAGCAGGATCCGGCTTCCTGCGGTGACTTCGTCCGCCAGCTTGTCGTAGGTGACCGTTGCGATTGTCTTGTCGCAGCTCACCGGCCTTGAGGTGAGCGTGAACGGATCACCGTTGGCCAGGGTGATCGGCCCCTCAGCGAATCGCCCGAGCCGGATCTTCGGGCCCTGAAGGTCTTGGAGGATGCCGATGGTCTGCCCCAATTCCTCAGACACCTGACGAATCGTGGAGATGCGAGCGGCGTGTTCGCTGTGGTCCCCGTGGGAAAAGTTCAGCCTGAAGGTGGTGGCACCAGCCCTCACCAGCTCCTTGATCCGCTCCGGGCTCTCGGTGGCAGGGCCGATGGTGGCCACGATCTTGGTCCGTCGGTTCAGGTCGAACTGGCCCATATCGCGGCTGAAAATCCCTGCGGAAACTACCATCCGGGCGTTTCCCAACCGGCCCCATGGAGATGAATTCCTATCAGGACGCCGCCCGAAAGACGGCTGCCTACCCGGATGTGGGCCGTAATCCCATCTATCCGACCCTCGGTTTGACCGGTGAAGCCGGCGAGGTGGCCGACAAGGTGAAAAAGGTGATTCGCGACCGTGGCGGTGTGTTTGACGCCGACACCCGCGAAGCGATCAAGTTGGAGCTGGGAGATGTGCTCTGGTACGTGGCTCAGCTGGCCAGCGAACTGGGTTATGACCTGAATGAGGTGGCTGACGCCAACCTGCAGAAACTGTCGAGCCGGGCTGCTCGTGGGCGCATCGGAGGCAGTGGTGACCAACGTTGATCTCCTGATGCTCCGTCGATTCGCTTCCGTGTTGTTCTGCCTGCCCCTGCTGCTGGGGCTGGCGCTTCCCTGTGACGCCGCTGAACTGCAGCTCAGTGAGGTTCGCCTGGATCCCTGCGGAGAGCTGGATGCCGGCAATCAACCTGAATTAAGCCGCCCGGTTGGTGCCAGCTGTTACGTGCTGACGGGAGACGTTGAGAACCGCAGTAAGAACAGCGTCATCGACACCGATGTGTATGCACGGATCCTGGATGCCAGTGGTGAACCGGTTCTTCCCAACAGAACCCGGGTGGGATCCATCGGGGATGTGAACCCTGGTCACTCCCCGTTCGCCCTGCGAATCTCTGTTCCGGCCGGAACCCCAGGGCCGTTTGTGATCAAAAATCCCCGTGCCCGTGGATTCAATGCTCCGGTCCGCAGCCGCGTTGATGTTGACGAGGATGACCTGTTGCCGTTGGAACGGGGCATCAACCAGCAGTGATCACCCAGACGTGATCACCAGCTGGAGCCCGACATGTAGAAGGCGCTGATCGACTGCCCCACCAGGCTCTGCAACAGGTTCAGGGCCAGGAAGGCCAGGATGGCGGAGAGGTCAATGCCCCCCAGCGGTGGAATCAAACCCCTGAAGGCGTTCAGGTAAGGGTCGGTGATCGCACTCACGCTGCTGAGCACCGGATTGCCCCAGTCCAGATTCGGGAACCAGCTCAGCAGAACCCGCAAGATCAGCACCAAGGAATAGATCTGCAGGGTCTGGGACAGCACCTGCAGCAAGGTGACGGGTAGAGATTCCATGACGGGAGCTGATCTGCTCTGACTTTATGCAGCTTCAGTCAGATCGGTTGCCCCAAGATCAGGAAGCACGGAGAAGGTGCGGTGAAATTTTTCGGTGAGGGTGAGCCAATAGGACCGCCCCTCGCTCTGACGACGCCGTTCGATGAAGTCCTGCGCCAGCAGTTCCTTGATGTGGTCGTAGGCCCCCGAGCCCCGCAGATCCACAAGATCCGATTGAAGAATGCGTTTCTTCAGGGCAATGGTGGCGAGGGTTCGCAGGGTCGCCGTGGAGAGGTTTACCGGCAGCAGGTCTTTGACCAGATCGCCCATGCCCGGCCGGAGCTGCAGCCCGTATCGACCGCTCTGTTCAACGACCTCCAGGGCACTGTCCCGCTGGGCGTAGGAGGCCGTCAGGGCGACGAGAGCTTCTTCAACGGTTCGGCGGTCAGCGTCGGCCAGCTCGGCCAGTTCCCCGATGCTGACGGGCCGACCCTTGAGATAAAGAATCGCCTCGAGCCGGGTGGGCAGGGATGGAGACGTCATCACAACCCCTCGAGAGCACTCAAGTTACCGCCCTGAAACTCAGAGGAACAGGCCATAGGCCGGGTTGTTGGTTTCATCCCAGTGGCGATAGCCCAGGGCATTGAGAAATTCGGTCCAGCCCTGCATGTCCTGTTCCGGCACCAGCACGCCAACAACGATGCGCCCAACGTCAGCACCGTGGTTTCTGTAGTGGAAGATGCTGATGCTCCAGCCGGGGTTGAGAGCATCCACGAAGCTCATCAAGGCACCCGGCCGTTCGGGAAATTCGAAGCGATACAGCAGTTCTTTGCATTTTCCGGCACAGGCCGTTCGGGCTGAAGCCGGCAGACGGCCCCCCACCATGTGGCGCAGGTGGACCTTGGCAAATTCGTTGTCGCTGAGATCGAGGCAGGGGAAGCCGCCACGCTCCAGCTGGCTCAGCAGGGAGGCACGGTCGTTGTCATCGCTCACCTGCACACCGATGAAGATCTGCGCCGAGGCCCCATCGGTCATGCGGTAGCTGAATTCCGTGAGGCTTCGCTCCCGCAGCAGTTCGCAAAGTCGCCTCAGGCTGCCGGGTGATTCGGGAATCTCCACGGCCAGCATTGCTTCGCGCTCTTCCCCGAGCTCAGCCCGTTCGGCGATGAAGCGCAGCCGGTCGAAATTCATGTTGGCCCCGCAGGCCACCGCCACCAGATTGCGCCCCGCTAGCTGGCGCTCGGCCACATCCTGTTTGAGTCCTGCTACCGCCAGGGCACCGGCGGGCTCCAGGATTGAACGGGTGTCTTCAAAGACGTCCTTGATCGCGGCACAGATGGCATCGGTGTCGACCCGCACCATCCGATCGACGAACTGCTGGGCCAGCGCAAAGGTGTGTTCCCCCACCTTTCTCACGGCGACACCATCGGCAAACAGCCCCACCTGTTCCAGTTCCACCCGCTGCCCTCGCTCGAGGGAGCGACTCAGGGCATCGGCATCCACCGGCTCCACGCCGATCACCTCCGTTTCCGGCCACAGCCTTTTCACGTAGGCGGCGATGCCCGCGATCAGGCCACCGCCACCCACGGCCACATAGATCGCGTTGGGTGGCTGCTCGGCCTGGCGCATGATCTCCATGCCAATCGTTCCCTGGCCTGCGATCACTTCCGGATCGTCGAAGGGGTGAATGAAGGTGAGCCCCTCGGCCTTGCAGCGTCGCTGCGCTTCCGCGGAGCACTCGTCGTAGGTCTCGCCATGGAGGACCACGTCACCACCCAGGGCCCGCACGGCCCGCACTTTCACCTCGGGTGTGGTGCTTGGCATCACGATCACGGCCCGACAGCCAAGGCGCTGGGCACTCAGGGCGACGCCCTGGGCATGGTTCCCGGCACTGGAGGCAATCACACCGCGCTTGAGCTCGTCTCTGCTGAGCTGCGCCATGCGGTTGTAGGCGCCGCGCAGCTTGAACGAGAACACTGGCTGGAGATCCTCACGCTTCAGCCAGACCGTGTTGTTCAGCCGGCGGCTCAGATTGGGTGCGGGATCCAAAGGGGTTTCCCGCGCCACGTCGTAGACGCGGGCACGCAGGATCCGCTGCAGGTAGTCGGTCATCTCACCATTCTTCCAAGGGTTCGATCCAGACAGGATCCGGGTTGGTTCCCGTAGATTGCACGTATTGGAGTTGGCAGTGCATGCATCTCGGAGATCTGAAGCATCCGAATGAACTGCACGGACTCAGCCCGGCCCAGCTTGAGGACGTGGCTCGGCAGATTCGTGAGCGGCATCTGCAGGTGGTGTCCACCAGCGGTGGCCACCTGGGGCCTGGCCTGGGGGTTGTGGAGCTGACCCTGGCGCTGTACCAGACGCTGGATCTCGACCATGACCGTGTGATCTGGGATGTGGGCCATCAGGCCTACCCCCACAAATTGATCACCGGCCGGTTCAACGATTTCGACTCCCTGCGCCAGCAGCACGGGGTGGCGGGTTACCTCAAGCGCACAGAGAGCGATTTCGACCACTTCGGAGCGGGTCATGCCAGCACCTCCATCTCAGCGGCGCTGGGCATGGCCATGGCGCGGGACAACCGGGGCGAGTCGTTCAAATGCGTTGCCGTCATCGGTGATGGAGCCCTGACAGGCGGCATGGCTCTGGAGGCCATCAACCACGCCGGACACCTTCCCAACACGCCGCTCCTTGTGGTGCTGAACGACAACGACATGTCGATCTCTCCGCCGGTTGGTGCGCTCTCGAACGTGCTGAACCGTGCGCGGCTCAGCCCACCGATGCAGTTCCTCTCAGGGAGTGTTGAGGAAAGCGTTCGGCATCTGCCCTTCATGGGTGGTGAGATTCCTGCGGAACTCAACCGCCTCAAGGGCAGCATGCGTCGCCTCGCGGTTCCCAAGGTGGGTGCCGTGTTCGAGGAACTTGGCTTCACCTACATGGGGCCGATCGACGGCCACGACATCGGTGAAATGGTGCGCACCTTCCAGGCAGCTCACCGTGAGGGTGGCCCTGTGCTGGTGCATGTGGTCACCAAAAAGGGCAAGGGCTATCCCTACGCTGAGGCCGATCAGGTGGGCTACCACGCCCAATCAGCTTTTGATCTCGGCACCGGTAAGGCGATTCCGTCGTCCAAACCCAAGCCCCCCAGCTACAGCAAGGTGTTTGGGCAGACCCTGGTCAAGCTCTGTGAGCAGAACAGTCGGGTGATCGGCATCACTGCGGCCATGGCCACTGGTACCGGTCTCGATCTGCTTCAGAAGGCCGTTCCGGACCAGTACGTGGACGTGGGCATCGCTGAGCAACATGCCGTCACCCTGGCGGCAGGTATGGCCTGCGAGGGGTTGCGTCCTGTCGTTGCCATCTACAGCACCTTCCTTCAGCGCGCCTACGACCAGTTGATCCACGACGTGGGCATCCAGAAGCTGCCGGTCACCTTCGTGCTCGATCGTGCCGGCATCGTTGGTGCCGACGGGCCGACCCACCAGGGTCAGTACGACATCAGCTACATGCGGGCCATTCCCAACTTCACGGTGATGGCACCGAAGGATGAGGCTGAGCTGCAGCGCATGCTCGTGACCTGCCTGCAGCACGACGGGCCCACGGCGTTGCGGATTCCGCGGGGCTCCGGAGAAGGCGTGCCCTTGATGGAAGAGGGTTGGGAATCGCTGCCGATCGGCCGCGGTGAACTGCTGCGGGAAGGCGACGATCTGATGATCGTGGCCTACGGCTCGATGGTGGCTCCGGCCCTCGCCACAGCAACGCTTCTGGAGGAAGCCGGTCTCTCTACCACCGTGATCAACGCCCGCTTCCTGAGGCCCCTGGATCAGGCGCTGATCCATCCATTGGCACGTCGTATCCCCCGCGTGGTCACCATGGAAGAGGGAGCCCTGCCCGGTGGTTTTGGCGCAGCGGTTCTGGAGTCGTTGATCGATCAGAACATCAACGTGTCGATGTTGCGCATCGGCATCCCCGACCAGCTGGTTGATCACGCCACGCCGCAGCAGAGCAAGGAAGCTCTCGGCCTCACTCCTGCCCAGATGGCTGAACGCATCCTTGAGCGCTTCAGCAACACCTCTGGTGATCTGCCAGCCACCGCTTCGGTCAAGGCCCTGCAGGCCTGAAGCTGAGGGCTTGGTGTCCGTTCTGATCGTTGGCGCGGGACCGTCCGGTGCCCGTCTGGCGATTCAACTGGCGCGGGCGGGTGCTGAGGTGACCCTGGTGGATCGCCTGGCTGATCCCCATCGCCATGCCTATTCCAGTGGCGCCCTGCCTCTGGAGGCTGTTCGTCGCTTGGGTCTTCCGGATGACGCCATTGCCGCCACCTGGCAGGGCTGGCAGCTGCACGATCCCTCGGGTCTGGTTCATCAGTGGTGGTCGTCCGGCGATCTGGGGGTGGTGCTCGACTTCGGCCGGCTTCGGTCCTGGCTCTGGGAGGAAGCACGCCGCCATGGGGTCGAGTTGATCCAGGGCTGCCGGGCCGCGCTGAGCACGCTCACGGCCGATCAAGCCAGCGTGCGGCTGCAAACACGTGATGGGCGTTCGTCATTGCGCTCAGCGCGCTGGCTGATTGATGCCACCGGTGCACGCCGAGATCTGCTGCAGCAGGCCGGCCTCAGTCCCAATCCCAAGGATCCTCTGCTGCAGGGCATCGGCGTTGAGTGGCTGCTGCAGGCCGATGACCGTCAGGCGGCTGCCTGGCGTGATCGGATCAGTTTCTTTCTGGGCACCGACTGGATCCCCCATGGATACGGCTGGATCTTTCCCATGCAGGGACAACGGCTGAAGGTGGGGGTCTGTCACCTCCCACCGGCGGATCGTCCGAGTCCCGGCAGCCTGGCTGGACCCCTTCAGCGCTTGATTCAACGCTGCGGCTTGAGCGCCTGCCCGGTGCTGGATCGCCATGGCGGGCCGGTGTCCAGCAGCATCGCCCGCTCCGAACCTTTGGTGGCTGGTGCCCTTCTGGCGGTGGGGGATGCGGCCAGTTCCGCCAATCTGCTTGGGGGAGAAGGGATCCGCCATGCGATGGACAGCGCGGATCAACTGGCCGAACTGCTGATCGCTGAAGGGATGTCTGGGGACTCCACGGCCATGGCCCTTCGCTACCAAGAGCAACTCAAGGCCCAACGGAGTTGGCGTTGGTTGGTGTCGGGACGGCTGGCGCGGCGCACCTGGTGGGGCCTCGACAATCCAAGGGCGGACCGACGCCTGGAACGTTTGATCCATGGGCTGTCTGCGACCGCTGAAGCCCCCGCTCTTTCAGAGCTGTTGTTCAACTACAACTTCGAGCGTTACGGCCTGCGTCTGCTGCCGTATCTGCTCTGAGCCAAGGGTTGTTTCAGGGAGGAGACTGGCTCCTCCCTCAAGAGATGTGCTTCAGAGCACGCCGCGGGCGGCCAGACCCTGGATGGCCCCAATTCCAATGATGTGGCCGAGGCTGGTGGTGCCGAGCAGGGCTGCATGACCCATGCCGCCGAAGAAGGAAGCGTTGGGGAGTGCGGCGCCAACGTTGGGGTGCTTGATCGTGGCCTTGCCGACCATGATGGCAACCACATTGCAGAGGATCATCACCAGGGCGACCTTGGGAGACCAGGACACGGAGGCGGGAGCGATCGCGAAAAGGTGGGTCAGCATTCGAGCCAATGAGCGACACCTCATCTTCCGGCGCTAGCGACGCCTTGCCTGCCTCTCTTAAGAGTTGTTCACCCTTTTTTGGGGGTTGGTAACAACAAACCGATCACCAAAACCGTGTTGCTGAGGGTGAGAAAGGCTTCTGCCCCACCGTGCAACCAGTCAATCTCCACCAATTCCGCTGAGCAGCAGCGCAGGGCGGCAATGGCAGCACCAATCGTGACGGCCACAAACAGCAGGGTGAGCTGAAAGCCCCGCTCCGCCATCAACGGAAGCGCCCCACTTTTCCGCAGCCAGTGCAGAAACAGGAGATAGGGGATCAGCGAGGCGGCGAACAGCGGTGCGGGATCGAAGTTCATGGAGCACTGGCTCCGTCCACCTGCCGGCGATGTTGGAGCTGCCATGCCGCCATGGCCAGGGTGCAGTTGCCGATCACGGTGAACAGGGCCTGAAGGGTGACAAGACCTCGCAGCGCTTCGCTGTTGTCAAACAGATGCCAGGTGCAGGCAGCCATGGCACTGACGAGGGCCGGAAGCATGGCCCAGGCCAGGCCCTGCCGCCCACGCCGATGCATCAACACGATCGCCACGCACCACTCCACCACGGAGGCGACATGGATCCACCAGGTTCCGAGCGACAACGAGTGCATGCTCTGAATCCTAGGAATCGGTTGATAATGCCCGGAGTGAACAGGCTGCTGCCCGTGGTCCGCTCCACTGCGCCTGTATTGCTGCTTTGCGGCTACTACGGAGAGCACAACCTCGGCGACGATGCCCTGCTGCAGGTGCTGGTGTCGTCTCTTCCCGAGCCGCAGCACCTGTTGATCACAGCCCGCGATCCAGCCCCCGTTCTGGCCTTGGCTCCGTCGGCGCAGATGGTGAACCGCCGTTCCCTGCGGCGCTGTCTTCGTGCGGCTCTGAGAGCTGATGTTTTGGTGCTTGGTGGCGGGAGCCTGCTGCAGGACAGCACCAGCTTCAGCAGCCTCGTGTACTACCTCCTGCTGATGACGGTTGCCCGCCTCGGTGGCGCCGAGGTGGTTCTCTGGGGGCAGGGCCTTGGACCCTTGCGGCGTCGGATCAGTCGCCTTTTGGTTCGCAGAGTGTTGCCCCTCTGCAAGGCAGCGAGTTGGAGGGATCAGATCTCCTTTGATTGGGCCCAGCGTTGGGCCCCCAAGCTGCCGATGGTGCTGGCCGCCGATCCGGTCTGGCAGATGCCGGCACGCCCTTGGCTTGGTGGCGACGCCATCGTGCTCAGTTGGCGTCCGACACCTTTGCTGGATTCCGCGGGCTGGCGTTGCTTGACGGAGGCCTTGGATCGGCTCAGTGCCGACTTGGATGCGCCGGTGATCTGGCTGGCCTTCCATCACCATCAGGACGCTCCCCTGTTGGAGCAGCTGAGTGATCAAGGTCTGCTGCCGGCGCGATTGAAGGCGCGCAGCTCAACCCTGGTGCCCCAGACCCTGGAGGCTGTGTCCGCTCTGGTGCAGCGGGCGCGCCTGGTGCTGCCGATGCGGTTGCATGCCCTGATCCTGGCTCGACTGGCCAACAGCCCCATGGCTGCCCTCAGCTACGACCCGAAGGTGGAGGCTGCAGCGGCCATGGCCACGGTGCCCTGCATCCCTTTGCGCTCGCTTCCCTCTGTGGATGATCTGCTGACGCTTTGGCGGTCCGAGGTGGACCGTCCAGCCGATCCTGATCAGACCGAAGCCCTGCGCCGCCAGGCGTCAGCGCACAGCGAGCTTCTCAATCGGATGGCAGCCGATTTGACGGCAGACGACGGCCGCTGACGGCATCGAAGCGATGCTCACAAGCGCTGGGCCAACTGATGCGTGGCTCAGCCCCGATCGCTGTCTCTCCGGGGCAGACCAGCCGCAGGTCGCCGCGATCGCAGCGCACCAGCAGCATCTGGTTGGCTCCGAACCATTCACGGCTGAGGATCGTGCAGGGTGAGCCTGCGGGATCCAGCCTTAGATCGTCCGGTCGGATACCGGTGATCAATCCATCTCTGGCTGGCAGCAGATTCATCTGCGGGCGGCCGATGAACTGGGCGACGTAGGTGCTGGCCGGTTGCAGGTACAGCTCGCGGGGTGTTCCAATCTGTTCAATCCTTCCCTCGCGCATCACAGCGATGCGATCTGCCAGCGCCATCGCCTCCTGCTGGTCATGGGTGACATAAACCACAGGCTGCTCACCGCCGATCATCAGGCGGCGCAATTGAGGCCGCAGGTCCTCACGCAACTGGGCATCCAGATTGCTCATCGGCTCATCGAGCAGATAAACGAGGGGGTCCCGCAACAGGGCTCGGGCCAGGGCGACGCGCTGGCGCTGGCCGCCGGACAGTTGTGAGGGCCGTTGCCGGGCTTGCCCGCTGAGCTGCAACACCTCCAAGACGCCTCGGATCCGTTCATCGCGGGCGGCGGCGCTGCCGCCCCGCATGCGCAGCCCCAGTTCGAGGTTGTCCCACACATTCAGATGCGGGAACAGGGCATAGCTTTGAAACACCATCCCCACACGGCGACGTTCAGCGGGCACGTCGACCATCTCCGCACCATTGATGCGAATCGACCCTTGATCGGGGTGATCGAGCCCGGCGATCAGACGCAGGGCCGTGCTTTTCCCACAGCCGCTGGCCCCAAGCAGAGCGACGCATTCGCCGTTGGCCACATCGAGGTCGAGCTGGTGGAGAACCTGTCGCTCGCCGAAGCGCTTGTTGATGGCTCGAAGTTGCAGTGTCATCCCTTGATGGCTCCGTTGGTGAGTCCACTGACGATCTGGCGCTGAAACACCAGCACCAGCACCAGAAGAGGAATGGCACCGAGCACGGTGGCTGCCGCGTAGGTGCCGTAGGGGACGGAATAGGTGGATGATCCCGCAATTCGGGCCATCGCCACCGGCAATGTGAGCAGATCGCTGCGGCTCAGCCAGGTGAGCGCCACGGGATATTCGTTCCAGGCGAACAGGAACACCAGGATTGCCGTGCTGGCGGAGGCCGGTGCAATCAAGGGGAGCAGCACCCAGCGCAGCCGCTGCCACAACGACAGCCCCTCCAGCTTGGCTGCGTCTTCGAGGTCGTTGGGCAGTGCTTCAAAGGCCGCGGTGAGCAGCAGCAGGGCCAGAGGCATCGACAAAGCGCTGTAGGGAATGGCGATGGCGATCAGGTTGTTGCCGAGGGCAAAGGTGCGGGCCAGTTCGAGCAGTGCCAGAAACAGCAGCACGTAAGGGAACAGAGCGGCGCCCACCACGGCAGTGCGGAGGATTCCTTTCAACCGCTGAGGCAGCTTTGCCAGTCCGTAGGCGGCAGGGATGGCCAGCATCAAGGTGAGCAGTGTGGTGATGGAAGCCACCAAGCTGCTGTTGAGCAGGTAACGCCAGAAGGGTGGATCGGTGCTGAGCAGATCCCGGTAGTTGTTGAGCGTCCAACGGCTCCAGAAGCTCAGTTGGTCATTGACCAGAGCATCTGCGGTGGTGAAGGAACTCAGCAGCTGCCACAGCATTGGGCCGAGGGACCAGACCAGCAGCAGTGCAATCCAGAGGGAACGTCGTGTCATCAGTCCACTTGTCATCGATCCACGTGTCATCGGTCGAGGGACCTCAACAGACCGAAGCTCCTCAGCAGCAACGTGCCCGCAAGAATCAGCGCGGTGAGCAGCAGGAATCCCGCGAGCATCACCGTGGCGCTGTAGCCGAAATCGAGGAACCGCATGCCGTTGAGGTAGGCATAGAGGGCGATGCTTTCGGTGCTGCCGGCGGGACCACCACCGGTAAGCACCTGCACCAGATCAAACACCCCGAAAGCCTGGGCCAGGCGGAACAGGAGGCTCAGCAGGATGTAAGGGAGCAGCAGCGGCAGGGTGACCCTGCGAAGCGCCTGAAGCGGCGTTCCCCCTTCCAGGCGAAAGGCGCTGTAGAGGTCGTCGGGAATGCTCTGGAGTCCCGCCAGAAGAATCAGCGTGATGAAGGGCGTTGTTTTCCAGACATCCGCAAACACGGTCACCAGCCAGGTGATCGATGGGGTGGACAGCAGATCCAGGGAGTTGAGGCCAAGGCTTCGTGCCAGCACCTCGATCGGGCCGTAGGGGGTGTTGAAGATCCAGCGCCAGCCCAGGGCCATCATCGTTGTGGGCAGGGCCCAGGGCAGCAGGGTCAGGGCGCGAACGGCCCCCCTGCCGCGCCAGCGTTGATGCAGCAGCAGCGCAATGGCCAGGGCCAACAGCAACTCCAAACCCACTGAGATCAGGGCGAATCGCGCGGTTTGTCCGGCATCCAGCCAGAAGCGCTGATCGGCCGCCAGTCGCCACCAGTTGGCTCCGCCGTTGGCCACCGGTTCGAGGCCAGTGAGAACGGAATCAGCGTGGAAGCTCAGCCAGGCGTAGCGAAGCATCGGCCAGCCGAACACCACCGCGATCAACAGCAGCGCAGGTGCAGCCAGGAGCATCGTCATGGCGTGGCTCCCGCAGCGCGCAGCAGAGTCTGGCTCCGCTGCTGACTGGTGGCCATGGCCTCATCGGCGGACCCGGCCGCGGTGAACAAGCCGTTGAGTTCCCGCTGCACCACATCGCTCAGCTGGGCATACAGCGGGGTAGGCGGACGAACCACCGCATGGTTCAAGGCCACCAGCAGATCCGGCAGCACGGGAGAGGCCTTCAGCATCTCGGGGTCGTTGAACAGTTCCGCCTGGATCGGGGTGTAGCCGTTGTTGAGAAAACGCTGCCGCTGGGCGTCTTCGCTGGTGAGGTAGCGAATCGCTTCCACCGCTGCTTCCTTGTGCTGCGATTGGCGCATCAGGCTCAGCCCCCAGCTGCCGAGGGTGGCTCCGGGGCGTTCACCCGGTTGGGCCACCATCAGGCTGATGCCGACGTTGCCCTTCACCGCGCTGTCGTCCTTCTGGAGTTCAGCCCAGGCGTAGGGCCAGTTGCGCATCAGAGCGGCATCACCGGCCTTGAAGGCCTGAAGCGACTCCGCCTCGGCGTAATTGGTCACGGCGTAGGGGCTGACGCCTTCGCTGATCAGACCGTTCAACCAGGCTGCTGCCGCCGTTGCCTCAGGCGTATCGAGCTCCATGGCGTTGGTGGTGGTGTCCATCCAGTCACCGCCGAAGCCCTGCAGCACTTCAAGGAAGTCGCAGCTCAATCCTTCGTACTGACGTCCCTGCCAGACAAAACCGTTGGCAACGGCCTGGCTTTCAACGAGGCGTCCGGCAACCTCCACCAGCGCATCGGGCGTTGCTGGTGGCTGTTCCATCAGATCCGTGCGCCAGTAGAGCAGTCCCACATCGGCCACCAGCGGCCAGCGGTAGAGATGGCCGTCGTAGTCATTGCCCAGCCGTGCACCTTGCACCAGCTGCTCCTGGTCGCCCTGACCAAACCAGGGATCCAGGGCTTCCAGCCAGCCGGCGGCGGCATATTTCGGCAACCAGGTGACATCCATCAACAGCGCATCGAACGGCGCATCACCGAGCAGAAGACTGCTGATTGCCAGGTCTGAAATCGATTCCGTGTTCAACGGACCGCGAATCAAGCTGAGATGAATCCGGCCGCGATGCTCGCGGTTGAAGGTTTTCACCAGATCGGCACTGGCATCGGTGAAGGAGGAGGGCATGAGGATGCTCACTTCCTCCGCGCGCGAGGAGGCTGATCCAACCAGAACACCAAGGGCGATTAACAGCGCCAAGGCACCGCCTGCGAGCCAGCGGCGCAGTTTCATTGCGGGGTGGAGGGCGACAGGCCAGACATCTGCTCCTCGGCCCAGTCGCTCACCGTGTAGCTCTCCACAGCATCGGTCATGCGGCTCATGCGGTCGCGCTGCTCGTCTTCATCCATTTCCAGTGCCGATTCGATGGCCTCATCCATGCGGCGATTGGAATAGGGATTGGTGAGCACGGCGCCATCCAGCACGACCGAGGCTCCGGTGAATTCCGAGAGCACAAGAACGCCGCCACGGTTGCGTCGAGCAGCGGCGTACTCCTTGGCCACCAGATTCAGGCCATCCCGCAGCGGAGTGATCCAGCAGACATCGGCATGGCAGAACCAGGCGATCATTTCGTCGTAGGGGATTCGGCGGGTGGAAAAGCGGATGGGCACCCAATCGATCTGGCTGAAGCGGCCGTTGATGCGTCCGGCCATCTCCTCGATCGATCGTTGGGTGTCTTCGTAGATCTTCATTCCACTGGCAGCGGCCACACAGGCCAGCATCAGCACCACCTGGCCGTGCAGATCCGTGCGTCGTTCCAACAGCCGTTCAAACGCCAGCAGCAACTCTTCGTTGCCCTTGGTGTAATCCACCCGACTGGCAGAGAGGATCAGTTTTCGGCCTTTTTTGGTGTCTTGAACGATCAATTCGCCATGGCTTTCAACCGACGGGCTCCAGCACAATTCCTGAATCAGATCCGGTGAAGTGCCCACCGGAGAGCTCAGCAGCTGAATGGTGCGACCGTTGTGCTCGAGGTGACTGGTGACCGTGCCTTCCGAAAGGGCGGTTCCCACCTCAATAAATTTCTTGTCCACCGGCACTTTGGGCCCACGTTTGGCCCCCACCAGGGTTGTGGCGGCACGAGCAAAGTTTTCCGTGTAGCGGGGAATGTGGAAGCCAACGACATCACAACAGAGCAAACTTTCCAGAATCTGCTCACGCCAGGGAAGGATGGCGAAAACATCATTCCCCGGGAAAGGAGTGTGATGGAAAAAGGCAATCTTCAGGTCTGGACGTTCGGCTCGGATGTATCCGGGAGCCAGCCAAAGGTTGTAGTCATGCACCCACACCGTTGCACCCTCGGCGGCTTCGGCGCATGCCGCCATGGCGAAACGTTTGTTGACCTCTTCAAAGATCTTCCAGTTCGCGTTGTTGACATTGAAATAGGTTGGAAACGTATGAAGAATTGGCCAGAAGCATTCTTTGGATGTGATGTGATAAAAACTGGAGATCTGTTCATCTTCCAGGGGGATTCGGCACAGAGTGAACGGCGAAGGCTGTTCCATCTCAAACCGTTCAGTGCCTTCATTCGACTGATCGTCGACCCGTCTCCAGGCAATCCAAGTGCCTTTTTCGCAGCTACGGAAGAGGTTGCGAAGGGTTGGAATAATTCCGTTAGGGCTTTTCTGATCGACCCATATTCTTTTCCCGTTCTTGTCTTTTGATTCGTCGAACGGCGTGCGGTGATAGAGGATTACAAATGAACTCTGACCCGCACCCATTTATTTGAACAACGCTTCGTTCGGTCCACCATTCAGCAAAAGCCCTCTTTTGTCAAACGGCGGCTTTGGTCTGAAAAGACACCAACGAATCCAGCACCTCGCGGGCGTGACCGTTGGGTCGAACCGCCACCCAGCGTTCACGCAAGACCCCGTCAGGATCGATCAGAAAGGTGTGGCGCAGCGAGTACGGCGCCATCCACGACCCGTAGGCCTTGCTCACGGTCCCGTCGGGATCAGACAAAAGGGGGAAGCTCAATCCTTCGCTCTCACAGAAGGATTCATGGTCGTCAACGCTGTCGGCGCTGATGCCGATCACTTCCGCACCGGCCTGAAGGAAGTCGTTGTGAAGGCTTTCGAAGCCCCGGGCTTCGATCGTGCATCCGCCGGTGAAATCCCTTGGATAGAAGTAAACCGCGAGCCAGCGGCCGCGCAGATCACGGCTGCTCCATTGCTTCCGATCGGGTTCGGACTGGCTGGATCCGGGCAGATCGAAATCAGGCACGGTTGTACCCGTTTCCAAAACAACACCCCCGAGGGCCGAAGCCCGCGAGGGTGTGAGCGTCAAAGCTGCAAGGAAAAGGCCGGACTTGACTAGTAATTCCCGCCGATTCACCCGTTCAAGATCTCAGATCTTGGCCAGGTTAATGCCCAGGGACTTGGCGTAGGCGCCCAGGCCTTTCTTCTGGATGGTTTTGAGGGCGCGGGTGGTCACACGCAGCTTCACCCAGCGGTTGCCTTCCGCCCACCAGAGGCGACGCTGCTGCAGGTTGGCCTGCTGCAGCTTCTTGGTGCGGATGTGGGAATGGCTCACGGCCATGCCGTTGTTGGCGCGAGTACCGGTGAGCTGACACACCCGTGACATGACGATGTCCTTCTACTGAGAGGTTGTTTGGAGCTGAAAAACCAGTTCCAAACAACCAATTTAGCAAAAGGTCTTCAGGTCAAAGTCCTCTCTGCATCAAGGCACCCATCAATTCAGCGCTGCGGGTCTGGAAACCGGCCAGCTCATTGGGCTCCAGACCCCCGACGCCCAGGCGCGCCATGTCATACAGATGGCGGGCCACATCCTCGGCCAGGCTTGCGGTCGGCGATGTTTCCGCCGCTCCCACCAGCACGCCACCGGCACGCAACTTCAGCATCCCCTCCACAAGGGGGTGGCGCCGGTTCACCAGCAGCACGTGATGCTCGGGAAGGCCCGGCAGGCGTTGTTCCATCAAGGCGCCCATGTCGTTCAGCCGGCGCATCTGTTCCGGCAGAAGAATCATGGCCGGCGGTGCCCCCTCGGCTTTCAGGGCCTGCACCTGAACGGTCACTTTGTCGTTGGCCAGGGCCGCTTTGATCAGATCACGCAGTCGGTCTGACTCCGTGGTGCCGTCCTGATCGGTGAGTTCGGCATCGTTGTCCTTCAGGCTTTCGTCCAGTTCCGAGTCGACGCGCTGGAAGGTGAGTTCCTCATGGCGATGTTCCAGCCAGGGGATGAACTGGGTGTCGATCACCGTCTCCAGCTTCAGCACTTCCGCGCCCTGGGAGGTCCAGAGGTTGAGCGCACCGGCCTGGGAAACGTCATCGGTGCTGTAGAGCACACGCTTGTTCTGATCCGCGGCCAGTCGGCTGCGGTACCCCTCCAGGGTGGTGAAGGCACGGCCATCGCAGGCGATCGGGTCAGCGTCGTCCCCTTCCCCTGCTGCAGCAGTGGTGGCGAACAGGATCAGTTCAGACACCTGTTCGGCGAACTTCTCGTCCTCCATGGCGCCGATTTTCACGAAGGGTGCCAGGGCATCCCAGGCTTCGGCGTAACCCTTGGGATCCTCCTTTTTCAGGTTCCGCAGCCGGTCGGACACTTTCTTGGCGACGAAGTTGCCGATGGAACGAACGCGTCGGTCGGTTTGCAGAGCACTGCGGCTCACGTTCAGGGGGATATCGGGTGAATCGATCACCCCCCGCAGGGGCAACAGGTAGCGCGGAACGACCTCCTTGATCGAATCGCTGACGAACACCTGGTTGCAGTACAGCTTGATTTCCCCCTTCTCCCAGTCGGCACGTCCGGTCTGCTTGGGGAAGAAAAGAATGCCCTGGAGGTTGTAGGGATAGTCGGTGTTGAGGTGAACCCAGAGCAGGGGATCGCCCTGGAAGGGATAGAGGTAGTGGTACAGGTCGATGTAGTCCTGATCACTCAGGTCTCTGGCACTTTTGCGCCAGGGGGCATCCATCTTGTTGATGGTTTCCCCTTCCAGCTGCACCGGCACTGCCATGAAGTCGCAGTAGGTGTTGATCAGGGTGCGGATCCGAGCCGGTTCGAGATATTCGAGCTCGTCCTCCATTAGATGAAGGATCACGTCCGTGCCGGGCTGGTCTTTCTCGGCGGCAGTGAGGCTGAAGTTCGGGGAGCCATCACAGCTCCAGCGCACGGCCTCAGCCTCGGGCCGGGCTGAACGGGTCAGCAGCTCAACCCGCTCGGCCACCATGAAGCTGGAATAGAAGCCCAGGCCGAAGTGGCCAATGATGGCGTCGTTTTCCTGCTTGTACTTCTCCAGGAAATCCTCGGCGCTGGAGAAGGCCACCTGGTTGATGTAGCGCTTCACCTCATCGGCGGTCATGCCGATGCCGTTGTCGCTGATGGTGAGCGTTTTGGCTTCGCGATCCACACTGATCCGAATGGCCCCGTCATCCCCTTCACTGCAGTCGCCGGCCATCGCCGCCATGCGGCGCTTGCTGATGGCGTCGACGCCATTGCTCACCAGCTCCCGCAGAAACACCTCATGGCCGGAATAAACGGCCTTCTTGATGATCGGGAAAATGTTTTCGGTGTGGATCTGAATCTGACCCTGTTCCTCCAGCACCGCCATTCCTTTGCTGTGAAAAACCAGACACTAGAGACAGGTTTTACCCGGGCTCAACGGCTGTTTCAGGGGGTTCCCCGTACCTTCGCGCCTACGTCCCTTGGCCCAGATCAGGGCGTCTTCTGCAGGTCAGGGCGCTCTTCAGCAACGATGGCCCCCTCAACGGGACACACCTGCAGGCAGATACCGCAATCGATGCAGGTGTCGAAATTGATCCAGTAGAAGTCAGTGCCCTTCTTGTTCTTTCCTTTGCCTTGGTCGATACAGGCCACAGGGCAGGCATCAACACAATCAGCGATCCCCTCGCAAACGTCAGTGACGATGGAATGAGCCATGGAGGTTCTGCTGCACAGCGGGATCCTAAGGATCGACCCAATCCAGCTGCAGACCACCCTGGGCCTTCGCCTGCTGCTCAGCCTCCTGCTTGGACGCCAGGGGTTCCAGGGCCATCACAGCGGTGCGTCCCTGCTCGTGCCAGCCGCGCTGACGCTCCATGGCGGATTCCAGATTCGAGGCCGTTGAAAAAGCAACGAGAACATCGGACTGCTCCTGTTCGGCAGCATCCAGGTCTGAAATCAGTTCGCGGATCGGATCGATTGCGAGGCTGAACCCTGCGCCAAAAGCCCGGTCATCCGTTGCGCCGCAACGGCGCACCAGATCGTCGTAGCGGCCGCCGCGGGCAATCACCACCGGTGAACTGCGGCCATCACAGACCAGCTGGAACACCAGGCCGGTGTAGAGCTCGAAATGCGGTTGAAAGGTTGGATCCAGCTGGATCGTCACCGCCTGAGCCTGAGCTGCCGAGGCGAGATGCGCACAGAGGCGCCGCAGCTCATCGAAGACCGGCTGTTCCCCGCAGAGACTGCCGAGCTGCGTCAGCACCTGGTCGGGGGTGCCACGGCAGTCCAACAAGGAGAGCAGCCTGGTCTTCTCAGAGTCGGCCAGATCGAAGCCCTCGATGGCCAACCGGTCGAAATCGATCAATGCCGTGCGGATCTGATCACGCAACGCACCGCTGAACGGACGGAGCACCAGATCCATCAGAGCGGTGTGACCCAGCAACAGCCTTGGTTTTTGGCTGGCCTGCAGCCCCAGGGTCTGAACGGAGGCCATCAGCAGGCTGAGCAGCTCCATCTCCGCCTCGCTGCCACTGACGCCGAACAGTTCAACGCCGCTCTGAAGGTTTTCCTCAATGCACTGACCACCCTCATCGGCGGAACGGGTGCGAAACACCGTGCCAGAGGCCCAGAGCCGCAGCGGTCTCTGGCGATCTGCAAATCGGGTGCAGGCGGCTCTGGCGATGGATGCCGTCATCTCCGGGCGCAGCCCGAGGGGGTCATCAGCCACCAGACGAACAATGTCTGAGCTATCGATGGCACCGCCGGCCATCAGGGTGGCCAGGCGTTCCACCCGGGGTGGCGAGACCTCGTCGTAGCCCCAGAGGCGGTAGACCGACGCCAGACGTTCCGTCAGCTGTCGGTTGGTCTCCACCTGACGTGGATTCAGATCCTTTGCGCCAGCTGCAGGTTGCAGCGCCATCTCACGTCCTCTCGGCCACGCCTCAGGATCCCATGGCCGTGACCTCGGGCGCTCCGAAGGCGGCTCCAGGCAGTGGTTGCACCTGAGACAGCCCCTCGATGATCGCCGCATGCAGGCTGGCGCCAGCGGCAACGACCCGGCCACTGGAGAGGTCGAAGGGTCGATTGCCATAGCCGGTGACGGTTCCACCGGCCAGATCCACCAACGCCACGCCAGCGGCCAGATCCCAGGGAGACAGGCCCCGTTCCCAATAGCCGTCATGGCGGCCAGCGGCCACGAAGGCCAGGTCCACCGCTGCAGCACCGCCCCGGCGCACGCCGTGGGTGCGATGGGTGAACCAGCAGAATTCGGCGTAGTTGTTGTCGAGTCGGGTGTGCCGGTCGTAGGCGAACCCGGTGACCAGTAGGGAGTCTTCGAGCCGATCACAACTGCTCACCTGCAGTGGTCTGTCGTTGCAGAACGCTCCGACCCCCGGTGCCCCCCAGTACATCTCCTTCAGAAAGGGCACAGCGATGGCCCCGAGGATGGGCTGCTGGCCCAGGGTGAGTCCGATCGAGGTGGCAAAAAAGGGGTAGCCGTGGGCGAAGTTTGTGGTCCCATCGAGGGGGTCAACACACCACCTCAGGCCGTCCTGCTGACCGGCTGGCCCGCTTTCCTCAGCCAGCACAGCAATCTCAGGGGTTTGCTCCGCCAGCAGCTCCAAGACGATGCGTTCGGCAGCAAGGTCGGCATTGGTTACCAGGTCGCCGATGCGGCCTTTGCTTTCGATGGACGACAGGCGCCCGTAGTGGCGCATCAGTTCCTGGCCACCGGCATCGGCCGCTGAGCGGGCCACGCCTACAAGACGCTCCAGATCGCTTGGGGTGAGACGGGCTTCGTGGGCGGCACGGGTGCAGATCGATTCCGGCATGTTCACTCCTCCTCGAGGGGGATGCGAGCAGTGACGCGCCCTTTGCCGAAGTGGCGACCGAACTGGAGCTCGTACACCTCATCCTCATCCTGGGTTTCAGCCTCCAGGGGCCCGATGGCGCGGGCCACGCAGAGCAGGCCGTAGCCCTTGTCCCTCAGCTCCCGCGACAGACCCATGGCTTCGCGCTGGTCGAGGTTGCCGCTCTGCACGCGAACGGCGCACTCCGTGCAGCATCCGTTTCTGCAGGAGAAAGGAAGTGGGTCACCCTGCTCTTCGAAGCTGTGAAGGATGTAGTCCCCCTCAGGGACGTCGTGGGTGATGGTGCGACCCTCTTGGCGCCAGTGAATCGTGATCCTGTGGCTGGGACGCATGAAGGTCTGCTGGCAGTGCCCTGCTACATTCTCACCTGCCCCATTTAGCCGGTGGAGAGCTGGCCGAGTGGTCGAAGGCGCAGCACTGGAAATGCTGTATAGGGGCAACTCTATCGAGGGTTCGAATCCCTCGCTCTCCGCTTCTCCGGTCCATCAGGACCGGATTTTTTTTGCCCTTTTCTAGGCCTGAAGGCCCAATCACGGCCTTGCCTGGGGCCGGCTCGGCGATCAGCCGAAACGACCGGAGACGTAGTCCTGGGTGGCCTGCTGTTGGGGGGCGTTGAAGATCTTGTCGGTCTCGTTGAATTCCACGAGGTAACCCACCTTTCCGGTTCCTCCTTCAACGGCCTCTGCGTTGTAGAAGGCGGTCATGTCGCTGACGCGAACGGCCTGCTGCATGTTGTGGGTGACGATCACGATGGTGAAGCTCTTCTTGAGCTCATGCATCGTCTCCTCGATCTTCAACGTTGAGATGGGATCAAGGGCTGAGCAGGGCTCATCCATGAGGATGACCTCTGGCTGAATCGCGATCGTGCGCGCGATGCAGAGGCGCTGCTGCTGTCCGCCGGAGAGCGAATACCCGCTTTCATTCAGCTTGTCTTTGCACTCATCCCAAACCGCCGCCTGGCGGAGGGAACGCTCAACAAGCTCATCCATGTCTCCGGTGTAGCCATTGATGCGAGCGCCGAAGGCGATGTTTTCGTAGATGCTTTTCGGGAATGGGTTGGGTTGTTGGAACACCATTCCGATCCGGCGGCGCACCTCCACGGGATCAATCCTGGGCCCGTAGAGGTCTACACCTCCAAACAGGATGCTTCCCTTCAGTGAGCAGCCTTCGATCAGATCGTTCATCCGATTCAATGAACGAAGCACCGTGGACTTTCCACATCCGGATGGGCCAATGAAGGCTGTCACCTTGCCGCGGGGAATCTCGCAGTAGACGTTTTTGACGGCTTCGAAATTGCCGTAGCTGATCGTGACGTTCTGCAGGGAAAGGGCGACGTCTGCGTTGTGGGACTCGGTGGCTTGGGGCTGTTGAAGAGTCGTCATTGTTTTATGCAGAAAAAGGTTTATTTGGCAGCAAATCGCGCCAGCCAGCGAGAGAACAGGTTCAGGGCCAGGATCATCACCACGAGCACAAACGATGCGGCCCACGCCAGCTCGTTGTGAAATTCGTAGGGCATGATCGCGAAGTTGTAGATCATCACCGAGAGGGTCGCGATTGGAGCGAAGATCCCTTCGGGCGTAAGCAGGTCCGACCAGAACGGTGAGAACAGAGCGGTGAAGATCAAGGGAGCTGTTTCCCCTGCTGCTCGGGCGATGCCAAGCACAACCCCTGTGGCTATCGGGGTTAATGCGGCAGGCAGGGTGATGCGAACAACGGTGACGAACCGGGATGCCCCCACGCCGAGGGCGCCACGCCGGAGATCGTCGGGCACCAGCTTCAGACCTTCATCGGTGGTTTTGATCACTGTGGGAAGCATCAGCACCGCCAGCGCCATGCCGCCGGCCACGGCGCTGTAGGCGTTTCCGAACAGGATTCGACTGGTGACGATCGTGCCGTAAATGAAAACGCCGGCAATGATTGATGGCACCCCGGCCAGCACATTGGTGCCGAAGCGAATGAACTGAGCGAACCATCCCGAACGGGAGTATTCAGCCAGAAAAATGCCGCCGCCGACGCCCACCGGAACGGCGATCAGTGCAGCGATGGCCGTCACCACCAGCGTTCCAACGATCGCATTGGCGATGCCGCCGTCTTCAAGGCCTGGCGGTGGTGGAAGTTGCGTCAGCAGGGCCAGGCTGATCTTGCTGCCCCCCTGCACGAGCACGTAGCCCAGCACAAGGATCAGGGGCAGGACAGCAGTCGCGGCAAACAGGGCTGCCAGAAACGAGAGCGCCCTGCTGCTGATGTTTCTGCGTTGAAAGGGCTTGTAGCTGAGGTCAGATGCTGACTCGGCTTTGTTGAGGGTGAGCGTCTGTGTCATGTCAGTACTTCAGGCTCAAACGCTTCACGATCCACTGGGCAAAAATATTCACGCACAGGGTGAGAACAATCAGCACGAATGCTGCGTACATCAGTGATGACACCTGGGAGCCATCCGCCTCACCAAATTGATTGGCCAGCATCGCTGCGATGGTGTTGCCAGGGGCCAGCAGCGAAACGCTGAAGTTGTTGGAATTTCCGATGATCATGGTCACGGCCATGGTTTCGCCCATGGCCCGGCCCAAGGCCAACATCACACCACCAATGATTCCGGAAATCGCTGCCGGGAGAATCACATTGATGATGGCTCCCCAGCGGGTTGTGCCTACCCCATAGGCCGCCTGGCGCAGTTGCGGCGGAACCTGATTCAGGCAATCACGGGAGATCGCCGTGATGATCGGCAGGATCATCACCACCAGGATCAACACGGCGGGAATGGTGCCAGGACCCATCGGTGGGGTGCTGAACAGGGGGAACCAATTGAACAGCTGATAAAGAAGTTCCAGCCCAGGCCTGATGAACGGTTCCATCACAAAAATGGCCCAGAGGCCAAGCACCACCGATGGAATCGCCGCGAGCAGTTCCACCATCAGGCCGATCACGTCCCTGATTCGCTTGGGAATGATGTTTTCGGTGATGAAAATGGCTGTGCCAACACCGAGGGGAACCGCGATCATCAACGCGAGCAGTGATGTGATCAAGGTGCCGTAGATCGCGGCTCCGGCCCCGTACTGATCGTCCACGGGATTCCAGTCTGAGGTGACCAGAAATTGCCATCCGTAGCGGGCCATGGAATCCAGGCTCCCCTGGAAAACCACCACAAGGATTGAGAACAGAACGATCGCCACAACGGAGGCCATGGCGATGGCGAGGTTTCTGAAACTGATGTCCACCAGCTTTTCCGCTGGTGGACGGCTTCGGAGCAAGTAACGACTGTCCGGGTCGGACATGCATCCAATGGCGCGCCCTTACAACGTATGACCCGAACCGTTTGGGGGCATTAACAACCGCTTAAGAGAGGGACTGGAGCCGGTTTGAACCTGCCGTTAGCGTGGGGATCAAGTTTTCAGGGATATGGGGCGGATCGTCGGAATCGATCTGGGGACCACCAATTCGGTTGTCGCTGTGCTGGAGGCAGGTCGCCCCCACGTGATCGCCAATGCCGAGGGCGGCCGAACCACCCCATCCGTTGTCGGATACACCAAGGATCAGGAACTGTTGGTGGGTCAGCTGGCAAGGCGCCAGCTGGTGCTCAGCCCCCGCAACACCTTCTCGAACCTGAAGCGGTTCGTCGGCCGGGACTGGGACGAACTGGAGGACAGCAGCCTGTCGGTTCCTTACACGGTGCGTGCCAACGATCAGGGGCAGGTTCGGGTGCCCTGTCCGGTGACCGAGCGGGAATACGCGCCCGAAGAACTGGTGGCCAGCATCATTCGCAAGCTTGTCGATGACGCATCCACCTATCTGGGTGAACCGGTGGAAGCGGCGGTGGTGACCGTGCCCGCTTACTTCAACGACGCACAGCGCCAGGCCACCCGTGACGCCGGACGGCTGGCGGGCATCTCGGTGGAGCGCATCCTCAATGAGCCCACTGCAGCTGCTCTGGCCTATGGCTTTGACCGCAGCGCCGTCAAACGGGTCCTGGTCTTCGACCTTGGTGGCGGCACCTTTGACGTGTCGCTGCTGCGCATCGCCAACGGCGTTTTTGACGTCAAGGCGACGAACGGTGACACGCAACTCGGCGGCAATGATTTCGATCAACGCATCGTCAACTGGCTTGCCGATGCCTTTGAAGAGGAGCACAAGGTTGATCTGCGCCGCGATCGCCAGGCCCTGCAGCGGTTGACGGAAGCGGCTGAGAAGGCGAAGCAGGAACTCTCTGGCGTGCTGAGCACCCCGATTTCGCTTCCCTTCATTGCCACCGGCAGCGATGGTCCGCTGCACATCGAAACCCGCCTGGACCGGGCCACCTTCGAAGGGCTCTGCCCCGATCTGCTGGATCGTCTGCTGAGTCCTGTCCAGGCAGCGCTGCGCGACTCAGGCTGGTCGGCTGACGACATCGATGACGTCGTTCTGGTGGGTGGTGCCACGCGGATGCCGATGGTTCTGCAACTGGTGCGCACCCTCGTGCCGATCGATCCCTGCCAATCGGTGAATCCCGATGAGGTGGTGTCCATCGGTGCTGCTGTACAGGCCGGAATCCTCACCGGTGAACTCAGGGATCTGCTGCTCAACGACGTCACCCCCCTGTCACTGGGACTGGAGACGATCGGCGGATTGATGAAGGTGCTGATTCCCCGCAACACACCGATCCCCGTGCGTCAGTCCGATGTGTTCAGCACCTCGGAAGCCAATCAATCGTCCGTTGAAATCCATGTCTGGCAAGGGGAGCGCCAGATGGCGACGGACAACAAATCCCTCGGACGTTTCCGGCTCTCTGGGATTCCACCGGCTCCGCGGGGGGTGCCGCAGGTGCAGGTGGCCTTCGACATCGATGCCAATGGCCTGCTGCAGGTCAGTGCCACCGATCGCACCACCGGCCGCAAGCAGTCGGTGTCGATTCAGGGCGGCTCGAACCTCAATGAGGAGGATGTGACCGCTCTGCTGGCGGAAGCGGAGGCGAGGGCTGATGAGGACAGGCGCAAACGCAACCAGATCGAGCGCCGCAACCGGGCTCAGACCTTGCTTGCCCAGGCGGAACGGCGGCTGCGGGATGCCTCACTTGAGCTGGGGCCTTATGGCGCTGAACGGCAGCAACGCGCCGTTGAAATGGCCATGCGTGACGTGCAGGACTGCCTCGCCAATGACGACCTCCAGGAGCTTGATCTCTGCGTCAGTGGTCTCGAGGAGGCGTTGTTCGGGCTGAACCGCCGACTGTCGGCGGAACGTCAGGCCGATGGCAGCCCGCTTCAGGGAATCCGCAACACCCTGGGCTCCCTCAAGGATGAGCTGTTTGCCGATGACTGGGACGACGACCCCTGGGGTCCCCCCAGCCGTCCGGGTGACCGTGGCCGTGGTTTAAGCCGGCGTGACCCTGCACCTTGGGACGATGACATCTACCGCTGAGCCTGATTACTGGTCTCTGCTGGGGGTTGATTCCGACTGCACGGATCAGCAACTGAAACGGGCCTTTCGCCGGGAGGCGCGCCGCTGGCACCCTGATCTCAACAGCAACGATCCCGTTGCTGAAGAGCGCTTCAAGCTGGTTAATGAGGCCTATGCGGTGCTCAGCGATCCCCGCCGCCGTGAGGCCTGGCAGAGAGGGGGTGGTTCCCGTGCGGATGTTGCCGATCCCTTTGCCCAGGGCTTCCCTGATTTTGAGGATTACCTCGATGTGATCTTCGGCGGTGGAACAGGACGTTCCTCCGTTGAGGTTGAGGACGAGCCCGATCCCCCCTTCCGCGGTGATGACGCCAGTGGTGATGACACCAGCCGGGAAGCCAGAGGCCATGAACCTCCGGTGTCGGCACCGCCGCCGCCGCCGCCGGTGCGTGCCGTGGAAGATCTCGAGTCGGTGGTTCATCTCACTCCGGATCAGGCTCTCCAGGGAACCGTTGTGGAACTGACGCTCGATGACGGCACGGTGATCGAGCTGAACACGCCCCCCTTTGCTGGGGATGGCTGGCGTCTGCGGCTTGAGGGCGTTGCCCCCGGCGGCCGTGATCATTTCCTTCAGCTCCGGGTCGTGACCGACGACGGGCTGCGGATTGATGGTCTGCGGGTGCTCTACAAGCTGATGCTGTTCCCACCGGATGCAGCCCTCGGTTGCGCTGTGGATGTGCCGACCCTGGATGGTCCTGTGACGCTGCAGGTTCCTCCAGGCTCATCCAGTGGACGTTTGCTGCGGCTGCGGGGGCGCGGGCTGCAACTGGATGACGAGCGGGGTGACCAGTTGGTGGAGATCGTTGTGGTGATTCCGTCCGATCTTGGTGATGCGGAACGGGCCCTCTACCGACGTCTTCAGGAACTGGCGAGCGAATCCGAGCAGGGTGGTTGACGATGGGTGAGACTCCGGTCCGGTTGATCTGACGGTTTTCCCGATGCGCGTCCACGTCCTGCTCTTTGATGCCGGTACGGATAGCGAAGGCATCCACTCGCTTGAAATCGCCGGACGAACCGTGGTTCTGCTGTTTGAGAACCCCGACGATGCCGAGCGTTATGCCGGTCTTCTGGAGGCCCAGGACTTTCCGGTTCCGACGGTGGAGGCCCTCGATCGGGAAGATGTGGATCTGTTCTGCCGTGAGGCCGGCTACGAGGCAAGGCTGATCGAGTCGGGCTTTGTGCCCAGCAATGACGAGGAGCGTCTGTTCATGGCGCCGCCCCAGAGCAACCGCGATGTGAGCAACTGGAAGGACGACGCGGTTGCGAACGACGGGGTTTCGGACGAGGCTGTTTCTTACGGCGGTGTGGCAGAGCAGCAGAGCGTTGAGCCCGCGCGCCAGGGAATGGAGACCGAACCGGAATCGAATCCTGAACTGGATGAGCTGCGTCGGCGCCTGGAGGGTCTGCTCTGAGCCATGGCCGTGTTCGACCCTGATCTGCAGCCCTCCAGCGACCGCGGCCACCTGCTCACCGAGCAGAGCAACCGGCGCAGTTCACGCCTGGATCAGCTCGACACCCTGGCGCTGGTGGAGTTGTTTGCAGACGAGGATCGTCGCCCCCAGGAGGCTGTTGCCGCTGTGGCCCCGGCGCTAGCCCAGGCGGTTGATTCCGTTGCCGAGCGCCTCCATGCCGGGGGCCGGCTCTTCTACCTGGGTGCTGGCACCTCCGGACGACTGGGGGTGTTGGATGCCGCGGAATGTCCGCCCACCTTCTGCAGTGATCCCCAGCAGGTGCAAGGTGTTCTCGCCGGTGGTTCCGCTGCGTTGCTGCGCAGCTCGGAAGTGCTTGAGGACATTGAGGCCGCCGGACGTGCCGATCTCGTGGAGCGGGGCTTCTGTGCCAAGGACTGCCTGGTGGGCATCGCCGCAGGCGGCACCACCCCCTACGTGCGCGGTGGGCTGGCGTTTGCCAAAAGCATCGGAGCCCTCGCCATCGCCATGGCCTGCGTTCCAAAGGAGCAGGCGCCCCTTCCCTGCGACATCGACATCCGCCTGCTCACGGGCCCTGAATTGCTCACGGGATCCACCCGGATGAAGGCTGGAACCGCCACAAAACTGGCCTTGAACACCCTCTCCACCGCCGTGATGGTGAAACTGGGCAAGGTCTACGGCAACCGCATGGTGGATGTGGCCGCCAGCAACAGCAAACTGGTGGACCGTTCCCTGCGGATCCTGCGGGATCTTGCCGGTGTGGAGCGTGAGCGGGGGCTGACGCTCCTGGAGGAGGCCGGCGGATCGGTGAAACTCGCCCTGTTGATGGCCGCTGCAGCCTTGTCGGTGGACCAGGCCAAGGCTCTTCTGCAGCAGCACAACCAACAGCTGCGGCCTGCCTTGGCCGCCTGCGGCGCTCAGCTGGCGGAAGCCTGATCGAATGGTCCCCAGTAGGGGGTGGTGAACAGATCAAGGTTGGACCGGGTCTGTTCAGGGACTTGATCTTTGGGGGTGATCAGGGCGTTGGCGAGGGCTGTGTGGGCCGGCGAGGCGGGAGGGTCCTGTTTGAGCCGCTGCATCAATCCACTCAGGATCGGTTTGGTGGCTGAGGCATTGGCCTGAAGGTTGCCGATCACCATCTCCACCGAGACAGCGTCATGATCCTCATGCCAGCAGTCGAAGTCGGTGACCATGCTCAGGGAGGCATAGGCCAGTTCGGCTTCCCGGGCCAGACGGGCTTCGGTGTGATTGGTCATCCCGATCACCGAACAATCCCAGGAGCGGTAGAGCTTGCTTTCGGCCCGGGTGGAGAAGGCGGGGCCCTCCATGCAGAGATAGGTGCCACCGCGGTGCAGCCGTCGACCCTCCGGCAAACCCTGTTCGGCGGCATCGGCCAACAGGGCACTCAAATTGGGGCAGAAGGGGTCCGCAAGGCTGACGTGGGCCACGCATCCGTTGCCGAAGAAACTGGCGGGCCGGTCCCGGGTGCGGTCGATGAACTGATCGGGCACGACCATGTCGCGCGGCTGCAGATGCTCCTGCAGCGACCCCACCGCCGAGAGCGAGATCAGCCAGCGCACCCCCAGTGAACGCATCGCCCAGATGTTGGCCCGGTAGGGCACTTCACTGGGAAGCAGATGGTGATGGCGGCCGTGGCGGGCCAGGAAGACGGTTTCGACGCCCTCGAGCTCTCCAAGGCGCAGTTGATCGGATGGTGCCCCGAAGGGTGTGTCGACCGTGCGTTCCTCCACCTGCCGCAAGCCGGGGATCGAATAGAGGCCGCTGCCGCCGATCACACCGACGCGGGCTTGGGAGAGGTCGGGCATGGTCGGCGTCTCTTTACACTCCAATTTTGCTCGCGCCACCATGACCAAGGCCTTGATGGACACTGAAGCAGGCCTGATCGAGCTCGAGCTGTTCGAAGCCGATGCCCCGAACACCGTCGCCAACTTCGTGAAGCTGGCCAAGGATGGCTTCTACGACGGTCTGGCCTTTCACCGCGTCATCCCCGGCTTCATGGCCCAGGGGGGATGCCCCAACAGCCGTGAAGGCGCCCGCGGCATGGCCGGTACCGGCGGCCCCGGCTACCAGATCGATTGCGAGATCAACCAGCAGAAGCACCAGGCCGGCACCCTGGCTATGGCCCATGCCGGTCGCAACACCGGCGGCTCGCAGTTCTACATCTGCCATGAGGCCCAGCCTCACCTCGATGGCGTGCATACCGTCTTCGGCCACACCGGCAACATGGATGTGGTGCTGAAGCTGGCCAACGGCTCCAAGATCAACAAAGTGACGATCCAGGAAGGCTGATCAGCTCCGGGTCCAATGCAGCAGTGACGGGCCGTTTTCCAGCAGTTCGTCACTGCCCAGGTTGATCAACTCATTGAGTTGATGTTCCACCCGTTCCAGGGTCTGGGGCGGGTGCAATGCCATCCGCTCCGTGGGAACGCGCATCAGACCCACCCGCTCGGTGGCCGCCAGGGCCGCCAGGCTCTTGAGCAGGGGGGCTGCATCGACGCCGTCGGGACTCAGTTTCCAGACGAATTGCGGTCGATCCCACAGCGCTAACAAGCGGGGTTCATGCAGGGCCTCAAGGCTGAAGCCATGGCGCTGGGCGATGGCTTCCACTTCCTGCCGAATGGTGGGCCAGCTTTCGGGGCCCACGTTCACCGCCAGAGCCAGCACCACGCAGGGACTCTCGGATTCGAACAGATGCCCGAGCTTCTCCCGCTTGGCCGCCAGGTAGTCGGCGTTGTGGGCACCGGGGTCCATCACCAGAGGTACCCGCTCCTCCACCTGCAGGCCATAGCCGCCAAGGCCGGCAATCTTGCGGGGGTTGTTGGTGAGCAACCGCAGCCGATGGATGCCGAGGTCGGAGAGGATCTGTGCGCCAACGCCGTAGTTGCGCAGATCCGCCGGGAAGCCAAGCCGCTCATTGGCTTCAACGGTGTCGAGCCCGGCTTCCTGGAGGCTGTAGGCCTTCAATTTGTTGATCAGGCCGATGCCCCGTCCTTCCTGGCGCAAATAAACGACCACACCCTCGCCCTCCGCTTCGATCTGACGCAGGGCCGCCTCGAGCTGGGGCCGGCAGTCGCAGCGCAGTGAGCCGAAGGCATCGCCGGTGAGGCATTCGGAATGCATGCGCACCAGCACGGGTTCGCTCAGGGCATTGGGCTCACCCTTGATCAGGGCCACGTGTTCTGAGCCATCCAGTTCGTTGCGGTAGCCCACCGCCTGAAAGCTGCCGAAGCGGCTGGGCATCTGGGCCTGGGCCATGCGGCGAACGAAGCGCTCGTTGTCCAGCCGGTAGCGGATCAGGTCAGCAATGCTGATTAGCTTCAGCCCCCAGCGATCGGCGTAGCTGCGCAGCTCGGGCAAGCGGGCCATGGAGCCATCGCTGTTCTGGATTTCACAGATCACTCCGGAGGGGCTGAGGCCCGCCAGCTGAGCCAGATCCACGGCGGCTTCGGTGTGACCGGCCCGTTTGAGCACGCCGCCGGGACGGGCGCGCAGGGGAAAGATGTGCCCAGGGCGGCGCAGTTCCGCTGGCCGCGTTGCCGGGTTGAGGGCCACCTGAATCGTGGCGGCGCGGTCTTCGGCGGAGATGCCGGTGGTCACCCCATGCTCGATGCCGGCATCGATGCTCACGGTGAAGGCCGTTTCGTTGGCATCGGTGTTGCGGTCCACCATCAGCGGCAGATCCAGTTCGTCCAGCCTCTGCCCCTCCATGGCCAGACAGATCAGGCCCCGTGCCTCGGTGGCCATGAAGTTGATCGCTTCCGGGGTGGCGAACTGGGCCGCGCAGATCAGATCGCCTTCGTTCTCCCGTTGTTCGTCGTCCACCACGACAACGCATTCCCCATTGCGGATCGCCGCCAGGGCGTCGCTGATGGCATCAAACGCGATCGGTTCGTTCGCGGGGTCAAGGGAACTGGGGTTCAGGAGCCTGGTCGCCGGGAGATGACTTCATTATTGATCTCTGTACGATCGACCGTTGGCTGGTTGGTTCAATGGCAGGCAGGACAACGTCGGCGGTTGAAGCGATGGCAACGGTGAAGGGCGGACGGGTTGCTGTGATCGGCGCCTCCGGCTACGGCGGCCTGCAGACCATCCGTCTGCTTCAGGGCCATCCCGGCCTGTCTGTGAGTTTTCTTGGCGGTGAACGCAGTGCTGGCCAACGCTGGAGCTCCGTCTGCTCCTTCCTGCCCCTGCCGGATGACCCAACGGTGGAATCAGCGGATCCGGATCGGATTGCGGCCTGTTCCGATTTTGCTGTTCTGAGCCTCCCCAACGGCCTGGCCTGTCAGTTGGCACCGCAACTGCTGGAGCGGGGTGTGCGGGTGGTGGACCTCTCCGCCGACTTCCGCTACCGCTCCCTGGAGCAGTGGCTGCAGGTGTACGCCAAGGAGGCCGGCTCCCTCAACCGTCAGGACGCTGAACTCTGCAGCAGTGCCGTCTACGGCCTGCCGGAATGGAACGGCCCTGCCATCGCTGACGCGAAGCTTGTTGCTGCTCCGGGTTGCTTCCCCACCGCCAGCCTGCTGCCCCTGCTGCCGTTCCTCAAGCAGGGCCTGATCGAGACCAGCGGCATCATCATTGATGCCAAGACGGGCACCTCCGGCGGAGGGCGCGTGCCGAAGGAGGCGATGCTGCTGGCGGAGGCCTCGGAATCCATCGCGCCCTACGGCGTGATCGGCCATCGCCACACCTCTGAGATCGAGCAGATGGCGATGGAGGTGGCTGGCCAGGAGGTGCGGCTTCAGTTCACGCCGCATCTGGTGCCGATGGTGCGTGGTCTGCTGTCCACGGTGTATGCCCGCCTGCGCGACCCCGGTCTCACCGCCGAGGATTGCACCACGGTTCTGGAGGCGATCTACCGCCACCACCCCTGCGTTCAGGTTCTGCCGGTGGGCACCTATCCCGCCACCAAGTGGGCGCGCCACACCAACCGCGCCCTTCTGTCGGTTCAGGTGGACACCCGCACCGGCCAGCTGGTGTTGATGAGTGCCATCGACAACCTGATCAAGGGTCAGGCCGGGCAGGGCGTGCAGTGCCTCAACCTGATGGCGGGCCTCGCTCCGGAGACGGGGCTGCCCCTGCAGTCGTTCTATCCCTGACGCCAGGTGGGCTTCAGCTCAGCCAGTGCCCTGGGCAGGAGCAGGTGTTCCTGCTCCTGAATCCGTTGGGCGAGCCTGGCGTGGTCATCCCCATCGAGAACGGGAACGGCAGCCTGGGCCAGGATTGGACCGGCATCCAGTTCCTCGGTGACGATGTGCACCGTGCAGCCGGTGACCTTCACCCCTGCCTGCAGGGCCTGCCCGATGGCATCCAGGCCACGGAAGCTGGGCAGCAGTGAGGGGTGGATGTTGATCAGGCGATCGGAATAGCCGCTGACCAGCACTTCGGTGACGATCCGCATCCACCCTGCCATCACCACCAGTTCCACCTGGTCGGCGCGGAACAGGCGCACCAGTTCGCCGTCCAGCTCGCGCCGGTCCTTGATCAGGCGATGGTCAAGCACCGACACCGGAATGCCGAGACGCTCCGCCCGCTGCTGGGCACCACAGCCCGGATTGTTCACCACCAGCCGCTGGATCCGCGCGTTGAGTGTCCCCGTCTGAATGGCCTGGGCCAGGGCCTCGAAGTTGCTGCCGCTTCCGGATGCCATCACCCCCAGCTGCAGCGGGGCCTGGTCAGCTCGATTGTTGTGGCTAGGGTCTGTCAAAGCTGGGTTCGGTCCATGTCCCATCTCTCCATCCTGCCGACTGTCTTCACCGACCTCGAGCGTCTGGTTCAGGCCCTTTGTGATGAGGGCTTCACGGTGGAGCGATCGACAAAATTGCAGGGATTCGCGGACGACTCCCATGCCGTGGATGTGCTCGCGTTTCAGGGCTCAGCCATGCCCCTGGGCTGGACCCAGCGGGAGGACGGAACAATTGTGATGCATGGCGACATCCAACGCATCAGCCGCCAGCCCGGGCTTGAACAGCGCTTGCAACGGGTGACCCGCCGCTACGCCCTGCTCCACGCCATGAACGAAGTGCGCCTTGGTGGCATGGGTTCCGCTGAGCTGATCCTGCAGACCAACTGACGTGTTCGAACCGGTTCAGATCCGGCTCGATCTGAGCCATCCCGAAACGCAGACCATCGCGGTGTCCATCGAGTGGACACCGCAGACCCAACGCCAGACCTTCCAAATGCCGGTGTGGACGCCGGGGTCGTACACGGTTCGTGATCACGCCCAGCACTTGCACAGCCTGCAGCTGCTGGCCAATGGCGAGGATCTGCCGGTGCGTCGCATGGCGCCGCACCAGTGGCTCTGTGATCTGCCGGATCTGAGCCCGCTCACGCTCAACTATCAGCTGGAAGCCCGGGATCTCACTGTCCGCACCGGGTTGCTGGATCCTGATTTCGCGTCGCTCTGCCTCGCTGCTGTGGCGATGGACATCGACGGGTGCCGCTGGTCACCACACCACGTTGCCGTCACGGCTCCGGAGCACTGGAGTGTGCATCTGCCGCTGGAGGCCAGCGCTGAGGGCTGGGTCGCTGCCGATTTCGATGCCCTCGTGGATAGCCCGCTGCATGCGGGGCCTTTTCAGGCAGAACCCTTCATGGTGGAGGGCAAGACCCATGAGCTGTTGCTGATCGGAACGCCACCGATGGGTTGGCCGCCGAACTTCATCAGCGACATCGAAAAGGTGTGCAGTGCCACCTGTCGCTTGCTGGGAACCCCTCCCCCGGCGGGGGACCGCTACCAGCTTGTGCTGCAACTGCTTGATCAGGGTTACGGCGGCCTCGAACACGACCACAGTGCTGTGCTGCAGTTCAGCTGGTCGGCTCTGGCCAAGCCCAAGGGGTACCGGCAGCTGTTGCAGCTGATCGGCCATGAATACCTGCACCAGTGGAATGTGCGGCGGCTGCGGCCCGTTGAGCTTCGCCCCTACGACTACGGGCAGGCGGTGATCACCGAAGGCCTCTGGTTTGCCGAGGGAATCACCAGCTACTTCGACCTCAGCCTGCCCCTGTTGGCGGGCTGTTCGGATCGACCGACCCTGCTCAAGGATCTGGGTGAGGAGCTGTCCAGCGTGCTGATGTCACCCGGTTGCTCGATCCAGTCGTTGGCGGCCAGTGCCCGTGAGGCGTGGATCAAGCTCTACAAAGCCACGCCAGCCTCGCGGGATAGCCAGATCAGCTACTACCGCCTCGGTGCAGCGGTGGCCTTCTGCCTCGACGTGCGCCTGCGGCAGCGCGGCCATTCTTTGGCCGCGATCCTGCGGGAGTTGTGGCAAGGCCCCGGCCGTCAGGCCCGTGGCTACAGCCGTGATCACATCAAGGCGGCTGTGGCTCGATGGGATCGCGATCTTGCCTCGGATCTGGATCAATGGCTTGACCAGCCCGAGGCTGTTCCCCTGCTTGATTGCGTGAAGGCTCTGGGGCTGCGCATGGACCCTGTGCCGCTCAAGCATCCCGACCATGGACTCACCCTCAAGGATGCTGAGGGCGCCGCTTTGATTCAGCGGGTGCGGCGCGACAGTCCCGGACAACAGGCAGGGCTTGTGGTGGGTGATGAGCTGTTGGCGATCAATGGCTACCGGGTGCGTCGTAGCAGTGACCTCGCAGTTCTGCTTGAGAAGCAGGAGTGTGTGCGCGTCACCTATTCACGACGCAGCCTGCTCAAGGAGACCCAGCTCTTCCCTGATGCGGGTGTGGACCATTGGACGTTGGATTGGGATCCTGGGTGCACAACGGAACAACGGCAGTTGCGGGATCGATGGTTCGAGATCGTCTAAGCCGTTTCTGCACCGGTGTGTGGAACCGCGTTGAACAGCACCGTCCGCTCTCCATCGGCGTTGCTGCAGCGGGGACGTTGGCTCTGGGGCTGACCAGCTGGTCGTTGATGGAGCAAGCGAAGCTCTCTTCTGTGGGGATGGAGCGTGGTCGCCAACGGGAGGACAACCCCTCCGCTTCAGTGCCGTTACCACCGAAGTCGCGCTCCTGGCGATCGCCCCTGGCCCGGCAGTGTTCGGGTGTGGACAGGGCGTTGCGGTCGCGTTTGAACCAGCTCGATGCCCGTTCGGGTTCCTGGCGGACGTTCGTGAAGATCGATGCCACCAATTTTGGCGAGCGTTACGACAAGGACGCCTACGGCCGTGTGATCGACGCCACGCCGAGGGTGGTGGTGCTGCACGAAACCGTCTACTCCTTGAGCTCCGCTCTGAACACCTTCATGACGCCCCATCCCCGCGATGAAGATCAGGTGAGTTATCACACCCTGGTGGGCCAGGACGGACGCGTTCTGGATCTGGTGGATCCCTTGAGCCGGGCCTATGGCGCAGGTTTTTCGGCCTTTCTCGGGGAGTGGGCGATCACCAACAGGAAGCTCAAGGGTTCCATCAACAACTTTGCTCTGCATCTGAGCTTGGAGACACCACCATCAGGCGCGAATGCCAACCGTTCCCATGTTGGCTACACCTCCAAGCAATACGACGCGCTGGCCCTGGTGTTGTCGGGTTGGATCCGCTCCTTCAATCTGCCGCCTGCGGCGATCACCACCCATCGCCACGTGGATCTGGGCGGAGAACGGGATGATCCCCGCAGTTTTGACTGGTCGAAACTTCAGACGCGGCTGGCGGCCCTCGGTGACCTCTGCGTGAGTTGATGCGTCGTTAGCGTTCGAATCCTTGTGTACTGCGTCGGTGAAAACGCTCCCCAGCGAGGATCTTGATCGCATTATCGAAATGGCCTGGGAAGACCGAACGCCCTTTGAGGCGATCGAGTTTCAATTCGGACTCTCCGAGCCGCAGGTGATCGCAGTGATGCGGCAAGAGATGAAAGCGTCATCGTTCAAGCTCTGGCGCAAGCGGGTCAGCGGCCGCAAAACCAAACACGCCGCCACCAGCCGCTCCGATCGATTCCGGGCGAGCTGCCACAAGTGAATGGAGCCCGATTGGGTTCAGCGCAGGACGCCCTGCAGGATCCCTTCAACAAGACCCGCCGGACTCATGCCCCGGGGGAATTTTTGGGGTGCGTTGCGGTATCTCGTGCCTGAGATCAGGCCTGCAGCCATCTGCCCCATCACGCCGGCATAAGGGTCAATGTCATAGGAACGCCGGACCGGAGTGGTGAAGTTCCTGACGCAGCCATAGAAATCCCTGGCGTCTCTGCACTGTGCTGCCACTTCGGCGTCCACCTGAGCGAGTGCGGTTGATGGGACAAGCAGGCCAAATGCCAGCAGGTGAAGGAGTTGTTTCATCGATCTGCCGTGCTGGATCGATGTTTCAACAGATAGGGGGGCGTCCACATCCCCCATATGGGGGAGAGGCAGAGCTGATGAACTCTCTCAACTGAGGGATGAGGAGACGAGGGATTGGGTTGGGCCGCTCACGCAGCCAAGTGCTCGTCATGGACCTTTAAACCGTGATGTCGGGATTCGGTTGGCGACCGCCGTAAATCAACCCGTGCAGTTCAGGGTCCTGCATGTAGCCCAACACCCGTGCTGGGTAATCCAATTTTCCGTTGTGGAGGTAGGTGAGGGTGGCGATCGCCTTGGCATCCAAATAGGAACGGCTCGCCTGCAGCATCAAGCTCTCTGGCAAGCCAAGGGCCAGCTTCAGCCGTTGAAACTTTGCCGCCAGCAGGGTGATGTTCATCTCGGGGTCCAGCAATTGATTGCGGGCCCAGGTGATCTCCTCCTGTGTTGGGTTCGCCGGCAGCCGGTTCTGATGGATCAGTTCCGACACGCTGATCTGGGCCGGTCCGTGGGTCTTCACGAGACCGGAATGGGCGATGAAGGGGAGGCTCTCCCCAGGCTTGGAGTGCTGAATTTCGTCGAAAAGAACGGCGGTGATCAGCATTGGATTCACCTGATGCGCCGCTGCCTGGCGCAGAATCACTGGCTTCAGCTCGCGAAGACGATCCAGGGTGGATGCGCGCAATGGTTGGAGCTGATCCACCCCGCTGGTGAACAGCTGGGCCAGCTGCGTCTGGGGGCCGTGCACCCCGAAGCGACGTTGCAGCAGCTTCAGTTCTTCGGGTGAGAAATCTGTGGGCTCGAGCCTGTTCTCCACCACAACAGGCGCCTGATCCCCAACCTCAGCAACCGGGGGTGACCAATGACCAACCAGGCATAGGCTCGCTGCCATCGCCAGCAGCCCAGTGGTCAATCGCAGTGGCTCAGCCATGGGGGCTGGAAATGGGGTTAGCGGAATGTGACATGAAACTAGCCGGGGTGTCCTTTTGCGTGGGCATCCCGGCAGATTCTGGATACGTTCGGCAGGAATGCACCGTCCGCCCGGCATGAGCTTCCCGGATTTCAACGCCTCCGACGCTCATATTCAGTGGCAGCGCTTCTGCGATCTCAGCTGGTACCACGATGATCTGGGCGTCTGGCTCGACATCAGCCGGATGCACGTGAACGCCATCGATCTGCAGCAGCTGCAGCCGCGGATGGACAAGGCGTTCGCAGCGATGCAGGAGTTGGAAGCCGGCGCCATCGCCAATCCCGATGAGCAGCGCCAGGTGGGGCATTACTGGCTTCGCACCCCTGAACTCGCTCCCTCATCAGAGCTTCAACAGCACATCTCTAGGGAAATCGATCTGATCGCAGCCTTTGGGCGCGATGTGATCAACGGAACGATCAAGGCCCCCAACGGCGAAGCCTTCACCGATGTGCTCTGGATCGGCATCGGCGGCAGTGGTCTGGGACCCGCATTGATGATCAAGGCGCTCCAGAACCCGGGCGAGGGGCTTCCGTTTCATTTCCTCGACAACGTCGATCCCAATGGGATGAGCAACGTTTTGGCGGGGTTGGAGGGTCGTCTCGACCGCACCCTGGTGGTGACGGTGAGCAAGTCGGGGGGAACGCCCGAACCCCACCTCGGTATGGAGCAGGCTCGCCATCGCCTCGAGGCGGCTGGGGGCCAGTGGGCCGGCCAGGCCGTTGCCGTGACGATGCTTGACAGCAAGCTGGATCAGCAGGCCCAGAAGGAAGGTTGGCTCAAGCGCTTCGACATGTTCGATTGGGTTGGGGGGCGCACCAGCATCACCAGTGCCGTTGGTCTGCTGCCCGGTGCCTTGATTGGCTGTGACATCCGCGATTTCCTCACCGGCGCCTCTCAGATGGATGCCGCCACCCGCGCCGCGGATCTGCGCCGCAATCCAGCCGCCCTCATGGCCGCTTCCTGGTTCGTGGCCGGTGGTGGTCGTGGTCAGCGCGACATGGTTGTTCTGCCCTACCGCGATCGTCTGGAGGTGTTCAGCCGTTACCTCCAGCAGCTGGTGATGGAATCCCTGGGCAAGCGCCTGGATCGCAACGGTGACGTGGTGCATCAGGGCATCGCTGTTTACGGCAACAAAGGCTCCACCGACCAGCACGCCTATGTGCAGCAGCTGCGCGACGGTGTTGACAATTTCTTCGCCACCTTCATCGAGGTGCTCGAAGACGTGAGTGACATCCCCACGCTTGACGGGGAATGCCCCGGCGACTTCCTGGATGGTTTCCTCCAGGGCACCCGCTCAGCCCTTACCGAGGGTGGCCGCCAGAGCATGACGATCAGCATGCGCCGCTTTGATGCACGCCGTCTCGGCGCCTTGATCGCTCTGTTCGAGCGTGCCGTCGGTCTCTACGGCGAACTGGTGAACATCAACGCCTACCACCAGCCCGGCGTAGAAGCCGGCAAGAAGGCAGCAGCAGCAATTCTCGACCTTCAAGGTCGTGTGGAAGCGATCCTGGCCGACGGTGTGGCCCGCTCCGCCGATGAAATTCGCCTGGCTCTCGGGGATGGCACCCATGAATCCATCTTCTGGATTTTGCGTCACCTCACCGGCAACCAGCGCGGGTTCAGTGCCCAGGGCGACTGGAGCCAGCCCGCCTCGATGCGCTTCAGCAAAGGCTGATCCCGTCTGGGATCAGGGCACCAGGTTCACCAGTTTTCCAGGGACCACGATCACCCGACGGGGGGCTGCGCCCTCCAACCATTTTTCGGCCACATCACTGGCCAGGGCGAGCCGTTCCAGCTCCTCCTTGTTTGCAGAGGCCGGAACCTGCAGCTTGCCCCGCACCTTGCCCTTCACCTGGATCACCACTTCAACGCTGTCCTGTACAAGTGCCGTTGGATCCAGAACCGGCCAGCTTTGACGGTGCACGCTGCCGCTTCCCCCCAGACGGCTCCAGAACTCCTCCGCCAGATGTGGCGCGAACGGAGCCAGCAGGCGAACCAGTCCGGAAAGAGCTTCCTGCAACACAGGTGCACTCAGGGCCTCGATGCCCGTGGAGCTGATGGCATTGGAGAGCTTCATCAGCTCGGAGATGGCCGTGTTCAGTTGGATCTCATCACTGAGGTCCTCGCTGACGGCTTCGATGGCCAGGTGCAGCGCCCGACGTACGTCGCTGTCGGCATCGCTCAGATCGGCCGGCCGTTGCATCGGCTCGAGTGAGTCGATGCGGGCAGCACCCGCCTCAACAAGTCGCCAAAGCCGTTGCAGGAAGCGGAACTGGCCCTCCACATCGGCGTCATCCCACTCCAGATCCTTCTCCGGCGGAGCCTTGAACAGGATGAACATGCGGGCTGTGTCTGCGCCGTAGCGGTTGATCACCGCCGCGGGGTCAACGCCGTTGTACTTCGACTTCGACATCTTCTCGAACAACACCTCAAGCTTGTCGCCGGTGTTGGGGTCCCGGGGATTATCGGGATCTGCCACGTCCGCTGGAGCGATGTACTTGCCGGTTGTCGCATTGCGGTAGGTGATTCCCTGCACCATGCCCTGGGTTAGGAGCCGTTCAAACGGTTCGTTGATGTCGACCAGGCCGCGATCCTTCAGCGCCTTGGTGAAGAAACGGGCATAGAGCAGGTGCAGGATCGCGTGTTCGATGCCGCCCACGTATTGCTTCACCGGCAACCAGCGGTTCACCGCCTCCCTGCTGAAGGGTTTCTCGGTGTTGTGGGGATCGGCGAAGCGCAGGAAATACCAGGAGGAACACATGAAGGTGTCCATGGTGTCTGTTTCCCGCTTGGCCGGCTTGCCGCAGCAGGGGCAGGCCACATTCACCCAGTCGCTCTGCTGGCTCAGGGGCGAACCGCCTTTTCCAGAGAGATCAATGCCCCGGGGAAGCTCCACCGGAAGGTCCTCGCGGGGCACCGGAACAGCACCGCAGTCATCGCAGTGGATGACAGGAATGGGGCAACCCCAGTAGCGCTGGCGCGAGATCAGCCAGTCGCGCAGGCGATAGGTGACTTTGCTAGTTGCCCAACCCTGCTCGGCGCCGTGGCCGGTGATGGCGCCCTTGGCTTCGCTGGAGGCGGTGCCATCGAAGCTGCCGGAGTTGATCAGTGTTCCGGCATCCGTCCAGGCCTGACCGGCCGCGATGGCTTCAGCAGCACCCTCGGCGTCGATCACCTGCTGAATCGGCAGACCGTTCGACTGGGCAAAGGCGATGTCGCGTTGGTCGTGGGCCGGCACGCCCATCACGGCGCCCGTGCCGTACTCGTCCAGCACGTAGTCGGCGATCCACACCGGCAGCACCGCCCCAGTCAGGGGGTTGATCACGTGACTGCCGATGGGCACCCCCCGTTTGGGCCTGTCATCGCTGGTGCGTTCGATCGTGCTGAGACGAGCCACCTCCTTGCGGAAGGCCTCCACCGTGTTCTTCTGTTCAGCGCTGGTGAGGCTGTCCACCAGTTCGTTTTCCGGTGCCAGCACCACGTAGCTCGCCCCCGCGAGGGTGTCGGGTCGGGTGGTGAACACGGTGATCCCCTGATCCTCTGCTCCCTCAACGCTGAAGCTGATCTCCGCCCCTTCCGAGCGACCGATCCAGTTGGCCTGCATGGTGCGCACCCGTTCCGGCCAGCCTTTGAGAGCGTCCAGGTCGTTGAGCAGCGGCTCGGCGTAGTCGGTGATGCGCAGGAACCACTGATTCAGCTGGCGTTGTTCCACCAGAGCTCCGGAGCGCCAGGAGCGGCCGTCACCATCCACCTGCTCATTGGCCAGCACGGTCTGGTCGACGGGATCCCAGTTGACGGTGGCGTTCTTGCGATAGGCCAGCCCCCCTTCGAGCAGTTCAAGGAACAGCCACTGGGTCCAGCGGTAGTAGTCGCTGTGGCAGGTCGCCTGTTCGCGGCTCCAATCGATCGAAAGCCCAAGGCGATCCAGCTGCGCCCGCATCTGATCGATGTTGTGGTCGGTCCACTCGCCGGGGTCTACATTGCGTTCGATGGCAGCGTTTTCAGCGGGAAGTCCGAAGGCATCCCAGCCCATCGGATGCAGCACGGCATGGCCCCGCATGCGTTGAACCCGGGCGATCACATCGGTGATCACGTAGTTGCGCACATGGCCCATGTGCAGGCTTCCCGATGGGTACGGGAACATCGACAGGGCAAAGAATCCGGGCTTCTCACCACCTTCTTCTGTGGTGTCCACCCCATCCGCCTTCCAACTCTCCTGCCAGCGCTGCTCCAGCGCAGTTGGGTCATAACGACCGGTCTGGGCACTGGCGTCGACGGCAGGGTTGGCAGCGTTCACGGAACCAGCGCTCGGAAGGTTGCGATCGTGCCACATGCCTGGTGTTCAGCCGAGGGAGCGGATCACGCTGATTTGCCGACGGTTGATCAGCACGGGCCGGCTCGCACCCGCCCGTTCGATGGCCAGAAATTCTGGGTCCTGCCAGATCAGACGCCCCTCGATGGGCTCCTGTCCCACCACAGCAATGCTGAGGGGGAGCTGTTCACGAATCCAGCTCTGCAGCAACCGAACCCCCGGAAGGCTTGGATCGAGTGGAGGTGTCTCCATAGGATTCGGGGGCAATACCGGCCACGCATGCTGCAGTTCAGCAAATATCAGGGACTTGGCAATGACTTCCTGATCGTTGAAGGCCGGCAGGGACAACTGCCCGATGCCATCAGCAATCCCGATCCCGCCTGGGTGCGGCGCATCTGTGATCGGCGCTTCGGCGTTGGTGGCGATGGCCTGATTCTGGCGCTGCCTCCTCAGGCGGAGGGAGAACTGCGGATGCGGATTCTCAATGCCGATGGCAGTGAGGCCGAAATGTGTGGCAACGGCATTCGCTGCCTGGCCCGCTACCTGGCCGACACCGACGGTGATGCCCCCGGCCGCCGATGGGACATCGAAACCCTGGCGGGAATGATTCGTCCCGAACTGATGGCCGATGGCCAGTTGCGGGTGGACATGGGTCCTCCTTTCCTCACCTCCGAGGGCATCCCCACAACCCTGATGCCCGAAGACGGCCTGCCGCAGGGGGTGCTGCTGCTGGAGGGAGAACAACTGAAGGTGGCGGCCGTTGGCATGGGCAATCCCCATGTGGTGGTGCCCGTCGACGACCTGGCCAGCATTCCCTTTGATGCCTGGGGTGCTGCCCTGGAGGTCCATCCGGCCTTCCCGGCCAAGACCAACGTTCATTTCCTCCAGGTGCACAGCCGTGAGCGGCTGGAGATCCGGGTCTGGGAACGGGGTGCTGGCCCGACATTGGCCTGCGGCACCGGTGCCTGCGCCACCCTGGTGGCGGCGGTGCTGCTGGGCCTCGCCGATGACTGCGCCGAGGTGGTGCTGCCCGGCGGTCCACTGATGATTGAGTGGCGTGATCGCTCCGGTTCCGTGCTGATGACGGGACCCGCCGAAGCGGTGTTTGACGGGGTGCTGACGCCCGATCTGGTGCCGGCAGGATCCTCGATGGCTTCGACCAGCGAACCCCCTGCCGCTCCACCTGCGCCGACGGCCGCAACCGACTTCGATTGCTCCAAGGATTGTGCTGACCAGTGTCAGCGCCCCGACCGCTGCCTCCGCGATGAGGCGCAGCAGAAGGTGCAGGCTTTCCTCAGCAGCACGTCCCTCGATTCGATGCTGAATCTCGCCAGTGAGTCCCTGGAGCAGCGCACCAAGGCGCGGTTCGAGCGTGGAACCCCCTGAGCTCTACCTGGATGCTGCTGCCACGACACCGCCCCTGCCGGCGGTGGTCGCGGTGATGCAGCAACTCCAGCAGACGGCCTGGGCCAACCCCAGCAGCCTCCATGGGGCTGGGTTGGCAGCAGCGGAAGCTCTGGAGCGAGCGCGCTGGCGCATCGCCGAGCGCTTTGCTGTTAGCCCTGATCAGTTGATCGTCACCTCAGGGGCGACGGAATCCGTGCACCTTGCCTTGCTCGGTACTGCCGCCGGTCTTGTCCCTGGCCGGTTGGTGATCTCTGCGGTGGAGCATCCGGCGGTGGTCGCTGCGGCGCACCAACTGGACGCCCTGGGCTGGACCATTGCCGAATGGCCCGTTGATGGGCAGGGCGTACTGCGGCTCGATCAGCTCGATCGGTTGATATCCGCTCCAACCCGATTGGTTTCCCTGATTGCAGCCCAGGGCGAGGTGGGTGCACTGCAACCGATCAGCACGATCGCTCGGGCCTGCCGCAAGCGCGGCATCGTCATCCATAGCGATGCCACCCAGCTTGTTCCCCAGGGTTGCTTCGCCTTCGACCGGCTCGGCGTTGATCTGCTGACCCTCTCCGCCCACAAGTTCCGTGGCCCCCGGGGCGTGGGCCTGTTGATTCGGGCACCGGGTGTGGACCTTTCACCGCTCCAGGGCGGCGGTGGACAGGAGCACGGCCTGCGCTCCGGTACCGAACCTGTTGCGTTGGTGGGTGGCATGGCCGAAGCCCTGATGGCCCTTCCCAGCTTTGACCCCGTCAGCCAGCACGTTCCACCGGGTAGTTCAACCCAGATCCGTCGTCAACGGGATCAACTGCTCGAACGCCTGCTGGAGCTACCCCAGCTTCAGCTCTGCGGCCCTTCTCCCGATCAGCGTCTGCCCCATCACATCGCGTTGTTGGCCAAAACCGTTGCTGGACAGCCGCTGCCCGGACGCGATCTGGTGCGACTGCTGGCGGCGGCGGGGGTGGCCTGCAGCAGCGGCAGTGCCTGCAGTAGTGGCAGCAGTGCCGACAGTGCTGTGCTCACGGCCATGGGCATTCCAGGGCCTGAACGTCAGTCGGGCCTGCGGCTGACCCTTGGCCCCTGGTTGTCGGATCAGGATCTCGACGCCGTTCCCGCCCGTTTTGCATCCGGGCTCGAGGCATTTTCCTGACATGCTTTGGCGATGACTCAATCCGACGCTTCCTGTCTCGCCCTCCCCGCGGATCTGCTTGCCGCCGAGGAGGCCATGCTGCAAGCCGCCCTGGCGGCCGTTGGATCCGGCGACGGTCAACGCTGGGCCGCAAGCCTCCGTTTTGAAGGGCTCCGCCTGCTTCCGGTGGCGGTGCGGCTGGCCCGAGCACTGATCGCTGCCGGTCAGGACCTGTTGATGGTTTGGCCCGATGCCGGTGCTGCCGCCCTGGCCCGGCGCGATGCGGAGGACCTCAAGGAGGTGATCCTTGATTTCAATCAGCTCAAACGGGCGGAAAGCGATGTTCCCGACACCCGCCTTCTGCTTGCGGTGAACCCCTCCCCTGCGGATTACGAGGAGTTCCAGGCCTTGTGTGAGAACCACGCAGGAGTGGTTCTGATGCTGAATGGACGTCTCGAAGACGCCGCCGTCGGCATCGGCAGCGTGGCCCGGGAGCGCCGAAAGGGTTTCGTGGCCAGCTGGCAGCAGGCCTACTGGCTCCAGCCCCTGGAGGGAGGAGCGTTGATGCGTTGCTTCCCCGATGACTGGCGTCTCTATCGCCAGGATCCCGATGGTTACCGGCAACTAGAGGTGCTCCCCGAACGTCCGGATCCCGACACCACAGCAGCGCTTCTGGCCGGTGAAGATCCCGACAGCATCAAGCAACAGCTGTCCGGGGTCGACCGCTTCCTTGATGGTCTGCGCAATTGAGTCGCCTCTGGCTTGATCCAGGCTCAGACCCTCCTTAAGGTTCAAGCCCAGGCTCCCCTTCGATGGTGCTCAACAGGCTTCGATCCCTTTCACCCATCGATGCCGTGGCTGGAGTCGTCGCCTTGGCCGCTCTGGCCGGGGTTGTCTGGTCCCCCAAGCTTTCGAATGCGGTCGCCAAGGCCACCGGTGCCGTGAAGCCTGTGCAGGTGAGCGTTGATGTGGTGCGGCTGTACAGCGCTGATTCCGAGCAGCTGCTGAATTCAGTGCGGGAGGAAGCAGCCCTCAACATCGTGATTCGCAATCAACCGGCCGGACGGGTGAGCCTGGTGTCGGTGGATGACGTCACCACTTCACTGACGGCGGTGCAGCCCGATGGTTCGGTGGTGCTCGCCGATGCCCCCGCCACGGCTCTACCCCGCCATGCCCGGTTTGTGATGGAGGCCCAGGCTGAGATCAAACCCTCCGGTGTTGTGATCGGTGGCACCAAGCTCAAGGTGGGTGTGCCCGTTGAGCTGGAGGGTCGCCTCTACCGCTTGAACGGTGTCGTGAGCGGAGTGATGCCTCTGTGATTCGCTCTGCCCTGGTCTCCCTGCTGGTGCTGGCGCCCCAGTTGCCCGTTAGGGCAGCGCCTCCACTGTTGGCACCACCTCCGGTGGTGCAGCGTCAGGGCCAGGCCATGCTCAGCGGCGGTGCACTGTGCCCGGCCCTGCAGACGGCCCTGGAATCAGCGGTGGGCACGGAAGAGCGGCTTTGGAGCGTCAGCGTTGTCGATCAACGGGGTCAGCTGCTGGCTGATCTGAACGGGGGGATCCCTCGGATTCCTGCATCGAATCAGAAACTGGTCAGCACGGCCTTTGCCCTGGATCGCCTCGGCCCCGACTTCCGTCTGAAGACGCAGCTGTTGCGTCATTCCGATGGATCACTGGAGATCGTGGGGGAGGGCGATCCCGACCTCAGCATTGCCGAGATCCAAAAGTTCGCCATGGTGGCCCTCGGCCAGGGCGGCTCCAGCAGCACCTCCAGCTCCGCCTCTGCGCCGGTTCAGCTGATGGTGCGGGAGGAACCGCGTCAACTCTGGTGGCCTGCCGATTGGGATCCTGCGGATCGCTCCTACGCCTACGGCGCACCGATCACTCGCCTTGCTCTCACCAGCAACGCCCTGCACATGGCGGTGATGGATCCAGCGGCACGGCTGCAGCGGATCCTCAACTCCACCGTGCAGCAGCAAGGGGGACAGATCCGCCTGCAGATGGTTGATCAGCGGACCCGAGAGGCGGCCCTTGCTCGGAACTGGCGAGCGAGTGTTGTCCTGCACAGCGAGGATTCCGCGCCGATGCACGCCCTGCTCAGCCTGGCCAACACGGAGAGCCACAATTTCACCGCTGAGGTGCTGATGCGTGAAGCGGCGGACGTTTGGGATGTGAACCGTGCGTCCATCGCCACCACCCGCTGGTTGCAAGCCCAGGGCATCCCGATGACGGGACTTCGGCTGCGGGACGGCAGCGGACTCTCACGGGGCAACCGTCTCACCAGCCGTTCCCTGTCTGTGCTGCTGTGGCGCATGGCGCAACACCCCCTGGCGGCTTACTACCAGGCCTCGATGGCGATTGCAGGCCAGAGGGGAACGCTGCGCAACTACTTCTGGGGCACACCACTTGTGGGTCGCTTCTGGGGAAAGACCGGCACCCTCAGAGGAGTTCGTTCGATCTCCGGCATTCTTGAAACCACCAACGGACCGCGTTACGTGAGCATGATTGCCAACGGGTCCTATGCACCCAACTCCGTGATGGGCCAGATCCTGCTGGCCAGCCAGAGGATCAGCCGTTGCCCCGCATGGACCGCAGCCGTGACGCTGCCCGCTGAGCCCGACTGAACGGAACGGTTTTGCTGTCGTCGCCAGCGTTGGCGCCAGGGGCCGCAGAGCGGATCGTCTGAATCTTGGAGAGCTCCTGACGGCCGGCCATGACCACCTGGGCCATTTCCTTGAGGCGAACCTCCAGCTCCCCCAGGGTCTGCTCGGCGTAACGGTTGGCCCCGTCCTGAACGCCGGCTGCTTCCTGGCGGCTGCGTTGGATCAGCGACTCGCACTGCTGTTGGGTCTGCTGGCGGAACTGCAGCGCGTCGTTGTGAATTCGCTCGGCCTCATCCCGGCCTTCCTTCTGCAGACGCAGGGCTTCACGGCGAATCGTCTCCAGGTCCTGCAGCGCCTGCTGTCGATTGGCTTCGTGCTGCTCAGCGTGATGGCGCTTGAGTTCCGCTGCATTGGCCTCGATCTGTTGGATTTGCTGCTGCGCCTGTTGGCGGCTGGCGTCGAGTCGTTCAGCGTGTTGACGCTTCAGCTCAATCGCTTCTTGATCCAGCTGCTGGCGACGCTCCAGTGCTTCCTGCTCCAGCTGCTGGCGGCGTGAGGCGAACTGCTGTTCCAACTGGGCCAGTTTGCTTTGCATCTCCTGCTCCAACTTCGCCCCCTGCTCGCGCGTTTTCTGGAGCAACTGCTCACACTGCTGGCGGGCTTGCTCACGCATCTCATTCACCTGCCGTTCCGCTTCCTGGCGGATGGCAGCGTTGTTCACCAGCTGCTCGCGCTGACGCTGGGCCTGTTCAACGATCTCCTCGGCGTTCCTGCGAGCGGTGTTGATGAACTCGTCCCGGCGATCCAGCAGTTTGGCGGCCCGTTCCAGCTCCTTCGGCAATTCATCGCGGACGGCATCCAGCAGCTCGACGGCATCCGTTTCGTTGACCAGACGTCCGCCGGTGAAGGGCAGCCGACTGCCCTCCAGCACAACTTCCTCCAGCTGATCGAGTTGATCGAGAACGGAGAACCGGACGTCGTTCATCTCAGCTGATATGGAAAGTTGAATTAAAGAGCCTGTTGAGGTCCTTCGCCACCTCTGGCGGAACCATGTGGTCGATCGATCCACCGAAGCGGGCCACTTCTTTCACCACCGAGCTGCTGAGGAAGCTGTGGCGGGCCGTCGTGGCCATGAACACAGTTTCCAGATCGTCTGCCAAGGAGCGGTTGGTGTGGGCGATCTGCAGTTCGTATTCGAAGTCACTCATCGCTCGCAGGCCCCTCAGGATCAGGTCGGCGCGATGGGTGACGGCACAGTTCACGGTGAGGCCATCGAAACTGATCACCTCAACGCCGGAGAGGTGGCGTGTCGCCGTGCGGATCTGTTCGATCCGCTCTTCGACACTGAACGCGGGTCGTTTGCTCGGATTGCTGAGCACCGCGACAACCACCTCTCCAAACAGGCTCACCGCCCGCTCGATCAGGTCCATATGACCATTTGTGAGAGGGTCGAAACTGCCGGGGTAGAGCGCCCGCATCGGGAATCAGCGATGGGCGGATCCTATGCAGTGGATCGCTGTTTAGATTTCAATCAACGCATCCGTGCCATGAGCCTCGACGCCGACGCCAAGAAGGTCCTGCTTCGCAAGATCCCCCATGGGCTCTTTATCTGCGGCGTTCGCAACGGTGATGAGGTCAACGGATTCACGGCCAGCTGGGTGACCCAGGGATCGTTCGAACCGCCCTTGGTGGTGATGGGTGTTCGGGCTGACAGCAGCAGTCACGCCATCATCGAGGCCACCGGCAAGTTCTCTCTCAACGTGCTGCGGGCCGATCAGAAAGATCTGGCAGCCGTGTTCTTCAAGCCCCAGAAGGCACTTGGAGGTCGCTTTGAAGCGGCACCCTTCGAGGAGGGCGAACTTGGTCTTCCCCTGCTCACCGATGCCGTCGGTGGTGTGGAGTGCGAACTCGTGGGATCGATCAAGCATGGTGACCACACCGTTTTTGTGGGCGAAGTGAAAACGGCGCGCCTGATCGCCGATGGCGAGGCCCTGAACCTGGCCAGCACCGGCTGGAATTACGGCGGCTGAGCTGGCCTGGTGGATGCCGCCTCCGGTGCACCGCTGCTGACGCAGCCCGAGCGTCTTGAACGCCGGCTCAAGGAGATCCCCGCTGAGCCGGGTTGCTATCTGATGCGGGACGGCGACGACCGGATCCTCTACGTCGGTAAGTCGAAGGCGTTGCGCAGCCGCGTGCGCAGCTATTTCCGCAGTCGGCATGACCTGTCGCCACGGATCCGGCTGATGACACGCCAGGTCTGTGAGATTGAGTTCATCGTCACCGACAGCGAGGCTGAGGCCCTCGTTCTCGAGTCGAACCTGATCAAGAACCATCAGCCGCACTTCAATGTGCTGCTGAAGGACGACAAGAAATACCCCTACCTCTGCATCACCTGGAGTGAGGCCTACCCGCGGATTTTCATCACCCGTCGCCGTCGCTTCCGCAGCCCCCTGGATCGCTTTTATGGGCCCTATGTCGATGTGGGTCTGCTGCGCCGCACCCTGTTCCTGGTGAAGCGGGTGTTCCCGCTGCGGCAACGCCCCCGGCCGATGTACCCCGATCGCACCTGCCTCAACTACAGCATCGGGCGCTGTCCGGGGGTCTGCCAGGAAAAAATCAGCTCAGAGGACTATCACCGCACCCTGCGCAAGGTGGCGATGGTGTTTCAGGGCCGCAGCGATGAACTGCAGCAGCTGCTTCAGGAACAGATGGAGCGGTATGCCGAGCGAATGGACTACGAGTCGGCTGCCCGGGTTCGCGATCAACTTCAGGGGCTTGATCAGCTCACCGCTGATCAGAAGATGAGCCTGCCGGATTCCTCGGTAAGTCGCGATGTGCTGGCCCTTGCCTTCGATGAACGTTTGGCGGCCGTGCAGCTGTTTCAGATGCGCGCCGGGAAGCTGGTGGGACGTCTTGGCTACACCGCTGACGCCTCAGGTCTGGAACCTGGGTTGATCCTGCAACGGGTGATTGAAGAGCACTACAGCCAGGTGGATTCCGTTGAGGTGCCCCCCGAGTTGTTGGTGCAGCACGCTCTGCCCCAGCAGAAACTGATGGAGGATTGGCTCTCGGAACAGCGCGAGCGTCGGGTGCAGATCCACTGCCCGCAGCGCCAGCAGAAAGCCGACCTGATTGAACTGGTGCAGCGCAACGCGGAGTTTGAGTTGCTCCGCGCCAAGCAAGGTCAGGAGAAGCAGTCGTTGGCCACGGAGGATCTGGCGCAACTGCTGGAGTTGCCCACCCCGCCGCGGCGGATCGAGGGTTACGACATCAGTCACATCCAGGGCAGCGATGCCGTGGCCTCCCAGGTGGTGTTCATCGACGGGCTGCCCGCCAAGCAGCACTACCGCAAGTACAAGATCCGCAGCAGCAGCATCCGCGCTGGCCACAGCGACGACTTCATGGCGATGGCGGAAATCATGCGCCGTCGTTTTCGGCGCTGGGCCCGGGCCAAGGCGGAAGGGGTGGATGTGGGTGCCCTGCGTCACAAAGGTGGCAGCGCTCTGCAGACCGACGGCCTCAACGACTGGCCCGATGTGGTGATGATCGACGGCGGCAAAGGCCAGCTCTCTGCCGTGATGGAGGCCCTGCGCGAGCTTGATCTGCACGAGGATCTCAACGTCTGCTCCCTCGCCAAGCAGCGCGAGGAGGTGTTTCTCCCCGGCGAAAGCCAGCCGCTGGAGAGTGAACCGGATCAGCTCGGAGTTGTGCTCCTTCGCCGCCTTCGCGACGAAGCCCACCGTTTCGCTGTCAGCTTCCATCGCCAGCAGCGTGGTGAGCGGATGAAGCGTTCACGCCTCTCGGACATCCCCGGAGTTGGGCCCAAGCGGGTCAAGGATCTCTTGGCCCACTTCCATTCAATTGATGCCATCCAGCTGGCATCGGTTGAGACCCTGTCCAAGGCCCCTGGCGTAGGACCGGCTCTGGCCCGCGACATCCACGATTTCTTCCATCCTTCCGACGACCGAGCCGACGCTGATGCCAGGGCTGCTTTAGAAGAGCAGCCTCAGGAACTCTCCGCATGATCCGTCAGCTCTGCATGGTTCTGGCAGGAGTGTTTCTTCTCGCCACTCCGGTCTGGGCGTCTCCCGGGCTGTGCACCGGGCCTGTGTGTGCCGACGGCATCACCCGCAGCGCCAAGAACCACTGGCAGCTGGTGCTGCGGCTCAACGATCAGCAGGGCCATCGCGAAAAAGTGGTGATGAATTGCCGGGCTGGCCAGTTGAGCCCCATGGCCGGACCCGTGGATCGCGCCTATGCCACCGCCCTGGGTCGTCGCGCCTGCCGTCTTGCTGGGGAGGACAGCTGACGGTGGATCTCAGTCTCGTTTTTCCCCATCAGCTGTTTGAGCACCATCCCGCGCTTCGGGCGGGACGGGCCGTTGCCCTGATCGAAGATCCGTTGCTGTTCGGCACTGATCCCCGCTGGCCCATCCAGGTGCATCGGCAGCGCCTGCTCCTGCATCGGGCCTCAATGAATGCCTATGCCGAGATGCTTCAGGCCAAGGGCTTCACCGTGTTGCGGGTGCTGCAGGGGCAGGCGGCCAGCACCGCTGAAATCCTCGGAGATCTGCTCGATCAGGGCTATCGGTCCTTTCATCTGGCGGATCCGGTGGACGATGTTCTGAGCCAACGGATCTCCGCCTTCGCCTCCCGCCACGGCTGCGGTCTGGAGATCGTCGCCACCCCGATGCTGCTCACTCCAGAGGCCGTCATCGAGGACCATTTCGCCTCCGGCAAGAAGCCCCTGATGGGTCGCTTCTACGAGATGCAGCGCAAGCGACTGGATCTGCTGATCGATCCTGACGGTGGTCCTGTCGGTGGCCGCTGGAGTTTCGATGCCGACAACCGCAAGAAGCTCCCCAAGGGAATCTTGGTTCCAGAGCCCCCGGCCGAATGCTCGAGTGGCTCGGTTGCCCTCGTTGAGGCTGCCCGGCAGCAGCTCATCGGGGAGGGGGTGACCGGCATCGGCAGCTGGGACGGGTTCCATTACCCCGTCACCCATGGCGATGCAGCCCGTTGGCTGGATCAATTCCTCGAACAACGCCTGCGCGAGTTCGGGGCTTACGAGGATGCGATCAGCACCCAGCACCAGGTGATGTGGCACAGCGTGCTCACGCCGATGCTCAACATCGGTCTGCTCACGCCGCAGCAGGTGCTGGATCGAACGCTGGAGTGGGCTAAAGCCGGTGACATCCCCCTCAATTCATTGGAGGGATTTCTGCGTCAGATCGTCGGCTGGCGGGAGTTCATGGCGGCGATGTACCGGCGCCACGGGGTGGAGATGCGCAACGGCAATTTCTGGGGCTTCGACGACCGGCCGATTCCCTCCGCCTTCTACACCGCATCCACGGGTCTGCCCCCGATTGATGACGCCATCCGCCATGCCTTGGAGACCGGCTATTGCCATCACATCGAACGCCTGATGCTTCTGGGCAATGTGATGCTCCTCTGCGGATTCCATCCAACCCGGATCTACACCTGGTTCATGGAGCTGTTTGTGGATGCCTACGACTGGGTGATGGTTCCCAACGTCTATGGCATGAGTCAGTTCGCTGATGGTGGCATCTTCACCACCAAGCCCTATCTCTCCGGCTCGAACTACGTGCGCAAGATGTCGGATTACCGCAAAGGTGAGTGGTGTGACACCTGGGATGGCCTGTTCTGGACGTTCATCCATCGCCATCAGGATTTCTTTCGGCGCCAATACCGGCTGGCGATGATGGCCCGCAACCTGGATCGCATGGCTCCCGACGTTCTGTTGGCCCATCAGCGTCGAGCCTGCGATTTTCTTGACGCGCTCACCTGAACCCTGCGTAAGGTCGCCCCAGTTCAGTTGTGTTGATGACGTTTTCGCCCGAGGCCTACCTCTGGTTCAAGACCCTGCACATCGTTGGGGTCGTGGTTTGGTTTGCGGGCCTCTTTTATCTAGTGCGCCTGTTCATCTATCACGTTGAAACTGAGGAGTTGGCACCGGAACTGCAGCAGCCGTTCCGCGATCAGTACACCCTGATGGAGAAACGGCTCGCCAACATCATCACCACGCCTGGAATGGCTGTGGCGGTATCGATGGCCATCGGGTTGCTGCTGGCCCAGCCCTCTTGGCTTCAGCAGGGTTGGATGCACGCCAAGCTCGGTTTTGTGGCGGCCCTGCTGGCTTACCACGTGTTTTGTTACCGGCTGATGGGCCAACTCCACTCCGGCACCTGTGCTTGGTCAGGCAAGCAGCTGCGCGCCCTGAATGAGCTGCCCACGTTGCTGCTGGTGATCGTGGTGATGCTGGTGGTGTTCAAAACGCAGTTCCCCACCAGCGCAGCGACCTGGTTCATCGTCGCCCTGGTGGTGTTCATGGCAGCGTCGATTCAGTTCTATGCCCGTTGGCGCCGCCTGCGGGCCGAAGCCTCCGCCAAAGCCTGAGATGAGGGTTGAGATGACCCACCCCCTCAAAGTCGTGCTCGAACAGGTGGGACCGTCGAGCTGTCCCACCACGCACAACTTTCACTGCCACACCGTCTGCAGTGACGGCAGCCTCGAACCGCTCGAGCTCATCCAGCAGGCCACCGATCGGGGGCTCAAGCACCTGGCGGTGACGGATCACCACAGCAGCCATGCCCACCGGGAGATCCAGGTCTGGCTGGATCAGCGGCGAGCCAGTGGTGTTGAGGTCCCCACGGTGTGGAGCGGCATGGAAATCAGTGCACTGCTGAAGGGATGCCTCGTTCATGTGCTTGCCCTTGGCTTCGAGCTCAACCACCCTGCGCTCCAGCCCTACAACCGTGGAGATGCCGTCGTCGGTGAACCGCTAAGGGCTGAGTCGGTGGTGAAAGCCATCCATGAAGCCGGTGGATTGGCAGTGTTGGCCCATCCAGCCCGTTACCGCCTGGGCCATGACGTCCTGATCGATGAGGCTGCCCGGCTTGGTTTCGATGGTGGTGAGGCCTGGTACGACTACGAGATGCAACCAACCTGGTCCGCCAGCCCGTTGATCTGTGAGGCCATCGATCGTCAGCTGAGCAACCTTGGCCTTTTGCGTACGTGTGGCACCGATACCCATGGAATTGACCTTTGCGGCCGCTAAGTTCATTCCATCTCAGTTCCGGTCGACATGGGCTTCTTGGATCGTCTGCTGAAAAAGGATTCCGCAGATTCCGACTCCACGATTCAGCCGCGCAAGCCGGCAAAGGAGAAGCCAGCCGAGTTCTTCCTTGATGCCGACGCTTCCTCCTCTCTCGGGGATGTGAACTACATGCGCGAGTCGAAGACGATTCGCCGCACCTTCCCCGGCACCGTCGACAGTCCCGGCACCAAGGAGCAGATCATGGAGGTGGCTGCTGAAACCGAGAAGCTTGAGAAGCGCAGCGATGGCCTCGGTGGCGTCGTTAAGAAGGAAGAATCAATCAGCCTCAACGCGGGCATTCCCACCCCAGTGAAGAAAACCTTCGCTGAGCAGGTGAGCACCGAGGAGATGAGCAAGCGCCTCAAGGGCACGGCCATCACGGGTGTGAACACCCCTGCTCCCGCCGGTGCTGCTCCCCTCGGCCGTAAGGAAGAGCTGAACCCCAAGGAGGAACCAGTGGCCAAGGCGGGTTCTGCTGCGCCGTCCTCCAAGCCTGGATCGATCGATCCGTTCCGTCAGATGGTTCGCGACCTCAACAAATAGGGCTCCCCCGTTCAATCTGGGCTTCACTGCTGATCACCAGCTGTTGCAGGTGAAGCAGCTGGTCTTTCGATGCTGACATCCAAAGGCCTCGATTCGAGGCCTCCAGCAGCCGTTCGGCCATGTCCCTCAGCACCCAGGGGTTGCTCTCCTTGAGGAAGTCGAGGATTTCCGGCTGGCTGAGCCACTGTTCACACAGCGCGCCGTAACACCAATCGGGAACGCGATCGGTGGAGGCGTCGTAGGCAAAGAGGTAGTCAAGGCTGGCCCCCATCTCGAAGGCACCCTTGTAGCCGTGCTGCATCATTCCCTCGATCCAGCGGGGGTTGAGCATGCGGCTGCGCATCACCTTGTCCAATTCCTTTTCGAGCCGGTGCAGGCGAGGCCGTTCGGGGCGGGAATGGTCTCCGAACCACAGTTGCGGCCGTGCTCCTGAAACCTCTTCCACAGCGGCACTGAGGCCCCCCTGGAATTGGTAATAGTCGTCGGAATCGAGCAGATCGTGCTCGCGGTTGTCCTGGTTATGGAGCACCACCTGCACCCTGCCCAGGGCTTGCTCGAGGCCGGAACGATCAAGACTGGGGGCAGCGGCACCGTCGTACGACCATTGGCTCCAACTGAGAAAGGCCTGGCCCAGGTCTGCTCGGGAATCCCAGGCGCCACTGTCGATCAGGGCTTGCAGACCGGCTCCGTAGGCACCGGGGGCGGACCCATAAATGCGGCCCTGGGGCCCACCTTGACGGGTGAGTTCAGCCAGGGGATTCAGTTCATCCGGTTCATCGAGGGCCGCCACCATCGACTGGGCTTGATGCACCCAGCCCACCAACTGGGGGAAGGCGTCGCGAAACAGCCCGGAGATGCGCAGCACCACATCCACCCGCGGTCGACCCAGCAAACGGGCTGGGATCACCTCCAGGTCCACCATCCTTCGGGTGGGGCCATCCCAAACCGGTCGAACACCGATCAGGGCCAGCAGCTGGGCAATATCTTCTCCGCCATTGCGCATCGTTGCTGTTCCCCAGACCGATAACGCCAGATGGCGCAGCGGTTCCCCCTGCTCCAGCAGATGGAGATCCAGCAACTGTTCCGCCGAGCGTCGCCCCAGGTCCCAGGCGGCTTCCGTGGGCAAGCCCCGCAGATCGACGGAATAAAAATTGCGGCCGGTGGGCAACACATCGGGGCGACCACGACTCGGTGCTCCTGAGGGACCCGCAGCGATGCGCTGCCCCTGAATGCCCCGCAGGAAGGCCTCTTTTTCAGCTGAGGCACAACTGTTCAAGCGGGGCCAGAGGTCGTCGTGCAGGTTCTGCAGGCAGGGATCCTTTCGGCTCCAGGTCTGGAACGGTTCCGCCAGTCCGTCGCTCTGTTCCCCATGGATGATCCCTCGGATCAACAACTGGGCCTGCTGTTCCAGCCAGGCGCAACCATCCCCCACCCGTCGACAGTTCGCGCCACCCAGCAGCCTCAGGCGGGTCTGATCCGCCTCCGAGAGCTTGTCGCCTTCGTCCTGCTGCCAGGGGTCAAAGTCCAGTTCTGCCTGCAGGGCCATGGCTTGCAGCAAGCCGGGCTGCCCCTGCCTGGGGGGACGGGCCAGGGCGACCAGCAGCTCATCGGCGGCTTCTGTCGATGGCGCCACACCAAACCGATGCAAGCCCGTGCGGATCTGCGATTCCTTGAGCTCGCAGAGATAGGTCTCGGCCTGATCCAGACAGGTCTCCAGCAGCTCCGGTTGGCGGCGAATCTCCGCTTGGCTGGGGATTCCGGGCCAGTTGAGGGACAGCAGGCTGGAATGAACTGCCTGTTCCAGCACCCGGGCCCTCTGGCCGCCCAACTGCCTCACCTCCACCAGTTCATCCAGCAGGCCCTCCAACCGTTGCAGTGGTCCGTGCAATCCAGCACGCCCCAAGGGCGGTGTGAGGTGGTCCAGCACCACGGCATGACCCCGTCGCTTGGCCTGAGATCCTTCGCCGGGATCGTTGACGATGAAGGGGTAGAGGTGAGGGATCGGTCCAAGGGCCAGCTCGGGGCCGCAGGCATCGCTCAACCCCACCGACTTGCCCGGCAGCCATTCCGCACTGCCGTGCTTGCCCACATGCAGCATCACCTGGGTCTGATGCACGCAGCGCAGCCAGAGGTACTGAGCCAGATACCGGTGCGGTGGCGGCAGATCCGGTGAGTGGAGATCGGCGATCTGATCGGCGTCATAGCCGCGATCCGGCTGGATCAGCACCACCACATGGCCGAAGCGCAGGCCATGAATGGCAAACCCCCTGTTTGGATCCAGATCGCAGGCGGCTTCTGGAGGTCCCCAACGGGATTCGATCAAGCGTCGAGCCGATTCCGGAACGCTGTTCCACCACTTCTGATAGGTGGTGAGGGGCAGATGATCCAGCGCTGGGCGGTGCTGTCCTTCCGGTGCATTGGTGCGGCCGGACAACAGCTGTTGCATCAGGCCATCGCCTGAATCCGGCAAGGCTCCCGAACCGAGGTCATGGCCGGCGTCAGCCAGCCAGCGGAGCATCCGCGCCGTGCTGTCTGGCGTATCAAGGCCCACACCATTGGCCACACGACCGTCGCGAACTGGATAGTTGGCCAGCACCATCGCGATGCGCCTCTGGGCACAGGGGGTCTGTCGCAGCTCCACCCAGCGACGGCTGTGCTCTGCCAGCCACGCGAGTCCAGATGGATCCGGCTGCAGGCAGGGAATGGCCGTTGCCAGGGGGCCGGTGGTCTGCAGATGGTCACGAAAACCGCAGGGCCTCGTGGTGATTCGAGCATCCAGCTCCGGCATCACCACCTGCAACGACAGATCCATCGGATTCAGCCCCTGGCTGCTCTCCAGCCAGTGGGCCCGGCTGCGGCTGCTGCTGAGCAGCTGCAACACCGGTCGATCGAGACGATCCCAGAGAGGGCTACCAAGGCCGGCCTGTTCGGTCTGCACCGAAGCAAATGACGTGCCCGCAATCACCAGCTCAGCATTTTGCTGTTTCAACAGGTCGTGGACGCCGGCCTGCACCGCCGGGTTTCTCAGGCTGCTGACCCAGAGCAGACAGGGCCGCAGTCCCTCTTTTCGTAGTGCGGCCGTGAGGGCATCCGCCAGGGCAAGGTCTCCGGCTTGAAACTGAGCCCGATAGAGAACGATGCCCACCGCAGCCCCGGCTTCGTCGCGCCAATCCCAGGGCATTGGATCGGGGCAAGGCACCACCGCAACGTTGCCGGGTGATGGGGGGGTGCCCTCCAGCAGAGCCTCGAGAGCTCCGAGGAACCGCCCCATGTTGTCGATGCCCCCTTCCCGCAGCAGTGCCGACAGCTGATCGGCCAGTTCAGAACTGCAGGATCCCAGCCCATGCAGCTCGTTGCTCTGATCAGCCGTTCCGGCAAGGACGATCAGTTGTCGCTGCTTTGCTTCGCTGCACCAGCGCTGCAGTTGCTCCAGGCCGTAGCTCCAGTGCCCACGGCTGCCGAGCAGGCGCACCACGATCAAGTGCGCCGCCTGGGCGGTGGTATTGAGGTAATGGTCCAGCTGCGCTGGGTGGTCCAGACAGCTCAGGGGCAACGCCCGAATCCGCTCGTTCCAGGCCGGGTTGCTCGGCAGGCTTGCGTCCAGGCAGCTGATGTCTGTGCCTGCGCTGGTGAGGAAGAGCACATCCGCGCCCGGCTGCTCCACGAGCACCACATCTTCCGGTGGGTCCAGACCCGGACAGGTGGCAAGGCGATGCATGACCCCATTCTCCGTGTTGCGGTGCGCGGTGGTGAGAAGATTCAGCGATCGGATCCATCACGGTGATGCATCAGTTCCTGCCCTATGCCTGGTTCCAGGGCCAGTGCGTCCCCTTCGAGGAGGCCAGGATCTCCATTGCCACCCATGCCCTGCACTACGGCACCGGTGCCTTCGGCGGCATGCGCGCCATTCCCGATCCCCAGAACAGCAACACCATGCTGCTGTTCCGTGCTGATCGGCACGCCCGGCGTCTCAGCCAGAGCGCCAGGTTGCTGCTCACGGATCTGAGTGAGGACACGATCCTCTCGGCTCTCACGGCAATGCTCCAGGCCAACAAGCCTGATCAGCCGATCTATCTGCGGCCCTTTGTGTACACCAGCGATCTGGGCATCGCCCCGCGTCTGCACAACATCGAGACCGACTTCCTGATTTACGGACTCCCCCTGGGGGATTACCTGTCTCCGGAGGGGGTGAGCTGCAGGATCAGCAGCTGGACCCGCCAGGAGGACCGCTCCCTGCCGCTGCGCGGCAAGATCTCCGGCGCCTACATCACCAGTTCCCTGGCCAAGACGGAAGCCGTGCAGAGCGGTTTCGACGAAGCCTTGCTGTTGAACAGTCGCGGCAAGATCAGTGAAGCCAGCGGCATGAACCTGTTTCTGGTGCGTGATGGCCAGCTGATCACGCCTGGAGTTGATCAGGACATCCTTGAGGGCATCACCCGCGCCAGCGTGATTGAGCTGGCCAAAGCGATGGACATCACTGTGATTGAACGTCCGGTGGACAAAACCGAGTTGTTCATCGCCGACGAAGTGTTCCTGTCCGGCACGGCCGCCAAGGTGACGCCGATCCGTCAGATCGAATCAACGGTGCTGAACGCCAATCGTCCTGTGATGGATGCCCTGAAGGCCAAGCTCGTGGCGATCACCGAAGGACGTGATCCCGCCTATGAGCACTGGGTGACCCGTATTCCGATCTCCTAAATCAACAGCCTGAAGTTCGCCCTGAGCTTTTCTTAAGATCGGGGCTTCCACGAGGGTGCATCGATGGTGGTGACGCAGGCAGATCGGCAAGCCACCACCTCTGCATTCCTCGAGTACCTGCATGGGCCACAGCGTCCTGTGCTTGTGTTCGACGGTGCCACTGGCACCAGCCTTCAGGGGCTTGGGCTCACGGCGGATGATTTCGGTGGTCCTGACCTCGAGGGTTGCAACGAGAACCTGGCGGTCACCAAGCCGGATGCAGTCAAGGCAGTGCATCGCCAGTTCCTCGAGGTGGGCTGCGATGTCATCGAAACCGATACCTTCGGCGCTGCATCGATTGTGCTGGCGGAATACGGCCTGGAAGACAAGGCCTTTGAGCTGAACAAGCGGGCAGCCGAGCTGGCCCGGGAAATGGCTGATGAATTCAGCACCCCTGAGAAGCCACGTTTCGTGGCGGGCTCCATGGGGCCCACCACCAAGCTGCCCACCCTTGGCCACATCGATTTCGACACGATGCGGGATTCGTTCCGCGAGCAGGCTGAGGGACTGATCGCTGGCAACGTCGACCTGTTCATCGTCGAAACCTGTCAGGACGTGCTGCAGATCAAGGCAGCACTCCAGGGCATCGAAGCGGCCTTTGCCGCCACTGGTGAGCGGCGAGCCCTGATGGTCTCCGTCACGATGGAAACCACGGGCACCATGCTCGTCGGCACGGACATCGCCGCTGTGGTGTCGATCCTTGAGCCATTCCCGATCGACATCCTCGGCCTGAACTGCGCCACCGGTCCGGAGCAGATGAAGGAGCACATTCGCTACCTCTCTGAGCATTCCCCCTTCACCGTCAGCTGCATTCCCAACGCCGGACTGCCGGAAAACGTTGGCGGGGTGGCCCATTACCGCCTCACGCCGGTGGAGCTGAAGATGCAGCTGATGCACTTCGTTGAAGACCTCGGCGTGCAGGTGATCGGTGGATGCTGCGGCACCACTCCCGCCCACATCGGCAGCCTTGCGGAACTGGCGCAGGAGCTCAAGCCGGCTGAACGCCCCTCCCGCTGGGATCGTGCCAGCGCGGAGGATGTGCGCCCCAGCCTCAATTATGAGCCCGCAGCCTCATCGATCTATGGCGTCACCCCCTACCACCAGGACAATTCTTTCCTGATCATTGGTGAGCGGCTCAATGCCAGTGGCAGTCGCAAGGTGCGCGAACTGCTGGCGGAGGAAGACTGGGACGGGCTGGTGTCGGTGGCCCGCGGCCAGGTGAAGGAGAACGCCCACGTACTCGACGTGAACGTCGACTACGTCGGTCGCGATGGCGAACGGGACATGCACGAGCTGGTGAGCCGTCTGGTTACCAACGTCAACCTGCCCCTGATGCTCGATTCCACCGAGTGGCAGAAGATGGAGGCGGGCCTGAAGGTGGCTGGGGGGAAATGCATTCTCAACTCCACCAACTACGAAGACGGTGACGAGCGCTTCTTCAAGGTTCTGGAGCTGGCTCGCCGCTACGGCGCCGCTGTGGTGGTCGGCACGATCGATGAAGACGGGATGGCCAGAACGGCCGAGAAGAAGTTCACCATCGCCCAGCGGGCCTATCGCGATGCCCTCGAGTTCGGCATCCCTGCCCACGAGATCTTCTACGACCCCCTGGCCCTTCCCATCTCCACTGGCATTGAGGAAGACCGGCTGAATGGTCGCGCCACCGTGGATGCCATTCGGATGATCCGGGAGAACCTGCCCGGCGTGCACGTGGTGCTCGGGGTCAGCAATGTGAGTTTCGGCCTGTCACCGGCGGCCAGGATCACCCTCAATTCGGTTTTCCTTCACGACTGCTGTGAAGCCGGCATGGATTCGGCCATCGTCAGCCCCGCCAAGATCCTCCCGCTGATCAAGATCAGCGACGACCACCAGAAGGTGTGTCGTGATCTGATCAATGACAACCGCCGTTTCGAGGACGGCATCTGCGTCTACGACCCGCTCACCGAACTCACAAAGCTGTTTGAGGGAGTGAGCACCAAGGAAGCCCGTGCTTCAGGCCCCTCGCTGGCGGATCTGCCGATTGAGGAACGGCTCAAGCAGCACATCATTGATGGTGAGCGCATCGGCCTGGAGCCCTCCCTGGATGAGGCGTTGCAGACCTACCCCCCTCTGCAGATCATCAACACCTTCCTTCTGGATGGCATGAAGGTGGTGGGTGAATTGTTCGGCAGTGGCCAGATGCAGCTCCCCTTCGTGCTGCAAAGCGCCGAGACGATGAAATCCGCCGTGGCTCACCTTGAGCCGCATATGGAGAAAAGCGAGGGCGAGAGCACAAGCAAGGGCAAGTTCCTGATCGCCACGGTGAAGGGCGATGTCCACGACATCGGCAAGAACCTGGTGGACATCATCCTCACCAACAACGGTTATGAGGTGATCAATCTGGGCATCAAGCAGAGCTGTGAAGCCATCGTTGAGGCCCAACGTGAACATCAGGCCGATTGCATCGCCATGAGTGGTCTGCTGGTGAAGTCCACGGCCTTCATGAAGGACAACCTTCAGGCCTTCAACGATGCGGGCATTGATGTTCCTGTGATCCTCGGCGGTGCGGCACTGACCCCACGCTTCGTTCAGAAGGACTGCCGTGAGGTTTACGACGGCAAGGTGATCTACGGCCGTGATGCCTTCGCTGATCTGCGCTTCATGGATGCGTTGATGGATGCGAAGCGCAGCGACAACTGGACCAATACCAAGGGCTTTCTGGCTGATGCTCCCCAGGGGGTTGGCCTGGATGAAGAGTCGACAACCTCCGAGAGCGCTGAGGAGACATCCACCTCCGCATCGGATGCTCCGGCTGCGGATCTGCCGCCGGTGAGCTCAGATCGATCCGACGCCGTCCCAGCTGAAACAGCACCGGTGCCGCCCTTCCTCGGCTCTACGGTGATCACTGAGGCCGACATCGACATTGCCGAGGTCTTCCACTACCTCGATCGCAATGCCCTCTTCGCTGGCCAGTGGATGCTCCGCAAAACCAAGGAGCAGAGTCGGGACGACTACGAGGCGATGCTTCAGGAGAAGGCAGAGCCGGTGTTGCAGGAGTGGATGCAGCGCTGCATCCACGAGTCACTGTTGACCCCCCGGGCGGTGTACGGCTACTTCCCTGCGGGACGCGATGGCAACACCCTTCGGGTGTTTGATGCCGATGGCACGCGGGAACTCGGGTGTTTTGAGCTTCCCCGTCAACGCTCTGGCAACCGCTACTGCATTGCCGATTTCTTCAACGATCTGGACGCTGAGGGACGCCCGACGGACGTGTTGCCGATGCAGGCCGTGACCATGGGCCAGAAGGCCTCTGTGGTGGCGCAGGAGCTGTTCAAGGGCGATCGCTACAGCGATTACCTGTACTTCCATGGCCTGGCGGTTCAGATGGCCGAAGCGATGGCCGAATGGGTGCACGCACGGATTCGCTCGGAACTCGGTTTCGCAGATCCAGCTGGCATGCCCCTGCGGGATGTGCTCGCGCAGCGGTACCGCGGCAGCCGGTACTCCTTCGGCTACCCCGCCTGCCCGAATGTGGCTGACTCCAGGCAGCAGCTGGACTGGCTCGGGGCTGAGCGGATCGGCTTGAGCATGGACGCCAGCGACCAGCTCGAACCGGAGCAGAGCACCACAGCATTGGTGGCGCTGCACTCCCAGGCCCGTTACTTCAGCGCCTGAACCCTGAGGGGCGTCCCATAGCCTGAGGCGCCCTGTTTGTGTTCACCATGGCCATTGCCGGACCGGATGGTGTTGATGCCGCCATCAAAGCTGGTGTGGATCTTGATGGAAGTCCAATCCCTGAAGCGATGCTCGCCCTTTACAACCAGGTGATGGATCTGGAAAGTCAGCGCGCCCGCAGTGGTGTTCTGAAATCGATGCGCAACCGGGTGGTCAAGACCGGAGCCAAGCATTTCGACCAGGAAACGCTGAATCAAAGGCTCCTTGAGGCCGGATGGGACGGTCTGAAGGACAAGGAGATCGCTTTCTTCTACGGATGATCTCCTGCTGACGGAGAAGCACCCTCTGCCAGGCTCAGTCCTGGCAGAGCTTCTCCATCGTGTCGATCACCTCTTGCTGGAACGATTCCAGGGCACTGGACTCGCTCAGATCAAGGCCTTCGCCAGCGGCGTTCTGGGCCAAGTCCTGGAAATGAAAGGCTCCCTCTCCATTGGCAAGGAACTCGATCGCCGAGCTTTCACCGCTCTCGCGAAACGCATCGCAGAGCGCCAGAAAAGCAGCGTCTTCAGTGAACTCCCAATCCATCGAGTGGACATGACTGAATGACCTTTAACCCGCTCCCCCAGGGGTTCGTCAACCGTCTGAAGTCAAAATGTGCCAGTCCTTGGGCAGACTCCCCCTCAAACGAGCGCTCAGATGTCCAGCAGCAGCCCCGAATTTCCGCCGGCCAGGAACGTTCTTGGCGACCCACTGGTGAGTTGCAGTTGTGAACCGATGACGGGTTGGTATCGCAATGGTCTCTGCCAAACTGATCCATCGGATCTCGGCCAGCACAGCATCTGCTGCGTGATGACCGAGCAATTTCTCAGTTACAGCAAGGCCCAGGGCAATGACCTGAGTACACCGATGCCCGCGTTTCAGTTCCCGGGCTTGAAACCAGGGGACCACTGGTGCGTTTGTGCACCGCGCTGGAAACAGGCCTACGACGATGGCGTCGCACCGATGGTGCGCCTGGAGGCCACGGAAGACACAGCCCTGACGGTTGTCAGCCTCGAGCAGCTGAAGCAGCACGCTCACCAATCGATCGACTGACCGTCCCAGGCGAGAAAGGCTCCTGATTGTTCCGGGGTCTGTTGCAGCAACACCTCAACCAACTGACGCGCAGCCCGTTCTGGAGTGAAAAGTTTGTCTGGTGCCACGAAGCTCTGGAACGGACGAGACAGGGCTGTGTCGGTCGTACCGGGATGCAACAGGCTCACGGTGGCCAATGGCCAGCGGCGGGCCCATTCAATGCTCAGGCTGCGCAGCAGCTGGTTCTGAGCCGCCTTGGCCGCCCTGTAGCCGTACCAGCCCCCAGTGCGGTTGTCGCCAATGCTTCCCACGCGAGCACTGAGGCTGGCGAAATGAAAGGGTTGATCCTTCTGCAGCAAGGGCTCGATCGCCTTGGCCAGCAGGATCGGTGCCATGGCGTTGATGCCGAATTGCTCCTCCAACTGAGAACGATCGATCTGTTGAAGACGTTTTTCCGGTTGAAGCCCAGGACCATGCAAACGGCCGCTGCAGTTGAACACCAAACGCAGGGGGAGCCCCTGGGCTCGCAGGCTTGAGCTCAGACCATCCAGATCACTGTCGTTTTGGAGGTCCAGTTGAAGTGAGGAGGCCGGAGGTCCATGACGTCCAGCGGTCAGCACCTTCAGATCAGGGCAGGTGCGCTTCAGTTCTGCTGCCACCGCCGCTCCGATGCCGCCGGGGCCAACCACCAGAGCCAAGCCAGCCCAAGTGGTCGGAGCTTCTTCGACCATGTGAACTTGCTGCGAAGAGGAGATCGTCTAGCGGAAATCAGGCATCATCGGCTGGTGGCTCTGACAGCAGTTCTGGTGCCGATGCGCTGTCATTTCTGGCTCCCGGCCGCGATCGGAAGTCTTTTCATGGCCGCTTTGATCGGCTGGTTGGCTCGGCCGATCTCACAGCGGCCTGATCAGCTCAGATCAAGCTTGGCTGATCTGCTTGATCACGATTCAACCGTTGGTTCGAGTGTTGTTCCAAAAGTGCCGCTTGGTGCTGACCATGTGCCCCTCGAGATCCGCGTCGGTTTGGTCAGCCAGAGCCCTATCACCGCCTTCCGACCCGGACCCAACGTGCTCTGTCGCTACCAGCACGGCGATGTGATCCCTGCCCAAGAGCTGATGAAGAGGATCGCTTCCTCACCTCAGCATGAGATTCATTGCTCCGGTGGACCTGTTCAGATCAATCAGCAGCATTATCAAGGAGATGTATCACTGCTGAAAGGCCAAGGTGATTGGCTGCCGGTGGTCTCGCTTGATCTGGAGAACTACGTGGCCTCAGTGGTTGGCGCCGAAATGCCCAGCAGTTGGCATGGGGAAGCCCTCAAGGCGCAAGCCGTTGCAGCACGCTCCTATGCGATGGCGCATCTCGCCCGACCGGCAACGACGGCTTATCACCTGGGGGACACAACCCGTTGGCAGGTGTTTGCAGGGGACCAAAGCACCACCCCGGCCAGTCGTTCAGCAACACGCGAAACCCGCGGGATCATCCTGAGTTACAGCGGCGGCATTGTGGAAAGCCTTTATGCGTCAAATGCGCAGGTGAGTGCTGAAGCCCATGGCCATCTGGGCGCCAGCATGAGTCAATCAGGGGCACAGCAACTTGCCCATCAGGGACTCCCCTTCAATGCCATTCTCGGCAGGTACTACGCAGGAGCCTCGCTGGCACGGTTGACATGGCATGACCAGTGAACTTCTTCGAAAAGCGATGGAGGTCACGGTTGCAGCGACTGCATCCGGAGCCCTTGTTCCGCTCGACACCTCGTTGAGCCACCTGGTCGGGGAAAGAGGCTGTCGCTTTGAGTTGCGCCACCTCCTCAGCGCCACACCAAAACACCTTCGAGCATCGGGTCCAAAGCCGAATCCGTTTCTTCCCTGGGACCAACGTCTGGAGGTTGACCGGATCGGTGAATCCCACGTCGTGATCCTGAACAAATATCCCGTTCAGACCTCCCACATGTTGCTCATCACCCAGGACTGGCAACCCCAGACCGGTTGGTTGTCCTTAGAGGATTGGCACTCCCTCGCCAGGATTGATGCCACGACGACGGGGCTGTGGTTCTTCAACAGCGGGCCTGATGCCGGCGCCAGTCAGCCCCATCGACATCTGCAGTTGTTACCGCGATCAGAAGGGGAGCGGATCTGTGCTCGGGACGATTGGTTCCGTTCCTGTGCGGCTGGCACAACCACGTCTGCTCAGGATCCTCTGTTGCGCAGTGCACGGGTCGAAGCGATCAGTTCAACCCTGACGGGTGAAATGCTTCAAGCGTTGTATCTCGCCCTGGCTGAAGACATCGGTCTGGGGCACCCCAGCACCGATGAATGTCCTCGAGGGGCTTACAACCTGCTGATCACACGGCAGTGGATGGCCATGGTTCGCCGCAGCAGGGAGGGAATTCGCGGCTTCAGTGTCAACGCCCTCGGCTTCGCCGGATCCTTGTTGAGCACCGAAGTCTCCGATCGAGAGTGGATTCATCGTTCAGGACCGGAGGCCTTGCTTCAAGCTGTTGTTGACACGCAGGACTGAAAAGTTCGGTGATGGCACGGATGTCTTGACTTGCTTCTCTCTGCCAAGACTGGAGATGCAACTCACAAGCATCCATTGGACAAGACCTGCCTCAAGCGTCGGAACCGACAAATTCAGGACAACCTGCATCTGGTTCACCCCATTGCCCGTCATTACGCCCAACAGACAGGCCTAGAAAGCGACGATCTCCTGCAAGTGGGATGTCTTGGCCTGATCAAGGCCTACAACCGCTACGACGCCCAGCGGGGGGCTCCCTTTCCAATCTTCGCCAAGCGCACATTCGGGGAGCGATTCTCCACTTCCTTCGCGACAGAGTCGGATTGATACGACTCCCCAGGGCCGTAGAAGAACGGGCCATGCAGATGATGCGCAGTTCGGAGGGCTCTGCTCTGAGCCCAGCCGATGCCCTGGTGGTTGACCACTACCGCAGCAAGCAGCACTGGGTGGAATTCAACGACGACCTTCCCGACGACACGGCTCAAGGGATGGATCTGGTCGAACGCTCGGAGGCCTGGAGCAGGGTGAACAAGCTCTTCCGCAGCCTTGAAAACGACGACCAATGTGCGCTGCAGATGGTCGTCATTGATGGGATGAGTCTGAGGCAGACAGCGCGACTGCTTGGGGTTTCAGCGATGACAGTTCAGAGGCGCGTGAAACGCGGCCTCAACACCATCGCGAAGAAGTTGAACGATGCTCAGCCTGACGCCTGAGCATCGCGATCCATCTGTTCCTGAAGGGTTTTGATGGCGGCATTCAGGGCCGCCAGCTGCCGTTCAGCACCATCACGCCAGAACCGCAGCATCGACAACTTCCGTTCCTGATGCTGGCGACGCAGGCTTGTGTGATCGGTGCTGGGGCTACAGCAGAACGGAGGAAGCATTTCAGCGTCGACGCTGAGCGCATGCTGACCGATTTTCAGGCACGGTGTGACTCATCAATCTGTTGGCTGTCTCAGAAGGTGGAACTACGGTGTGAATTGAGAGCATCCACATCGTGGTGTCGACGTCGTTCCGCACACCACAACAGCAAGCCGCATGAGTCTCAGGCAAATCCCAATCTTGGTCTTGACCTGCGTCTCGCTTGCGGGTTTTGAGTGCGTACCTCAGCGCAACGCTGAGGCCTACGTCGCGCTCATGGCAGGTCAAAAGGCACGACCTCTCAACGGCACCTTCAACAACGTTCCGGTTCTTCATTCCAATCAACCGGAGATCGTCACCGGGCCGGGAATCCTGGTGAACACGGCTGCGGGCTCAGCCATCGCTGCGGAGTCGAACCAGCCGCTTCGCAATGCCGCCCACACCTTCAACGGTGAGTTCGGCGTCCATATGCATCACAAGTACTACCCCAAAGACCAAGCCAAGCTGGGGGGGCGTCGATCCAGAGGCTTGATGACCCTGGCACTGATCGCGACGAATCCCGGGTCAAGCCCGATCACACTGAAGTTCGATCGAGGCTCCGTCAAAAACAGTTTTGAAGCGCCTTATCACCCGAATCGTTTGATGGGAGTCAAACCCCTTGGGAAGCGTCCTTGGAACACAGGGCCAGGCGATGCCACCGCCGTTCAACTGCTGCGCGGTGAACTGGACCGGAAATTACCCGAACAGGTCGTGATTCCGGCACGAGGTCAGAGGGTTGTTGTGCGCACGGTGCTCCCTGCCCGTGGCATTGCCAACGGGCTGCTGAGAGGACGCAGCAACGGTCCTTTCACGATGGCTGTCGTTGCCGCCGAGCAATCAGCACAGGATGCCGATCTGTTCGCAGTGCTGCAGTCGGGGCGACTGGCACCGGGAAGGATTTATCTCAACCGGATTCGCGAGATCCAGCTGGGTCGTGTTTTTTCCAGGGTGGCCGGCGTTGCCCTGGGCGATGCCTACAAAGCTGAGATCAGCCATGACCTCAACCAGGGACCACTCCACGTGCCCCTGACCAGCACGAAGCGGCATCACTTCGGCACCAGCGATGTTCAGGTCAATCCGTTGACCACACGGATGGTTGATTCCGCTCTGAACAACGTCGGCACCTATGGGGTCCGCTACGACGTGACCCTCAATGTTGCTGGTGCAGGGCCCCATCAACTGGTGCTCAGTCATCCAGTTGTGTCTGGCAAGAAGACGTTCACAGCCTTCCGTGGATCGCTGCAGATTCGTCAGGACCGAACCCTTCAAGAGGTTCACGTGGGCATGCGCTCAGGGGAGAGCCTGGCCCTGGCTGATCTCAACCTGGTGCCTGGCACGCGCAAGGCGGTGAAGGTGAGCTTGGTTTATCCGGCTGATGCCACCCCAGGCCATCTCCTCAGTGTGGTTCCCGTTCAGCAGCTGGCCGTGCTTCATCGCCGCAAGCAACAACAGCGGGACGCCCAGGTCAAGATCGCGGACAATAAATCCCGCATGGTGGGGCCGAAGACCGCTCCTCCTTCTCCTGAAGCCAAGCCTGTTGTTGTGAATCCTGCAGCTGCGAGGCCAGCATCTGTGAGGCCGGCTCCTGTGATTCCTGCGGTGGTGCCTGTCGCCCGACCCGGTTACGGCGATGTGATTCGATCTCAGCAGCAATGGTTGCTCCAGCTTCAGGGTCGATAACCTGCCCAAAGGTGGATTGAACTTTTGAGCGGCGAGGACTCAAAACGTCAACGCATCTCTGTGGAGATGTCAGAGCCCATGGTCGCGTTGATTGACCAGCTTAAGGGTGAATACGGAGCCCGTTCCCGGGGCCGGGTGCTCGAAATGCTCCTCCAGGATCTACTTGACCCGGGGGATGCAGCATCGGATCCTGAGGTCGATCCTCTCAAGGACGATGCTCAGCCAGCGGTTGCCACTGGGCCCGATGAGGTCACCAGTCTCGTTCTGATCTCAACGGGGAACCAACAGCAAGGGGGTGAAGACGCTCCAACCTCAGCCTCTGGGATTCCTTCGGGGGGTGGCTCCTCAGGCATCGACCTGCCGGGGTTCGTCAGCAAGCGCACCAGTCAGCTGAAAGCGACGCTTCGCTCTCCGCAGCAACGCGATTCCCCTCAGAACGACCCCCTTGTTTCAACGGTGGACCTCACCGATCTACGAGAGGCCAGTGCTGCCGCAGAAGAACACTGGAGGTCCCTCTATGGACAACCACCGGGCCCAACAGTGATTGAAGCGGCCATGACCTGGCTGGCCCGAGACGTCTGGTCCAGCACCGATGCCAGTGATGGGCGTCCATTCACCTGGTCGGCTGCGAATGCAGCCGTTGAGACGCTCTGTGCCAGCTGGGAGTCAAGCGATCCATCGCTGGGTCGGGTGATGGTCGTGGCTGGCGCTCTTGAGGACCCCTTTGCCACGTCTTCATTGGCGGAACGGATGCCGACCCTGATCCGCCGCTTTGTGAACCGTTTCCGCCGCAGCAGACAGGTCACCTCCTTCGAAACCCTTGAGTCGACCATGACGGTGCATGGGGCTCTCAAGCTGTTGGGTTTATCAACCCAAGCAGGAACTTCGGTCACTCTCAGCTCCATTCGGGAGGCTTACAAGCAACGGGCGCTTGAAGAACATCCTGATGCGGGTGGATCCACTGATGCAATGCGCCGACTCAATGAGGCCTATCGGCTGCTGCGTGAGCTGTACAGAAACCGTTGACCGCATGTCTCCACTGAGACGCAATACAAGTCCAAGCCTATGTCTTGCTTGAGACGGCTGCGTTGTCATTCATGACCAGTTCCGTGGCTTCGAACAATCAACCAAGCACTGAGGGCCAACATGGCCACCGAGCCACACAGCGCCAATAGATCAGTGGCGTTGTTCACCTCGAAGCCGATGGTCTTTTTGAACGCCGCAACAATCAGGCCCACAACAATCACATTGGACAGATTGTTTTTCAGGCTTTGGAGTCTGTTCACCGAGAGAATGTTGGTGTGCTGCTCTTCGCCACCCTCCAGGCGTGGATCAAGGTCTGAAATCACCAGCTCGTAGATGCCATAGCCAAAGATCAGAAGGGCGATGCCGATCACGAAGTAATCAACCCCTCCCACCATCTGGGCGATGGTTTTGGCCGCAACGCTCTTGGCCGTGAAGGGCAGGCGCATGATCACAAGGAAAGCGTTGAAGACCTCAATCGCTCCAATGACGAAGCAGCCAACGGCTCAGCACCACCGGAACGATGCTGATCAGCCGAAATTTCCAGATCAGCCGCTCAAACCGACGTTCAATCCATCGCGCCACCATGGTCCAATCCGATCATCCGTTCACAGTCTGATCAACAGAATCCGAGGTCTTGGTTGCGACACGCTTCAGGACCCAATAGAAGTCTTATCTGCAACGGGCACTAATTATCAAGATTCAAAAAATGGTGGTTTTTATTTGCCGCGCAGCCGATATGTCGCAGCGGCCTTCCTTCTGCAAAAACCATTGTCTTGATGACTTCGCCTGTAGTCCACGGCCAGTCCAGAGGTGGCCTGTGACCGGTAAAACCGTTTGAAAGCGCGGGTTTTCATGCCTGCGTACCTGCTGTAGACACAGGTACGCAATTGGAGCTCACCTTTTCGAGCCTCGAAGCCTCAAATCCGGACCAGCGTCCGGCTGTTGATGCGGGGATCTCTCCACAGCTTCAGTCACACACCTCTCCGTCACCATGAAGCCAGAAGTATGTACCAAGCGGCTCAGCATGGACCAGGTATGGGTCCTGATTGTTGTCTCATCCAAGACGAATTGACATTGCGAGGCTCGGCGAGGGCTGCTCAAGAATGTCGACCCATGGACTAGGCAGAGGCCTGACGCCCTCGAGCAGCTGATCGAATCATCGAGAGGATGCCTTGCACGACTTCAACAAATGATTGGCAGAAATTAAAAAGCAGATTTTCATCTCTTAGGTCTCAACTGAGGCGCATTTCAGGTCTTGAAAGCTGTCTAAGTCAAGACAAGTGGACAATATAAAACCGGGCTCGAGGGCCCGGCTCTTTTGAAAACGTTCAACGTTGAATCAGGTCGACGTCTGCATGCCCTGAATCAAGAAGTCAAAATAAGGAGACGTGAGCTTCACTTGCTGTTCCGACAACAACGACAGGGACGCTTCCTTCATGCACTTCATGGCTTCAACCATTCCGGGCATCGGAACACCAAGGCTGTTATACATCTCGCGAGCACCCACCAGACCGATCTCCTGGATCATTTCGGTGCTGCCGGCCAGAACTCCGTAGGTGATCAAACGGAGGTACCAGCTGTAGTCGCGAAGGCACTGGGCACGCTGGCGCTGACCGTAGGCATTGCCGCCAGGGGCGACGTACTCAGGTTTGCGACCAAACAGTTGCTTGGCGGATTCGTCGACGATCTTTTTTTCGTTCTCGGTCAGAACCTTGACCACAGATACGCGCATGGCGCCTTGGTCGAGGAAATCCACCATGGTGCGGAGTTCTCCGCTGGTGGGATACCGCAGATCGTCATCGGCCTGGAGGATGAGATCCCGGACAACGCTCATGGAACTGGACAGGCTTCTTGGAGTTTAGTGGTCTCGACCCGTTCACCTGACCCATCACCGCCCGGGTGTTACGCCATTGCAATGGCAGGGAATCGAGAGCATGACCAAAGTCGACAGCCCGAACAGCAGTGAACCGCGGCCCGGGCTCACAATCGAGCTCGAGGCTGTTGACTTGGATCGCGACGGCAAGGGTCTGGCCCGTTGGAACAACTGGGTGATCGTCGTTCCTGATCTCTTGCCAGGGGAACGCGCCACGGTCCAGCTGCAGCAACGCCAGAAGTCGCGCTGGTTGAGCCGTCGGGTGGATCAGATCACGTTCTCCGGTGATCGGCGCCGCCCTACCTGCATCCTTGCCGATGACTGCGGTGGTTGCACTCTGCAACGCCTGGATGACCCCGCCCAAACCCGTTGGAAAGCCCAGCAGATTCAACAGACCATGCAGCGCATCGGGGGGATTGACGTTGCCCCTGCGTCCACGCTTGTTGATGCGGAACGCTGCTTCGGTTACCGCAACAGGGCCTTGATCCCGCTGAAGCGAGACCAGAATGGACGCTTGAAGGCCGGCTACTTCCGACCGAAGACCCACAAGATCGTCAACCTGAACCACTGCCCTGTGCTCGATCAACGCCTGGACGCGTTGGTGGAACCTCTCAAGCAGGACCTGGATGCAGGGGGGTGGCCGGCCGACCATGACCTGCTCGAAGCTCAGGGGCTACGCCACCTCGGGCTTCGTCTGGCCAGCGCCACCGGAGACGTGTTGATCACCCTGATCAGCAGCCATGCTCAGCTTCGAGGCCTTGAGGCCCTCGCACAGAGCTGGGTGGAGCGTTGGCCCGCGGTGAAAGGGGTCTGCCTCAACCTTCAACCCAAGGCCAACAACTTGGTGCTCGGTCGCACCACCCATTGCCTCGCCGGTGTTCCCACCATTGAGGAACAGTTCTGCGGCATCAAGCTCGCCCTCAGCAGCACCACCTTTGTTCAGGTGAATACGCCGCAGGCGGAACGGATCGTTCAGCGCCTCACAGACTGGCTTTTGACTCAGTGCGCCGGCGCACGGGTGGTCGACGCCTATTGCGGCGTCGGAACCATTGCCCTGCCCCTGGCCAAGGCCGGTTTTGATGTTCAAGGTCTGGAACTCAACCCCGACTCGGTGGAGCAGGCCCGGCTGAATGCCATGCACAACGGCCTCTCCTCCCGCTGTGCCTTTGATGCCGGCGATGTGGCCGACCTTCTCGCTGCTCAGCTGGACGACTGTCAGGCGCTGGTGTTGGATCCCCCGCGCCGGGGACTCGATCGACGCGTGGTGGACAGCATCCTTGAGCGGCCACCTGCCGCGCTGGCTTACCTCAGTTGTGACCCCGCCACGCAAGCTCGGGATCTCAAAGCACTGCTCGCCCCATCAGGCCCCTACGAGCTGGAGATGCTCCAGCCCGTGGACTTCTTCCCCCAGACAACGCACCTCGAATCGTTGGCGCTGCTGAAACGGGTCAGCTCCTGAGCTCAGCCTGAAACTGCTTGCTCAAAGCGGCACGCACCTTGTCGTGAACAGGCTGAATTTTGTCGTCGGTGAGGGTTTCGTTCTTGCCGCGGTAGCGCAGACGGAAGGCCTGGCTCACTTTGTTGTTGCCCAGCTGTTCGCCCTCAAAGCGATCCACCAGTTCCACCTGCTCCAGAAGGGGTTTACCCGCCTTGCGGATGGCTTGAATCAGATCAGCAGCTGCACTGGATCGGTCGACGATGACGGCAAGATCCCGCTCGCTGAAAGGCACGGTTGGGTAGGGCTTGAAGGCCGGCGTCCAACGGTTGCTGCGGGTTGCAGCATCCACCAGTCGTGTCAGATCCAGTTCAAACAGGTACGTGGCTTCTGGGAGATCCAGCTCCTCAGCCATGGCTGGATGAAGCTGACCGAAACAACCCAAGGGGCGTCCTTCCAACACCAGAGTGGCGGCACGACCCGGATGCAGTCGTGCGTCGTCCGTGAGGCGACGGTCAGACAGCTCCAGCTGCAAGGCCTCCATCACCCTGGTGAGAACGCCACGGGCCTCAAAATAGTCGGGCGCCTGCGGCTTGCCGCTGGTGGCCCAGGTGGAGAGGCGTCGATCTCCGCAGATCACGCCACCAAGAATGGCGGTTTGGCTGACGGCTTCCGGTGAACCGCTGTAGGTGTTGCCGATCTCGAAAACAGAGCAACCGCGCTGTGATGCCTTCAGATTGCGAACACAGATGTGCAGGTGCTCTTCCCAGAGGTTCGTGCGCAGATGGCTTGTGTCGGCCAACAACGGATTGCTAATGGCGATGCGCTGTTCCTGCTCCGAAGCCGGGACGAGAGACAGGGTGGTGACCTCCTGCAACCCTGTGGAACAGAACAGCTGCCGCAGGCGCCGTTCCGCCTGCTGGCGCGGGGTGAGGGCACCGGGCTCCAGCGGATCCGGCAGGTGAGCCTCAAACCGATCGAAGCCCACAAGACGCGCCACCTCCTCGATCAGATCAACTTCACGCTGAAGGTCTTGCCGTCTTGAGGGCGGTGCAATCACCTGCCATCCCTGCTCATGGGCTGAGAGCTGGCAACCGAGGGCTGTCAGGCAGTTTTCGATGCTGGTGTCATCGAGATCCTCCGGGCCATCGGCAGCATCGAGGGGGCCAAGCAGTTGATGGAGGGCACTGCGCCTCAACAGCACCGGTTCCGCTTCTGCGGGACCGGTACCGCCCACCCAGCGGCCGCTCTCAGAGCAGGAAAACTCCTGACTCAACAAGGCCAAAGCTCGGGCCGAACAAGGCAGGGTCATTTCCACAGGCAACCCTTTTTCGAAACGGCTGCTGGCATCCGTACGCAAGCCCAGGGCCCGGGCCGACTGACGAACCCGCGGCGGAGCAAACAGAGCGGATTCGAGCCAAATGTTCCGGGTACCGGCAGTCACCCCACTCTCGAGACTCCCTATCACACCAGCGACGGCGACAGGCCGGTCATGGCAGGTGACGACCTGCATACGGCTGTCGAGGGTGCGCTTCTGATCATCCAGACCCACAAAAATTTCCCCATCGCGAGCGGAACGGACGGCAAAACTCTTGGCGTCTATCGGTTGCCCGGTCAGTCGTTCCAGCGCATCGGCATCAAAGGCGTGGAGGGGCTGCCCCTGCTCCAGCATCACCAGGTTGGTGACGTCAACCACCGCATTGACGCTGTTCACGCCACCACGCTCAAGTCGCTGCTGCAACCAGGTGGGTGAGGGCTTGGAGCCGTCCACACCCTCGATCCTGGTGATCGAGTAGAAGCAGCCATCCAGTTCTGCGTTCAGCGGAGTGGTGCTGGGATCCAGATCCAGCTCGGGCAGGCTCAAACTGCCACCGGTTAGGGCTGCCACCTCGCGTGCAATACCCACCATCGAGAGGCCGTCGGGGCGGTTGGCGGTGATGGCCAGCTCCAGAACGGTGTCGTCGAGACCCAGCAGGGGCGCCACGGGCGTCCCGTTGGCCGGCAGCGACTCCCCAAGCTCATCCAGGATGGCGATGCCGTCGGACTGCTCCGTCAGGCCCAGCTCCGTCAGGGAGCAGATCATTCCGTTGCTGGCCACACCCCGCAATTCACCGGCTTTGATCGTCAAGCCAACGGCGGGGAGGGTGGCACCGACCATGGCCACCGGAACATGGATCCCGGCACGCACGTTGCTGGCACCACACACGATCTGGATGGGGTCCTGAGCTCCCACATCCACCGTGCAGACGCTGAGCTTGTCGGCATTGGGGTGTTTCTCCCGTTCCAGCACATGGCCAACCACCACGCCCTGGGCCCGGGCGCTGAGGTCATCAACGTCGTCCACCTCAAAGCCCGCCATCGAGAGGCGCTCGGAGAGATCGTCCACGGACTCATTCACCTGGACCAGCTGCTTCAGCCAGGAGATTGATACCCGCATCGGATCTAAGCCAGACAGCGCGCGATCTTAGGAAGTCCCCTCTGGGGGAGCTGCTCTGAACCTGTCGGGTCAGGGGGTAAGCTCGATGTTTGTCAATTCGCTTCGCACCTGCGGCGCAACGTCCTTTATGGCCAAGAACAAGGGCGTCCGGATCGTGATCACTCTCGAGTGCACCGAATGCCGGTCCAATCCCGCCAAGCGTTCACCCGGCGTGTCTCGTTACACGACGGAAAAGAACCGCCGGAACACCACCGAACGGCTGGAGATCAAAAAGTTCTGTCCCCACTGCAACAAGTCCACGCTCCATAAGGAGATCAAGTGATCTTGCAGGTCCGTCTTTCCTCCATCCGTTCCTGAGTCATGTCCAGCTCCTTCTTCAAGAAGCGTCTTTCGCCGATCAAGCCCGGTGATCCCATCGATTACAAGGATGTGGATCTTCTCAAGAAGTTCATCACCGAACGCGGCAAGATTCTTCCCCGTCGCCTCACCGGCCTCACCGCCAAGCAGCAGCGCGATCTCACCAACGCCGTCAAGCGTGCCCGCATCGTTGCCCTTCTGCCGTTTGTGAACCCCGAAGGTTGATCCTCGGGCGTTGAACAATTCAATCCAACCCGGAGACACCGTCGCGGTTGTTCTCAAGGGTTCCCCTCTCTTCGGCCGTCTTCTGTCCATCAAGGGCAGCAAGGCGGTTCTTTCTTTTGGTGGTCAACGTCGTGACCAGGGCCTGCCCCTGCGCGATCTGATTGCCATCGATCCCGAGCATCTGTTCGATGGCAGTGAACTGCCTGCCCCTGAGCAGGTGCAGGACAGCGCTCCATCAGCGCGGGCCGTTGTGGAGGCCTGGCAGCTGTTGGAAACGGATCAACCGGGGGGATTGGCTCGGCTGAGCCTCTGCGAGCTGGGCGAGTTGGTGTTGACCCCGCTCAACCTCGCTGGTCTGGCAGCGCTGTGGGCCTGGCTGCATGGAAACCAACAGTTGTTCCGCTGGCGTCGTGACCGTTTGATCCAGCCACTCTCCCGCGAAGAGAGGGCCAGCCTGCGGCGCCAACGCCGAGCTGAGCGGCAGGCGCAACAACATGAACAACGGCAGCTCGCATTGCTGCGGGCAGAGCGAGGCCTCAGCGACGATGAACGCCTTGAGCTGGACCCGGTTTGGGACGAGCGCTTCAGCCACTGGATTCAGTTGCTGAAGGACAATCCCGCTGCGGTGGGTTCCGACCTGGATCTCCAGCAGTGGTCGGCAGCGTTGTCGATTGGATCAAATGCCGCCGATCTTCGGCAGTGGTTGATCGTGCGTGGGTTGCTCGATCCCAATGAGCCCATTGGCCTGAGGGGCAGCGTCTGGTCCCGCTGTTTTCCCTCTGATCTGGTGGAGGAAGCGAATCGTCTTGTTGCTCTTTCAAATGAAGAGCGACCTGGGGATGAGCAACGCATCGACCTCACTCACCTGGCCACCTACAGCCTGGACGATGCGGGCACTCGAGAAATTGATGACGCGCTCTCGCTGGAGCGTCGTGATGGCGTCGATTGGATCTGGATCCACATCGCTGATCCCAGCCGTCTGATCGACATTGACTCCCCCCTTGATCAGGAAGCCAGACGTCGAGCCACCAGTTTGTATCTGGCGGAGGGTGTAATGCCCATGCTGCCTCTGGAACTGGCGGCCGGTCCCCTCAGTCTTCGGGCTGGACAGCGCTGTGCAGCCCTCAGTGTGGCCGTTTGCCTCGATGAGGATGGTGCAGTGGCGGAGCAACGGATTGCGCGCAGCTGGATCCGACTCCGCTATGGCCTCACCTACACCGATGGTGATGAGCTGATCGCGTTGGCACCCCCAGGGGATGAAGCCCTCTCGGATCTCTCGGGACTTCTGATGTTGCGCATGCGCTGGCGCCGTTCCAAAGGAGCCGTGATGTTTGACCGGCCTGAAGGACGCTTCCGCCGCAGCGATGGAGCCTTGACGCTGCAGGTGATTGACCCTTCACCCTCCCGCCTGATGGTGAGTGAAGCGATGCTGCTGATGGGAGCTGTTGTGGCCGGCTTTGGGCAAGAGCACAGCCTGCCGTTGCCCTTCCGCAGTCAGCCTGCGGCGGAGTTGCCCTCCAGCGATGAACTCGATCGAATCCCCGAGGGACCAGCCCGTGATGCGGCGATCAAGCGCTGCTTGAGCCGAGGCGTGCAGGGCACGCGAGCCATGCCCCATTTCAGCCTCGGGCTTGAGGCCTATGTGCAGGCAACCTCACCGATTCGACGCTACGCCGATCTCGTCGCCCACCGGCAGATCATTGCCCAGCTCTCGGCGCTTGCACCGATGGATGAAGAGTGTCTGCGGGAAGTGATCGATGACCTCGATGATCCATTGCGCCAATCCATTCAGATCAGCCGTGAGGATCAGCGCCACTGGCAGCAGGTGTGGTTCGCCGAGCATCACAACACCGTTTGGTCGGCCGTGTTCCTGCGCTGGCTGCGCCCGCAGGATCGCTTGGCCCTGGTTCATGTGAGCGAGCTGGCCATGGATCTGGTCGGTTGTGTGTCTGCAGACAACCCTGCCCCTGGTGATGCTCTTGAACTCAGGGTGGGTCGGGCTGACCCGGTACGCGGTGAGCTGCAGCTTCAGTTGGCTTGATCCAGAACCCCGGTGATCCGCACCCAGGGCCCCCAGGGATTCTTAATGCCGCGGAGGTTCAGTGTTCGGCCCGAATGATCCTCGTCGGATAGCCAGCGATGGATTGCCGGTTCAAGGGTGATCAGAGGCCAGATCCTCTCAGCGGTTTCCAATTGGTAGCCCTCATGGAGGTTGCCAGTGAGCACGCCACTGAGGCCAACCTCATGAGGCTGATTTGGCGCCTGGTTCACATCAGGAGTAAACAGCATGCTGGCCCGTGGGCCTGAAAGGCGGCCCATGGCGTCCAGGTGTTCAGGCTGAGCCAAGCCTTGCTCCTGTGCCTTAACCCAGTGCGGATGCCAGAGCGGCCAGTCCCAGATCGGGAGAACTGCTGCAGGGGCCTGCGGCTCATGGATCAGGGCTGACTGGATGGCCTCAACCAGCAGATCAGCAAGGTCACACCCCTGGCGAACCGCCATGGCCGCCGCTAGACCCGCCACCTGGCCAAGGTTGAGGATCAAAGGCTGCAGGCGCGTGGCCCCATTGGCCATGTGGCTGACGCTGAAGCCTTTCTCGGCCATCACAAGGTTGGGGATTGAGTCTGTGATCAGGGCATCGAAAGGGATGCAGAAAGGCGTACCGCTCCAACGTCCTCCCCAGCGCACACTTTTCGCCGCGAGAGGCCAGTCCTCGCCGGGGTAGTGATGGTCATTGGCATAGGTGCCCACAGCGATGCTGGTGCAGCGTCCCTGGGAATCGATGGGGAGCGGTCCCCGCAGGGCTTGTGTGGAGATCGGCAAGAGGTCGCGTTCCGTGACCGTTGTGCGACCCATCAGCCGCCGGCTTTCTCGCCAGTACGGCATCAGCGCAAGGCTGGGATCGGCTCCCGGGAAGGCGTTGCCGGCAGAGATCCAACCACCACTGCATTCTTCTAGGGCCGCCAGGAAATCCTTGCTGTGCCGTTGCATCTCCTGGGCCAGCTCCGCACGAACCTCGCCATCAGCACTGAGGGCTCGATCGAGGCTGTTGTGCCAGTCGTTGCCCTCAAGGGGCCAATTGAGCATGACCAGGCCGCTGGGCAGACGGCCATAGGTGATGGTTTTCTCGAGGCCGAAGCTGGCGGTGCTCCGATCGAACGGAATCCGCGGGATCGCTGCGGCATGGCGTGGAGCGAGTTCCCCATGCAATTGGCCCATCACCACCCAGGTGGGTGACTGAATCGGTTGCTCTTGAAAAAATGCTTCGCTCTCAAGCCGGGATTGCTCGGGGGCGCTGGGTTCATCCCAGATCTCCTTGGCTTCCCACCCCCAGCGGAAGGGGGCGGACGACAGGGCAAGCAGATCACCAAGATCGCTGCCATCCACAAACACGTCGGCGGTAAAGCTTTCGACGCCATTGGCGCTGTGAATCTCCACAGATTGGAGGCGACCCTGCTGTCCGTGAACCTGTTCCAGCCTGCAGTGGCGACGCCACTCCAGCCTGGGCTCAGCCGCCACCCAGCGTTGCAGGATCCGTTCGGCTGTTTGCGGCCTGTATCCGAAACAACTCACCCAGTTGTGGTCGAGCCCGCTCGGCTCCTCCAACTCCAACTGCCGCAGAAAGGCGCCCCAGATCCCGGTTTGCCAACAGGTCAGTTCATGGCCATCCGGAGCACAGACTCCTGCTGAACTCACCATGCCCCCCAGCCAGGGGCCAGGGGTGAACAGTGTCGTGTCTGCTCCTGATCTTGCGCTCTGCAGCGCAGCAGCAACGCCGCCGCAGCCACCTCCCCAGACCACCACGTCGCGGTGCGTCATGAGGAGGGCTGTTTGGCGTGAGGCGAGATGGGCATGCTCGTTAGAGTCGGTCGTCGCTGCGGTGCAGCGGAGTTCGAATTTTTCTGATGCCTTACACCCTTACGACTCCGCTCTACTACGTCAACGATCGTCCCCATCTGGGCAGCACTTACACGACCCTGGCCTGTGATGCCTTGGCTCGCTTTGAGCGGCTGCAGCTGGAGAAGGTGACCTTCGTGACCGGTGTTGATGAGCACGGCCAGAAGATTCAGCGCACGGCAGAACGTCAGCAGCTGAGCCCCCAGGACCACTGCGACAAGGTCAGTAGCCGGTACCGCGATCTCTGGAATCAGTGGGGGATTTCTGACGATCGCTTTGTGCGCACCACCAACCCGCGCCACATGGAATTGGTGGAACAGTTCTACGAACGGGTCAAGGCATCCGGCGACATCGTTGTCGGCAAGCAGACCGGCTGGTACTGCGTCGATTGCGAGGAATACAAGGATGATCCGGCCGAAGCGGAGTCGCCCTCCTGTTCGATCCACCGCAAGCCTCTCGAGTGGCGCGATGAGGAGAACCTGTTCTTTCGGCTCTCCCGCTATCAATCCGCCATTGAGGAGTTGGTGGCGCGCGATGACTTCATCGCCCCTGCCAGCCGACGACAGGAAGTGCGCAACTTCGTCGCTCAAGGTCTGCGCGACTTCTCCATTTCGCGGGTGAATGTGTCCTGGGGACTTCCTGTCCCCGACCATCCAGGCCATACCTTCTACGTCTGGTTTGATGCCCTGCTGGGTTATCTCACAGCGCTTCTTGATGATGGAGAAGCGGTATCGCTCGATCGGCTCGCCTCCTGCGGTTGGCCCGCCTCCGTGCACGTGATCGGCAAGGACATCCTTCGCTTCCACGCTGTGTTCTGGCCTGCCATGTGCATGTCTGCAGGACTGCCGGTGCCGCAAAAGGTTTTCGGCCATGGCTTCCTCACCCGTGAGGGCCAGAAGATGGGCAAATCCCTCGGCAATGTGCTGGACCCCGAACTGTTGCTGGAGCGATGCGGCAGTGATGCCGTTCGTTGGTACCTCCTGCGCGACATCCAATTCGGAGACGACGGCGATTTCCAACAGCAACGCTTTGTTGATCTGGTCAACAACGATCTGGCCAACACCATCGGCAACCTGCTGAATCGCACCTCGTCGATGGCACGCAAATGGTTCGATGACGGCGTTCCCCCGGCAGGAGTAGCCTCAAGTGCTGACCATCCCCTGGCCCTCAAGGCTGCGGAAACCGTCAGCACGGTGATGGAGGCGATGCCGCAGCTCGCGTTCAAGACCGCGTCCGAGTCGATCCTTCAGTTGGCTATTGCCGCGAACGGTCATCTCAATGACACGGCTCCCTGGAGTCGCATGAAGGAGCCCGGTCAAGAGCAGAGCGTGGCCGAGGATTTGTTTGCTGTGCTGGAAACCACCCGCATCGTTGGACTCCTGCTTGCCCCGCTCTTGCCCGACCTCAGCGAGCGGATCCTGTCTCAACTTGGGGAACGCTTGGATCCAGACAACTGGTCGAAACAGCTGAATTGGGGCAGGCTGTGCAGCGGTTCCGCGCTGCCGAAGCCAACACCGGTGATGCAGCGGTTGGAACTGGATGAACCGCTCTGAACAAAGCATGCTGGGTCGCTTGTCACGTTGCGGTCTGGCAGCAGCCCTTGTGGCGAGTGCATGGCTCACCGGTTGCACAACGCGGCGACCGATTGCGCTTGAACCAACGCCGTCCTTTGTCTTCCGGTCGCTGGATTTGAGCCAGCGGGCCGACGATGGCAAACGTGGCTGGGATCTCACCAGCCCCGAGGCGCGTTACGACCTGAGCAGTCGAACCATCCGTGCACGACGTCCCGAGGGCGTTCTCTATCGGAATGATCAACCGCACTACAGGATCACCGCCGATCTCGCCACGATGTTGCGGGATGGAGAGCTCGTCGTTCTTGAAGGATCGGTGCAGCTGCGGCAGTTGAACCAACGGGGGCTGACGATTGAGGGAGACAATCTGATTTGGACGCCATCGCAGTCGCGAATGGTGATCAATCAACGGCCCAAGGCCAATGATGGCAAGGCGCAAATCCGCTCACGCGAGCTGGTGTTCCAGCAGGACACCGAGGTGCTGAAGTTCAAGGGCCCAACCCAGCTGAACCGTGTTGATGCAATCAGTTCTACTTCCACGGTGGTGAAAGGTGGTAATGGCACCTGGAATCTGAAGAGTGGTTTGTTGCAGGCGCCTGGCCCTGTGCAAGCCATCCAAAGCGATGGACGCACACTCAGCGCTTCAGGCCTCGATGGCAACACCCGCCAGGGCTACCTCGACCTTCAAAAACCGGTCACGCTGGTGCTGGAGAACGACCGCGGTCAGATCAATGCCGGTCAAACACGTTGGCTATTTACAGCGAAGCAATTTCAATCCGATCAACCTGTGCAGGCTGATTTGAAAAACAGCAAGGTCCAGGGCAGGGGGTTCAAGCTGGATCAGACTTCTGGCACCGTGATCATTGCCAATGATTGTCGCGTTGAGCAGACGTTGGAAACATTGACGGCCCGGCGCTGCGCATGGAACTGGCGCAGTGAACGGGTTGTGGCCGATGGCGATGTGGTTCTTGAGCGGACCAAACCGGAACAAATAACGAGGGCCTCACGCATGGAGGCCAGGATTTCGGAGGATGGCGAGGTCCGCTTCGGTCAGGCCGGAGCGAGGGTTGAATCAACGATCAAGCTGAGTCCGGCGGCACAGGAGAAGCCTCGCCGGCCCCAAGTGTCGTTCTGAGCCGCTGGGTCCAGCCCTCAATCCATCGCTCATCAGAGCGTGTGAAGCAACGGGGTGACCACCCCCCCACGATCACGGCCCCCTCCTTCCCCATCGGGCAAACAACGATGGCGGGAAGTGACGGCAGCATCGCGTCGAATTCCGCTCGGCCCGGAAAGAGCGTTGTGTTGACCAAGGAGATGGTTTGCTCACGCTCCATGGCCCGTTGGGTGATCGCTCCTGGCTCGAAAGCCTCCTGACTGATCAGGCCTCGACGCAGCACGACCTGATGGCGCCAGAACACGAGCACGGATGCCGCTGGCGTTGCCGTCAACAGCATGTGGCTGCCCCAGGCCAGCTCCTGTTGTTGGTTTTCGCTGAACTGATCCGCCATCAAGAGTCCCTGTTCCCCCTGCAACGGAACTTTCTCTGCTGACTTGGGGTTCGCCCGTGTCCACAGCACAGCCACCAGCATCAGGCCCACCGCTGCCATCCCCGCCAGAACTTCGGCCCGTTGAAAGTCCGGTGTCACGGTCTGCGCTACCCCGGCATTGGTCACGGTCAGACCCAGCAACAGAAGCGCACAGATCAGAACAGCTCGGGCGGGACCTGGCATCAACAGAGGGTGCTGTCAGAACGCAATCATCCTGCTCAAATACGGACATGTGCGTCTCTGCCATGACGACTCCCGAGGCTTTTGCAGCTGTCGCCCTTGCCGCTGTTGCCTGTGATGGAAGGTTGGGGCGGGATGAGGCCCATGCCCTGCGCCGTCAGCTGGAGAACCGATCGCTGTACAGCGACAGCTCTGAAGCAGCCATGGGTGAATTGTTTGACCGCCTGCTGTTGCTGTTGCGGGAGCAGGGCGTTCAGGGCTTGATCACATCCGCCTTGCCTCAGCTCAATCGAATTCAGCAGCAGTCCGCCCTGGCTGTGGCAGCGCATCTGGTGCATGCCGACCGCAAGATCACAGCGGAGGAAACCGATCTCCTCGACCAGCTCACCCGTCAAATGACTCTGCCCGACAACGAAGCCCGCATGGTTGTTGAGGCAATTGCAGCTTTGAACCGCGACATGCTGGACAGCTAACGGCAGACTGAGGCAGTCATGACGCTTGAAGGGATGCCCCGTTCCGCCCGACGCCTGTTGGCCAGCCTGCTCAGTTTCGGGGTCTGTCTTATCCTCTGGGCCCCAGCCAGTCTGGCGATCTCACCTGCTGCCCTGGGTGAAAGCCTGCCGGATGCATTGGTGATCGACGATGCCGATGTGTTCAGCCGCGCCAGCCGTGGTGAATTGGAAACGAAATTACGCAGCTTTGAAGATCAACGGGTCGATGCCCGCCTGATCACGCTGCGGCGTTTGGATTACGGCATCACCTTGAACACCTTCGGTGAGGAACTCCTTGAGACGTGGAGCTCACCCAGCGGCAATCCCTTGCTGCTGATGTTGATCGAAGCCTCCAACAAGCGTTCCGCTGTTGTGGCCAATCAGGAGCTTGAGGCACAGCTTCCTCCCAGCCTGCTAAAGAGCACCGCCCGTACAACGATGACTGTGCCCCTGCGAGAGGGTGATCGTTATCGCCAGGCATCCGTTGATGGACTCACCCGACTTTCAACCGTTCTCTCGGGTGGCGAGGATCCAGGCCCTCCGAAGGAGATCGAACGGGTCACCCTGCCCACCAACATTCCCACCAAAGCGGAAACCGCCGAAAGCGATGCCACCAAGTGGGTGATCATCCTGTTGGTGCTTGGAACCATCATTCCGATGGCCACCTGGTGGGTGTTCTCGCGCTGATGACTCGACTGCGATGAGCTGACTGCAATGAGCCGCCGTAACTGGATCAACCTGTTCAGCAACAGCCAAGCGATCGAGCTCTCCAGTGATCTTGAGCGTGGCTACGAGGCGGCTCTGCTCATCCAAAGCCTGGAGTTGGAGTACTACGGCGATCGGCAGATCCGGCCGGAGCTCAAGCTCTCCGTGCCGCGCTCTGTTCAGGCCACGATTCTTCGCCGCTTCAAAACCGCGCTGGCCATCTGCCGCAATTCAGCAGCAACTCTCTCGAAACAACGGGGCCAACTGGATTCTCAGGAGTTGCGTCAACTTCAACTGATTGAATCCGTCGTGAGCCGCTATGGATCGCGACGATCCAGCAGTTCGCCCTCGATCAGCCGCTCACCGGATGCCCTCCCCCGATCGCTTCTGGGTGTTTTCGACAGCATTCGCCTCCAGTTGGATCCCTCAACGGAGGACAGCGTCGTGGCGGGGTATCGACGCCGGAGGGACAGCACGCTGATTTCCCTGAGGGTTCTGCTTCTGCTCGTTCTGGTTCCTCTTCTTGTTCAGCAGATTGCTGGCACCTATCTAATCTCGCCTGCGGTCAATCAGTTTTCCCCCGAACTCCCTTTCCTGAGCTACCCGAAGCCTCAGCTGGAAGAGAAGGCTGCTGAAAAACTTCGGCTCTACAAGCAAGAACTGGAATTCGACGCCTTCCTCAAGGGCGTGCAGCCCCTTAATGAGGGTGCGCTGCGCGAAAAGCTCACCGAAAAGGCGACTGAGCTCAAGCACGATGCTGATGAGGAAAGTCTCAAGGCGATCAAGAATGTGTTTGCGGATCTGGCTGGTCTGATCGCCTTCGCCGTGGTGTGTTTTCTGAGCCGCGATGAACTGCGTGTTCTGCGTGGATTTGTTGATGAGGCGGTTTACGGGCTGAGTGATTCCGCCAAGGCCTTCGCCATCATCCTATTCACCGACATCTTCGTCGGATACCACAGCCCGGAAGGTTGGCAGGTCTTGCTGGAAGGGATTGCCGAGCATTTCGGTCTTCCCTCCAGCCAAAGTTTCGTCAACCTCTTCATCGCGACATTCCCGGTGGTGTTGGCGACGATCTTCAAGTATTGGATTTTCAGGTACCTCAACCGTGTGTCTCCGTCTTCCGTCGCGACGCTGAAGGGAATGAATGGCAGTGGTTGACCCCTCCTCCACAGTGGAGCCCCCCGTTGCCGGCCAGACCAGCCGGCTGATCCTGGTGAGTGGGCCAACCCGCAGTGGCAAGAGCCGCTGGGCTGAGCACCTGTTGAAACACCACCCCGTTGTCACCTACATCGCCACGGCGGCCTCCCGGCCGGATGACCGTGATTGGCAAAAGCGTTTGGAGGCCCACCGGCAGCGTCGGCCCGACCATTGGAGCGTTTCTGAATGTGGGGCAGAGCTGGTGAGCGTGATCAACGGCCTGGCTCCTGGGCAATCTGTTCTGATTGATGCCCTCGGTGGCTTTGTTGCCCACCACCTGGACGTCACTGCCCAGGAGTGGGATCACCTCTGTGAACAGCTGATCGCCTCGATTAGGGCATCGCACTGCACGTTTGTTCTGGTGATCGAAGAGACAGGCTGGGGCGTCGTTCCCCCAACACGCATCGGAGGATTGTTTCGTGATCGTCTCGGAACCCTCGCGCAGGCACTTGACCCCGTTGCTGACGCTGCCTGGCTCGTTCTCCAGGGTCGTGCACTTGATCTTCATGCCCTTGGCCAGGTGGTGCCATGAGTGAGATCGCCCCCCTGCGGATTGCCCTGTTCGAACCTCAGATCCCTCCGAACACCGGCAACATCGCCCGCACCTCGGCGGCCTTCAGGGTGCCGTTGACCCTGATTGAACCCCTCGGCTTCAAAGTGGATGATCGGAGCGTTCGTCGTGCCGGACTTGATTACTGGCCCCACGTTCAGCTTTCCATCGCTTCGAACTTTGCCGAGTTTCAAGCTGAGCTTCGTCCTGAGCAGAGGTTGATCGGCTGCAGTCGTCGTGGTGGTTCATCGCTCTCCTCGTTCACGTTTCAACGGGGAGATGTTCTGCTCTTGGGCCGGGAAGATACGGGGCTACCGGAACCGGTACGCGAAGCCTGCGACAGCATCCTCACGATCCCCATGCCTGGAGCTGCTGATGACGCAGGCCAGGGAGGTGTTCGCAGCCTCAATCTTTCCGTGGCCTGCGCCCTGGCGACCTACGTGGCTGGACAACAGTTGCGGTTGTGGTGATCCCACCACTGCTCCAAACCCCCTTGCGCGGGGATGTTCGGCTCGTTACCTTCAACCCGTCTCAGTGGTTTCATGCGCGCAACGCTTGCTCTGGCAGCTGCTGTAACCCCTGTTCTGTCCCTGGGTCTGTGGAGTTCTCTGCCCGGGATTGCCGATAACGCCACTTTTGATCTTGCCGAGCTGCCCCCTCTGCCAGCTCTCTCCCCGAACAATCCCGTTGCTGTTGTCAGCAAAGTCGATTCCAGCAGTCAGGTCTGGTTCCAAGTTGTTCGTGCCACGTCCCTGCGGCGTTATGCCGAGCTGTTGAAGCTTGATCGTGAGCAGCTGGCCTCGTTGAACAACGTGCCAAGCTCCCACGTTTTTGAAAAAGAGAGTTGGCTTTCCCTGCCGGACTCTGCACGGGTTGTTGCCATGAAGTTGTCGTCACTCAACCGCTCCAGTGAACGTGAGACGCTTCCGTTGGTTGCGCCACCTCCGCTTCGCGCAACGGCCAAAATCAAGACCGGAGATTCTCTGGCGTCATTCCTCAAACGCCACGGCGTGACGCAACAGCAGCTGTTGAGTTGGAATCCAGGCCTTCAGCTCACTGCTTTGACGATTGGCCAGGAACTGCAGATCGCTGAAGCCACTTCGGGTCAGTCACTACTGGCTGTACGCCCCCTCAGCAGTGGAGGTGCTGCATGGCCTGATCGTCCCCTGTCGTCTTCAGCCGATCAGCCCGACAGCCTGAAGCCGCCGATTGTTGGTTACCAGTGGCCCACCAAGGGGGTTTTCACCTCTGGTTATGGGTGGCGCTGGGGACGCATGCACAAAGGCATTGATATCGCCAACAACACTGGCACCCCCGTTGTTGCGGCCCGTGATGGGATCGTTTCATTTTCCGGCTGGAGAGGTGCCTACGGCTATCTGGTTGAAATCGCCCACAGTGATGGCGAATTCACGCGTTATGCGCATAACAGCCGTCTTTTTGTCAAAAAAGGGCAGATTGTTCCCCGTGGGTCTCGCATTTCACTGATGGGAAGCACCGGACGAAGCACCGGACCTCACCTTCACTTTGAGATCCGTCGGGCCGGTGGCGCTGCTCTCAATCCCCTGGTGAAACTACCGGCACGCAAGGCCTGAATCAGGCATGCTCGAACCCAACAAGGGTTCGAACGAGCTGATTAACAGCATTTATCAATGAATGTCAGAGGGGAGACTTGAACTCCCGACCTCAGGGTTATGAATCCTGTGCTCTAACCAGCTGAGCTACTCTGACGCAGGCCCTTCAGGCCAGTGCCCATCATACATCTCAGGGGTTCAGCCTCAGCGCATGTCGATGGCATTGAGGCGATCGCGGAAGGATTTCGGTTGATCGTCCTTGGTGAGTGGGGGTGCCGTCTCAACAACAGGTGTTGGAGCTGGAACTGGAGCCGGCTCGATGCTCCGCGTTGCCGTTGAACGTCTGGTTGCGCCGCGATTCCCGCCCAGAGTCTTCAGCTGACCAGTGCGCTGGTCTCGATCCAGGGGTTTCTTGCGCAGATCGCCCTTCAGCTGGTTCAACAGACGGAAATGTCCGGTGGAACTGAACTTGCGCAGGAGCGCAGGATCCCAGCTCGTGAGTTGGTCAGTCATCAACTGAGTTTATGGCGACGGATGGCTAGGGTCGTGATAGGTTCAATCCTGAAACTGGAAGTCGAATCGACTACGTGTTAAGTCGTTTGCGGCCTTCAGCTCACTCATTCACCTCCCGAACATGACCGACACCGGTTGCTTGCGTGTGGGCCAGCAGGCCCCTGATTTCACTGCCACCGCTGTGGTGGACCAGGAGTTCAAGGAAGTCACCCTGTCCCAGTACCGGGGCAAGTACGTGGTGCTGTTCTTCTATCCGCTGGATTTCACCTTCGTTTGTCCTACTGAGATCACGGCCTTCAGCGACCGCTACGCCGATTTCTCCAGCAAGAACACCGAGGTTCTCGGCGTTTCTGTGGACAGCCAGTTCAGCCACCTGGCCTGGATCCAGACCCCTCGCAATCAGGGTGGCCTGGGCGATATCAACTATCCCCTCGTTGCCGACCTGAAGAAGGAAATCTCCACGGCCTACAACGTTCTCGACGAGGCTGAGGGTGTTGCCCTGCGTGGTCTGTTCATCATCGACCCCGACGGTGTGATCATGCACGCCACCATCAACAACCTGCCTGTGGGACGGAACGTTGATGAAACCCTTCGCGTTCTGCAGGCCTTCCAGTACGTGCAGTCCAACCCCGACGAGGTTTGCCCTGCCAACTGGACTCCTGGTGAAAAGACCATGAAGCCTGACCCCAAGGGTTCCAAGGAGTACTTCTCCGCCATCGGCTGATCGTTCGATCAACCCGAACGGTCAATTCGTTTCGCCCTGCCCGTCAAACGGGTGGGGCTTTTTTCATGAGTTGATCCAAAGCAAGATTGAGGTCGCGGTCCATGGCAACCAATCGGCCGTCACTCACAACAATCCTGGCCAGAGAAGGCAGCCCCACCTTCTTGGTGCGCAGATACACCGGTTCCACATAGAGAAGTCCGGAGCCCACGGGAAGCACAAGAAGATTTCCCTGCAGGAGTTCCAGATCCTCCTGATCCCATAGACCGAACTGCTCGCTCACATCTGGATCCTGATGGATCAGAGCCTGAACCTGTTCCGGCCCCGGAATGTATTTGTCTTTGGGAAAGTCGATCAGTTTCAGTTCACCGTAGTGATCGCCATCATTCCGAGCCACCAACCACGCAGTGAGATTTGGCCTTGATAAGGGGGTCAGGGGTTGGAGCAGCAGAAATTCAGAATTGTCGTTGCTTTGAAGCTGAGCCGTGATGTGATACGGAGCAACATCAACTTTGCGGTCGCCGTAGATCTCGCTTGGCACCTGCCAAACATCATCACCGTTGTAGAAAATTCTGGGATTCGAAACGTGGTACCGCTTCAATTGGTTGACCTGAGCATTGAAGAAGTCCTCAGGAACTCTGCGGTGATCAAGAAAAGGCTTTGGCATTGCCTCCATCGGCTCCATTAAGCCTGGAAAAGCGTGAGCCCAGGCCATCACGATTGGATCTTCAGGCTCCGAGATGAAAAACCGAATGCTGCCGTTATAAGCATCAACGATGGCCTTTACTGAGTTTCTCAAATAGCGATCGGGATCATCTGCTGATACCGCTGCGCTGTAGGGCAGGGTTGAACTGTGGCTGTAACCCTCGACAACCCAATACTGATGTTGGCTGCGTTGTTCTGAAGTTGCCTTGGTGGTGTTAGAGCTGTCTTGCTCAGGGTTTGGAATGGAGATCAGGTAGGGCTCACCACGAAAATCAATGAAGGGAGCGATGGCCTTAACCCGACTGCGCACATCACGCCGGATCAAAAGTTTGGAATCAGCATTGATCGTTGTGGTGATCAGCAGTCGAGGGTCACGCAGATAAACAGCCGCTGCGAATCGTTGAAGCCAGGATCCAATCGGTACTCCGCCAGAACCCTGATAGTGCGTCATCACATTGATGTCGCCTTCGGGGTAGTCGAATTCTTCAATCTGCGTTGGAGCGATGGCATAGGGCGAAGGAAGCATCCCGTAATAGATCGCTGCATCACCAACTGGGATGGCCTTCTGCACCTGCGATCGTTCAATACCCAGTCCAGGATTTCCCGCAATGACTGTTTCTGGGCCAAGACCTTTAATGAAATATGAGGGAAGGCCATCACTGCTTCGGTCATTCACCGGACTGACGGTGAAACCGTAGCCGTGAGTGAAGATGAAGTGACGGTTCTGCCAGGTTTTGGATTGACGCGGTAAAGCGGATTGATCCAATTCGCGGGCCGAGAGGATCACTTGCTGCGATGAATCGCTGTTTTCATTCAGCGGGTAGCGATCAACAGCTGCATTGGAAAAGCGGTAGTACACCCTCAGTTGCTGCAGTTGCCGGTTGGCTTCCAGCAGAGGGCTGCTGTCCCAGAGACGAACATTTTCGAGCGTGCTCACACCTTGCTCGCGATCAGCGGCGCTGAACCTTGTCGGGTCGACGACCTGACTCTTGATTTGATCCAACTGGAAGCCCCATTGCGTGGCCTTAATGGCATTGTTCAGATAGCGCTCTTGCAGTGCAAATTCCCTTGGCCGCACCACCAGCCAGCGCGTTAACGGAGTTGCCACCGTTTCCAACACCACAAGAGACACCAAGAGCAGTGCAAGGCCCTGACGGAGGCGTCGCCGGCACGGGACAAGAAGTGCACATGCGATCAGCACCAGTAGCAGTGTTGCGAAGCCGCGCAACGGAAGGGTCATGTGGGCCTGGAGCCAGCCCGCCCCTGCCACAAGGCCGTGTTGGGTCCACAGCAGCTGATGCCTCGATAACCACACCTGCCCCGCCGCTCCGAAGAGCAGAAGCGCCGAAAGCAACCTGAACAGTTGGATCTGTCGCGCAGAGAAGGCTGGACTGGCCCAGTCAGAAATCGATTTTGAGCTCGCCAGCACCCGCCAGAGCTCAAAGGCGAGGGTGAACGCGGCAGCCAAGAGCAGCAGGTCCAGGGCCAGATGCAATCCGGCAAAACGCCCCAAGCCGAAGCTCAGATCCGCTCCCAGCAAGGGGTCTCTCGTGGATTCATCGGGAATCCATAGCGCCAGCGACCAGATGCCCCACGCCCGGCTGACGACAGCCACCAGCGAACCCGCCATGATCCGTGCCAGCCACAGCCTCAACCGCGGCCAGGCCATCGCAAGCCCTATCGCCCCTGCCTGAACAAGTCCTGCTGCTGAGCTGATGCGGTGCTGGAGCCCCGCAACTGGCTGCCATTCCCCAAGCTGAAACGGATCGTGGATGGCCAACGCCAACAGATCCAGCGTGAGCAAGGCACTGATCAGCACAGCACCACCACTGATCAACAGCGTGAATCCAAAGGACCATCCGGTCAGGCTCATCGCCTTGGATGAACTCGAGCTGTGTTGCCTGAATTGCCTTGACCAGGCCTGGGCTGCCAGCAGCGGCAGCATCGCCACACCCGCGAAGAGAAGCTGCAAAAGCCAGCGCTTGAGGAGAACGTCGCTCCAGGCGAACTGATCGAACCAGAGCCACTCGATCTGCATCCGGGCTGCAACAACAACCAGCGGCAGCAGAAGGAGGAGGCGTCTCATGGGAGGCCAGCGATGTCTCTGAATCGATCACCGTTGATCGTTTCCTCGGCAATCAAAACGTCCACCAGTTGATCCATCAACTCACGGCGGGGCTCCAGCAGGGCGATGGCCTGCGCCAGAGCACTCTTGGCGAGCTGGCGGATTTGAGCGTCGATGGCCTGGCCAGTGGATTCGGCGTATCCCGGCCGTTGGTTGAACCAATCGCGCCCCAGAAAAACCTCCGTACCCGGACCCTCGAGGGCCATCGGTCCGAGGCTGGAAAAGCCAAAGCGCGTCACCATCTCCCGTGTGAGTTGCGCCACCATCTGGAGATCTCCGCTGGCTCCCTGGGTGATCTCGAGCGACCCGAAAACCACTTGCTCAGCAGCTCGTCCCCCCAGGGCCACCACCAGATCAGCGAGGCAGGAGGAGCGGGTGATCAACCCGGAATCAAGTACCTCCTCGTCAGGCATGAAGCGGGTGTAGCCACCGGCCCCTCCCCGGGGAAGAATCGTGACCTTGTCCACCGCGTTGGCCGCTGGAAGAAGACTGGCCACCAGGGCATGACCCACCTCGTGATAGGCGATGAGCCGTTTTTTGGCGCTGTCCTGCAAGGGACGATTGCTCAGCCCCATGGTGATCCGCTCCAAGGCCCCCTCCAGCTGGAATTGACCGATACGGAGCATGTTCTGGCGGGCCGTGAGGATGGCCGCTTCGTTGAGAAGATTGGCGAGGTCAGCCCCGGAAAAACCCGGCGTGCGGCTCGCCCAATCCGATAGCGAGACCGCGTCGTCGAGAGGGCGAGTTCTCGCATGAACGGCGAGAATTGCCTCGCGACCTCGGCGATCGGGAAGGCCCACATCAATGCGCCGGTCGAAGCGTCCTGGACGCAACAGTGCGGCGTCGAGCACGTCGGCACGGTTTGTGGCCGCCAGCAGAATCACACCGGAGTTCTCCTCAAAGCCGTCCATCTCCGTCAGGAGTTGGTTGAGGGTCTGCTCCCGTTCATCGTTGCCGCCACCGATACCAGCACCCCGCTGGCGACCCACAGCGTCGATTTCGTCAATGAAAACGATGCAGGGAGACTTTTCCTTGGCTTGGCGGAACAGATCGCGAACCCTGCTCGCACCAACACCCACGAACAGCTCAACAAACTCAGAGGCCGCGATGGAGAAGAACGGCACGCCCGCCTCGCCTGCAATCGCCTTGGCAAGAAGCGTTTTCCCGGTTCCAGGGGGGCCGACCAGCAGCACTCCCCGCGGAATCTTGGCGCCCAGGCGGATGAAGGCCTCGGGCTGCTTGAGAAAGGTGACCACCTCCTCAAGTTCCAGCCGCGCATCGTTGATGCCGGCAACATCCTCAAAACGAAGCTGAAGGTCTTCCTGGGGTTTCAACCGAGGTTGACTACGCCCAAACCCAAGAGCTCTGTTCGCCATTTGAGCTGAACGCTTCAACAGAAACGACAAGCCGACCGCCACCAGCAGAACCAACATCAGGGTTCCCGCCAGTTCGCGTCCTGCTTGTTCGCGGCGGATGTCAACAACCATCAGGGGCGTGCCGGAGCTTTCAGCGGCCCGAAGAATTTGGTTGTCGTTGGCGAAAACAGGAACGGTGACCCGTCGGCCATCGTTGTATTGGACTCTTACCTCCCGACGACCGGGCACAAGATCCAACTGTTTGATCTCTTTCGCATAGATATCTCTCAGCAGGGTGGAGTAACTCACCGTGTCCTGCTTCGTCCAAAAACCCTGAATCGAAGAAGGTTGAGCCTTCTGAAGGGCCGCGGAACCACTGGAGTCGTCCGAACCTGGTGCCACGTCTTCATTGCGCTGCACGGAGCCTAGCGATTTGACGCAAGGGGGTTCCAAACGAGACAATCTCGGTTTGGAAATTCACCAGGCGCAATGGCCGTCCCGAAGAAGAAAACATCCAAGGCCAAGCGCAACCAGCGCAGCGCCACCTGGAAGGCCAAGGCAGCCGTTGCCGCCCAGCGCGCCATGTCCATCGGCAAGTCTGTGCTGAGTGGCCGCGCCCAGGGTTTTGTTTACCCGGTGAGTGAGTCCGAAGACGGCGAATCCTGAGTCGAACTCGGGAGGTGGATCCGCCGCAGAGTTCGATCCGGATCCACCTCCACAACAACATCGGCTCGAATGGTGTGAAAACTGCTCGATGGCAGCGAGCAGAGAATCATGCGGATAAAACGATCCAAGTCGGCATTCGACAGCGACGCGCCGCATTCCGCTTCAAGGGTGGCTTCCTGTTGGCGCTTCCATCGCCAAGGCGCGTTGAAGTCGGTTGCTCGCAGTTGCCAGAGTTGATCGAAACACCTCCAGGTGGGTTCGTAGTGGGCGAGCACGGGTTGCAGCTTCAGGCGCCACTCCAACTCCTGCGCCGTTAGGGGGCTCTCGAGATGGGGCTCATCCGCAGTTGCGTCGTCATTTGGGCTGCAGCCCACAAACCAACCCTCAAAAATCAGCAAGTCGGCATCGCAACGGCGCCAACCGCTTCGATCTCCTCGGCCATGGCGTTTGGCTTTGTCGAAGCAGGGCATCAGAACGTTCTCACCCTGTCGCCATGTCTGAAGGCACTCCTGCAGGAGCTCCAGGTCATGGCTGCCAGGAAGCGCACGAGGCACACCCCAGGGGTTGCCCTGCATCGCCGCATCAAGCCGTTCGGCCTCGAAATAAAAGTCATCGAGCGAAACCACCTGGATCGAAAGGTGAAGTGCCCGTGCGGCAGCTTCAATCCACTGCCCCAGGGTGGTTTTCCCGCAACCTGGCAAAGCACTGAATCCGAGCAGTCGGCGTTGTCCCTGCCATTGCTGGCCCAGGTTCAGAAGCGGCAGACCAACAGACCAGAGCCAATCCGGTGTCGCCTGAGGATGCCAGTGATCGATGGCGACCCGATGCCACCCAGAGTTGCGCTGCAGTGCAGACCAACTCTGAAGGTCGCCCAACTCGAGATGCTGCAGCAACCGCTGCTGATCCTTGCTGGGGATGACGCGTTGGCCCTCAGGATCCAACTTTGAACGCCTCCAGAACAACGGCGTAAACGAATCCAAGCCGGAGGTTGTCCAGCCAGGGAAGACGACGGCGCCCAAGAACCATCAATTCACAGGCGATCAGGGCATAGAACGCTGTGTACGTCCTGAGTTCAACAGCATCCAGGATGTAGACGGGAAGGTTGCTGCCGATGAAAAATCCGAACAGCAGCAGCAGCAACGAAGCGCTGCGACGCCACCAGGGGCCAGACCAGGACCGCCGGATCCCAGCGCCCCACGCGTTCTGAAGCCCCGCCAGACGTGTGCGCTGGATTGAGCTCATCGATCCGGCACCGACAGCAGGGACTCCAGATACTTCAGCGTTACTGCCCCCTCCTGGCAAGAGGCACCGGAAAGCACGGTTGCTGGCTGTCCAGGGTCCCCCAGGTGATTCAACACCGCAGCGGCCTCGCCTCCGGACTCACGCAGAGCATCGGCATCCCAGGGGGAAGGGGTCAGCAGACAAAGCAGACCTGCGGCTCTTGCCGCCGAAAGACCTGCTGCAGAATCTTCGATGGCAAGGCTGGCAGCACTGTTGGCCCCACTGCGTTCGAGAGCGAGTCGGTAGCCGTCCGGTGCTGGCTTTCCCGAAGCAACGTCATCCGATGTCACCACCCCATCGAAGCTGGGGATTTGCTTCTGGATCTGTTCCAGCAGAGCCATCACCGAGGCCGATCCGCTGGAGGTGACGATCCACTGCTGCACGCCGGCCCTGTTCAACTCCTGCAAAAGCCTCTTCACTCCGGGACGGAGATGCACATGTCCTTGGCGGACCCGTTCCAGGTAATGGACGCGTTTGCGATCACGCACCTGGTCCAGTTGGTTCTGGCTGAGATGCACCCCACATGTTTCAGCGTGGAGTTTCACCCTGCGCAGCCCGCCAGGAATCGCCAGCAGCCTGTTGTAGAGCGCTTCATCCCAAACAAAGGGAAGATCCAGTTCCTGGAAGGCCAGGTTGAAGGCCGGTCGATGACCGTCCATTTCCGTGTCGGCCAAGGTGCCATCCACATCCCAGAAGACCGCTGAAAGCCTGTTCACCTTGAGGAGCAGCAACGGCACAATGCTGGGACATCACCGCCTGTTGCGTTCCCTTGCCGGCTGTTCCGCTGCATTGGTCCTGGTCCCTTCCAGCCGTGGTGGAACCATCGCCATTGCAAGGGCTTGATTTGCCGCTGTCGCTGCGCTGTGTGCTGAGGCGCAGGGGATTCAGCTCAATATCCGAGGCCGAGAGCTTTCTCTCCCCTGGTGATCTACCGCCCACACGTGATCATTTCCCCGATCTCGAGCAGGCCTGTACGCGCTTGGTAGCGGCCTGCCGTTCCCGTGAACGCGTCGCCATCTGTGGTGATTACGACGCCGATGGGATGACCAGCACAGCGTTATTACTACGGGCGTTGGCCCCGTTGGGGGCTGAGCCGGAACCCGCCATCCCCTCGCGGATGGAGGAGGGATATGGCCTCAATCCCGCCATGGTGCAGCGGCTCTACGACGATGGCGTGCGACTGCTGGTCACCGTTGATAACGGTGTTGCCGCGAGGGAAGCCCTCGAACTGGCCGCAAGTTTGTCGATGCAGGTGATCGTGACCGATCACCACACGATCCCGGCGCAACGGCCGCCCATGACCGCGCTCATTCATCCGGCCACTACCCCGGAGGGCTCGCCTTACCGCGGACTCGCCGGTGTGGGGCTGGCCTATGTGCTGGCCCATGCCGTTGCCGATGTTCTGAACAAACCAGAAGCCATCCGCGTGGCCCGGGATCTGTTTTGCATCGGCACGGTGGCCGACATGGCTCCTCTGGTGGGGGCCAACCGCAGTTGGTTGCTGGAGGGGCTGAACCATTTGCATCGCTCCGAGTGCAAGGGCGTGCAAGCTCTTCAGCGCCTGGCGGGTCTCGGGGAACGTCCGCTGACGGCAGAAGACATCGGGTTTCAGCTTGCACCGCGCATCAATGCAGTGGGTCGCCTTGGGGAACCGAGGCTTGTGGTGGATCTACTCACGGCTGAAGATCCCGATTCAGCGATGGCCCTCGCACGCCGTTGTGATGATTACAACCGCCAGCGACGGGATCTCTGCGACGCGATTGAAGCGGAGGCCGTGGCGCTGGTGGAAGCGGAGTCCAGTGACGCTCTCCCCTCATTCCTGCTGTTGGCGCAAAGCCACTGGCACCACGGGGTTATTGGCATTGTTGCTGCGCGGCTGATGGAGCGCTATCACCGCCCCACCGCTCTTTTGGCCGGTGATGGAGATGGAAGTCTGCGGGCTTCGGTACGGGGACCCATCGGTTTCGCGGTGGATCGTGCCCTCTCCAATTGCAGTGATCTACTGACCCGCTTTGGAGGCCATCCCGCTGCCGGGGGGTTCACCGTTAAAGCGGAATTCGTGCATACCCTGCATGAGCGCCTCTGCGCCGAAGCCGATGGCTGGTTGGTGACCCAGGCCCAAGGGCGTCCCGTGCAACCTGACGCTCTGCTGCAGTTGAAGGACGTGAACTGGGATCTGTGGCGCCACCTGCAATCCCTGGCCCCCTTCGGCATCGGTCATCCCAAACCCCTGTTCTGGTCACGGGGGGTGAGCGTTGAGGATCGGCGCGATCTCAAAGGAGGACATCTGGCCCTGACGCTGCGCCAGGGTGAAAGTGAGCGTCGCGCCATCGCCTGGCGATGGGATCCAGCGGCGCCTGTTCCCGCATGTTGTGACGTGGCTTACAGCATTTCGATCAACCGTTGGCAGGGTGAACAGCGTCTGCAGCTGGAGCTCAAAGCCATCCGTGCCCATACGGAGTTGGTGTTGATCGACCGCGGCACACGGCAGTACACCGCCCAGTTGACGGAAACCTCAGGGCTGAAGCTCACCAATGGCGAGGGTGAGACGCTTCAGGCGAGCATTCAACAAGAACAATCCCTCACCAGCGACAACGATCTGGCGAGGGATCAGCGGGTGATTCAGTTGATCGAGGAAGCCTGCCTTGGGTTGGGGCTACGTCCTTGAAACGAGGCGATCAGAGTGCGCCGCGGCGGTAGAAGAGGATGAAGATGACAGCGGGACCGGCAATGGTGATCATCGCCAGGGCGGCAAAGTTGGCGATCAGGTGAATGTCAAAGCCCATGGCGATGCAGCGCTGTCCAAAATCGTTACGCCTACCAGGCTACGGGGCTCTGTCCCAAGAGCGACGGATTAGTTCTGATCTCTGTGATGGCTTGTCACAGCTTCAATCATGAGCCGAGAGACGCCTCAATGGTCCTGCATCAAACACTGTGGAGCCTGTTGCCGACTCGCTCCCGAGGAACGGGCTGATGCCCTGGCGGCCTTGAGCGAAGAGCAACAACGCACCTATCTGGCCATGGTTGGCCCTGACGGCTGGTGCATCCACTACGACACGGGCAGTCAGCGCTGCACGATTTATGAGGAGCGTCCTGATTTTTGTCGTGTCAGTGGTCTGGGCCGTCTTTTTGACGTTCCCGATGATCAGTTCGATGCCTTCGCCATCACCTGTTGCCAACAACAGATCCGCAGCACCTATGGCGGCCGCAGTGGCGTGATGCGTAGGTTCAAGCGCGCTCAGACCGCGGGAGGTTCTGTTGACGAGTGAGCAAACAAGCCCTGAGTCGCGCAGCTTTGCTGCCGTGTTGTTCAGCACCTTCACCACAGTGTTTGTGGCTGAACTGGGCGACAAAACCCAGTTGGCAACGCTGTTGCTCTCGGCCCAGTCCGGCTCTCCTGTTCTGGTGTTCATCGGTGCCGCGCTGGCATTGGTTTCATCCAGCCTTGTGGGCGTTCTCGTCGGTCAATGGTTGGCCAAAACCCTTCCGCCTGATCGTCTTGAACTGATGGCTGGGGTGCTGATGGTGGCGCTCGGCATCTGGCTCGGTCTTCAGGCCGCCAGCTCCCTTTGGCTCAATGCAGCGAGCTGACGATGGATTTTCCCCTTCTGATCTCCACGTTCTTGACCGTGTTCATGGCCGAACTCGGTGACAAGACCCAACTGGCCACCGTTGCCATCAGTGGCACGTCCAATCGCCCCCTGGCCGTGTTTCTCGGCTCATCATCGGCGTTGGTTCTGGCCAGTTTGCTGGGGGCCTTCGCCGGTGGTTCCGTTGCAACCGTGATTCCCAGCGATCTGCTTCAACTGCTGGCTTCCGTCGGTTTCCTCGTGATCGGTGGCCGCTTGCTGATTCCTCTCGTCCGTGATGGTGAAGCCAACTCGGACGGGGATCAAACTTCTGAGTCCTAAAGTGATCTTTGAAGGGCTGACTCTGCACGGCCTGCTGAAGAGCGTCGACCACCCCTTCCCTCTCTCCCGGCCCTGATGGTCGGTTTCTGCGCACGCCACGATGAAATTTACGGTTGCCGATCTGCTGGATCAGCTCTCAACAGAGCACTCCTCTGAGCCCGACCAACTGGCCAAGATCCTCAAGCTCAGCAACAAGACGGATAAAGCGGCGCTTGAGCTTGCCGTTTCATCACTGATGAAAATCGGTGTGATCGAAAAGACCAGTGAGGGTGGTCTCACACGGCCCCAGGAGAGTGATCTGATTGATGCTCGCCTGCGTTGCAGCAGCAAAGGCTTCTGCTTCGCCATTCGCGATGACGGCGGCGAGGACATCTACATCCGTGACCATCAGCTGAACCACGCCTGGAATGGCGATCGTGTGCTGGTGCGGGTGACGCGGGAGGGCGGACGCCGCCGCTCTCCTGAAGGAGGTGTGCAATGCATCCTGGAACGGGCCACGCAATCTCTCCTGGCTCAGGTGGAGCAGCAGAGCGACCAGCTGCTCGCCTCCCCCTTGGACGACAGAGTGCTTGCCGGCATTGAGCTGCCAGCAGAGGATTCCAAGCATCTGCTCGGTGATGAGGTTTCCAGTGTTGTCGAGGTGCGCATCGATCGCTATCCCGTGGCTCAGCATCCTGCGGCCGGCCACGTTGTGCGATCTCTCCCGCTCAATGGCGGACCAGCAGCCGACCGGGACCTGCTGCTGACCAAGGTTGGTCTCCAGGACCGTCCAACGGCACCCAGGAGCTCTGGCAAAACCCCTGCGTCCAAAGGCCGGGTCGATCTCACCGCACAACCGTCGCTGCTGCTCAAAGGATGGAGTCAGGACGATGCACCGGGGTTACCTGCCGTGCACGTTGAAGCCAGGGAAGGCGGTTGTCGCCTCTGGGTACATGCGCCCAGCGTGGGCGAGCGGATCGGTCTGGGCAACAGCCTCGATGCCTGCCTGCGCGACCGCGGTGAAGCCCTTTGCCTCGGTGAAGTCTGGCAACCTCTTCTCACTCCGGCCCTCCACAAGGCCACCAGCTTCTTGGCCGGGTCCGAGGCTGATGCCATCAGCGTTCGGCTCGACGTCTCTGCCAACGGTGAGGTGAGCGACTGGGAGTTCATGCTCAGCACGGTGCGCCCCGTCGCCGAGGTGAGCGCCGATCAGTTGATCGCCCTGGCGGAACGCAAACCCAAGGCGCGCAGCGTCCCGACCGCCCTCAAGCCGATCAAAGACCAACTCGGTCAGCTGGAGACCCTGCGCTTCTGCAGCATGCTGTTGTTGGAGCAGGAGCGTGCCAACGGGGTTGTGCAGCTCGATCTCTGCCCTCCACAGCTGGAGGCCCTTGGTGACCTCTGCAGCGCAGATCCCTCCGGGTTGCGGCATCGCTGGGTTGATGCGTTCAACCCGGTCGACCCCCATGCGTTCCTTCAGCCTCTGTTGAGGGCCGCCGACCGTGCGTGGACCGCACAACGACTCGAGCTCCAACTGCCGGGCATCACCGTTGAGGCGGATGAACCCGATGGCAGCGTGCTCACCGATGTGGCAAAGACAGCCATTGCCCTGGATCTTCCCCTTGAACTGGATGACGACGGCTGTCCATCAGCTTCGGAGCTGGTTCAGGTGTTCAAAGACAGCAGTCAGCGCCGGGTGCTGGAACAACAACTCAGTCACGCCCTGCCACCTCTCACCCTTGTGGCATCCACAGAGGCCCCCCCTGCGGCAGCAGATTCCGATGGGGACGAGGTTGCTGCGTCAAGCCGGAACAGCTCACTGACCCCATGGACCTGTGCCACCCAGCACTACGCCCACCTGGTGAATCAACAGGTGATCGTTGCGCTGCTGAGCGACGCCAAGGATCGTCCAACCGTCCGTCACAAGACGCGTCTGAAGCTTGGTCTCAAGGGTGCCGGTGCTGATCTCACGTGGCCCCTGTTCACCGCATCCCAGGACGAGAAGTTGAACGGATTGGTGAACGAGCGCACCGTGCAGCGGCTCAACACGCGACGGCGTCAGGTGTTGGAACTGGAAAAGGATCTGCTTTCGATGATCCAGGCCCGTTCAGCCCAACCCCTGATCGGCGAACAGGTGGAAGGGTGCATCAGTGGTGTGCAGAGCTATGGCTTTTTCGTAGAAGTTGGTGAAAGTCGCGTTGAAGGGCTGGTGCATGTGAGCTCCCTCAACGATGACTGGTACGAATACAGATCACGCCAGAATCGCTTGGTCGGGCGCAAGAACCGTCAGACCTATCAACTAGGCGACGCCGTGCAGGTGCGCGTGATCAATGTGGATGTTCTGCGCAACCAGATCGACCTTGAGGTCATCAGCCAGGGTTCCAATGGCTCCACAGAACCTGAATCCTCAGCGCCTGAATCCTCGGAGCCGCTGCCCGTTGCCCTCAGCGAGCGCTGAGTGATGCATCCCTACGTTCTGGCAGTCACCGGTGCATCCGCTCAACCCCTGGCCGAGCGTGCCCTACAGCTGCTGCTGCAGCGCGGGCGCTCGGTGCATCTTGTGCTCAGCCATGGTGCCCATGAGGTGTTTCGTGCGGAACAGGGCCTGACGATCCCTGTTGATCCCCTGAAACAACGTGCGTTCTGGCGAGAGAGGCTATCGGTGGAGAGTGGCGAGCTCACCTGTCATCGCTGGAATGATCAGGCTGCCTGCATTGCCAGTGGCAGCTACAGAACCCGGGCGATGGTCATCGTTCCCTGCAGCATGGGAACCGTCGGGCGGATCCATGCCGGTATCGCCGCAGATCTGATCGAACGTTGTGCGGATGTGCATCTCAAGGAGCGTCGGCCCCTGGTGATTGCTCCCCGGGAGATGCCTTTCAACCTGATTCACCTCCGCAACCTCACCGGCCTCGCTGAAGCTGGAGCCACCATTGCCGCTCCCATTCCGGCCTGGTATACCCGGCCCGATTCCTTGGAGGAGATGGTGGACTTTCTGGTGGTGCGCCTGTTCGACGGCCTGGAGGAGGACCTTGCACCCCTGAAGCGCTGGCAGGGCCCCCTGGAATGAGCATGTTTCAGCGTTTGCTGCTGATTCCCTGCCTGGCGCCACTGCTGGCGTTGCTGGTTCTTTCGGCCACCAATGTCGGAGACAAGACCCGGATCCGTCTGCTGGTTTGGACAACACCTCCGCTCCCCGTTGGGGCGTGGACAGCGCTGGCTGGCGTTGGTGGTGCGGCCGGAGCCGCTGTCGCAGCGGTTTTGGTCTCCCCAGTGGAGCGTCCTCTGAGTCGCCAGAGACGTTCCCCTGTTCAACCGGAGTTTGAGGAGAGGGGCTACACCGACTACGAACCGACACCCAGATCAAGCACAACCCCAGGCCCCGAACGAGATGTGAGAGAACCGGCTCCAACGGTGTCTGTGGCCTACCGCGTGATTCAACGCCCTTCGTCAGTCCCCCCGCAGTCAGACGCTTCATCAGGCACTTCAGCCGTGGGCTCTCCTTCTCAGGAGTTCAGTGATTGGGGAGATGATCCGGAGGCAAACTGGTAAGCAGCGCACCAAGCTGCTTACAGTTGCGCCAGCAATGCTGGATCGGTGAGCGAAACCCCAGTCGAGAAGCAGTCTTCAGGTCAAGAGGCCCCTGCCAAAGCGGCGCCGAAAGCGAAGCCGCCCAAGCCGGAGGACAAGCCCTTCCCTGAATTCATCGACACACTGTTTTTGCCGGCCGTCGCCAAACAGTTGGCCGAACATGACATCACCGCTGATCGGCTCGAGCGCGTGGATGGGCAGCGTCCCGTTGTCGGTGGTGAATGTCCAATGGTGGTTGGTGAGCTTCCAGGGGGGCGTCGCTTCTGGGTCTGCTTCTCCAAGGCCGACATCAACAGCGCCAAAGTGATTGCCCTGGCTGATGCCGGCAGCGAGCCAACGCTGCTGGAGAGCTTTCTGATCGATGAGAAGCGGATGTCTTTGGCCCTTCTCGTTTCCCGTCTCTTGCAACGGCTCAACGGCCAAAAGTGGCTGGGAGGTAACTAACCACCAGCATTGGCCTCAGGGGTTGGGCTGACACGCCTACATTGGCAGGATCGTGAAACGCAACTGATGGTCCCTCCCACCGCCGTGGCCGAAGGCAGCGCTGTAGCCATCAAGGATCCTGTCAAGGACACAATCCTGACCCCTCGCTTCTACACCACCGATTTCGAAGCGATGGCGGCAATGGACCTTCAGCCCAATGAGGCTGAACTTGAAGCCATCTGTGAAGAGTTCAGGAAGGATTACAACCGCCACCACTTCGTTCGTAATGAGGAGTTCGAGGGTGCTGCGGACAAGCTTGATCCTGAAACCCGCAAGGTGTTTATCGAATTCCTTGAGCAGAGCTGCACATCGGAATTTTCAGGATTCCTGCTCTACAAGGAACTGAGCCGCCGCATTAAGGCGAAGAACCCTCTTCTGGCCGAGTGCTTTGCTCACATGGCTCGGGATGAAGCTCGCCACGCCGGCTTCCTCAACAAGTCGATGAGTGATTTCGGCATGCAGCTGGATCTCGGCTTCCTGACCGCGAACAAGGACTACACGTTCTTCAAGCCGAAATTCATCTTCTACGCCACCTACCTGTCTGAAAAGATCGGCTACTGGCGTTACATCGCCATTTACCGCCACCTAGAAAAGAACCCCGACAGCAAGATCTTCCCGATCTTCAACTTCTTTGAGAACTGGTGTCAGGACGAAAACCGACATGGTGATTTCTTTGATGCCCTGATGAAGGCCCAACCGGACACGGTTCGTGGCCCCATCGCCAAACTCTGGTGCCGCTTCTTCCTGTTAGCAGTGTTCGCCACTATGTACGTGCGCGACGTGGCCCGCAAAGAGTTCTACGAGGCTCTCGGATTGGATGCTCGCACCTACGACAAGATGGTGATCGAGAAGACCAACGAAACGTCTGCGCGCGTTTTCCCCGTTGTTCTTGATGTGAACAACGACAAGTTCTGGACACGCCTCGAACGGCTGGTGGCCAATAACGCCGCATTGGAAAAGGCTGATGCCAGCGATTCCATCGCTCCCCTAAAAGTGCTTCGCAAGCTGCCCTTCTGGATCGGAAACGGTGCCGAGATGGCCAAGTTGTTCCTGATGCCAGCGATCGACAGCGATCGTTTCCAGCCAGCTGTGCGCTGAGGGGACTCCCCCGGCCCAATCGAGGAGATTTCTTGACCAACGCCTTTTCGAATCAGTGGCAAGGACTCTTGGAGTCCTTGCTGCACCGTGGCAGCTCCGCAGGAGCCGACCTGGTGGAGGTGTTTCTTGAGCGCACCGACCACATCGGTTTGCTTGCCGAACAGGATCGGATCACCAGTGTGAATCCGTCGTTCGCCCGTGGAGCTGGCCTCAGGGTGTTCCGTGATGGCCGTGATGGCTTCGTCAGCACCAACGATCTCAGCGAAGCCGGCCTCCAGCGCGCCCTCGATCAGGCCCTCGCCATGCTCGGTCTCGAGGCGCAACAGCTCACGTCCCCTTCAGCTTTCGATGGGTTGAAGAAGCTGACCGACCACGGCTTGAACAAAGCCGACTGGTTGGAACGCTGTCCCTCCCTGGATCAGGCCAGCCAGTGCCTGCTCAAAGGCACAGACCATCTCAATCGTCTTGGTCAGCACTTGCAGGTGCGCCGTGGCAGTTACGCCCGCGACTGGCAGGAAGTGCTGGTGGCTGCATCCGATGGCACTTTTGCCCGCGACATCCGCCTGCATCAGTCCACAGGTCTATCCGTTCTTGCCGCCGACGGCGATCACCGATCCAGCATTGGCCGCCGCTATGGCAGTTCCGATCGTCCGGACGATCTTCGCGACTGGGATGCCGAAGCCAGTGCAGCTGAAGTGTGCAACAGCGCTGGAACGATGTTGCGGGCCGACTACGTGGATGCCGGACAGATGCCGGCTGTTCTCGCCAACCGGTTTGGTGGCGTGATTTTCCACGAGGCCTGCGGTCACCTGCTCGAAACAACCCAGATTGAACGGGGCACCACGCCCTTCGCGGATCGGGTTGGTGAACTGATCGCTCACCCTGCAGTCACCGCCATCGATGAAGGGTTGAGTGGTGGATCCTTCGGTTCCATCTCGATGGATGACGAAGGGATGGAACCTGAGCGCACCGTGCTGATCAAAGACGGGGTGCTCCAACGCTTCATCAGTGACCGGGCCGGTGAACTGCGCACGGGCCACAAACGCACCGGAAGCGGCCGACGTCAGAGCCATGCCTTTGCAGCTGCGAGCCGGATGCGAAACACCTTCATCGACGCCGGTCCGCATACCCCTGAACAGTTGATTGAATCCGTCGATCAAGGCCTGTACTGCAAGGCCATGGGTGGGGGAAGCGTCGGCCCGACAGGTCAGTTCAATTTCTCCGTTGAAGAGGGGTATCTGATTGAGAACGGCAAACTCACCAAACCGGTGAAAGGGGCGACGTTGATCGGTGATGCCAAGGAGGTGATGCCACGCATTTCGATGTGCGCCAACGATCTGGAACTGGCTGCCGGGTTCTGCGGATCCGTGAGTGGAAGTGTGTTCGTCACCGTGGGCCAACCCCACATCAAAGTTGATTCGATCACGGTGGGGGGCCGTTGATGATGAGCAGCAACAACAGCCTCAACGCCTCGGATCTCAGGGATCGCCTTCAGACCCTCGCCTCGCGCGAAGGCATTCGTCGTTGGGATCTTGGTGCCGCCTGCAGTGACGATTGCTCCGTTCAGGTGGATCGTGGTGAAGCCAAACAACTCAAGGCATCGCAGCGGAGCTCCATCACCGTCCGGGTTTGGAACAGCGATGGCCTGGTAGGTATCACCAGCACCACCGACCTCTCCCATAGCGGCTTGGAGCAAGCCCTGGTGGGAGCCCATACGGCCAGCCGTTTTGGCAATCCCGAGGACATCCCTGAGTTCTCCCCCCTGGCCACAGCTCCACTCCCCGAGCTCGATCGACCACTTCAACCTCGCCAAGGAATCCTCCCCCTGCTGGACACCCTTCGGGATGCGGAAGCCGATCTGTTGGGTCGTCACCCCGCGATCCAGACCGTCCCCTACAACGGACTGGCGGAATCCCTGTCCCAGAGCCTCTATCTCAACAGTGAGGGAGCACTGCGCCAGATGGAGCGCACCCAAGCCAGCCTGTATCTCTACGCAAGGGCTGAGGAAACAGGTCGTAAGCCCCGCAGTGGAGGTGCTGTTCGTTTGGGTCTTGGCAGCAGCGAACTGGATGTTCAAGGCTGCATCAGCGAGGCCGTTGATCGCACCGTCAGCCATCTGGATTATCGACCGATCGAAACCGGGAGGTACCGGGTTTGCTTCACCCCCGAGGCCTTTCTCTCACTGCTTGGTGCCTTCAGCAGCATGTTCAATGCGCGTTCGGTGCTCGATGGGGTGAGCTTGAGCCAGCGGGATTCGATTGGATCCGATGTGGCGGTTCCCTTCTTCAACCTCCACGATGACGGCCTCCACCCCGGACACATCAGTGCGGCAGCCTTCGATGGAGAGGGAACACCAACCCGACGTCTCTCCTTGATTGAGGGCGGAACCCTGCTGAATTTCCTTCACTCGGAAGCCACGGCCCGAGCCTTTGGTGTTCAACCCACAGGCCACGCTGGACTTGGCGCCAAGGTTTCGGTGGGTCCAGACTGGTTCGTGGTTGGTTCCAACCCGCAGGTGAGCAGCGGTAACAGCCTCAACCACCGAACCGAGTCAGGCCCCTTCGTGCTGATTGAGGATCTGTCAGCGCTTCACGCCGGTGTGAAAGCCACCCAGGGGTCCTTCTCCTTGCCCTTCGATGGATGGTTGGTGAACAACGGCGAACGGGTTTCCGTTGAAGCAGCAACGGTTGCCGGTGACATCCGCTCTGTTCTCAACGGCATTGCTCATCTGGAAGCTGATTCTGAAATCACCCACCGAGGCGTTTCCCCTCATGTTTGGGTGGATGGACTCTCCATCACCGGCGAAGCCTGACGTTGAAGATTCTGTTCTGGGGGACACCGGTCTATGCGGTGCCAACCCTTAATGCACTGCATGATGCGGGCCACACCATCGTTGGGGTCGTCACGCAGCCGGATCGTCGGCGGGGTCGAGGCAAACAGCTGGTTCCATCACCGGTGAAGGCGAGGGCGGAAGAACTCGGTCTTCCTGTGTTCACCCCTGAACGGATCCGTCGGGATGACGATTGCAAAGCCAAGCTCGCTGCACTCGGTGCTGATGCCTCGGTGGTCGTGGCCTTCGGACAGATCCTTCCCAAGGATGTGTTGGAGCAGCCTCCCCTGGGCTGCTGGAACGGCCACGGATCACTACTACCGCGTTGGCGCGGTGCTGGTCCCATCCAGTGGTCCCTGCTCGAAGGGGATCAGGAAACGGGTGTGGGGATCATGGCCATGGAAGAAGGGCTCGATACTGGTCCGGTTCTGCTCGAGCAACGCACCCCGATCCAGCTGCTGGAACCTTCCATCGCCTTGGCCGAACGGCTCAGTGCTCTCACTGCAGAGCTGATGGTTCAGGCGATGCCACTGATTGAAGCGGCGGGACCGGGTCCAGAAGACGAGAGATTGGCAAGGCTCAACGTGCGGGTTCAGGCCGAGGGGTCGACCTATGCCCGCATGCTCGAGAAGCAGGATTTCCAATTGGATTGGTCTGCCCCTGCTCTCAGCATTCATCGCAAGGTGATGGGGCTTCATCCCGGAGCGTTCACCCAGTGGCAGGGCAAACGCCTGAAGGTGTTGCGCACGGAGCCGTTGATCGAGCGCCTGCAGGATCAACTCAGTCCTGAGGGATGCAACCTCTTGGGCCAATGGCCCACCGGCGGGCATCCCCCAGGGACGATCCTTGCAGTGATTGAAGATCTGGGGCTTGTGGTGAGCAGTTCAGGCTGCCCCCTTCTGATCCGGGAGGCACAGCTTGAAGGGAAAGCACGCAGCACAGCCCCCGTTCTGTTGCAGCAACTCAACGCCACTCCCGGAGATCGATTGGGCGAAGGTTGATTCAGGATTCCGTGTATAACATCCGCGCTTGAGACCAAACCCGATCGAGAGCCTGCTCGGAAAGCTGAAGAGCTTCCGGAAACATCGTCGAGAGCCATTGTTGGCGCTTCAACAGGGTGTCGGCTTCAAAAAATGTTTGCTGCGAGGCCAGCACTCTGAATTTGAGAAATTCCAGCAACCTTGCGCGCAAGCGAACCGTATCGATGAGTTTGATCCGTTGGCCTTGATCACAGAGATGAATGGTGCTGCCTGTTTCCACTCCGCATAATCGCGGTGCAAGCAATTCCAACGTTGTCGGCGGTTGCCAATGGCGCAACTTTGTTTCGGGGTGGGGGTAATAAATCCAGCCGTTCACAACCTCACTTTGGGGCGTCTTGATCTGAACACTCCAGAACGAGAACGTTTCGGGGGGGTGGAGGTCGGTCCATCGCACCTTTTCAAACAGGTGATCTGGATTTGAAAGTGAAACCTCGAGGGGGGCAAAGTCGAGATTCAGCGTGCCGGAGTAACAGTCCGATAGGTCCAACCCTAAGGACTGGAACACGGGGAATTGCATTCGAATCGTGCCATCCGGATACGGTGAATCGTTGCTTGTTCCGGAGGCGACGCCATGACCAGCACAGAGTCGCCCAGTGAGCCAGTCCGGTTTCATCAATCAGCGAAGTTCACGGTGGCTGCAGTTCTCGCAGGGGCCTTCCGGCCACACAGCACAGCGGAGCAAAGGACTACGGGCATTGAAACGGCAATTGGGATCACCGATAACCCAGACATGTCTCCAGGGTGTTGCATCGGCGGGACGCGTCTGGGGTTTCACCAACAGGGCCACTGAGGCCATCACATAGCGACCGTTGCGAAGGGCGTAACGGTGACGACGTTGCATCACGAGGAAGGATTGCTGTTCCACAACAAGCCATCGCCCCGGTTGTGGCGGATCCTCAAGATCAACGCGATGGAGCAAACGGTCTCCACTGATATGGCGAAGTTCAACAAGCATGGCCTTCGTCCTGATCAAGTTCCTTGCTGCGGATCGACATTCCCCAGGCAAACAGCAACAGCACCACCACCAAGGTGAGCCAATCGGGTTGATTGAGGCTGGGCACGACAACATGAACAATCAAGCGCAGCGCCACGAAAGCAACGGCGAGAAACCCAGCCGTTTCAAGCCGTGGATACAGATCAAGCCAGCGGATGAACAGGGCGGATGTAAAACGCAGTGCCACGATGCCGATGAAGGCACCTGTGCTGATCAACACAATCTGATCACTGATGGCCACGGCTGCGGCGACGCTATCGATGGAGAAGGCCAGATCTGTGAAAGCCAGCAGTAAAACCGTGTTCAGAAAAGGGCGAGACAGACCGTTGGATTCATGTCCTTCGCTGGACTCGGCATCATCGCCTGATCGGTTGTTGAAGTGATCAACCACCAGCCAAACCAGATAGGCCGCAGCGAGGAGTTGCACCCAGGCGTTTTGCAACACCCACTGGGCCACAACGATCAAGGCGATCCGCAAGACCAGTGCAATGCCAATGCCCAGGTTGAGGGCAAGGCCTTCCCGCTCCGGTTGGCGGCTGCTGCGGGCGATGGCCGCGAGGGCCACGGCATTGTCAGCCGACAGGATCAGCTCCAGCAGTACCAGAACAGGCAGCAGGGCCAAAACCTCACCCCATTGATCGGCACCTTCGAAGAAATCCGACAGTGAGGGAAGCGAAGTGATGTCCATCGCGGCAGCCTAGAAAGTGCAAGCGCTGTTCCATTGCGATGCAGATCCGGGCCGAGCTGTGTCACGTCGACACCCTGAGATGCATCGTGCGGGTCGAGGCCTGGCTCGACGGTTCTCTGCAGGGCAGCGCCCTTGGTGAAGCCGCCACTGCTGAAGAGGCTGAGGAGAGAGCGTTGCGACGCCTGAACTCCAGGCTGGGGTCCACTGAGGGGCCACAACAGCCCGTGAATTCAGCTCGCCCTGAAGCCCCCCAGGTGGATGAGCCAAATCCGAAGCAGGTGCCCGTGGAGCGGCCGAGAAAAATTGAGCAGACCCAGCCCTCGTCTGCTCCACACCCCCCTGCCACCCATCAGGTCCCAGCCACACCTGCTGACAACACCCCCTCTGAAACACCAACGGATCCTGACGACTGGAGTGATGAGCTGACCGCCATCGATATGGAAATCAGACGCATTGGTTGGTCTCGAGAGCAGGAGCAGGAGTATTTGACCCGGGCCTTCGCGCTCGGCAGCCGCCACAAGCTCACGCGCTATGCCGATCTGGTGGCCTATCTGCGTCAGTTGAAGTTGATCCAAGCCAACGACGACGCGTCCACCGCACCAGCACCCATCCGTCGTGGTGATCTGCTTCAACAAGGAGATGCCATGTTGAAGCAGCTGGGCTGGAGCTCCGATCAAGCCAGGACCTTTCTCCAACAACAACTGGGGGCGACCAGTCGTCAACAACTCAGTGATGAACAGCTGCTGCAGTTCAACATGCTGCTGGAGGAGCAGACGCTCAGCCAGGCCAAATAAGCACTAACACTCAGGAATGGTCAGGGCTAGTGGCTTACAACGGGTTTGCGGCAGGGACTGATACGGCGTCCATGCCGATTGCAGCAGGGTGAATCGTCTACACACTCTGTGCAGCCCGGTCGTTCCCTCCGCTTCTTTCCTGAAGGGGGGAATGGCCCCTATGGGGCGGTAATGAGATCGGAGTTCTGTCGTGAGGGGTTGCCTAGCTGATAACTCAACTGCGGAGGTTGAACTCCAGCTTCGTTTTAGGTTTTTGATACTTGATCACATTCATCACCTGAAGACCAGTATTTTCAGACTTCCTCTCCTCGGCAAGCGCTTTGAGGATCATGGAGCCCGAAGCCTGCCAGTCTTGATCGACTTCAATCAATTGCTTGGCTCGTGAGTAGTACTCCGCAGCTTTTGCCAAATAATCAGACTTCTGGCTTGATGTCTTAGAAGATATTGCCGTTGTGATGGATCTTGCTTTCTCTGGAAGAATTGTACAGCATGCTTTTCAGTGCAGATAAATCATTTGAGGCTTGCAATCCCGTGAACGCGTTTTAGACCAAGCCGATTGACCAAACCGCGAGGAATCGATAACCAGCTGAGGCGGATGCTCCTAGCGAGCATTTTTGGCCTGAATGTCACCTGATATATCAACGTTTTGAATCTTTAACCTGGCAAATTCACCAGCTGCACTTGCGATAAGGTCAGTCATGGATGACCCCACCCTTGTTGTACGGCAGCTGATCAATGAGCTTCGGGATGACATGTCCGAAGCAGGTCGTGAACTCAGAAATCGCAGCACTTGGGATCTCCAATGCCCCGTCGTCATCATTGATGCCCGAAGCGCACCCAACCGGGTTGTTAGAACCTCAGTGCGCGGCATCACTGGTGCCATCGCCACCAGCAACGTGATCGATGATCCCTTGATGCGGTCGTTTCTGGATCGCTTCCGTGAAGTTGGTGCGGATGAAGCCCTCAATGAATTTCTGCAGGGTCCAGAGGCAGAACGTTTCTCAGAGCTCTGGGACATCTACAACGACGAAGCCAAACAGCAGGGTCTAGCGGTCTGGTCCCACAGTGACGCCGCCAAATTTGTGCTCAAGTCGAAAACTTGTTTTGACGACGGTCAGCTGGCCTGTGTTGCCATTACGTCGGGAGACCATGGGGATGCCCACGACGTGCTCACCTTTTCTGTGGATGCCTGCTGGTTGTCTTGAGCGCCGGTTCGGCCTTAAACGCACCGGAATTCAGGAGCGGATCAGTTGAACAACAACAAAAAGCGCAGAAACTGCCAGGGGCCAAAGCAACCAGGTCAACTGAGGAATGGTGAGGGCGAGCACAAGCCCGATCACGAAGAAAATCAGAAAACGGCCGAGGGTCATGAAGGCACCAATACCGACGTATTGAACCGAAAACCCCGCCTTAGGCCAGTTTTTCGCGCCTTGAGCTGGGGGTTGGTTCGGGGGTGAACAGGATGGGGACCGAGGAAGCAACCAGCACGCCGCCCACAGTCAGCAACACCAGCAGCGGAATGGGCCGGACCAGGGGCTGACGCTGCAACGGTGTCGCGCAGCTGGAGCAGAGCGGAACAACCCCCTTGGGTGGATGCAACACCAATGCCGGGCCGCAACAGCAGGAGGGGCAGCGGTAGCGCGGCATCGACCGGTGACACGCAGCTGCAGGCACCTTATTGCGAAGATCATGGATTGCCGAGGCCTGCTCCATGCCGCTCCGTTCCCTGGTGACCAAGTTGCAGGAAACTGCACTCACCGGTGAGCTTGATGAGCGCTCAAGCCGCCCCGAACGTTTGCTGATGCGCGGGGCTGGTCGTTGCAGCCGAGCTCTGGTGGCCAGCGCGCTCTCACAGCGGCGGGACGCACCTCTGCTCGTGGTGGTGCCAACGCTTGAGGAAGCGGGACGCTGGACAGCGCTGTTGGAATTAATGGGATGGAGTCAGGCCAGCCTGTACCCCACCAGCGAAGGCTCTCCCTATGAACCCTTCGATCCCACAAGTGAAATCACCTGGGGGCAACTTCAGGTTCTGAGTGACCTGCTGGGGGAACCCAACGCGGCGTCCTGGGCCATCGTGGCCACGGAACGTTGTTTGCAGCCCCATCTCCCCCCGCCGGATGTTCTGAAAACAAAAACGCGCACCTTGCGAAAAGGGGATGAAGTTGATCTAGAGGCACTGGGCGAGACGCTGGCCCAACTTGGCTACGAGCGGGTCACCACCATTGAGCAGGAGGGGAGCTGGAGCCGTCGCGGCGACATCGTCGACATCTTCCCGGTGAGCAGTGAGCTGCCTGTTCGACTCGAATTCTTCGGAGAGGAGCTCGACAAGCTGCGGGAATTCGATCCCGCCAGCCAACGCTCACTGGACCCCGTCGATGCGCTTCGACTCACACCAACAGGGTTTGGGCCTCTGATTGCGGACCAGCTCAGGGAGACGATGCCCGATGGACTGGAGCAATTGCTTGGTAGCGAGGGCACAGAGCAGCTTTTGAACGGCGGGACCCCGGAAGGCATGCGCCGGCTGATGGGGCTCGCCTGGGAGCAACCCGCCTCGCTTCTCGACTACCTGCCGGACACCACAACAGTGGTGATCGATGAGCGACGCCAGGGGTCGGCCCACGGACAACAGTGGCTCAGCCATGTGGAGGAACATCACCACGACATGGCTGCTGAGGCGGGTCTGGACGAGGGCGATCGTGATCGGCTCTGGCCAGCGGTTCTGCACCGTGAGATTGAATCCGCCTATGCCCTGACGGAGGTCTTCCATGGCTTTGACATGGCAGAACTGCTCGAAGTCGACGAGCACCCCAACAGCTTTGACCTCGCCAGCCGCCCTGTTGCGGCCTACCCCAACCAATTCGGAAAACTCGGGGAACTGATCAAGGGATTTCAAACCGAGCGCACGGCGGTTTGGTTGGTGTCTGCACAACCCAGCCGAGCGGTTGCTCTGCTGGAGGAGCACGACTGCATCAGTCGGTTTGTGCCCAACGCGGGAGACAGCAATGCCATTTCCCGTCTAATTGAGCAGAACACCCCCGTCGCCCTGAAGGTGAGGGGCACGGCAGAACTTGAGGGTTTGCAGCTGCCGGCTTGGCGGATTGCCCTGGTCACCGACCGTGAATTCTTTGGCCAGCAGAGCCTCAGTTCCAGTGGCTACGTGCGCCGTCGCCGCAAGGCCGCGAGTCGCACGGTGGATCCCAACAAGATGCGCCCGGGCGATTTCGTGGTGCATCGGAACCATGGCATCGGCCGCTTCAAAGCCATGGAAAAACTCGCGATGTCAGGCGACATCCGCGACTACCTCGTGGTGCAGTACGCCGATGGAATCCTTCGGGTTGCCGCCGATCAACTCGGCAGCCTGGGCCGTTATCGGGCCACGAGTGAAACACCCCCGCAGCTCAACCGTATGGGTGGCACGGCCTGGAACAAGGCCAAGGAACGGGCCAAGAAGGCGGTTCGCAAGGTAGCCCTCGATCTGGTGAAGCTCTACGCAGAACGGCAACAGGCCGCAGGCTTTGCCTTCCCCTCCGACGGCCCCTGGCAGGTGGAATTGGAGGAGTCGTTCCCCTATGACCCGACGCCGGATCAACTGAAGGCAACGGCCGACGTGAAGCGGGATATGGAACGGCAGGAGCCGATGGACCGACTGGTGTGCGGGGATGTTGGCTTCGGCAAGACCGAAGTTGCGATCCGCGCCATCTTCAAAGCCATTACCGCTGGAAAGCAAGTGGCGATGCTGGCCCCAACCACGGTGTTGGCTCAGCAGCACTGGCGCACGCTCTCGGAACGCTTCGCGCCATATCCGATCAAGGTGGCTCTGCTGAATCGTTTCCGAACGGCGTCGGAACGCAAATCCATTCTCGATGGCCTGAAGCAGGGAACCATAGACGCCGTGGTGGGAACCCACCAGTTGCTCAGCAAAGGAGCGTCGTTCCAAGAGCTTGGTCTGTTGGTGGTGGATGAAGAACAGCGCTTCGGTGTGAATCAGAAGGAAAAGATCAAAGTGCTGCGGAAGGGCGTTGACGTGTTGACCCTGTCGGCAACGCCGATTCCCAGAACGCTCTACATGAGCCTTTCGGGGGTGCGGGAGATGAGCCTGATCACTACACCACCGCCATTGCGCCGTCCGATCAAGACGCATCTGGCTTCTCTGGATCCGGAGGCGGTGCGCAGCGCCATCCGCCAGGAACTGGATCGTGGGGGCCAGGTGTTTTATGTGGTTCCCCGGGTGGAAGGAATCGAGGAGGTGGCTGCAGGCCTACAGGAAATGCTGCCAGGCCTGAAGCTTTTGGTGGCTCACGGTCAGATGGCCGAGGGCGAACTGGAGAACGCCATGGTGGCGTTCAACGCCGGTGAAGCCGACGTGATGCTCTGCACCACGATTGTGGAAAGCGGCCTGGACATTCCTCGCGTCAACACGATCCTGATTGAGGACGCGCACCGTTTTGGCCTGGCCCAGCTGTACCAATTGCGGGGGCGGGTCGGTCGCAGTGGGATTCAGGCCCATGCCTGGTTGTTCTATCCGGGCAACGCATCGCTGAGCGACACCGCTCGTCAGCGGCTGCGCGCCATTCAGGAGTTCGCCCAACTGGGCAGTGGATACCAGCTCGCCATGCGGGATATGGAGATCCGTGGGGTCGGAAATCTCCTCGGCGTGCAGCAGAGCGGCCAGATGGAAACCATCGGCTTTGACCTCTACATGGAAATGCTGCAGGAATCCCTGGCGGAAATTCAGGGTCAAGACATCCCCAGCGTTGAAGACACCCAGGTGGACCTCCCCGTCACGGCCTTCGTGCCTGCGGACTGGATCACTGATCCGGATGAGAAGATCGCGGCCTACCGGGCTGCCGCCGACTGCCTCACCGCGGAGGCCCTGGTTGAGCTGGCTGCGGGTTGGGCCGATCGCTACGGAGCGCTGCCGGCTGCCGTGGTGTCGCTTCTGCGTCTGATGGAGCTCAAACTGCTGGCGAAGCGGTGCGGCTTCTCCAGGATCAAACCGGAAAAGCCCAACATCGTGCTCGAAACTCCCATGGAGGAACCGGCGTTCCGTTTGCTGCGCCAGGGATTGCCCCAGCATCTGCATGGTCGTTTGGTGTATCAGGCCGGCAGCGGCATCCAGCACAAGGTGATGGCCCGCGGTCTTGGTGTTCTCCCCATGGAGAAGCAACTGGAACAGCTGATGGAATGGCTGCGTCTGATGGCAGCCCAGATTCCCGATGCCGATGGCAAAACGGAGTCACAGCGGCAGGAGGAGCTGCGTGCCAAGAATGCAGAGGTGGTTCAGGTCTGAAGCCTGAACCCAATTCTGAGAAAAACGTTACCAACCACGCAATTCTTCGTTACATTGGTTCAAGCGAAATCCGTTGGACATGGGTGAATTCGTCGAGATCGGTGCTGGTGGCGTCTCTCTGGAACTGATCAGCGGCGTTTTCTGTGCCACTGCGCTTGGTGTGTATGCCCTGTTCCAGCCCGGCGCTTCAGACGATGACGACTCCAACGGTGGTGGCGGCGGCGGACTGATGCAGCCAATCTCCTGAGTTACTGCAGCGCGTAGCTGAGATTGGCTTGGCCGGGTTTATAGGTCGTGCCTGCCTGAATCTTCTTCAATTTGTTCATCAGGGTCCCCTCAGCCGTCCGGTATTGACTGTCTTTTTGGGTTCCCAGGTCTTCAACCGAGAAGTTTTTGACCTCTTGCTTCGACATCGCCGCTTCGATGTCCGGTTGGATTCCGTTCTTGTGAATATCGGTTCCCTTGGGTGTCAGATACTTCGCGATGGTGACCGTCAGACCGGATCCATCGGCCAATCCGCGAACGGCCTGGACAAGCCCTTTGCCGAAGGTCTTCTGTCCAACGAGTTGGGCACGGGAATTGTCCTGAAGTGCCCCTGAAAGAATTTCGCTGGCACTGGCGGATCCCTGATCAATCAATACCACCAGGGGTTTGTCGGTGATCGCACTGCCTGTGGCGCGCCTCACATCGCGAATGCCCTCGCGGGTTCGGGTGCTGACGATGGTGCCTTCATTGAGCCATTGGCGGGCGATGTCCACACTGGCCTCAAGCAAGCCGCCGGGATTGCTGCGTAGATCCAGCACGTAGCCCTCAGCAGCCTGTGATTCCAGATCCTTGATGGCCGCACGCATCTCACGCGTGGCGTTGGCATTGAATTGCTTGAGACGGATGTAGCCCACCTTGCGGCCATTGGGCGCCGTGTTGAGCATCGCCTTCACGGCATGAATCTCAATGCGCGCCCGTTTCAAGGGCACATCCAGCACCTGACCCTGGCGCCTGAGTCCCAGCACCACATCGGTGCCTTCCGGACCACGGATCAACTTGACGGCGTCCTCGGTGGTCATGCCTTTAGTCGAGGCACCATCGATGGAAACGATCACATCCTTGGGCTGAACGCCCGCACGGGATGCAGGGGTGCCCTCAATCGGAGAGACAACAATCAGCTCTTTCGTGTCATTGTCGAGACTGAGCTGGATCCCCACGCCCATCAATTCTCCGGAGGTGTCGATCTGCATCTCCTTGAACTCCTTCGGATCAAGGAAACGCGTGTAGGGGTCATCAAGGCTGGCCAGCATGCCCCGGATCGCCTCGTAGGACTCGGCGCTGCCCCCGTAGGACTTGCGCAGCAGATTGCTCCGCAACTGGCGCCACGTTCTTTCGTCGTAGGAGCCCGTGGAATCCAGATAATCGCGATAAACGATCTGCCAGACCTGATCAATCACCTCCTTGGGGCTGTCGTGAATCGATCCGCCGGAGGCCGATGGCAGGGAAAGACCCGGCGAGCTGATGCCCAGGGCGGTGACCACACCACCAACCCCCAGCATCAACAGCAACGGAGTCGACCGAACCAAAGAACGCAGGCGCTGACTCCGAACCATGGCCCTTCAGGACTGATTCTTCAGACTAACGAGATCAGGCGGGCTCCACCCAGCGACCGTCCTCTTTGATCAACTGGATGAGGGCTTCAACGCCCTCAGCTTCAGGCACCTTGCGGATTTCATCACGGCCGCGATACAGCGAAATCACACCCGGGGTTTTACCGACGTAGCCGTAATCGGCGTCAGCCATCTCGCCGGGACCATTGACGATGCAACCCATCACGGCAATGTCCAGACCTGTGAGGTGGGATGTGGCGTTGCGCACCTTATGCAACACCTCCTCGAGATTGAACAGGGTGCGACCGCAGCTGGGGCAGGCGACGTACTCGACCATGGTCTTGCGCAGACCCAGGGATTGAAGAATCGAGTAGCAGACGGGGATTTCCTTTTCAGGGGCCTCCGTCAGTGAGACCCGGAGGGTGTCTCCCAATCCATCGGCCAGCAGTGTGGCGATGCCTGCGGTGCTCTTGATCCGGCCGTAATCACCATCACCGGCTTCGGTCACGCCCAGGTGGAGTGGGTAATTGAAACCTTCCTTGTCCATGGTGTCCGCCATCAAGCGGTATGCCGCGAGCATTACCGGAGCCCGCGAGGCCTTCATCGAAATCACGATGTTGTGGAAATCAAGCTCATGGCAGATGCGCACGAATTCCATCGCTGACTCGACCATCCCCTCAGGGGTGTCGCCGTAGGTGAACAGCATCCGCTCCGCCAGGGAGCCATGGTTCACACCGATTCGAAGCGCCTTGTTCTGATCCCGCAGCAGGGTCACCAAGGGCTCGAACGTCTCACGGATGCGCTGACCGATGGCGGCAAATTCCTCGGGGCTGAATTCCTGGCGGTTCGGATCTGGCTTATCAAAAATGAACAGGCCGGGATTGATCCGGACTTTGTCGACGTGCTGGGCGACCTCCAGGGCGATCTTGACGCCGTTGTGGTGAACATCCGCCACCAGGGGAACGGTGCAGCCGCGCTGACGAAGCTCCTGACGAATCTGTCCCATCGCTTTGGCGTGGGCCATCGAGGGAGTCGTCACCCGCACGATCTCACTGCCCGCTTCCGCCAGGCGGATGATGCCGGCTACAGCAGCCTCGATATCGAGGGTGTCCTCGTTGATCATCGACTGCACCACGATCGGGTGCTCGCTGCCCACGGGCACATCACCCACCATCACAGTGCGGGTCACACGGCGGTGGATCTGGGTGTCGTAGCGCCGATCCAGGGCAGTCATGGGGCCGGTGGTGAAGCGCGTCAACGTTCGCACAGCCTGCGCCGAACCGCGTCGAGATCCTGCCGTGTCAGATCCAGGGGCGCGCCGGCTGCTTTGGAGGGATTGCGTAGCAGATAGGAGGGGTGAAAAATCGGCATCACCGCCCGTCCATTCCAGCTCTGCCACTGACCACGAAGCTGGGTCATGCCCCCCTTGATGCCAAGGATGGCCTCCACAGCGGTGGCTCCCGTGAGCACGATCACCGTGGGATCAACGGTCTCCAGTTGCAGGTCAAGCCAGGCCCGGCAGGCGGCCAACTCAGCCTTTTTCGGCCGTCGGTTGTTGGGCGGCCGGCATTTGATTGCGTTGCAGATGTAGAGGTCATGCTCGGGATCCAGATCCACATCCCGCAGCAGTTGATCGAGGGCACGTCCTGAACGCCCGACAAATGGAACCCCCTGAGCATCTTCCTGAGCTCCGGGGGCTTCACCGATCAGCATCAGATCCGCCTTGGGGTTGCCGCGGCTGATCACGACGGTCTGGCGCGTGCTGGCCAGATCACAGGCAGCGCAAGAACTGCAGGCCTCCAGGCTGGAGAAAATCATGACATCGGAGAAACAGATTCCAGGGGGGCCAGGAGCAACAGGGGATTGCCCTCCGGATCTTGGATCCAGGCCTCAGCACCAAAGGGCTCAAGCCGCTCCTCCTCGAGGAGCGATCCACCACGCTTCAGGGCGTTGCTGAGCAGCCGTTGCAGTTCAGGTAGGGGTTGCTGCGATGGGGAGAGCCGCAAGCAGGGCGCCAGCGCTCGCCCTCGGGCTGGAAAAGAGCGCCGGCGTGAGGGCCTGTAGATCTCCAGCTGGGTGCCATCGCTGAACTGAACGATGCAGTGGTGCTCCGCCAGCCCAGGCTTCAACGTGGCTTGAAACAGCTCGCTGTAGAACGTCGCCAATCTGGCGATGTCCTCTGCGGCCAAGACCCAGCTGATCTGTATCACATTCATGGGCGCTGAGAAATCAAGGTTGTCTGCGACACCATCTGCGGCAGGATGATGACGTTTTAAACGCACCGCGGGGAGGTGCGTTACCGATGCCGCGCCCGCCAGAACTTTCCGACCGGGCTGTCGCCCTCAAACCGTCGCTGACGCTAGAGATCAGCGCCAAGGCCAAAGCACTGCGCGACAGCGGCAAGGACATCTGCAGCCTCAGTGCCGGTGAGCCGGACTTTGCGACGCCTGCATTCATCGTTGAAGCGGCTCAGCATGCTCTGGGATCCGGCTTCACCCGCTACGGCCCCGCCGCGGGAGACCCCGATCTGCGTGCTGCTCTGGCCCACAAACTGAGCGTCGAAAACGGGATTCCAACCCAGCCCGAGCAGGTGCTGGTCACCAACGGTGGCAAGCAAGCCATCTACAACCTGTTCCAGGTGCTGCTCAATCCCGGCGACGAAGTTCTGGTGCCGGCGCCCTACTGGCTGAGCTATCCCGAGATGGCGGCCCTGGCCGGGGCGAGCACGAGGATCATCCCCACCAAAGCGGAGGAAGGCTTCCGTCTCGACCTCGCTCTACTGGAGCAGCAGATCACCCCACGCAGCCGACTGCTGGTCATCAATTCCCCTGGCAACCCCAGCGGCCAGGTGATGACACGGGCCGAAATGGAGGCCCTGGCATCGCTGGTGGCCCGTCACCCCCAGCTGATGGTGATGAGCGATGAGATCTATGAATATCTCCTGGCCGATGGTCAGCAGCACTGCAGCTTTGCGGCCATTGCCGAAGAGATCCGCTCGCGCTGCTTCACCGTGAACGGTTTTGCCAAAGGCTGGGCGATGACCGGCTGGCGCCTCGGTTATCTGGCTGGTGATGCTGCTGTGATCAAGGCTGCTTCAGCCCTGCAGAGCCAGAGCACCAGCAATGTGTGCAGCTTTGCTCAACGGGGTGCCATTGCGGCGATCGAAGCGCCCAGAGATTGCGTCCGCGAGATGGCCATCAGCTACAACCGCCGCCGAACTCTGCTCACTGAAGGGCTGCAGGCTCTGGAGGGCATCACCCTGACGCCCCCTCAAGGGGCCTTCTACGCCTTCCCCCGCCTGCCGGACGGCGTGCCCGATTCGTTGGAGTTCTGCCGGCAAGCCTTGGAACAGGAAGGCCTGGCCGTGGTTCCGGGCCTGGCCTTCGGCGATGACCGCTGCATTCGACTCTCCTGTGCCGTAGCGGATGAGACGATCAACGATGGACTGATGCGACTGAAGCGGCTGCTTCGCTCCCTCTGATCCGATCTGATCACTTCCTTTTCTCAATGTCTGTACGAGAACGCAGGGCCGTGGTGGCCACCGGTTTGATTGCCGGACTCGCACTCACGGCCAGTGTTTCCAGTTGCGGCGCACCCCAGAACGACGCCAAACAGGCCGTTCTGCAGATCGGTGCCATCCCCGATCAGAACCCCGAGAAACTCAATCGTCTCTACGGCACGCTCTCTACTGAACTCAGCGAAAAGCTGGATGTTCCCGTGCGGTATGCGCCGGTGAGCAATTACGCGGCGGCGGTGAGTGCCTTCCGCACCGGCAGCCTTGATCTGGTCTGGTTCGGTGGACTCACCGGTGTGCAGGCCCGGCTGCAGACGCCTGGAGCCCGGGTGCTGGCGCAACGGGACATCGATGCACAGTTCACCAGTGTGTTCATCGCCAATGGTGCCAGTGGTTTGCGCCCCTTCACCAGTGCCGACCAACTGGTTGAGCTGAAGGGACGCCGACTGGCCTTCGGTTCGGAGAGTTCCACCTCTGGCCGCCTGATGCCCCAGTTCTTCATGGGGGAAAACGGCGTGAACCCTGAGGATCTGGCGGGGGGCGGCCCTGGATTCAGCGGAAGCCACGACGCCACCATTGCTGTGGTGCAGAGCGGTGCCTACGAGGTGGGCGCCTTGAACGAGCAGGTCTGGCGCAGCAATGTGGCGGACGGCCGCGTGGATCCCGGCAAGCTGTCGGTGATCTGGAGGACACCGCCCTACGTGGATTACCACTGGGTTGTACGGCCCGGTCTGGATGAGCGCTTTGGCGAAGGTTTCACCGACAAGGTCCAGAGCGCGTTGCTGGACCTGTCGGCAGACACAGAGAACGGCGCCACGATTCTTGAGTTGTTCGGTGCCGAACGCTTCATCCCCGCCAAGGACGAGGACTACGTGATGATCGAAACGGTGGGTCGCCAACTCGGAAAGATCCGTTGACGGCGCTGCTGAAGCTGCACCAGGCCTGCCTGGGGCAACGGCTCCAACCGATCACCCTCACCCTTCGTGCGGACCAGCGTGTGGTTTTGCTCGGTGCCAGTGGCGCCGGCAAAACCACGTTGCTCAAGCTCTGCAACGGGGCCTTAAGCCCCGATGCAGGATCCGTGCACTGGTGTGGTCGCCCCCATCAGCAGTTGTCCCGCCGGCAACGGCGCCAAATCGGCACGCTCTGGCAGGACCTACGCCTGGTGGAGGAACTGAGTGTGATCCAGAACATCAACAGCGGTGCCCTGGGACGCCATGGGCTGCTCTGGGCGATTCGCAACCTGCTGGCTCCGCTGGACCCAAACACCTGCCTGGAGCTGATGCACCAGGTGAAACTGGAGGCCGATCTGCTTGAACAGCCCGTGCGTGAGCTCTCCGGAGGGCAGCGCCAACGGGTGGCTCTGGGCCGTCTGTTGCATCAGCGGCCTGAACTCGTGCTGGCGGACGAACCCCTCTCCGCCCTTGATCCCAGCCTCGCAGAAGACGTTCTCAACACCCTGCTTCTCTTGCCGGGCTGTCTGATCAGCCTGCATCGGCCGGATCTGATACACCGTTTCGATCGGGTTCTGGGGCTCCGTGGTGGTGCCCTGGTGATCGATGCGGCTCCAGACACCATTCATCGGGATCAGCTGGAATGGCTCTACGCATCGGCCTGAAGCCAGCCCTGCCGCTGATCCCATTGCTGCCGGGCCTCAGCCTGCTCGGCGTTCTTGGGGTGCTGTTGCGCGATGGTCACGGCGGGGGACTTTCAGTTCTTCAACAGTTCGCGGCTGGGGCCGTGCAGCCCTCCATCAATCCCATCGTTCTGGGCAGCTTGCTCAACGGGCTCCAGATCACCCTGGTGATCGGCGTGATGTCCTGGGGCATCAGCAGTGTCCTCGGCGTGGGTCTCGGACTCCTGAGCTCAAGCACCTTCTGGGAAATCCAGGCGGGCGTGCGTTGGCCTGCGGTGATCTTGCGCCGTTGGCTGGCGCCCCTGCGCGCTGTGCATGAACTGGTCTGGGGGCTGTTGCTGCTGCAGGTGTTCGGGCTGAATGGCTGGGTTGCGATCTGCGCCATCGCGATTCCCTACACGGTTCTGATGGCGCGGGTGATCGCCGATCAGGTGGATTGCCACGTTTCACCGGCAATTCCCGTCCTCAAGGGAGCCGGCGCCACGCCATGGGCCGTGATGCTCACCGGGCTAGTCCCACCGCTGGCAGAGCCGATCAGCGACCACATCGGCCACCGCCTCGATTGCACACTTCGTTCAGCCTTGATTCTGGGCGTTTTCGGACTCGGAGGACTGGGGACAGACCTAAGCCTCAGCCTGCGCTCGCTCCAATTTCAGGAGCTGTGGAGTGGGCTTTGGATGCTGGCCATCGCCATGGTGGTGCTCGACCGACTGCTGCGAACGCTGCGCAGCTGGTCACGCATGCTGATTCTTCCCGTGGCCATGGCCAGCCCCTGGGTTGCCCTTGGCTGGGGAACACAGCTGGATCTGCAGCTGGCCTGGCCAGTGGCTCAGTGGTCGATGGTTGTCGGCAACCTCATCGAGGGATCCCAGGGAATCAATGCTGCCCTTGAGATCTCCTGGCCCGGGGTAATTGGTGCCACGGTGTGGATCACACTGATCGCCGGTTGTGTTGCCACCGGCCTTCCACCGCTGTTGCTGCTGGTTTGGCCCAGCCAGGCCAGCCTGCGTTTGCAGGGAGTGATGTGGGGCGCGTTGCGACTCATCCCGGCCCCTCTCACCGCACTCCTGCTGCTGATGCTGGCCAAACCAAGCCTGGCCCTGGCGGGGCTGGCCCTGGGGCTGCACCACGGGGGTGTGATGGGTCGGGTGCTAATCGACGACCTCCGCAGCCGGGGATTGCGTTCCGCCCAGACCATGAAGACCTGCGGCGCCACCAACCGGGTGAGCTGGCTTTACGGCCCCCTGGCGGATGTGAGTCGCGCTTACCTCACCTATGCGACCTACCGATTGGATGTGATCCTTCGCGACACCGCGATCATCGGCATGGTGGGGGGAGCTGGTCTGGGCTGGCAGCTGATGGAGGCCCTCAGCTCGTTTCATTGGTGGTTGGTGCTCTGGATCGTGCTGATCTCCGCAGTGCTCACACTGCTGGGTGAGACCCTGGGAGAACGACTTCAGGGGAGCTGGAACAGCAGGGCCATGGCCTTATGAGCGGTGCGAACGACGCCCCCCGTCAGCTGATCGTGCTCGGGGACAGTGGCGTGCATGGTTGGGGTGACCGTGAAGCGGGTGGTTGGTGCCAACGGCTGCGCCTGCGCTGGATGAACCTACCCAGCGCACCAGTGGTATACCCCCTGGGCATCCGCGGGGATGGCCTGGAACGCGTGGCCGCCCGCTGGCGCAGCGAATGGAGCTGCCGAGGCGAACTTCGTCGCCAAACGCCGGGCGGACTTCTGCTCAGTATCGGGCTGAATGACACCGCCCGCGTTGGTCGGACCGACGGCAGACCCCAACTGGATGTGGAGGCCTTTTCATTCGGCCTGAGCCAACTTCTCAATGAGATGACCCAGGAGGTGCAGGTGTTTGTGCTGGGCCTCACTGCGGTGGATGAACACGTGATGCCCTTTGCCGGCTGCCTCTGGTACAGCAACAGCCAGATCGCGGCCACGGAGGCCGTGATGGCCGAACAGTGCCGTGAGGCTGATGTGCCCTTCCTGTCCATGCATCAGGAGATGCAGGAGGAGCCCGACTGGTTGACCTGGATGGAACCCGATGGGATCCACCTCAATGCCAATGGCCACCGCTGGCTCGACCAGCGCTTAGGCCAATGGGCGCCTCTGCAGGAGTGGGCCGGACTCGTTGTGAATAACACATCAACACCTATCAGCATGTAAACGAGACCCGCAGCGGCGACTAATGTGTGGCTCTCCTGACATTGGTGATCGGACTTGGGACCTGACCGCTCTGCACAACGCGCTGCCGGCCACCCCCCTGCCCAGCGCAAAACCACGCTCAAGTGGGACGAAAACGGTGAACTCACAGCCCTGGATATGGCACGCATCGTTGACCGCTTGACCCAGCCGGAACTGCAGCGCTGCGATCTCGACCCCTCCTGAGGATCAGCTCGGGGCCATGGCCTGCTTGGCGGATTTGTAGAAATCCAGGTCGATGTCGGAACGTCCGTCTGAATCCGCCATCGCCTCAACACGTTTACGAACAGCAGGCCGTACGAAGAACGGAACATCTTTCTTGAGTGCTGCCAGTGCTTCTGGTTGCCAGTCCATCCATCCAAAACCGTTGCACCCATGATCCGGCACGAAAGTGCCGATCTGCGGCACCAAAGGGCCAACCGCTTCGGGGCTGAGGGTTGAACCGTTGGATCAGTTGCACTGATCCCTTGATTTCTCAACGTCACCTGCACCAGGAGTCCCGGCGTGGACTGCCGCCCTGCATTGCACGACGCAATCAGCAGGCTCTCAAGCACCTGGGCCTGGCCCACTGCGCGGGCCGTCGCCAACAGCAACGCGGGCCTGAAGAGTTCGACGACCTGCTGCAGGAGTCCCGGGTTGGATTGATCCGTGGCCTTGAACGAGTTGATCAACAACGAGGCCTCCGCCCCAGCAGCTATCTGCTCTCGCGGGCCACCGGCCAAATCCTCCACTACCGCCGCGATCGATCACGCACCATTCGGATTCCCTGGCGACTGCGTGATCTTTACGCAGCCGGAATGAAGATCCAGCGGGAACGCGAACAGAACCGGCAACCGCTTCTCAGCGATCAGGACCTTGCAACCGAACTATCGGTTCGACCAGAGCGCTGGGCTGCCGCCGTTGAGAGCCATGGAGCCAGCCAGGTCGTCGACCTGTCTGCCAGCCCTGGAGAGCCAGCAAGCTCGAGGGCGGAGGATGAACACCTGGACTGGCTGAAGAGCGTGCTGCACCAGGTGGATGGCCTGGCCGGCACGGTGCTGCAAGCCCACTTGATCGAAGGCCAGACCCTCAAGGATCTGGCACAGGCCATAAATTGCAGCCGTTCATCCCTGCGCCTTCATCTCCATGAGGGAGTTCAACTGCTGCAGCAATGGGCCCAGCGCGATGGTCTGATGCCCATCCAAACCAGCTGATCAGAGCACCATCAGCAGCATCGCCAGAACTGCGGCCAAGAGGGTCTGGAGAGCATTGACCAGCTCATTGCTCAACCAGGCCACTCGATCCTGCACCAGAGCACCGAGCAGGCTTTCGCCGAGGGTCGCCACCAGGCCAACCAGCATCACCAGCCCTGCCACAGGCCATGAAGGAACCAGCTGCAGGGCCAGCATCACCAGGGTCATGGCGATGCTGCCGGCGGCACTGGCCAGGGTTCCCTCAAGGCTGATGGCTCCTTCGGTTCCTGGTGGAACAACCCGCAGGCTGGTGATCAACACCGTGGTGCGCCCGAATCGTTTGCCGATCTCACTGCCGAAGGTGTCGGCCAACTTGGCGGCAAAACTCGCCGCAAAACCAACCAACATCAGCTCACGGAGCTCGACACCAGCACCGATGAGCAGTGCCAGGAAGGCTCCAACGGCCGCAGAACCCCAGACGTTTTCAGGGCCGCGCTGCCCACCGCGGGCTTCGGCAAGGCCCCGGTTTTGCTTGTTCTGAAAGCCGATCTTGGTGACCAGACTTCCCAGACAGAGATAGGCGACCACGGCCAACCAGCCCGACCACCCCAAACACCCCCACAGGATCGTGCCCAAGGCAGCTGCATGGACCCAACCACTGCGGGTGAGCACAGATGTCCGCTGCGCCAGGGCAATCAAAACCGTGTTCACCAGCAGGGCCTGAATCCAGAGTGCTGACATCACACCGTGTTGCAGTGCCCTAAGCATCTCCTGCCTGCGGCCATTGCAGAGGGAGAATCGGGTGCGTTCGTTCTCTGGTCGACCGGATGGTGTTCAACAGCAACAAGGGCTTTTTCCTCACCCTGGATGACGCCGCTGCTCCGGCCACCCTCGAGCTGCCTCAACAAGAGGCTCCAGCAACCGAAGACGCACCGGTCGAGGCAGCAGTGGTCGCAGCCTCCGAGCCTTCGGTGGTTTCCAAGCCTTCAGCCCCCGAAGCTGTTGAAGAGACCGTTGCAGAAGCCAGTGCTGCATCCAGCGCTCAGCCCGCAGCCTCACTCACCACAGCAGAAGCGATCGCCGCTGAACTGGCTGCAGTAGAGGCAGCCCGCCCGGCGGTGACCTACTCCACCTTTGCCCCCAGCAATCTCATGCCTGGTGGCGGACTGCGCCAGCGCAGCCGCCGGCCTGGAGCAGCTCTGAAATCCTTCCGGGGAATCGCTCAGGATCTGTTCAAGAGCTGATCAGCCGATCACGCCAACGAACCAGTTCCACGGCACCAGCCACCGCGGCCGTCGAACTGCGCAGGATGGTTGATCCCATCTGGACAGGCTGAATCTGGGCTTGGGTGAACTGCTTCAGTTCCTCTTCGGTCCAGCCCCCTTCCGGGCCGACCATGAGCCATGTGAGCTGAACAGGATCGGCCTGATGACGCAACCATTGATCCAAGGCCGGTGGTGCCGTCTCACGGGTCACCCCCACCAGACGCTGGCCCCGCTCATCTCCCATCCATTGAGATAGGTCTTTGAGATCGAGCATCTGTGGCGTCCACAACCGTTCGCACTGCTCCACCGCTTCACGAATGATCGTGGCCCAGCGCTCGGGTCGGTGGTCGGCCTGGGGAACACAGCGATCGCAGCGCAGGGGCTGAATCCGATCAATCCCGAGCTCACAGGCCATCCGGACGACCTCATCCATCCCCCGCCGCATCAAGGCCACGGCCAGACCCAGCTGAGGTTGGGCCTGTGGCTCAATCAGTTGCGCTGGCCGATCGAGCTCGAGCAGCTTGGCTTCCATCAGGGTTGCGGTGGTGAGCCGGCCGCAGCCATCGATCAGATCCACCTGCTCGCCAATGCGCAGGCGCAACACTCTCCGCAGGTAGTGCTGCTCTTCGGTGTTGAGCAGAACCGATCCACCCTGCTCCAGACGATCCGGCGACAGAAGCAAGCGCCGGCGTTCAGCCATCGGCAGGAAAAACGCTGTCTGGATGGTCTTCAACTGGCCAATTTTCATTGACCCCACCAACGACCAGCTCTTCGATCTGAACCACGTCGGAGTCCAGTTGACGCAGGGCATTGATCAGAACATCGATGGCAACTCCATCCGACGTACCGAGATCAACCCAGCAACGTCCCCAGTCGTTCTGGTACTCGAGCTGCCCCATGTTGTGCATCAGGGCTGGCATCGCCGACTCAGCCCCATCGTTGTCGTAGGTCATCCAACTGAGATCGGAGCCCGCGTCATGCACCTGCAGGTTTTCTGCGTTGAAGCCGCCCAAACGCCCGATCACATACCAGCTGTCGAACACGCCATCCACGTAATTCCGTTCCCCCTGACTGGGTGGTTCCGAAAAACGGATCCATAACCAGCAATTGAAGGCATCGACTTCACGAAAACGAATGTCCATGGGGTCATCGCGACACCGTCATCATCGTTCAAGCTGAACGCATGCTCGAGCTCTCAGGAATCACCTATGCACCTGCAACTGCGGGTGCCCCCATCCTCGACGGCGTCGGTTTTCAGACGGGGAAAGGTCGGCCGCTGCTGATTGCTGGCGCCAGTGGATCCGGAAAGACATCGCTGCTGGAAATCATCAGTGGCCTGGCATCAGCCACATCCGGCAGCATCCGCTGGAACAGCAGCGCAATGAAACGACGGCAGCTGCGCTGGCTTTGCGGCATCGTTTTCCAGTTTCCCGAGCGCCATTTCCTCGGGCTGAGCGTGGCTCAGGAACTGCGGCTCGGGCATCGGCGGCTCGGTCATGAGCGCGAACAGAGCGTGCTCGAACGGGTTGGCCTCGACAGTATCGCCTCCAAAACGGCGCCAGAACGGCTGAGCGGTGGTCAGCAACGGCGGCTTGCCCTCGCCGTGCAGATGCTCCGCGGCGCTGAAGTGCTCCTCCTGGATGAACCCACCGCAGGTTTGGATTGGTCGGTGCGACGGGACGTGCTTGATCTGCTCGCCGGCCTCGCCCGTGACCAGGTGTTGATCGTGGTCACCCATGAACCCGAGCTGTTTCAGGACTGGGACTGCCAAAGACTGCGCTTGCAGGGCGGGCGGCTCGAACCGATGACTACATTGCCCTGAGCTTCCGATGGGATATGGCCGACCGGCTGGTGCGCGCAACAGCCGCTGAGGGCGGTATCCGGTTGGTGGCGGTATCGACAACCAACATCGTGCGTGAGGCGAGGGAGCGCCATGGTCTGTCGTTCCTCACCAGCGTGATGCTCGGACGGGCCATGTCCGCTGGATTGATGCTGGCCAGTTCGATGAAGGTGCGCCACGGCCGGGTGAACCTGCGCCTCGGCTCCGACGGACCGATCAAGAACTTGATGGTGGATGCCGGCCGTAACGGAACCGTTCGTGGCTACGTGGGCGAGCCGGGCCTGGAACTCGACCCGATTCAAAACGAAGCCGGCCATTTCAGCTTCAACTTCAAGGAGGCCGCTGGCACCGGCTACCTCCACGTGATGCGTGATGACGGCAAGGGTGAGCCCTTCAACAGCACCGTTGAGCTCGTCAGTGGAGGCATCGGTGAGGATGTGGCTTCCTATCTGCTCCACTCCGAACAGACTCCTTCAGCCGTGTTTGTGGGTGAGCAGGTGAATAGCGGCGGCATCCACGCCAGCGGTGGCCTCCTGGTTCAAATCCTTCCCAAAGCAGCGGAAGAGCCGGCCCTGGTGGAGCTGATTGAACAGCGTTGCCGCGAGATCACTGGATTCAGTCAGCGGCTGGCGGCAAGTGGAGACCAGCTGGAGGACCTGCTTCGGGACGTCTTCCCCGACCTTGATCCCCAACCCCTCGACGATGCCGAGGCCAGTCAGGAGCTTCGTTTTTTCTGTCCTTGCAGCCGTGAACGCAGCAAAGCGGCACTGCTCCTGCTGGGCAGGGACGAACTCACCGACATGCGTGACAAGGACGGTGGCGCGGAGCTGACCTGCCACTTCTGCAACAACCGTTATGACGTGAGCGCTGCGGAGCTGCAGGAGCTGATTGACGGCCTACCGACGGCGGCCTGATGCTCAGGCCAGGAACAGGGCTGCAGCCCACAGCAGCAGAGCTGCAGGCAGAGCCTGAATCTGCAGGGGACTGAGAGCCAGCTGTTGAACAGCAGTGGGGGAGAGCGCCAGGTTCAGCAAAGAGCCTGCCGCCAAGCCCAGGATGAGCACCAGCAACGTCCAGCCCAGGGATGCCAGTGGGCGGCGACCACGGCGAACCTGACTGAGAAAAACACCGATGGTTGCCAGGGCCAGCACCAACTGAATGCTCCCTGCCGAGACCAGCAACAGAGCAACGCCGACGATCCCGGCGATCAGGCGAACGGAACGCCCCTGACCTTCCACCAGGGTCCAGTCGGGCTTGAGGCCGGAGAGGGTCGGGGAGGGATCGGGCAGCCTGTTGCGGAGATTCGCAAACACGTTGCCCATCGGTGCCTGAGCTGGCGGAGAAGGCATGGATCCCGCCATGGCCTCACGCTCCGATGCAGTCGCAGCAGCAGCACTCACCTGACCCTGTTGCCGGTCCCGCAGGCGAGCCATCAGGACGGCGTCGTAGGCCGCTTCGATCTTTGCTCGGGCCTGATCATCACCGGAAACCTCGGCGAGACAGCGTGCTTTGGCCGCCTGAACCTGATCAAAGCCCGCATCACGGCTCAGGCCAAGACGGGCAAATGGATCATCTGCGTTTGCATCGGGACCTGATTCACCCAGGGCTGCCATTGCGTCGATCGGGTTCCTTTTGATGAGCGTATCGGGGCCTGTTCAGAAGAGGGGCGCACCGTGACGAAAACCCTCGCTGCGTTCCAGCCTGCTCCGGCAGCTGAGGGCATCCACCCGGTTCATCCAGGAGCGGCGCTTGATCAACGGCATCTGCGGAGGAAGGTGGTAGCCCTCCAGCATTTCCACCGATTCGTCATCCCCACGGAAACACACGTATTCGGTGCCACCGTCAGCGTTGTTCCTCAGCAGCCAGAACGTACTCACGGAAGATGAAAGCGCGGCACGATTCTGGCGAGAGAGCCGTGGAGGTGTGGATGGGGTGATCGGCGCGGTTCAGAGACTGATCGGCTCCACTCCACTCACCACCGGGGCAACACTGCTGAGTTCAAGGTCGGGGTGGTCTTCCCGAAGCTGGTTGAGATTCCACTCGTTCTTGAACAACAGCACAGGCCTATTCCAGGCATCACGCACGGTCTTGCAATTGAAAATCCGGCCCACCTTTTCGAGTTCAGCCCAACCGCCGTTGATCCAACGGGCAACCTGGAAACCCATGGGCTCAAGCCGGGTTTCCACGCCGTATTCGTTTTCAAGCCGGTGCTGGACCACCTCAAGCTGGAGTTGTCCAACGGCCGCCAGAATTGGATCTCGCTTGCTCTCGTCGGTGTCGTAGAGGATCTGCACAGCCCCCTCTTCCCGCAGCTCGTTCACCCCTTTGCGGAAGTTCTTGAAGGCTGAAGGGTTGGGGTTGCGGAGCCAACTGAAAATTTCAGGACTGAAACAGGGAATGCCTTCGTATTCCACTTTCGAACCCACATAAAGCGTGTCGCCAATGGAAAACATGCCGGGGTTGTTGAGACCGATCACATCACCCGGATAGGCGTCTTCCACAACGGCTCGGTCCTGACCGAAGAGCTTTTGAGGACGTGAGAGACGGATCGCTTTGCCCGTGCGGGCGTGCTTCACCGTCATGTCTTTTTCGAAGCGGCCGCTGCAGACACGGACGAAGGCCACCCGGTCGCGGTGCCTGGGGTCCATGTTGGCCTGAAGCTTGAACACGAAGCCGCTGAACCCTTCACGCAATGGGTCCACCAGACCTTCGCTGCTGGATCGGGCGATCGGCCGTTGTGCCATCTCAAGGAAGGCATCGAGGAACGGACGGACCCCGAAGTTGGTCATGGCCGAGCCGAAGAACACCGGGGTGAGCTCACCGGCATGGACCAACTCAATGTCAAGCTCGGCGCCAGCCGCCTCCAGGAACTCCATTTCTTCAATGGCCAGATCGAGCAAGTCCTCTTCCACCAACTCGCGCAGGGCAGGGTCGTCCAGCGAGAGGCGTTGCTCACTGGCCTGCTTGCCCCGTTCAGCACGGCTGAACAGAACCACTTCCTTGCTGCGGCGATCGATCACACCACGGAATTGCTCGCCACTGCCGATCGGCCAGTTGACCGCCCAGGGGGTGAGGCCAAGTTCCGACTCGATTTCATCGAGCAGGGTGAGCGGTTCCCGCCCAGGGCGGTCCATCTTGTTGATGAAGGTGAAGATCGGGATCTGACGCATGCGGCAGACCTCGAACAACTTCCGGGTCTGAGGCTCCAGGCCCTTGGCGGCATCCTCCAGCATCACGGCGTTGTCCGCTGCTGCCAGAGTTCGGTAAGTGTCTTCGGAAAAATCCTGGTGACCTGGCGTGTCCAGGAGGTTGATCGTGGTGGCGTCGTAATCGAACTGCAGCACTGTGGAGGTGATTGAAATGCCCCGCTGCTTTTCAAGCTCCATCCAGTCGGAGGTCACCTTGCGCTGCTCACCCCGGGCTTTCACCGCACCGGCCTGCTGAATGGCACCGCCGTAGAGCAGCAACTTCTCGGTGAGGGTTGTTTTTCCCGCGTCCGGGTGGGAAATGATCGCAAAGTTGCGACGGCGATCCACCGCCGAGGCCAAAACCTGGGCCAGATCACCATCAGTGGTCGCTTGACTGCCGCTCATCGGATTTCAGGACTTCACCAAGCCTGACACCACCAGATAACGGTCGTCCTCCGCCGACACCGTCAACTCGTTGAGATCAAGCCGGTGGAGCTCTGCGGTCACCTCCTGAGGTTCGAAGGCCGCCGCCAGCGAGGCAGCGAAATCCTGCTGCAACACCTCTGGAGCCGATGGCAGGTGTTTGAGCAGCAGCGGTTGAATCTCAGCGTCGGAAGCAGGACGCCGCAGATCCCGGTGCAAGGTGCGACAACCCGGTGCTGCCAAGTCTCTGGTGACCCTCCAGAGCAGATCAGGCTGGTGCAGGTGATGCAAAAGGCTGTTGCTGACGATCAGATCAGCCTGCTCAAGCAGAGCACCTCGAAGCACCTCCTGAAGGGTCTGACAAAGGAAGGAGATCTCCAGCTGCTGCTGCTGGGCCCGCTCCCGGGCGACACCCAGCATCGATTCGGCACCGTCAATGCCGATGATCCGAGCCTTGGGGAAGAGGCCGGCCAGCCGAAGCGTGATGTTTCCAGGGCCACAACCCAGGTCCACCACCAGTGGATCAGGCGGCAAAGGCGATGTGCGTGAGAGGAGACGCTGAATCGCTTCGATGGTGGCTTGATCGCCGGAACTGAAGTCGGCAGCGGCATAGGCCTGCACCTGCGTGTCGCCGTTCATCAACTCAGGCTCCAGCCGCCGCTGCATCATTTGCTGCCGATTCGGAGCCCAGTTTGAACGGGACACTGTTGATGGTGGTAAAGAGACCTTGCTACCCCCATCTGTGGCGTTAGGGTTTCGATACTTGTCCTTCGCCCCAGCACCGCACGTGACCCTCACTCCAAATCGTGTGGAGACCTCCGCGGGAGCTGTCGCCGGGTTCGGCGACTTCCCCGCAACTGCTCCTGCTGCCAACCCGGTCTTCTATCGCACCTACAGCCGCAAAACCCCCAGCGGCCGTGAAAGCTGGAGTCAGGTGGGCGCGCGAAACCTGGAAGGCCTGCGTCAATTGGGCAACCTCAACGATGCGGAAGTTGCCCTGCTGGCTCGCATGCAGGCCGAGAAAAAAGCTCTTCCCTCCGGCCGCTGGCTCTGGATCGGTGGCACCCGCTGGATCGAGCAGCCCGAAAACTTCTCGGGTTCCTACAACTGCACATCCACCAACCTGGTGGATTGGCAAGCCTTTGGTCTGATGATGGACCTGGCGATGATGGGCTGTGGCACCGGCGCCATCATCGAGCCGCACCTGATCGACCGGCTTCCGGTGGTGCGCAACAGCTTTGAAGTTCTCAGCGTCAGCGAAATCGGCATCACTCCTGCCGCTGAGCGCCAGGACGACTGCACCCACAGCATTGATGGCAACAAGGTGACCATCAAGGTGGGTGACACCCGTCGCGGCTGGGTGGACAGCTACCAGCTGATGCTCGAGCTCAGCAGCGATGAACGGTTCAACGGAGGTCCGATTCAGATCGAGGTGGACCTCGGCGATGTGCGGCCTGTTGGGGAAACGCTGAAGGGTTTCGGCGGCATGGCCAACCCCGTCAAGCTGAAGGATCTCTACGGGCGCGTTGCTCGGCTGCTGAACAAGGCCCAGGGCCGTCGGCTCACCTCAGTCGAGTGCTGCCTTCTGATCGACGAAGCCGCCGTCACGATCGTGGCTGGAAACATCCGCCGCAGCGCCGGCATGCGCCAGTTCGCTTCGGACGACCAGGCGGCTGCGTCCTCCAAGGACAACCTCTGGCAGCAAGACGAGGAGGGCAACTGGAGGATCGACCCCGAGCGTGATGCGTTGCGGATGGCCAACCACACCCGCGTTTATCACACCCGTCCCAGCAAGGACGTTGTGCACGCAGCGGTGACCAAGCAGTTCCACTCCGGCGAAGGCGCGATCCAGTTCGCTCCCGAAGCGATCGCTCGCTCCAATACCGATCTGCTCACCACCCCTGAGCTGCGAACGGAATTCATTGAGATCTACTGCGACCAGGGTCGTGAGGAAGCGGGGCGTTGGCTGTCCGACAACCATGGCCCCATTGGCGCCGACGAGCTTGAGCACCGCCTCAGCCGTTACGGCTTGAATCCCTGCGGCGAGATCCTGGGCGCCGATTTCCACTGCAATCTGGCCGAGGTGCACCTCAACCAGATCGACCCCAGCGACGAGGAAGGACAGGCCGATGCCTTCCGTGCAGGTGCCCTCTCGGTTGCTTGCCTGCTCAACCATCGTTTTGAGGTGGAGCGGTACCGCCAGAGCCGTGAATGGGACCCAATCGTTGGTGTCAGCTTCACCGGCCTGTTCGACTTCTTCGTCCATGCCTTCGGCTCGGAATGGCTGAGCTGGTGGGAAGCCGGTCGCCCGGAAACCGAGGAGGGTCTTCGCTTCAAGGAGCAGGAAGCCGCTTACCTGAGCCGCTGGAAGGAGATCGTCAATCAAACGGTCTGGGACTACTGCGACCGCCATGGTCTGCGTCGCCCCAACCGCTGCACCACCGTTCAGCCTGCAGGCACCAAGAGCCTGCTCACCGGTGCCGCCCCCGGCTGGCATCCCCCCAAAGCCCAGCGCTTCATCCGCCGGATCACCTTCCGCAAGAACGATCCCGTGGCCATGGCCTGCATGGACTACGGCTACACCATCGTTCCCTCCCAGTCCGACAAGGATGAGGAAGGCCGTCTGCTGAATGACCCCTTCGATCCCCGCTGCACCGAATGGCTGGTGGAGATTCCCACCGAGGTGAGCTGGGCCAACCTGCCCGGTGCTGATGCTGTTGACATCAACGGCTTCAGTGCCATGGCGCAATTCGATTTCTACATGCAAGTGCAGCGGCATTACACCGCCCACAACACCTCCGCCACCATCGAATTCCGCGAGCACGAAATCGAACCCTTGGCTGATGCTCTGCATCAAGCCATGGAGAAGGGCGAGGGCTACATCTCAGCAGCTCTTCTGGCCCGTTTCGATGCCAATGCCACCTTCCCCCGCCTGCCCTTTGAGCCAATCGATGCAGCCACCTACGAGGAGCTGCAATCGGCCGTGGTGAAGCGTCGCGTGAGCAGTGATTTCTTCGAAGCACTGCAGCGTTACGACCAGGGTGAGCTGACGGAAGCAGGCCCGGCCGGATGTGATTCCGATAAGTGTCTGCTGCCTCTGGCCAAGCCGGAAAACTGAGCTGGGAGCACGTCCCGATACAGTTGTCGGGTGTCCCGCGGGGCACCTGACACCCTCTGGAGAGGTGGTCGAGTGGTTTATGGCTCTGGTCTTGAAAACCAGCGTGTCTTCACGGGCACCGTGGGTTCGAATCCCACCCTCTCCGTTTTGATCCAACCAAAACGAAGATCCTCCAGATCTTTCGTTCCCAATCAAAGAATGTTGTGTGGCCGACGGTGATGCATCACCGGAGCGATTCGACCACGCCGATACCTTGACGGACAAATCTGTTCGCGGGGCTACACAACCAGATTTCTTAAGAAACAAATGGATTTGACTCCTGCTGAAGCAGGAGTCAAACACCAGGGCGTCGGACATCGCTCTGTCCGGCTTCCAAACCCGATTAGCGACTTGGCGGAATCACTATGAGCCGAATCGTCCGCATTTTTGAAGGGGTTGTGCTCGGATTTCTCGACATCCACAAATTGCAACCAAGACTCGAAGTGATTCCTGCCAGGACCGCCTCAATCGAACTCTTGCTGTGAAGGCTCGTGCGTCTGTGGGTGAAGTGACTGGCGGGTCGAAACTCGATCACCCCGATTGGTCCGGGGCCTCGATACTGCTGCCATCAAAGTCGAAGATATAGGCCGCTTCCTCAGAAACGAGTTCACGTATCTCCTGGCGGGGGATATAAAGCAAGTCAGTTTCACCAGCCATGCAGGCCTCAGCATGGCGGCAGTAATAACAGGCATAGCCAAAACAGGGCTTACGAACTCTGGGGTCTTGCTCGATCCCATGTTCATCCATCAGAGAGCGCACAAGGCGGCAACAAAAGCGTTGCTTCTGGATTTGCATTAACGCGAAATCACGAAGCACGTCTTGCATGCTCCGGTTCAACGAAGCGCAGTAGGCCTTCAACAGAGTGTGCTCCGATTCAGACATTCTGACGTTGACGACCTTGTCAGCCTGAACCGAAGTTGCGCTCATCTGCTCCCAAGAATCCACACCAACATCATATCCATGGATATGCAGATTTTGTATAAAAAAACTTCGCCTGGGTGCTCAACAATCGACACCTGGAATCACCGGGATAAGGAAAGATGGCAGCCCAAACAGGGCTGAATTGACGACATAGAGGCACAACAATTGCAGCCAGACAGCACAGGCCTGGTGCCTCAAAGGGGTGGCCCATGCATCAGCTATGCGAGCAGCACCCTGGCTGTCACGCCACAGGGCCGAGCAATGCCGACGAGCAACCCCGAAGCAACTCCAAAGACACCCTTTAGAGACTCATGAGTTGCTCAGCAGCGTCTCTTGAGCTACCCTAGGGATGCTCCGGCAGCAGACGGGTCATGATCAAAACCTCCACCCGAGAGACCCAGGTGAAGCTCACGGTCTCCGTTCCACCGAGCCTTCATGTGCTTCTTCGCGGCTGGGCCCTGTGCGAAGGACGTGAGCTGACCAGCGTTGTACTTCAGTGCGTGGAGCTGTCGGTGCGCCAACTCAAGAGCAATGGCTCCATTCCCAGCGCAGCCATCCGCGCCTACGAGGCTGCCTGTGATGAACGTTTGGCTGTGGGAGGGTTGTGATCGTGCAGCTTGATCAGATCGAACAAGCGCTTCAGGCTCCGGTGATGGAGGCCGTGATTGCCCTGAGCGAAAGAGTGCAAACCCTCGAGAACAATCCTGAGGGGCGGATCTACACCGCCTATCGCGCTATTGATCAAACCCTCTCCTTGGGGTACTCCGAGAACATCGATGCGATCAGTGAACAGCTTCGCGAACGCGACTTCGTGCTGCTCACGAGCCGTCGGGGTACACGCCGAGAGCAGAGGTTGCTGTTACTCACCCTCAAAGAAATCGGTATCGCCAGCAGCTACAGCGAAAACTGCTTCAACGCATCGCCAAACACGGTGAGCCATCTCAGGCACCTCGGCTGGCCCTTGGGAAATCTCAAGCAAAACGCCAACGGCACCAAGACGCGCAAACGCTTCAACCCGGGGCGCTGATCAACGATCGACAGCGTTGCACCATCGCTGCCACAACGGCAGGATCAGCAGCGGCTCGATCGCCTCGATCCATGTCCCGGTACAAGTCTGCAACCGCCCACGCTTTGGAGGCCGGTTCATTCAGATGGCGTGGGATGAGATGGAGATGAAGGTGCTGGGCTCCCTCACCAAAGGCAATTGCATACACGCGCTCACATCCGCTGATCTGTTTCACGAGATCACTGGCATCCCGAACAGCGCACCCCCAATCAGAAGCCTCGGCCGCCGTGAAATCCACGGGGCCAGAACAGTGCCTTCGTGAATCCAAGAGAAGCCAACCTGGCAGAGGTGCTGGGTCCGGGTGATGCCGCAAAACCCAGAGTTCAGAGCGCTGAATCTCGTACCGCTCTTGCGCTGTGGGATCGAGATGCAGCTGGCAGATGGCGCAGTTTTCCACGGGGATGATCTTCAACGACGAACAGCACCACGGCCATTACCGATCAGCCCGAAGTCGATGATCAAACCGATCAACACCACCAACAGGCCACTGAACGACGACACGCCCCCGAACGAGGCCGCAGCCCAGCAATACCCGAGGGTGGTGGTGGGGAGAAACAACAGACCCAGGATGGGAAGCAACGGGTTGGGAACACTGGTGCCACTGAAGGGCTGCAGCACGAAACTGCTGTTGATCAACCACATCAACACCAAAACCAGGCGTGGAGCCAGCAGGCCAATCGCCGCCAGAAGACACATCGCAAGGCAGGGACGCTGGGTCATCCATAGCGATATCATCTGACGGCAACATCGTCCTCACCGGAATATTCAGGTTTCGAGCGAGCAATTCATCGCCAACTCGAACGGAACGGCGGCGTTGGGGATCGACAACAGGCTGCTCGAGAGAGACGCAAGATCCTCGGGTTGGGTCATCGCGGCAGGTTCAACGGCCGTCACCGCACGAGCCATATCGGTGTTGACCCAACTGGGACAGATTGCGGTCACCCGAATCCCCTTGTCCCACCCTTCATTGCGCATGCTCTGACAGAGCCCCATCAAGGCGAATTTGCTCACGGGATAACCCGCCATTCGACCTTTGACGCGTTTGCCACTCATCGACACCAACACCTGGATTCGTCCATGGCCACTGGTAACCAGATACGGCCAGGCCGCACGGGTCAGCCACCAGGGCCCCTTCACGTTGATCGCCCACAGTTCATCAAGCTGCTGCTCATCGCCATCTGCAAACAACAACGGGGTTCGATGCAAAATCCCCGCGCAGTGGATCACGGTGTCGATGGCACCCCAGTGACGAACGGTGCTGTCAACCCAGGCTTCAACACTGGCTGGGTCGTTGGCGTCGTAGACGTGATGCAACACCGTACCGACGTCCAGGTCTGTTCCCCTTAGAGCCTGCGGATCCCGCAGACCAAGGCTGAGGCGGTGACCATCCTTGAGCAACCGTCTGGCAATGGAACGTCCGATGCCACGACTGGCTCCGGTAAGCAAAACCGTGCGTTGCATCAGGACGCATTGAGGAGTCGATCGATCAGCAATTCTGGCGTTGTTGCATCCAGGAGGAGCTGGCGATTTCGCTGCGAAAGAAAGCCCGTCGAAACGCTTTGATCCAAAAAGCTCAGCAACCCATCGAAGTAGCCATCGATGTTGAGCATGCCGATCGGCTTGGCATGAAAACGAAGCTGAGCCCAGGTCAAGGCTTCGAACAACTCGTCGAGGGTTCCCAGCCCCCCGGGCATGGCAACGGCTGCATCGGCCAGATCGAGCATTCGCGCTTTGCGCTCGTGCATCGATCCCACAACATCGAGATGGGTCAAACCGGTGTGCACCACTTCCTCTTGCGTTAACGCCTCGGGGATCACCCCGATCACCTCCCCTCCAGCCGCCAAAGCGGCATCAGCAACAGCACCCATCAAGCCAATGCGAGCTCCGCCGTAAACCAGGGCCATGCCCTGGGTGGCGATCAGTGCACCCAGCTCAGTGGCAGCAAGCTTGAACAGGCTCGAGTCGCCGCTCGAGGAGCCGCAATAAACAGCGATTCGATTCATGGCGCCTGGCCGTGATCCATTCATCCTCACCTGCGATGGCTGGCAAAAACGAGCCAAGTCTCGAGAATCACCAGGAACGGGTCCCGATGAGGATGACCTCGATGCGCCTTGAGCTGCTGAGCCGTCACAGGATTCGAGACCCAGGCCTCGGCCTGAATGAACCATCCGGACTGACGTTGAACGCGGATGGCTCAGCGCTCTACACCGTCAGTGATGACACCGAGGCGATTTTTCGTCTGGATCTCAAAGGCAGAGTGTCGGTGAGCGACTCATTCTTCATCGGCCTCGACGACTTGGAAGGCATTGCACTCCGTGGCGATGACAGCGAGCTGCTCGTGGTGCAGGAGCAGAGCAATTCTGTGGTGGTGGTGGATCTGAGCAACCGGCGCGAACGGTCTCGGCGCCCGCTGTCAGCCATGACCAACTACGACACGATTGCGCACCAGTTCCCAGACCCTCCGGACAACAACGGATTGGAGGGCATCACTGTGAACACCAGCAACAACCATGTGGTTGTGGTGAAAGAGCGCCAGCCCGGTTTGCTGATCGAACTGAATTCCACACTCACCACAATCCTCTCCACACGAGTGCTGCAAGCCAGCCAAGGGTTCATGCATCCCGAACTGAAGGCCGAGAAGCTTGATTTCTCGGGCCTGAGCTAGGACAGCAGCAGCGACACCCTCTGGATCGTCAGCGACAAGGGGCGGTGCCTGTTCCAGTACGACTGGGCAGGCGACACTGTTCTCCAGCGCCTCGATCTCACCATCAGCACGGGAGACAAGCCAAAGCAAATCCGCAAACCGGAGGGCGTTGCCTTCGATCCCGGGCGAAAAAGGATCTACGTGGTGAGCGATCGAGACGCTGATCTCTACGTGTTCAAACTCCATGACGACTGCTGAACAGCGCCGCGTTCTGATCACCGGTGCCAGCAGCGGCATTGGTCTTGAAGCGGCAAAAATCCTGCTGGCCCGTGGTGATGCACTCACCGTTGTTTGCCGCAATGCAGAACGGGCCGAGCGAATCCGCACGGCTCTGTCGGGTTCCGTTGACACCTGCATTGCTGATCTGGCGGACCTTGCGTCTGTGGCCAGGACGATCGAACAGCTCCGCCATCAGGAGATGCCATTCGATGCACTGGTGCTCAATGCCGGGTTGCAATACGCCGGCCACAGCTCCCCACGTTGGAGTGCACAGGGCATTGAACTCACGTTTGCGGTGAACCACCTGGCCCATCAACTTCTGGCGGAAGGATTGAAGGAGCAAACCCAAGCCATCGTGATCACCGCCTCTGAGGTGCACAATCCAGCCACCGGCGGAGGACGGGTTGGTCAGCCTGCAGGGCTGGGCTCGCTACTGGGACTGCGCCAGGCCCCCGGGGCGCCGATGGTGGATGGGGAAAGTCCGTTCAATGCAGACAAGGCCTACAAAGACAGCAAGCTGTGCAATCTGCTGATGGCCCTGCAGATCCACCAGCAGCGTCCGGACATACCAGTCGTGGCCTGGAGTCCGGGGCTGGTGATTCCCCGCACGTCAGAGGGGTTTTTCAGAAACAGTCGCCAGGCCAATCCACTTGGGCAGGCCTTGTTTGGGTTGGTCGCTCGGGATCTCTTGCGATTGACGGAAAGCGTTGAGCGGGCAGGGGCACTGCTGGTTCAGCTCATCGACGAACAACTTGATCAACCGAGATTCAGCTACTGGAGCAATGCCCTGTTGGGCCCTGGCCGGCATCAATTCAAACCAACGGAACCCTCCGAGGAAGCGAAGAACAGCGACACAGCGACGATGCTCTGGATGTTGTCGAACAATCTGATCAACTCTTTTTTGACGCCATCCCGCTGATCGCCAAACCGTTCACCAACCAGCAACCATTGCGTTAGTTCATTGACTGATTATCAAACTTGTACACACGGTTGGGAATCACACTGATGTTGACGTCTAGGTCATCCAAGCCGAAGTCTTTGGCTCGTTTCAACATCTGCTGATTGACATCATTCATAAAGGATTGATCCAAGATGTCTTCGGGTGCATTGAGCACAATATCCAGCCTTGCTTTGTTGTTAACAACACTGACACTGCTGTACATCAGACGAACTTTTGACCACAACCTCTGGTTGCTTCGCGCGAGGGCTACACGTTTGAGTTGTCCTGCTTTGAAGCGACCAAATTCCGCATCCATCTGCTGCCGCACACTGAAGTCATGCAATGCCGATGACAAGGGCAGGCTCAACAGCCCGAGCAATCCCAACCAGACCAGAAGATTGCGCCAACAGCTGCGGAATGAGCCGTAACGCTGCAGCAAAAACACCACAAGGCTGGTGACGGTGATGCCGATCAGGTTCGCCAGAAAAAGTAGAAACGATCCCTCCGCGATCTGGTTGGTGAGACCCGCCACCGTTCCACGGCCAAACACAGCCACCATTTCCGAGCCAAGCGTGAGGCCGATGCCGCTGACACAGAGCGTTGGCACAAGGGCGACAGCAATCGCCACTCCAGCAATCGAATTCGACAATTGCTTGCGGGTCATCGAGAACGACCCGGCAACGGCCGCCGCGATGGCGATGCCCAGATCGATCAGGTTGGGAGACGTGCGGCCAGTGATCTCCGACTGCACATGGCTGATGCCGAGTCCCAAACTGATCAACGCCGCGGTTGCAATCACCGCCAGAACGCCGAAGTCAATGGTGACGGCGGAACGTCGGATCAATTTCCCATCGCTCACGGCCAAGCCAAAAGCCAGGCTGAGGATGGGGTCCATCAGCGGAGCGACGATCATGGCCCCGATCACAACCGCCGTGCTGTTGGAGATCAGCCCGAGGCTGGCGATCACAGCAGAGCTGATCAGAAGAATGAAAAAACCAAGCGATGGCTTGGATGAAGCGATCCGTGCTTCATAAAGCTCAGTGAGAGGAACACGACTTTCAAGATGAACCGCCCAATGCCCCGACAAGGTTTCCAGCAATTGCCCCAGGACCGTGCACGTCTCCAGGCCTCACATTCCTGAATTGTGCACAGAGTTCTCGACTGCGCAGCAGACTTCACAACGATCAACACCAGACCATGACGGGTGTACTGGCGGCCCTTGGAGCAGCCATGGCCTGGACGGGAGCCAGTGCACTCTGGCGATCGCTATCAGGGCGAGTCAAGGCGATCCGGCTCAACGCCATGAAGAACGGCTTGGCCAGCCTGCTGTTTCTGCCTGTTCTGCTCACACTTCCGCACAACACCGAGGTGCATGCTGTTCTGCTGCTGTTGATCAGCGGCTTGATCGGCATTGCGGCCGGAGACAGCTTCTATCTCGGGGCGTTGCGGCGACTCGGCACCCGACGAACCCTCACCGTGGAAGCCAGCGGTCCGGTGCTGGCCAGCATCGCTGGGGTGTTGGTGATGGGGGACAGCCTGGCCGTGAAGAACGGTCTCGGCGCGCTTTTGGTTTCAAGCGCGGTGGTTCTCATTGCCATGCAGGCGAAAGAGACGAGCCAAGGGGAGCGGGGGGACAACGCTGCTGACTTCGGCATCGGGCTGCTGTTGGCACTCACTGCCGTGGTCTGTGGCCTGAGCGGAGCCTTTCTGGCCCGTCACGTGCTGATCAACAGTGACCTCACCCCATTGCAGACGGCATCGATCCGGCTGCTGGGCGGATGGCTTGGTCTTCTTCCCTTCCTCAAAGGGATCTGGAGACAGACCAAGCTGAAGCAACGGGAGCAATGGAAGCTTGTGATTGCCACCGTGGTCGGAACCAACGGGGGAATACTGTTGCAACAGGTGGTGCTGCAAACGATGCCCGTTGGAGAAGGGGTGACCCTGATGGCCACGGCACCAGTGATGGCTCTTTTTGTGGGCCGAATGGAAGGAGACCCGATTCAGCTCTCCGGCGTGGCTGCCGCGGGGCTGGCCTTGGCCGGTGTGGCCTGCACCAGCCTCTGAAGGCCGGATTCCAGGGCCGGAGCTGCAGCCTCGTTCAAAGCCAGCACCACCAGATCAGCACCACAGCCCTGATCGGGACGCCAGGCATGGCTGGGAGCTGCTTCAAACCAGCTGTTCAACCGCGGACCCACCATCTGGATCTGAAGCGGAAGCGTTTTGCTGGGCAGCCAGACACGCCCCTTGAGTCGAACCACCTGGAGATTGCTCACGAGGCTGGGCAACAGCTGTTCGAGGGCCTGACGGTCCAAGGCCCCTTCAACACGAACATTGCTGCCGACCATGTCGACATGGCTGTGGTCGTGATGGTCGTGGTCGTGGTGGTCGTGGTGGTCGTGGTCATGGTGGGTGTGGGCTTCCTGGGGGGTGGGCTTGTGCTCAAGGCCCAACACAACGGATGTCTCCACCTGTCCCTGAGACACAGGAAGCAGAGCGGTACCCGGGCGCACTTTGTCTTTGATCCGCCCCTGCACCTCAGCCATCGCTGATGCATCCAGGCAATCAGCTCGGCTGATCAAGACCAGGTCAGCGGCCTGGAGTTGATCCTCAAACAAGTCGTCGATCGCTGTGAGGTGATCCAGGCTGGGATCCTCGGCCCGTTGCCGCTCCAGCGCTTCAGCATCAGCCACTGGGCTGCCTGCAGCCAAAGCTTCGCCATCCACCAGCGTCACCACACCATTCACATGCACACGGCTACGGATGGCGGGCCAATCCAAGGCCTGAAGCAGAGGCCGTGGCAAAGCGAGACCGCTCGTTTCCACAACGATCCCATCCAACTGATCCGCCCGTTCCAGCAACGTCTCCATGGTCGGCAGGAAGTCGTCCTGCACCGTGCAGCAGAGGCAGCCGTTGTTCAGCTCAACCAAACGGCCGTCCACCTCCTCCTCAGGACAAAAGCCGCAGCTGCGAATCAGATCACCATCAAGCCCAACGCTGCCGAATTCGTTGACCATCACGGCCAATCGCTGACCGCCACGGGTGAGCAGATGGCGGAGCACCGTGGTCTTACCGGCCCCAAGAAACCCGGTGATCACGGTCACCGGCAGACGCTTTGCCATGACGATTAAGGGCGGCAGCCCAGGCTCTCACGGGTGGAGACACCACTGATCGGATTGGATCCATCCGCCCGAGCACAGAGGGCCCGCTGTTGGGGAAGGTCGATCACGGCGTTGGTGAAATCAGCACCGTCGATCTGCGCGTCCGTGAAACGGCTCTGCATCATCATCGCGTTGGTGAAATTGGCCCCCCGGAGATCGGCGCCCTCGAAGTGGCTGGCAAAGCCCACAACATCGGAGAGATCGGCATCGCGGAGATCGGCCCCCTGCAGTTGCGAGGTGTTGATCACAGCGCCACGCAGGTCTGTGCCGCTGAGATTCACCTCGCGCAAATCGGCCTTGAGGAACTCTTTTTCCTTGAGGTCAAGACCGTGCATATCGGCGCTGATCTCCTGAACCGCGAACTGACCACGCAGCTCGGGAGCGGTGATGGCCTGCACTGATTCAGCCCAAACAACAGTGCTGAACGCCAGCGTGATCACCGCCAGCAGCGAGGCCATACGTCGAAGGGCGCCCATGAGACCGGTAATTTGAGCAATCACGTTATGGCAACTGTCCGCGGAGCGAGTCGATATGGCCATGAGCTTGCGGGTGGTGGTTCCACCCCATCCCCTGATCGGCCATTGGCTGACCATGCTTCGGCATCGGGAAACCCCTGCGGCCCTCTACGCCACAGCCCTGCAGGAACTGGGCCGGTGGCTCACCTACGAAGCCCTGCGGGACTGGCTGCCCCATCGCCGGGAGACGGTGCCCGGACTCCATGGGGACACCGAAGGCACCCTCGTTGAAGCATCGGTACCGCTGATCGCCATTCCAGTGCTGCCAGCAGGCCTCGAGCTTTGGCAGGGAGGACGATCCGTCCTTCCCGATTCCTCCCTCTGCCTGGGGTCGTGCCCACAGGAGATCGAAGCCAACGCCGGGGTGATTCTGTTTGTTGACCAGATCAGTGATGGTGAGGCCACCCTCAAGCTTCTGCAGGAGCTCCAGAGCAAGGGTGTGGATGGTCGGCGCATGCGGCTGATCACTGCCCTATGCGCCAGTCCTGGACTGAAGTTGTTGGGTGAAGCGATTCCAGACCTAACGCTGCACACCGCCTGCATTGACGAGGGCGTGGGGGAACAGGGTGAGATTCGTCCGGGAATCGGTGACCCTGTGCGACGGCTGAACCTCAGATCTTGAGGGCATGACTAACCTTCAGGCAGGTTGAACGCACCCATGGCCCAGCAGCACGACACGGGCTCAGGCACCCTGGCAACTCTGGTCACCGGAGCAGTGCTCGGTGCTGCAGGCCTGGCCTGGTGGCTCCTCAACGAAGCCGACAGGCGCAGGCGTTACGGCGCGCAGAAATCGATGTTGCACGCACCGCGGATGCAGGACGGTTCCGAAGTGCTGGACAGCGCAGGCAACGGACACCTCGAGGAGCGGGTGGAAAAACTCAACGCGGAGATCGCCCGCGTTCGCGCCCAACTCGAGGGACTTGGTAGCGAAGGATGAGCGCTCGGTAGGTTGGCTTGATTGCCACTGGTCCGCTCCGTTCCATGCTTCGCTCCGACGCCGTCACCAAGGGGATTCAGCGGTCTCCCAACCGCGCCATGTTGCGGGCCGTGGGCTTTGGAGACAGCGATTTCGGCAAGCCCATCCTGGGCATCGCCAACGGCTACAGCACCATCACCCCCTGCAATGTGGGGCTGAACGACCTGGCCAAACGAGCTGAGGAAGCGGCCCGGCAGGCCGGAGGCATGCCACAGATGTTCGGAACCATCACCGTGAGTGATGGAATCTCCATGGGCACCGAAGGGATGAAGTACTCCCTGGTGAGCCGTGAAGTGATCGCTGACGCCATCGAAACGGCCTGCAATGGCCAGAGCATGGATGGGGTGCTGGCCGTTGGTGGCTGCGACAAGAACATGCCCGGTGCCATGCTCGCGATGGCACGGATGAACATCCCTTCGGTGTTCGTCTACGGCGGCACGATCAAGCCGGGCAAGCTGGGCGGCTGTGATCTCACGGTGGTGAGCGCTTTTGAAGCGGTCGGCCAACTGACCAGCGGCAAGATCGACGAAGAGCAGCTCACCGCAGTTGAGAAAAATGCCTGCCCTGGGGCTGGCAGTTGCGGCGGCATGTTCACCGCCAACACCATGAGTGCCGCCATCGAAACGATGGGTCTCAGCCTCCCCTACAGCTCCACGATGGCTGCCGAGGACGAGGAAAAGGCCGACAGTGCCGCTCGCTCCGCCGAAGTGCTGGTGGAGGCCGTGAAAGCCAACATCCGCCCCCTGGATCTGCTCACCAAGGAAGCCTTTGAGAACGCCATCAGCGTGATCATGGCGGTGGGTGGCTCCACCAATGCGGTGCTGCACCTGCTGGCCATTGCCCGCACCGCCGGCGTTGACCTGAGCATCGATGACTTCGAACGGATTCGTCAGCGGGTGCCGGTGATCTGTGATCTCAAGCCCAGCGGCCGCTACGTGACCGTTGATCTGCACAACGCCGGCGGCATTCCCCAGGTGATGAAGCTGCTGCTGGATGCAGGCTTGCTGCACGGCGACTGCCGAACGGTGGAGGGCAAAAGCCTGAAGGAGTTGCTCGCCGATGTGCCCTCGGAGCCGCACTCAGGGCAAGACGTGATCCGCCCCCTGAGCAATCCGCTTTACGCCAAAGGGCACCTCGCCATCCTCAAGGGCAACCTCGCCAGCGAGGGAAGCGTGGCCAAGATCAGCGGTGTGAAGACACCTGTTCTCACCGGCCCGGCGCGGGTGTTTGAAAGCGAGGAAGACTGCCTTGCCGCCATCCTCGACAAAAAGATCCAGGCCGGGGATGTGGTGGTGGTCCGCAACGAGGGTCCCGTCGGGGGACCGGGCATGCGGGAGATGCTGGCTCCCACCTCAGCGATCGTTGGTCAGGGCCTTGGGGACAAGGTCGCCCTGATCACCGATGGCCGCTTCAGCGGCGGCACCTATGGCCTGGTGGTGGGTCACGTGGCTCCTGAAGCCGCCGTTGGTGGAACGATCGGGCTGGTTCAAGAAGGCGACAGCATCACGGTTGATGCTGATCAGCTGCTGCTCCAACTCAACGTGGATGACGCGGAACTGGATCGCCGCCGGGCGGGATGGAGCAAGCCGGAACCCCGTTACCGCAAAGGAATTCTCGGCAAGTACGCGCGGCTCGTCTCCAGCTCAAGCCGGGGTGCGACCACCGACCACGCCGATTGAATTCGGCGCGATCAAACAGCCGGTTGCACCAGAGCCCGTAGGCGCCGACCCAATGCTTCAAGCGGGGCGGCATCCTGCGGTGCAGCACAGCGCTGCCCAGATGCGCCATCCATCCAGACCGGATGGCGCCCGTGCCAGAGCATCGGACGTTCCGGTTGGTCCCACCAGCTCAGCATCAGATTGATCTCGTCGCCACTCCGATAGATCTCCAGTTCAAGATCCTGATCAGAGCAACGCTGGCCGTCGCCATCACGGCATTCAATCCGCACGTGCAGATCGTCGATTTGTTCTGGAGCCGAAGGATCGATCAGAACAACAGCATGGCTCCAGGGCTTGAGGCAAACGTCAGCCGCCTTGGCAATCAACACCAGAAGGTCCATGGACTCAGGGCAAGGCGCGGATTGAACGGATCAGCACCCGGATGGAGCCAGCGCGAAACCCCGGATTGAGATCCCCAGCATCGCCGAATTTCGAGTGCAACACCTGAATGCGGGTGATGCCACTGGGATCGAAGCGCAGCGGTAAGCCAACGGGCTTGGCACGCACCGTGGGTCTGAGGTCGGCGAATGGCACCACAACAGGGGTCAAACCGGACGGTTTGGTCGCAACATCCACCACCCAGCGGAGACCACCGGGAATCAGTTCCGTGAGTCCCATGGCTCCATCCCGGCAACCAAGGGCAATCTTCAGGGTGCGTCCCTCACCCTCAACATCCAGCTGAAGTGCTGAATAAGGGGACAGATCGAGCGGGGGCTGCAGGCGAGGGGAGCGGCAGCTCACGAAACCACCGCCGGTTTCCACCAGCTCCCCGTCCAGCACGAGTCCGTCGGGGGTCACGCGGCAACCGGCACGGGATCGGCCGCCCATGATCGTGTCGTTCAGGCTGGCCCAGTCAGCAAAGTTGCTGCCCTGGAAAAGGATCTGTTCAGAGGCCGGCGGCTGCATCCTGATCAGCAAGGATCAGCACATGACTAGCAGGTTGAACCAGCCGAGCGGGAGTGCGATCGGAGGATTCGGAGGGATCGACCAGTCGACGGAGGGCCTCCCGTTTACCGGCACCACTGACGAGGAAGATCACCTGACGGGCGGCACTAAGCACAGGAGCCGTCATGGTGATGCGATCCAACCCCTTGCCGCGCCCGATGGTCGTCCAGCGATCCAGCACCGCTGGAGCCTCGGTGCCGGGGAACAGGGATGCGGTGTGGCCGTCATCCCCCAGGCCCAGCAGCATCACGTCGAACACCGGTGGGGCTCCTGAGCACAGCTGAGAAAGCTGGTCAGCAAAAGCCTGGGCACTGGCCTCAGGGCTCTCCAGTTCCACGGTGGGAACAGGATGAAAAGCAGCTGAAGCTCCAGGCCCGGGTGCGAGAAGGGTGCGGCGCAGCATGCCGGCGTTGCTGGACGCATCGTCGGCAGCCACCCAGCGCTCGTCACCCAGCACAACGTCCACCCGGTCCCAGGGCAACCGTTCCTGACCGAGCAGGGAGTAGGCACTGGCGGGGGTGCTCCCACCGGAGAGAGCGATCTGGCAGCGGTCCCGTTGATCCAAGGCCAGATCAATTTGGGCAGCAACAGTTTCACAGGCCTGACGGGCGAGGTCCTGAGGATCCTTGGCCCGCTCGATACGGTAGTTGGTCATCGCTCAACCACTCAGCTGAGCCATTCGGTGTGGAACGTGCCCTCCTTGTCGACCCTTTGGTAGGTGTGGGAGCCGAAGCAATCGCGCATCGCCTGAACCAGGTTCTGAGGAAGGCGACCGGAGCGGTAGCTGTTGATGTAGTCGAGGGTGCTGCTGAAGCAGGGAACGGGAATACCGGCCTCGGCGGCACCGGCCACCACTTGAGCCAGTCCGGGAAGCCGTCGGTTGATCTGTTCAGCGAACCAGGGATCAACCATCAGGTTGGGCAGCTGGGGATCAGCGTGAAAAGCATCCTGAATGCGCTTCAGCAGACGGGCCCGAATGATGCAGCCACCCTTCCAGATCTGAGCGATCGACGGCATGTGGAGTTCATAGTCGAGGTCCTGGGAGGCGATACGCAGAAGCTCCATGCCCTGGGCATAACTGGCGATGCAGCTCAGCACCGTGGCATCCATCAGCGGAGCCATGGCATCGTCAGGCGTTCCCAGGTCAAAGTCCTTGATGGTTGGTCCTTTGAGGATCGATTCGGCCGCCACGCGTTGGGGCTTCATCGAGCTCATCACCCTTGCATTGAGAGAGGCATAGATGGTGGGAACAGAGGCACCCATCTGCAGCGCTGTCACCACGGTCCAGAGGCCCGTGCCCTTCTGACCAGCCTGATCGGTGATTTTTTCCACCAGATCAGTGCCATCAACGGGATCCTTGGTGCGGAGACACACCTCGGTGATTTCCACCAGATACGACGACAACTCTTCTGTGGCGTTCCATTGACCGAGAACGTCGGCCATCTGCACACCGGTCATTCCTTTGACCCGCTTCATCAGGTCGTAGCCCTCGGCAAGGATCTGCTCAATGCCGTATTCGATCCCGTTGTGGACGGTCTTCACCAGGTGTCCTGACCCGCCGGGACCGATGTAGGTCACGCAAGGTCCGTCTTCGACCTGAGCCGCCATCTTGTTCACAAGGCCCTCGATGGCCTCGTAGGAGGTCTTGGTTCCTCCGGGCATCATGCTCGGCCCCTCCAGGGCACCTTTGGCGCCACCGGACACACCCATACCGATGAAACCGAAGCTCTTGCTCTCGAGTTGCTTCACCCGACGTTCGGTGTCGTGGTAGTCGGAGTTGCCTCCATCAATCAGCAGATCGCCTTCTTCGAGATAGGGGGAGAGCTGATCAACAACGGCATCGACGGCGGGCCCCGCCTTCACCATCATCAAAATCCGGCGGGGCCGTTCCAACTTGCCAACGAAATCTTCGAGGTCAGTGGCGCCCTGAATGTTCTTGTCCTTGCCACGCCCCTGGAGGAAGTCTTCGGTTTTGGCGTAGGTGCGGTTGTAGACAACACTGGAAAAACCGTTGCGTTCCGCATTCAGGACGAGGTTCTCGCCCATCACGCCAAGACCGATTAGGCCGAAGTGAGACTTGGACATGGCCGGCAGGACCACTGAGGACTGATCTCAGTGTGTTGATCTCGCCTGGTCTCGACTGCAAATCAACCAATAAATGTCAGGAATGAGCCATCGGCAGAAAGACGCCGGCGCATTCCTGAAAACGGATGCTGCCCTCAGATCACCGTTCCATCAGCGATGGTGGCGTTTTTCTGAACCACCACAATGCCGTTGCGGATGTAGAAGCCCTGATCGGAACGGTCGGCTTCTTCCACGTTGTCCTTGTTGATGATCGAGACACCCGAACCAATGCGGGTGTTCTTGTCGAGGATGGCGCGTTTGACTGTGGTGCCCTTGCCGACGCCAAGAGGAATGCCTCCGCGCTCTTTCAAGACAGCGCGTTCGTCTGGAGATTCGAAGAAGTCGGCCCCCATCACCAGCGTGTCCTGAAGCACGCAGTCACTTTCAATTCGACTGCGCACCCCGAGAACACAGTGGTGGATGCTGCAGGACTTCAGGATCGAGCCTTCGCCAACAATCGAGTTGGTGATCTGGGCGTCAACCAGCTTGCTGGGCGGCAGATAGCGAGGACGGGTGTAGATGGGGAATTTCTCGTCGTAGAAGCTGAAGGGGGGCGTGGGTTGTTGGGTCAGGGCGAGGTTGGCTTCATAGAACGCACCGATGGTGCCGATGTCTTCCCAGTAGTCGTCGAACACATAGCTCTGAAGCTTGTCGCCCCGCGCGAGAGCCTCGGGAATGATCTCCTTGCCGAAATCCTTGTGCCCGGGATGCTTGTCGAGCAGATCAAAGAGGGTCTGACGGCTGAAGACGTAAATGCCCATCGAGGCCAGATAGGGCCTTTCCTTGGCTGAATCGGCACTGAGGCCGAAGCGAGAGGTGTCGACAGCCATCTCCAGCAGCGAATCACCCTTGGGCTTCTCGCGGAACTCCTTGATCGAGCCGTTTTCATCGGTCCGCATCAGACCGAAGGCCTCTGCCTGGTTGGGATCAACGGGAAGGGCAGCGACGGTGAGATCAGCACCTGAGCGGCGGTGGTGCTCGATGAAGAGGCTGTAATCCATCCGGTAGAGCTGGTCGCCGGAAAGGATCAGGTATTCATCAACATCCCATTCCTGGAACAACCACTGGTATTTGCGTACAGCGTCTGCAGTACCTTCAAACCAAGTTGGACTGTCGGGGGTTTGCTGAGCTGCGAGCACCTCAACAAAACCGCCACCAAAGGAATTACTGAGGTTGTAGGTCTGACTGAGGTGACGGTTCAGTGACGCACTGTTGAACTGCGTCATCACGTACATCTTGTTGATGTCGGAGTTGATGCAGTTGCTAATCGGAATATCAATCAGTCGATATTTGCCTGCCAGAGGGACGGCCGGCTTGGCGCGCATTTTTGTGAGCGGATACAGGCGTGTGCCTGCACCGCCGCCCAGAATGATGGCCAAGACCCGCTTCATGCCGCTGTCCCAAATCGGCGTTGCCGCAAGAACTTACCGGAGTTTTTGGCTTCGCAACCGTCTTTGGGAAGAATCAGTCGAGATTACTGGGATTCAGATCGCGACTGAATCGCTCGAGAGCTCAAGAAGCTTCCAAATCGAACAGTCGTTCGACAATTCGGAGGGCCTGTTGGCGATCCTGACGGGTCTGGGGAGCCCGCAGCTGGGTCACCGGCGTGTGGAGGATTTTGTTGATAATTCCTTTGCTCAACGCTTCGACAACCTTGCGTTCCCGGGCTGAGAAATCAGGGCCCATTCGGCTGAGGGCTTTCTGGAGTTCCTCCGAACGGATTGACTCCATCGAAGAGCGCAGCTGGTTGATGGTCGGCACAGCCTCAAGGCTGTCCCACCACTCGAGGAACTGCTGCGCTTCTTGCTGAAGCAACTGCTCAGCCTCGCGGGCCATGGCCTGACGGGCTTCCTGGTTACGGGCAACGACCTCTTGCAGGTCGTCCACATCGTGGGATTCAACGCCGTCCACATCGGCAGCATCCGCAGCAATGTTGCGCGGCACACCGATATCAATCAAGCGCAACTGGCTGCGCCGGTTCAGAGGAGCCAGACGTGCGGCATCAATGATCGGATCATCGGCGGCGGTGCTGGTGAACATCAGCGAGCAGGTGCTCAGGTACTGATCCAGATCCGTAAGCGGCCTGCACTGAATAGGAAGATCAGGGAAATCAGCCGACAGCTGCTCGGCCCGTTCAACGGTGCGGTTGAGCAGAACAACACCCGAGGCACCTTTGGCCTGAAGGTGCTGGAGCAAAAGACGGCTCATGCGCCCTGCACCAACAACGGCGATCTGCTCGCTTTCCAGGGTGACCAGTTGATCCAGACCTCGGGATTGACCGAGCTTGAGCTGGGCGAGCTCAACGGCAGCTGAGCTGATCGAAACAGCCCCCGTTCCGAGGTTGGTTTCACTGCGCACCCGTTTGCCGGTGGAAACAGCCTGGGTGAGCAAGCGGTTCAGGATCGGACCCAGGGATTTGTGCTCCTGGCCGAGCCGCATCATTTTTTTCACCTGGGAGAGGATTTGACCTTCCCCCAGCACAAGGCTGTCGAGACCAGCTGCCACCCGCATCAGGTGGTCGACAGCGTCTTCGTGGTGGTAACTGAACAGGTGGGGCGTCAGCTCCCCTGTCTCAAGACCGGAGTGACTGCTGAGGAAGTCGCTGACAGCAGACACGCCGAGGTCCGGATTGCGGACCAGGGTGTAAATCTCAAGGCGGTTGCAGGTGCTGAGGATCGATGCCTCGAGCACCTGCTCATTGCCGCGCAGGGATTGAAGGGACGTCTCCATGGTCTGCTCAGGGATGCTGAGCCGTTCCCGGATCTCCACCGGTGCCGTCCGATGACTGAGGCCGACGACGGAGATATGCATGAAGACGTTCCTCTCAACCAGTTGATGACGATCAGCTCAGAGCGATGCTCTGGGCGCCGTCTTTGATGTGCACGGTGTTGGTGAAGCGGCAGGTGTTGTCCAGGTTGCTGATCACCAGGCTGCTTGTGCGGGTGCAGTCCTTTTCGAACTTAACGCCATCGAAGAGCAGACCATCCGTGATGCCGCTGCCAGCGAAACAAACATGCTCACCGCAGGCCAGCTCCTCAGCTTCATAGACCTTGTCGGGATCGGCGATGCCCATCTCAGCGAGACGCGCCAGGTTGCCCTCTTTGGTCATGTCAGCCCACTCGGAGGTCTGAGCAATCGCAGGGTCATACACCAGTTGGCCCTGGAAGTGACCACCAAGAGCGCGCATGGCAGCGGCGGAGATCACACCTTCAGGGGCAGCACCGATGCCCATCAGGCAGTGGGTTCCGGTACCAGCGAAACCGCAGGCGATGGCGGCCTGAACGTCTCCATCAGAGATGGGCTGGATGCGAGCGCCGGTGGCACGGATCTCAGCGATCAGGTCCTTGTGACGGGCGCGGTCCATCACCACGATGTTCAGCTCGTCGACGGGGAGACCCAGGCACTCGCTGAGGATCTTGATGTTTTCAGTGGCTGATTTGCGGATGTCCACCTTGCCCTTGGCTGCCGGAGGAGCAGCCAGCTTCTTCATATAGAAGTCGGGGGCATTGAACAGACCGCCACGGTCGGAAGCGGCGAGAACAGCCATGGAGCCGCGCTGGTTGAAGGCGCAGAGGTTGGTGCCTTCGCAAGGGTCAACAGCAAAGTCAACGCCGGGGCCGGTGCCGGTGCCGACCTCTTCTCCGATGTAGAGCATTGGGGCTTCATCACGTTCCCCCTCTCCGATCACGATGCGGCCCTGCATCTGGATCTGATTCATGCGCTTGCGCATGGCATCAACGGCCAATGCATCGGCTTCATCCTTCAGGCCTTTGCCGGAGAGCGAGGCGGAAGCGATGGCGGCCTGCTCGACGATCTCGAGAATTTCCTGAATGAGGGTCTGATCCACGGGACTCCGGATGAGGTGGGACGGGTTGGCGAGATCTCCTGGACGGGCAGTTGGCCGTCGCCGCAGTGGATCTCGACGTCTGAGCGCGGCTCACTGTATCAGTGGTTGCAGGAGTCCCTAAAATCTCCCGGCACTTCGCGCTCCTCATCAATGAGCACCAAGCCCCTGGTGATCTCGCCGTCAATCCTGTCGGCTGACTTCGCACGCCTCGGCGAAGAAGTGAAAGCCGTGGACGAAGCCGGTGCGGATTGGATCCATGTGGATGTGATGGACGGCCGCTTTGTTCCGAACATCACCATTGGACCGCTGATTGTTGAGGCGCTGCGGCCGGTGACCCAGAAGCCCCTGGACGTTCACCTGATGATCGTTGAGCCGGAGAAGTACGTCCCCGACTTCGCCAAAGCCGGTGCCGACATCATTTCCGTGCAGGTTGAAGCCTGCCCTCATCTGCACCGCAACCTCGCTCAGATCAAGGACCTGGGCAAAAAAGCAGGTGCAGTCCTGAACCCATCAACACCGATCGACACCCTCGAGTACTGCCTCGAGCTCTGCGATCTGGTGCTGATAATGAGCGTGAACCCCGGTTTCGGGGGCCAGAGCTTCATCGAAAACCAGGTTCAGAAAATTCGCGACCTGCGCCGCATGTGCGACGAAAAGGGTCTCGATCCCTGGATCGAAGTGGATGGCGGCATCAAAGCAGGCAATGCCTGGAAGGTGATCGAAGCAGGTGCCAACGCGATTGTGTCCGGCTCCGGTGTGTTCAACCAGCCCGATTACGCCGAAGCGATCAAGGGAATCCGCAACAGCAGCAGCAAGGAAGCTGTTCTTGCCTGATCAGGAGACCATCAGCTGAACACCACAAGCCCGGCAGCCGATGCCGGGCTTTTTTTATGAGCACTTCAAGCAAGAACCCAACGCTTGAACAGTTTTATCATCTCCAAAGATTTGGAGGCCACAGTGATGCGAACAGGCCTCCGATAATCAATGGATGAATGATGACGTCAAATTGGTTGGCGCCTTCCTGGCGCTGAATGCTGGTGTGATCGCATTGGCTATTGCCGGATATCTCAAAGGGAGCATGAATATCGGTGCAGTCCTTCAATATCTTGCTCAATAGTTCCGTTGACTTTGCGCATCGGTCAGGTCCAGGCTCTCTTCCCTGCCGCTGAGTTGAAATACGGATGATGAAAGTAGTTCCTCTGGAGGAGACTGGGAGAGTCGAAGTCGGAGGCGTCCAATGCGTGACGACGGTCCAACTGAGCAAGATCTAGAAGCTGCCTGACTGGTCTGACAAGCCATACAGCCAGACGCTTCGTTCAGCTTCAAAGAACGCCAACAAGGTTTAGGCCATCCCTTTGCAGGGGTGGCCTTCCTTTTTGCCCGTTGGCTTGATGCATGTCCTGAGAAGCCAACAACAACTTGGAAGGGCAGCACGCCAATCAGTGACGTGGATCACAAAACAAGACTGAAGATCATGGAATTATTCAATCACGCGATGGACCACAGGTCACGGCGCGAGATTCACGCATAACCGGGAGAACAGCATGAACAGACGAGGCATCCATCCACTGCTTCGGGGTCTTGATCGGCCTCAGCGGGTCGCACCTTCAAGACGCGCTGTCTTGCTGTCTGGCCTGGAATCGGCGCAGCGGAAGCGTTATCTGCGCTCTGAAGCAGAAGAGAGTGAAACCTCCCAACAAACGATCCGGCATCGAGCGTCTCAGTGAGGAATGCCCCCTGCAGGCGCTGATTTATTCGTTGCTACTGGGCCTTGAATCCCCTCGTTGCGCAAACTGCCCTACGAGGCACACATCCACACGATGCTGTCCATATTGAAAGATCCCTGAGATAGGGGATCTGGACAGGGAGATGAATCCCTCATCCGAGGGTGAAAGTTGTGGCTTGAGAACATTTCTCTTTGATCACTGGAGTTCAGAAAAACCAGCCGTAGCTGTGCAAACCAATGCCCAGCAGATTCACCCCGATGTAACAAACAGCGATCACCACAAGGCCAACCACAGCCACAAGAGCTGGGCGTCGGCCCTGCCAACCTCGACTGAGGCGGGTGTGCAGATAAGCGGCATACACCAGCCAGCAGATCAAGGCCCAGGTTTCCTTGGGATCCCAGCTCCAGTAGCTGCCCCATGCTTCATTCGCCCAAACAGCACCACTCACGATGCCCACCGTAAGCATCAAGAACCCAACCGTGATGGTGCGATAACTGAGGCTGTCGAGTTGCTCATTGGTGCTCAGCTGAACCGATTGCAGCTGAACAGAACCACCATTCGCGATTGAGGCCGCCTGACGAAATCCACCACTGCCAATGGAACTACTCCTGAGTTCAAGGGATTGGTCGCGATCGGTGACCAACACCGCCAGGGAGAGCAGGGATCCCACCAGCAGTGCGGCGTAACTCACCATGATCACGCTCACATGCATGACCAACCAGCTTGAGCGCAGGGCGGGAACCAGAGGAGCCGCTGACTGCAATTGATCGGGCAAGGCAAAGCTGGCGAAGGCAATGCAACCAAGGCCCATGGGGGTGGCAGCAGCCGCAACGATGGGAGAAGGCCAGGCCCGTTCCACCAGCAGCTGGGTGAGGGTGCAAGCCCAGGCGAGAAAGCACAGGGATTCGTAAAGGTTGCTGATCGGGAAGTGGCCGGATTGCCACCAACGCAAAATCAGCTGAGCCGTGAACAGAAGGTTGGCGACGGCCACCAGCAGCCGCACCAAGACAGCCCGGGACTGGCTGGACACCGCCCAGAAAGCCAGGGGCATGGCCAGCAGCAGCAACACAAAGCCAGCGAAACCAAGACTGGTGACGAGCTCAAAGGGCGTGTTCAGCACACCATTTCCTGAAGACACGTCGATTCTGCCCCGGCCAATCAGCGACTGGCCTGTTTCAGCAACAGACCACCCGCCCCAAGAAACAACATCACAGGCAGCCAGGCCGCCAAGATCGGCGGCAGGGTTCCCTTCACCCCGAGGGAACTGAAGCTGAAACCAATCACGTAATAGACAGCGATGATGCCGAGGGTGAGCACAAACGAGAAGCTTCGGCTGCTTCGGTAGCTGGGCTGAGCGCCGAGGGTGGCTCCAAACAAGCCAAACACCAGACAGGCCATCGGAACCGTGAACTTCTCCTGGATCCGCACACGGATTTTGCGGGCTTCCTTGATGCTGCCGGCCTCTTCGTAGAGCCTCTCGGCCTGCAATGCTTCAGCAACAGTCATGTTGACCGCATCTTCTTCAATTCCTGCCAGGCGCTGAGGAGCTGAGTCAAGAGGGTACAGATAACGTTTGAAATCGGCCTTGGTAGAGCTTCCATTAGCCATCAAAGTGAGTATATGTCCATCCAGGAAATACCAACCAGCCTGATGTTCATTCCAAATAGCCCTATCAGCTCTCAACATCTGAGTAATTCCAGATCTAGAGAAGTCAAGAACCGTTACATCTTTCATTTCACCATCCTGAAATTTCCGTGAATAAAACAGTTGCAATAAGCCTCTGTCTGCCGACTTTCCAGCTACTCCAGTACGCCTACCAAATCGAGGGTAAATAATGTCTTCTCCATTTTTATTAGCTACAGCTTGGCCCAAACCCCGCTTTAAGCTGACTTCTGCATAACGCTCACTGCGGGGCACGACCACATCGTTCAAGACGAAGCTGAACAGAGTCATCGCCATCGAGAGGGCGAGAGCGGCACTGATCATCCGCTTCGTGGTGATGCCGAGGCTGCGCAGGGCGGTGAGTTCGTTGTTTGCGGAAAGACGGGTGAACACAAACAGCGAAGCCATCAGCGTTCCAATCGGCACAGAGAAGGCCAACCAACGCGGAATGCTGAACAAGAGCACCTGAGCTGCAACTGTGATCGGCAGGTTCTTATCGACCATTTGCCGCACCAGTTCAAACATCACGCCGCCCGTCAGCAGCAACAGGGTGAACAGGGCAATGAAGAACAGAAGCGGACCAAGAAGCTCCTTGAGCAACCAACGATCCAGAAGGTCCAGCCGCATCCAGGTGGCCCGTTTGAGACGATCCAAAATCACAGTTGGAATCCCTCCCCGAGGTAATAACGACGCACCTGTGGATCAGCTGCCACCTCCTCGGAACGTCCTGCGGCCAACACCGCACCATCGTTGAGGATGTAAGCCCGATCAGTGGTGGCCAGGGTTTCGCGCACGTTGTGATCGGTGATCAGAATCCCCATGCCCCGGGAGCGCAACACCTCGATCAGCAGCTGCAGATCCGCCACCGCAAGGGGGTCGACGCCGGCAAAGGGTTCATCCAAAAGCAGATACGTCGGTCCATTGGCACCCGAGGCCAGTGCCCTGGCCACTTCGCAACGGCGACGTTCACCCCCAGAGAGTTGGAAACCAAGACGGTTGATGAACGCGCTGAGGTGAAAGTCCTCGATCAACTGCTGGCGCCGATCCCGACGCTGCTCTGAGCTGAGATCGGTCTGTTCAAGAGCGATATCCAGATTTTCACGCACCGTGAGATTGCGAAACACACTCGCTTCCTGGGGCAGGTAACCCACACCAAGCCGGGCTCGCTCCGGCATGGGCAGATGGGTGACCCGCTCACCGTTCACCGTCACCTCGCCCTGATCAGGGGAGAGCAAACCGATCACCAGATTGAAGGTGGTGGTTTTTCCAGCTCCATTGGGACCGAGCAGGCCGACCACCTCGCCGGGGGCAAGCTTCAGATCCAAGCCCTTCACCAACTGGCGGCCCCCAAGGGTGATGGAGACATTCGACAGTTCCAGGGTCATGGAGTCACCGGGTTGGTCTCGGCCTGAACGTCGAGCACGGGTTGGCTGGGAGTGAGCGACCACTGACTGAACACCTGCTGGCCGGGAACAGGGCTGGCAATCGCGCGACCTTCATCCAGGAGATAAGTAAACCGATCAGCGCGGAGCTGGTTGCCATCAGCCTGGATCACATCAACATCACCACTCAGCACAATCCGGTCTTCCTCCGTGAAGTACTGGGCTTGTCGGCTGGTGGCCACCAAACCACGACCGGCGTGCACCAAGCGAACGTTGCCACTGGCGGTGATCACACCCGTTCCGTTGTCGGCCGATTGCAGGTCGGACTCAATCGTGATGACGCCAGCGTCAGCTGTTTGCTGAGCCTGGGCCGACAACAGGGGCCAAAGGGCGGCCAGAAGGGGCAGAGCTAAAAGAAGCCCCCGAGAACGGAGCATTGCTTTCACTGCCACACCACCTGCCCAAGTTCGTCGAGATTACCGGCGCTTCAGCGCATGGACTCAAGAACGGGGACAGTGCATGACTCGGGATCCCCATCCTGCTGAAGCGCCTCAAGCCGCTGTTGCGCAACACGGCACAGAGACGCAAGATCCAAGCCAAGATCCGGGGTTCCAGGACGTTTGAGACGACCCAGAGCTTCACCGAAAAGAATCGTGGCGCCGCGCCGGTTGCCCCGTTGCAGGTGCAACTGCGCTACTGCCACCTGCAGGATCCCCTGAAGGCTGCGCCGTTCCGGATCAGCTGTTTCATGCCAGAGCTCCTCAAACAGATCATGAGCGGCGTACCACTCACCTGCATTGAAGAGCTCCACACCCTGCTGAAAGCGAGGGTCCGCCTGAGGCATCAGCGCTTGGACTTGGCCGGCTTCTTGCCGGGAAGTTTGCGCAGACGGATCGACTCGGGCGTGACTTCGAGCATCTCATCGGGACCGATGTATTCCAGCGCTCGCTCCAGCGTCATCTGCACCGGTGCTTGAAGCGTGTCCAGTTCCTCAGCGCCCGCGGAACGCATGTTGGTGAGCTGCTTGGTCTTGCAGACGTTGATCTCGAGGTCCTGAGGCCGGTTGTATTCCCCGATGATCATTCCCTTGTATACCTTGGTGCCCGGGCTGATGAAGAACTGGCCGCGATCCTCGGCGTTCTTGAGGGCATAGAACGTTGCTGTTCCTTCTTCGAAGGCGATCAGCACACCGTTCCGGCGGGTGTCGAATTCACCCATCATCGGCCGGTATTCATAGAAGGAATGGCTCATGATTCCTTCGCCGCGGGTGGCCCGGATGAATTCACCGCGGAAACCGATCAGACCGCGGGAGGGAACGATGAACTCCAGCTGGGTGCGGCCATCAGCGCTGGTTTCCATGTTCTGCATCTCGCCCTTGCGGGTGCCCAGTTTTTCGATGCAGCTGCCCACCGCTGGTTCAGGCACATCCATCACCAGGGTTTCCACCGGCTCGCATGGGGTGCCATCGATGGTGCGGTAAATCACCTGCGGCTGGGACACCTGGAACTCATAGCCCTCACGGCGCATGGTCTCGATCAGGATGCCGAGGTGCAGCTCACCGCGACCACTCACCGCAAACCGGTCCGGTGAATCGGTGTCTTCCACACGCAGGGCAACGTTGGTGAGCAACTCACGCTGCAGGCGGTCACGCACCTGACGGCTGGTGACGAACTTGCCTTCCTTGCCCGCAAAGGGTGAATCGTTGACGACGAAGGTCATCTGCAGGGTGGGCTCATCCACCTTGATCAGCGGCAGAGCGGTGGGCTCATCGGGGCAGGCGATGGTTTCGCCGATGTTGACGTCGTCAAAGCCAGCCACAGCCACCAGATCACCGGCAGACGCCTCTTCGATCTCGACGCGCTGCAGCCCCTCGAAGCCCAGCAGCTTGCTGATGCGGCCCTTCTTGATGCTGCCGTCGTCCTTGATCAGCGCAGCGTTCTGACCCTGTTTGATTTTTCCGTTGTGAACGCGGCCAATGATGATCCGGCCGAGGAAGTCGGAATAGTCAAGGGTGGTGATTTGCAGCTGGAGGGGCTTCTCCGGATCACCAACCGGGGGCGGAACGTGACGCAGGATGGCATCGAACAGCGGACGCATGTTGTCGCTGTCGGTCTTCATGTCGGGCTTGGCGAAGCCTCCGAGACCGCTGCCGAACAGGTAGGGGAAATCGCACTGATCATCGTCAGCGCCGAGTTCGATGAAGAGGTCGAGCACCTTGTCGACGGCGGTCTCGGGATCCACCCGGGCACGGTCGATTTTGTTGACGAACACGATCGGACGCAGGCCCTGCTCGAGGGCCTTCTTCAGCACAAAACGGGTCTGGGGCATCGGCCCCTCGTTGGCATCCACGATCAGTAGGCAACCGTCAACCATGCCCAGCACCCGCTCCACTTCTCCACCGAAATCGGCGTGACCAGGGGTGTCAACGATGTTGATCCGGGTGTCGTTGTAGGTGACAGCCGTGTTTTTCGACAGGATCGTGATGCCCCGCTCACGCTCCAGGTCGTTGGAGTCCATCACACAGGTGGGGACGGCCTCGTTGTCGCGGAAAATTCCTGACTGCGCCAACAGCGAATCGACCAGAGTCGTCTTGCCGTGGTCAACGTGGGCGATGATCGCGATGTTGCGGATCGCCTTGTTGTTGGCGCTCATGCGGGCTGACCGTAAGTATTTGTGAAGAACGCCAAAGGCGCAGTGGGACAGGTTATCTCAACGTGAGAATCGACTGGTGCGCTCCGGACCCTTGCTGCGCAGGCTGCCGCGGGTGACGCCCAGCTGGTGGTGGATCTGCTCCTGGGACCAGACCTCCTGGGTGGCCATCCGACCCGCCAGAGCCTCGGCGTAAAGGCTGACGCGCCGTTGCGTCGCAGCGGCATCCTCATCGAGAAGTTCGAGCCGGATCCTGCGCACGCCTGCCCGCAGCAGCGACGGAAGCGCTTCAACGCCCGATTGCGCCGTCCCATTGAAAAGGGTGTTCCGACAACCCAGATCAGCCCGCAGTGGGTGTTCAACGCCACTGCGATCCCGCAGAGTGACGTGATGCTTCTCACAGGGACGACCGCAATCGGTGTGGTCCTTGCCGTCCGAGAGGAATGCACAGAACAAGCAATGCTCCATGTGGAACAACGGCATGTGCTGGTGCAGGGTGACCTCCAGCAGCGCTGGATCAACGGCGGCGGCCAGATCCAGCAGTTGCTGAAGGTTGAGGTCGTAACTGGCCGTGAGTCGCTGCAGCGCCCAATGGTCGCGATACCAGTGGAAACTCAGGGGGTTGGCGGTGTTGAGGGAAAAGTCACCAATGCAGGGGGCCAGCGGCGTCAGCACCTCCAGCTGATCGGCATTTCGCACCAGGAAGCCGTCAGGACGGGCCCGAATCAGTGGCTCAAGCGACCAGCGTTCATCAGGCCGTGTGATCCGTGCACCGGCCAGCCATACACCCTCAGGCCAGCAGCCTCGACCGATCGCCACCGCTTCCCTCAGCTCCCGAGGCTGCTCGAGATCCGCCACCACCGAGCGAATCGGCAGGTCCGTGCCGGAGAGATCCACCAAGGCCTGCAGCTGCTCCAGGCTGCGCACCAGCACCACCAAGCCTGGCTTGGTCTCGCTGAGGGGAGCGACAGCTGGTGGGCACATCTGAGCCAGCAGCTCCGTTGGGTCTGCCGTTTTAGTGGCTGCAGGGACAGGCCCTGAATCGGTGCTGCAGTCCCCTGTGGCCTCCAACTGCTCCAGCAGAGCCCTGCGCATGCGGTTTAGTTCCGCCACGGGCAGAAAAAGATCGCCCTCCAGTTCGATCTCCAAATGCTGAAGCGACCAACCGGTTCCCCCCAGGCGTCCCAATTGCTGCTCAAGCTTTTCCCGGTCCAGGGGGCGCTGCGAAGCACTCTGGAGCGGCATGGTGCTGCAGAGCTTCAGCTCAAATCCCTGGGGCTCCAGCACCTGCAACTCCAGCGGGGCATCCAGCCGACCGGACACCCGCAGCGCCAGATCCCTGGACCGAGCCTCCACCGTGCGACGGGCGGCACGCTGCCAACGGGAGTGCCAATCGGGATCACTGGTGAGCCAGACCGAGGCGCCAGCTCTCAAGCCAGAGCCATCCACACGATCGGGCCCCAGGCGCAGCTTCCAGCGTTCGTCGCCCATCCGCTCACACACCATGATCCGGCCACCGATCTCCCGAGGCGGCTGCAGCGGGTCGGACGACAGTTGTTCCAGCACAAGGCCCTGCCCGGGATGCAGCTGTTCCCGGCTGCGCAGATGCAACCAACCACCCCGCTCCACCCGCAGCAACTGCCCCAGCAGCGGGCCCCGCTTCTTGCTCCAGCGGCCATGCACCAGACGGCGATGGTTCACCCCTTCAAGCCAACCGGTGGAAAGGCCTCGGGAAAAGGCCAGCTCAAGCTGGCGTTGCACCTGCGGCGCCGAAGCGGGGGTTTGATCCAGGCGCTGGCGATAGGCGTCGGTGACGGCTGCCACGTAGGCAGCATCCTTCAGACGCCCTTCGATCTTGAGGCTGGCCACGCCGATGCGCTGCAACTCCGGCAGCAGCTCCCAGGCCGCCAGATCCTGGGGCGAGAGGAGGTAGCGCTGGTCTTCAAGGGGGTGGGGTTGCCCATCCACCACCATTTCGTAGGGCAAGCGACAGGCCTGGGCACACTCTCCTCGATTGGCACTGCGCTGCCCGAGGGATTCACTGGTCAGACATTGACCGGAATAGGCGACGCAAAGGGCGCCATGCACAAACACCTCCAACGGCATCGCAAGGTTCCGCTGAACCAGTTGTGTCTGCAGTCGCTCGAGATCACGCAGGGCCAGCTCACGGGCCAGCACCACCCGCTGGCAACCGAGCGCCGCAGCCTGGGCAATACCCGCGGCACTGGTGATCGACATCTGGGTTGAGCCATGCACACAGAGATTCGGCACCAGCCGCTGGGCCAGGCGACAGAGCCCCACGTCCTGGACGATCACCGCATCCACACCGGCTCGATCTGCAGCGATCAGCAACTGAGCCGCTGCCTCCAATTCATCGCTGAACACCAACACGTTGAAGGTGAGGAATCCCTTCACCCCCCGCTGATGCAGCCACTGCATCACCTCAGGAAGGTCTTGCAGTCGGAAATTCTCAGCCCGCTGGCGGGCGTTGAAGGCATCAACGCCGAAATACACCGCATCGGCACCGGAGGCAGCGGCCGCCTTCATCGCAGCCCAGTCGCCGGCAGGTGACAGCAGTTCGGGAACGGTCAAGGGTCGCGCCTGGAGAACCGACTGGCCGGCTCGAACAAACGCAGTGCATCCGCATTGCCCTCGTAGCGCCAATGCCAGGGCTCGTACATCACACCCTGTTTGTTGCCTTCAGGGAAGGACAACACGAAGTGATATCTCGCCGCATGGTCCTGCAACCAGCGAAAGGCGGCGGTGTCTTGAAAGCTCTGGGAGAGGTTGGTCTCAGGGAAACGGCCATCGCCTAGATCAACGGCGTAACCCGTGCTGTGCTCGGAGTAGCCCGGTGGAGCTGACACCTGGGCTCGCTCTTCGGCGGTCTGGTTCCGTTCGGAGGCCACATCAAAAAAGATCGATTCCTGGAGGGCCAGGGAGCGGAATCCACTGAGCAGACGCAGATCGATCCCGTCAGCCAAGGCGAAACGCATCATCGTGTCGAGGGCCTCGGCGGCTTTCACATTCAGCTCGATCCCCGGTTCAAAGACGATGAGTTGATCAGCGTCAGCCTCTCCATAGGGGAAGTGGCCCAGGAGTCGGCCATCGGCGTCAGGACGTTCGCGAAAGCCTGAAATCTCAAGGCTCTGCGTGGGCTGGCGCCGTGACAGCAGCGTGGGAACCAGCATCACGGCAGCCAGGCTTCCAGCACAGACGAGAACGAGCCCAAACAGCAAGCCAGCTGCGCCATTTCCCTTGCGTTGACGCGGCTGCCGTGTTCGTCGAGCGACCGGAATGTCCTCCCGCTCGATGCGTCGCGCAGAGGAGGCCCGAACCAAGGCGCTGATGCGTGTTGTTTCGATCGTAAAGGCAGCAGCCAGCTCAACCCACAATGGTTGTTGTGACAGTGATAGCTTCACAAAACAATCCAGCGGAGACGGGCTGAGATGTTGCGAGTTGCGGTGATCGGTGGTGGCCCAAGTGGCTCCTGTGCTGCCGAAATTCTGGCCAAGGCGGGAATTGAAACTTGGCTGTTCGAGCGCAAACTCGACAACGCCAAACCCTGTGGTGGGGCCATTCCGCTTTGCATGGTCGAAGAGTTCGACCTGCCCGACGAAATCATCGACCGCAAGGTCCGCAACATGAAGATGATCTCCCCTTCCAACCGGGAGGTGGACATCAAGCTGGACCCCCTGGGTTACGACGAAAACGCCTACATCGGCATGTGCCGTCGTGAGGTGTTCGATGCCTTCCTGCGCAACCGCGCCGCCGATCTGGGCACAACTCTGATCAACGGCCTGGTGCAGAAGATCGACACCGGTGCAGACCGTCAGGGCCCTTACACCATTCATTACGCCGACTACAGCGGTGGCGGCCCCACCGGTGAGCAGAAGACCCTGGCCGTGGATCTGATCATCGGTGCCGATGGCGCCAACTCCCGGGTAGCGAAAGCCATGGATGCCGGCGATTACAACGTGGCCATCGCCTTCCAGGAACGGATCAAGCTTCCTGCTGAGGAGATGACCTACTACGAAGATCTGGCTGAGATGTACGTCGGAACAGACGTCTCTCCCGACTTCTATGCCTGGGTGTTCCCCAAATACGACCACGTGGCCGTGGGAACGGGAACCATGCAGCAGAACCAGAGCCTGATCAAGGGTCTGCAAAGGGGCATTCGTGAACGGGCCAACAAGCGCCTGTTCCAGGGCGAAGTGATCAAGGTGGAAGCCCATCCGATTCCTGAGCACCCCCGTCCGCGTCGGGTTGTGGGCCGTATGGCCTTGGTGGGCGATGCAGCGGGCTACGTCACCAAGAGCTCCGGGGAAGGCATTTATTTCGCTGCCAAGAGCGGCCGGATGTGTGCCGAAGCGATTGTGGAAATCTCCAACAACGGTGCCTCCATCCCCACTGAAAAGCAGATCAAGTCGACCTACCTCAAGCGCTGGGACCGCAAATACGGTGCCACCTATGCGGTGCTCGACATCCTGCAGCGAATCTTCTATCGCAACGACGCTGCCCGGGAAGCCTTCGTCGAGATGTGCGACGACAAGGACGTGCAGAAGCTGACGTTTGACAGCTATCTGTACAAACGGGTGGTGATGATGAACCCCTGGCAGCAGATCAAGCTCACCCTCCGCACCCTGGGCAGCCTGATCCGGGGCGAGGCTCTGGCTCCATCCGTCTACAACCCTGTTCCTTCGGCCGTTGGCCGTTCCGACGGTGATTTCCTGGCGGAGGAAGCGGCCCAGCAGATCAAGGCTCAGGCTGGCGAATCCAAGGAGGGGAACTCCAAAGGTTCCGAGTCGAAGGAAAAGGCCGGCGTCTCCTGAGGGAGGCCGGCCCTCAACATCTCTGCAACACCAATGACAATGCCTCTGGTCAGTTGCGTGACTCGATCGCCTTGCCAGCGGCATCCTTGATCCGCTCAATCCCCTGCTCAATGTTCTTGGCGGGGGATGTTTCTTTCTTGGTCGTCGACCAGACGTTGACGGCGTAAACGGCGGCAGCAGCCAAGATCAGCGCCGCAATCACGCTGCCCAGACCATTTCCTCCCTGACGGATCACCACAGGCGGCTGGTTTGTGGTCGTCTATTGATCAGACATTGCGGCTCAAGCGGCTGGCCCCTGCTTAGCCGCAGAGGCCAGGGCTGCCTTCATTTGGATTGAATCGATTCAAATTCGGCCAAGACCGAAGCCTGATTGCGCAGGACCGCCAACAGGTTGAGGCGGTTGAGCCTCAGCGCGGCATCGTCGACCATCACCATCACGCTGGTGTCACCATCAAAGAAGGCCTGAAGCGCCGGGGTTGCCGCGACGAGGGCATCGGCAAGGGCCTGATAAGACCGCCGCTGAGCCAATGGCTGCAGCTGCTCGAGAACTGCGAACAGATCCTTCTCACTGGCGGACTCGAACCGTTCGGCCTCAACCACTTCGCCGGCCACAAGCTGATCGCGTGCCAGATCACCTTTTTCGGCAAGCTTCGCTGCCCGCTGCACCACCGCCTGGACGGCATCCAGCTGACCGCTGTCCCGAAGGTCACGCAACAGTTGAATCCGCTGCTTGACATCCAGGGGATCACTGAGCAGACGCTGGCTAGAGACAGCATCACCAGCCACAGCCTGCACCAGATCAGGCGCAAAGCCGTCGTCTTCCAGTTGAGACACGATCCGCTGCCGCATCAGCTGACAGAGGTCGTTATGCAGTTGGCTGGCATCCACCGCAAAGGCCGGGAACAGAGCAGCCCACTCCTCCACGGCGTTGCTGAGGAAGGCCATGAGGTCTAGGCGCCAGGCCATGCCCCAGAGAATCTGCACAACACCATTGCCGGCCCGCCGCAGGGCATAGGGGTCGGAGGATCCGGTTGGTCGCTCTCCCTTGGCAAAGATGCTGAGCAGCAGCTCGAGCCGTTCCGCCAAGGCCACTACGGCTCCCGCGGGGGTTGCGGGCAGAGCATCACCGGCTCCCCGGGGCAGATAGTGCTCCACCACAGCAAGAGCAACATCGCGGGGTTCTCCCTCCTCCAGGAGGTATTTGCCTCCCATCAGGCCCTGAAGTTCAGGGAACTCACCCACCATCTGGCTAACCAGATCGTTCTTGCAGAAATGAGCAGCACGCTGGGCCGCATCCACCACGCTCTGATCAAGACCGAGTTGCTTTAACAGCAGGCCCGTAAGCCGCTCGATTCGCTCGGAGCGGTCCAGAAGACTTCCCAGGCCCTCGGCGAAGGTGACACGGTCGAGGGCTTCACGCCGGGATTCGCTGGACTGACGCCGGTCAACATCGAGGAAAAATTCGGCATCCGCCAGGCGAGCTCCAAGCACGCGTTCATTGCCGCGAACAATCAAGGACGACGCCGGGGCCAGGCCATTGCCCACCAAAAGGAACTGGGGCCGAAGCACAGCCTCAGCGGTAAGTCGGAGCGGATCAGCCTCCAGACCAGGCACCTGCAGCGGCACATAACGCTGGTGGGCCTGCATCACCGTGCTGATCACCTCCGGAGGAAGCTGCAGGAACCGCTCAGCAATGGTTCCCTCGAGAATCCTGGGGTCTTCAACCAGGTCCACCAGTTCCTCAAACAGCGACTCCGGACAGTCGGGAGTTCCGTTAGCGGCCTGTGCCGACTGGTCCAGGCTGGCACGAATTCGTTTGGCCCGCTCCGAACGATCGACAACAACGCCAGCGGCGGCAAGGGTCTCTCCAAACTGCTCCGCTGATGCGATGGAGAGGGGCTCGTCACCATGGAGACGGTGGGCACGGCTGAAACGATCGCTGCGGACCTCAGGGTCAGCGCCGCCCAGCACCACCGGGATCACCTCTGAACCCTTCAGCGCCAGCAGCCAGCGAATGGGGCGGCTGAAGCGCTGGGCTCCGGTGCCCCAGCGCATGAACCGCCGCCCCTGCAACGCATCAATCCATTGGGGGATCAGCCCCTGGAGCAGTTCAACGCAGGCTTGACCGGGGGTGAGCACGGTTGCGAAGACACAAGGCCCCTTGGGAGTGTCACGCTGCTCAAGAGCTGAGGGATCAACCCCGCAGCGCTTGGCGAAACCGATCGCCGCTGGCCCTGGGATGCCGTCCTTAAAAGCCTGAGCCACGGGAGGGCCCTTGCGGTCTTCCTCAAGATCGGGTTGGCGGTCCTCCAGATCAGCAACGGAGACCACCAGACGCCGGGGGGTGCCGAACACCGACACCGCTCCATGGCCAAGCCTTGCCTCACGCAGATCACGGCTCACCCGTTGCTGCAGCTGGTCAAGCGCTTGCCTGACGAAATCGGCAGGAAGCTCCTCGGTGCCGATTTCCAGAAGAAAGGTTGCCGTCACGCCATGGTCAGAGCCGGAAGCGACTGTATTGGAAGCCGTTTCGCTACGTTCAAATCAAGAAATCCTTTTCGGGGTGGGGGAAGGCTCCTTGGCAGTGGCGGAAACAGGAACTCAATCGCTGTCCAAGGCGGAGCAGCGCAAGCTGGACAGCGACCATCTACGCGACCCGTTGTTGAGCGAGCTCAGCAACGACGATGTTCGCTTCACGGAAGATGCCGTTCAACTGCTGAAGTTTCACGGCAGCTACCAACAGCACCACCGCGAACTGCGCAAGACGGACAAGGTTCGCAGCTGGCAGATGATGCTGCGGCTGCGCAGTCCGGGCGGACGCATCCCTGCCCGACTGTTCCTCGCACTCGATGACCTCTCCAACCGCCTTGGGGACGGAACTCTGCGGGCCACCACCCGTCAGGCCTTCCAGATGCACGGCATCGCCAAAGCCGACCTGAAAGAGGTGATCGGCACCATCGTTCGCAACATGGGCTCGACCCTGGCGGCCTGCGGGGACATCAACCGCAATGTGATGGCACCACCAGCTCCTTTTGAGAAAGGCGGCTATCCCGTGGCACGGCGCTTGGCCGATGAAATTGCTGATCTGCTCAGCCCCGAAGCGGCCGAGGGGGCCTATCTGGACCTCTGGGTGGATGGTGACCTGAGTTATCGCTTCAAGCCCAGCCGAGCCGTTCAGAAGGCCAGAAAGCGCCAGAGCGAGGGCGGCGTTTTTTCCGGCAGCACTGAGGAACCTCTCTACGGAGACACCTACCTACCCCGGAAATTCAAGGTGGCCGTCACCGTGCCGGGGGACAACTCTGTTGACCTGCTCACCCAGGACATCGGCCTAGTGGCCTTCACCGACCCCTCCGGCGATCTGCGGGGCTGCAACGTCTACGTGGGCGGTGGCATGGGCCGCACCCACAACAAGGAGGAGACCTTCGCCCGCACGGCGGATCCTTTGGGTTACGTCGATGCTGCCGACGTTCTGGATGTGGTTCAGGCGATCCTGGCGCTGCAACGGGATCACGGTGATCGGGAGGTGCGCAAGCACGCCCGCATGAAGTATCTGCTGCACGACAAGGGAATCCAGTGGTTCCGCGACACCCTGTGCGCGACCTATTTCAAGGGAAGCCTCAAGGGGCTGCGCAATGAGCCCAAGGCCAAGCTTTTGGACTATCTAGGCTGGCATCGCCAGAAGGCAGGGATGTGGTTCGTGGGACTTCCACTGCTCTGTGGCCGCCTGAACGGAGATCTCAAGGCAGGGCTGAGGGAGCTGGTGGAGACCTACCAGCTGGAGATTCGCCTCACCGCCAACCAAGACCTGCTGCTGTGCAACATCGGCACCTCCCAGCGAGCCAGCATTCGTACCCAGCTGGAAGCCCTCGGGTTTGAGGTGCCTGAAGCCCCAGCACCTCTGGCCAGGCATGCCATCGCCTGCCCAGCTCTACCCACCTGCGGGCTCGCCATCACCGAATCTGAGCGCATTCTTCCGGATGTTCTGGATCGCCTCGATGCCCAGCTGCGACGGCTCGAGATTGAGAAGTCCCTGCTTGTAAGGATGACCGGCTGCCCCAACGGCTGTGCCCGCCCCTACATGGCGGAGCTGGGCTTGGTGGGCAACGGTGTTAACCAGTACCAGCTGTGGCTCGGCGGCACCCCAAATCTCCAGCGTCTGGCGCGCCCTTACCTGGAAAAACTGCCCTTGGATGATCTGGAGACAACCCTTGAACCGCTCCTCCTCAGCTGGAAAGCCGCCGGTGGACGTCGCAGCTTCGGGGACCACATCGAGAAGCTGGGTGATCAGGAAGTGAGCGCGCTGTTGACGGCCTCGGCGTAGACCGCCACAGCTGCACCCTTCCGCCAAGCCCAGAGCTGATCGCCGAACGAGTAGTGCCACCACTCGTTCGGATGCTGAGCAAAGCCGGCTGCTCCCATCACTTCAGCCAGCAACTGCCGGCGTTGATGCCAGCGCCGAGCTTCGGGATCCTCCCGACCGGAGTAGTGCTGCGGTTCAGACACCGCACCAATGGCATCAATCTCTCCCCCCATGGCCAGCGGCGTTCCATCGCTGCTGCTGAGGGTGAGATCAACAGCAGCACCGGTGCTGTGGGGAGGCGGGGTCGCAGGATCCCGACTGGGAGCAGCCCAGAAGCGCCCCACATCGGCCACCACCTGATCGAAGGCGTGCCCTGAGCGTGCTTCCACGCCGCGTTCACGGCAGAGTTCAGCAATACTGCGTTCCACCATGAAGGCTTGCACGGCGATCGGCCGCCAGGCATCAAAAATGCTCAAGCGCAGGCGGGGATCGTGCTCGACCAGCTGCTGCTGAGCATCAAGCAGGCGCTGAACGACCCCCAGGCGCAATTGAAAGGGATTCCCCGACGTCCCATAGGGAGCCCCCAGCGCCATGTACGGATGAGGCTCCATCCGCAACAAAGCGGAAGGCAGCGCTTGCAAAGGCTCGCCGCACTCTTCGATTGGAATCGGACTCCAGGGGCGCATCGAATCGCGGCAACGGGATGGATCAGTTCAAGGGGGTGCCACCGCTGAGGCGACGCTGCTGGGCCTCCAGGGTCTCGCGCAGCAACGGGTGCTGCGCGAGCTCAGGATCGTTGTTCAACAGCTCCTGGGCGGCTGTTCGTGCGTCCTCCAGCACAGCACCATCATCAGCAAGGCTGGCCAGGGCCAGATCAGGCAGGCCCGATTGTCGGGTTCCCAGCACCTGGCCAGGCCCCCGCAAGCGCAGATCCATCTCGGCGATCTCGAAGCCATCGGTAGAGCGCACCAGCACATCCAGACGCTGGCGGGCCAGGGGATTGGAGCTGCCATTGATCAACAGGCAATGGGAGGCAGCGGCGCCACGGCCAACGCGCCCCCGCAACTGATGCAGCTGCGCCAGGCCGAAACGTTCGGCATGGTCGATCACCATCACGCTGGCTTCAGGCACGTCCACGCCCACTTCCACCACCGTGGTCGACACCAGCACCTGAGTCGTGCCAGCAGCGAAATCGGTCAGCACCGCCTGCTTTTCAGCACTAGAGAGACGCCCATGCAGCAAACCAACGGCCAGATCTGGGAACACCTCCGAGGCCAATTCAGCGTGAACTTCAACGGCTGAGCGAAGCTCGAGCTTTTCAGACTCGTCCACCAGAGGCAGAACGACATAGGCCCGCTGGCCCAGCTGCACCTCCTCACGGATCAACTCATAGGCCTTCTCGCGCTTTGCGGCCGTGAGCATGCGGGTGCGAATCGGTGTTCGCCCTGGCGGCAATTCATCGATCTGGCTGACATCGAGATCCCCATGCATCGAGAGCGCCAGGGTCCGAGGGATCGGTGTTGCCGTCATGGTGAGCAGATGGGGCTGCAAGCCCTTGTTGAGCAGGCGATCCCGTTGATGCACACCGAAACGGTGCTGTTCATCCACCACCACCAGCCCCAGGCGGTTGAAAACGACAGGATCCTCGAGCAAGGCATGGGTGCCCACCAGCACCTTCAGCGAACCGTTGGCCAGGTCATCCAGTAGCTCCCGACGGCGGGGCCGCGGCGTGGATCCCGTCAGCAAGGCGACGCTCACATGGAGCTGCGGCAGCCACTGACAGAGGTTGCGGTAGTGCTGCTCGGCCAACACCTCCGTGGGGGCCATCAGGGCCCCCTGCCAGCCCGAGGCAATGGTGCTGAGCAACGCTGCAATGGCAACCACTGTTTTGCCCGAGCCCACGTCACCCTGCACCAGACGGGCCATGGGTTCGCTGCGCGCCAGATCGGCTTCGATCTCCTGAAACACCCGTTGTTGGGCTGCGGTGAAGCGGAAGGGCAGAAGATCCATGAACTCCCCCACCAGCCCATTGGCACTGGATTGGAGATCCAGGTCCGGACCCGTCCGGGAGCGCAGCGCCTGGCGTCGGCGCAACAGACCGAGCTGCAGGAGCAAAAACTCATCGAACACCAGCCGGCGCCGTCCCCGATCGAGGCTTTCGCGGTCCTTGGGCGCATGCAGGGCCTGCAGGGCCTCCGACAGTGCCGGCAGCTGGAATTGCCGCTGCATCGCGGCGGGGAGAGGATCAGGCCACGATGCCGCGAGGGGCAGGACCTGATCGATCAGGCTGCGGAACCGATCCGCGCCAACTCCTTCGGTGAGGGGATACACCGGGAGAAGCCGGCCGATGCTGGGGGATTTGACCGGAGACGAGGGGCTGTCCAGCACCTCGATCAACGGATCCTGAAAGGTGATGCCGTAGGGGCCGTCTTTCACCAGACCACTGACGGCCACGGTGGCACCAACGGGGTAGAGACGCTGCTGGCCCTTGAGGTAAGCCGGAGAACTGAAGCGTTTGCCCGCCAGGAAACGGCTCACCTTCAGGCGACCGGTCGGGTCCTGCAGCTGGAGCTCAATGATGGCGAGGTTGGTGTTCCGTGGGCTGACGAATCCGTTGCAACGGCGAATCATGGCGACGATCGTGGCTGTTTCCCCCGACACCAGCGCCTCAATGCGGCGCATCGCGGAGTAATCGACATGATCACGGGGGTAATAGCGGAGCAGGTCACGCACCAATAGCAGGCCGATCGAAGCCAGCCGTGCCGCGAATTTCGGACCCACACCACGGATCTGGGTGATGGGACTATCGAGCTGCAGTGGTGAGCTGGCACGCTGCTGGGGCGACGCCTGAACCTTGAGGCGTGGCGGTGCCATTGGAGCCGAGGGTTCCAGGCGATGGCGCAGCTCATGCAGCCACTGACGGGCATCGGCGACCAAGCGACGGCGGGCCGGATCAGCGAGCTCCGGATAGTCGGCAAAGCCAGAGCTGAGCTTGGACATGCGCTCACTGACCCCCTGGGGGAAGGGAACGGCCGGAGGCGCTGCGAGTTGCTGCTGCAGAAAGGCGTGAAAGCGCTGCTGGCGACCCTGCAGATTCTGAAAACCACGGTCGGCCTCCAACCCCAGCGAGCGTTGAAGGGGAAGCATCCAGTTGAGGAGCAGCGACAGCTGCTCGCTGGTCAGTCCCCGCTCAGCTGCTGCGTTGAATCCGATGGGGTCTGCCAATGGGTCCGGGCCTCACGATCCAGGGAGCGACGCTGCCAATGACGCTGCTGCCGCACCATTGTGAGCAGAGCATGGTGGTGAGCGCGCAATCGTTTGCGGCACTGACGCAGACGTGGGCTGTCGAACTCCAGATCGTCGCTGCGTAACAGCACGCAGAGCACGTCCATGCCCTGGTCGAGCTCACCGACGGCCAGAGGGAGGCGCAGGCGAAGCACGTTCGTGGCGGTTGGCTGCGTTTCGACCTGCCCCTTCAGGACAGCATCCAGAAGGCTGATTGGAAGAAGGGTCTGGGCCAGTCCTGACCGCAGCATCTGCACATTCAACGCATGGGACAGGTTGCGAAGGCGTCGCTCAAGCGCCTGATCCATGGCCTGGATCCAATGCAACAGCGCATCCGGTTCATTCGGAAGGAAGTGGTCGTTGCCGTCCACCGAAGGATCAAGAACAGCACCGGGATCAAGGGGCTGTTGGGCCTGCTGCATCGCATCACCGGCCAGCTCGAACAGTGAGCGGAGCACATCCAAATCACCTGAAGATTTGTTGTCTGCGGGTTCTGGGACCGGTTCTTTAACGGGATCCGGGGAAGCCGTCCTCGGGGGGGGATTCAAGCGGTGAAGCCAAGCTCAACTGAATGGATCCGCTCGGTTCTTCCCGTGGGAGCTCAGAGGTGGGTGGCTCGGGTTTAGGCGCACTCTCCTGGGACTGGCGACTGAGTTTCTGCAGCATGCTTCTGCTGGCATGGGCCTGCTGGCGCCGTTGCTCCTGCTGCATCTGCCCCACCAGCTGCATCAGCTGCTCAACTGTGAGCAGAACGCTGCAGCGGTCGATCAGGTCTGTGACCGATGCATGGAAATTCTGACGGGTCGACTCCGGCAGTCGACCAAAACGGGAGGGATCAACCTCACCGAGAAGATTGAACAGGGCCTGACGGGTGGCTCCTTCCAGCAGTTCCCGCAGCACCTGAAGATATAGAGCCTGTTCCCTGTACAGGGCGATGGCCCGCAGCCGGCACAACCGTTGAAGGCGTGCCAGCTGTTCTGACGGGTCGTAAGCAGGCCTGACGTCCGGGTCGGACAAGGGAATCAGCCGGCGTTCTGCATGGACGCCACTTCAGCAGCGAAATCGTTCTCTTCCACCTCGATGCCCTCGCCCAGGGTGTAACGGGTGAAGCGACGAACTTTCACGTTCTCGCCGATCTTGCCAGCGGTTTGCTTGACGAGGTCAGCAACGGTGATGGAGCTGTCCTTGATGAAGGGCTGCTCCATGAGGGCGAGTTCCTTGAGGCGCTTGCCGATGCGGCCCTCAACGATCTTTTCCTTCATCTGCTCAGGCTTGCCCTCGAGATCGTCACGACCCATCTCGATCGCCTTTTCCCGCTCACGGATCTCGTCGGGAATCTCGTCGGTGGTGACGTACTCAACGTTGGGGCATGCCGCCACCTGCATGGAGACATCACGCAGCAGCGACTGGAACATGTCGCCCCGGGCCACGAAGTCGGTTTCGCAGTTCACCTCAACCAGCACACCCACGCGGGCACCGGTGTGGATGTAGCTGCCGATGGCACCCTCGGCGGCGGTGCGGCCGGATTTCTTTTCAGCGCTGGCGATGCCTTTCTGGCGAAGCCACTCAACGGCCTTGTTGGCATCGCCTTCCGTGGCGGCCAGGGCCTTTTTGCAATCCATCATCCCCGCGCCGGTCTTGTCGCGCAGTTCTTTGACAAGCTTGGCGGATACGGCAGCAGCCATCGGTCGGAGCAGTGAGAAGGGAAATTGAGTCGCCGCCGATTCCCTGATTGGAATCAGCGGCGTGAACTTAGCGGTGAGAGGAGATCAGCCTTCGCTGTCGCCACCACGCTGATCGTTGGAACCGTGGCGGCCCTCATTGATCGCATCGGCCAGACGGCCCAGGATCAGTTGCACAGAACGAACGGCGTCGTCGTTGCAGGGAATCGGCACCTCACAGAGGTCCGGATCACAGTTGGTGTCCAACATGGAAACCAGGGGGATGTCGAGCTTGCGGGCTTCGAGCACCGCATTCGACTCACGACGCTGGTCCACCAGGACCACAACATCGGGAAGGCGACGCATGTTCTTGAGGCCACCCAGATACTTCTGAAGACGCTCAAGTTCGCGACGCAGCACCGCACCTTCCTTCTTGGGGCGCATGGCGATGGCGCCGCTGGACTCCATCCGCTCCAGATCCTTGAGACGGTCGATCCGCGCCTTCATGGTGGTCCAGTTGGTGAGCATGCCGCCCAACCAGCGCTGGTTCACGTAGGAGGCTCCGCAGCGGGCGGCTTCCAGCGCCACAACTTCAGAGGCTTGCTTCTTGGTGCCAACGAAGAGGAAACGCTTGCCGCTGCGTGCAGCAGAACGGGTCCACTTGTAGGCGTTGTTCATGCAGACGGCGGTCTGCACGAGGTCGATGATGTGAACGCCGTTGCGCGCGCAATAGATGTAGCGCGACATCTTGGGGTTCCAACGACGAGTCTGGTGCCCAAAGTGAGCACCAGCCTCCATCATCTCGGCGAGGGTGACGACAGCCATGGTTTGAGGGTTTCGGGTTCGCCTCCACCTGCCAGGGACCTGAACAACCAGCAGGAGCTGGTCTCACGGTGCACCCGAAACGGGCAGGTGTGCGGAGTGAAAGGACCTATAGAAGGTATCAAAACGTTGATCAGCGAAGCCCTGCCGCTCTGGCTTCACGGAACAGGGCACGCACACCGATGCGATTGAGGGGCAAACGAAGCAACTCCATAGCCGTTCCGGGATAGCCATGCCGGATCAGCCAACGGAGCAGCGGGCGAAGGCTTGAGGGATTGATCAGCCCACCGAGGGTGAGCACTTCCCAAAGGATGCGATGGAACCAGGTGAACTGAATGATCAACCGCACCCGCCTGGTGGGATGTTTGCGGTAAAAAACAAGCCCCATACGGGCCCGTTCACCCTCCACTTCCACAAGTCGGGGGATCTGGTCGAGACTCAGGGCGGGGTGCCAGTGATAGCCGACAGCGTCCGGGCACTTCACCAACTCAACCCCCATCCGCCGCAGACGCTCACCCAGTTCCAGGTCCTCCCAGCCGTAGAGGCGGAAACCGGTGTCAAACAGGCCTGAGCGCTCCAGCACCTGCCGATCGATGGCCACATTGCCAGTAGCGAAATAAGCCCAGGACAAGTCTCGTAATTTGTGGCGCTCCGAGCAGGGTGCTTCGAAGTTGGCGGTGTTGATGACAGCGCCGTAGGTGAAGCAGAGCCGATCACCGCGCCGTTGCCAGCACCGCTGCAACGCCCGTGCATGGGTGGCCAGAAAGGTTTCTGTGACCACCAGATCGCTGTCGATGAAGACGATCACATCGCCACGGGCGTGATCCACACCGCGATTTCGGCCCTCGGCAGGACCACCGTGCTCCTGCTCGATCAGGCGCACATGGGGAAAACGCTGGGACTGCTCGCTCAGCCATGATGGCGTTCCATCGGTGGAACCGTCGTCAACCACAACAACCTCGTAGTCCTGAAGAGCTCCAGCAAGCTGCTGATCTTCCAGTGCCGAGAGGCATTTCTCGAGGATCGGGCGTCGGTTGTAGGTCGGAATAACGACGCTGACGAACATCGCGACGGCCGATGCAAATGGCCACCCACCCTACGAACAACAAAAAAGGGGCCCGCAGGCCCCCTTTTTGATGCATGGTCTGATCCGTTGATCAGTCGGCGGCACCACCGTTGTTGGCGGTTCCGGTCACACCGTTACCAGCGCCTTCACCACGGCCATCGTTCCGCATCTTGCGCTTCTTGAACTTGCGCGCGTAGGCGCGGTTCCGCTCCTGCTTTTCTTTCTTCAGGTTTCTGCGCTTGGCCATGCGGAACTGCGGGCTCTGATGTCAACTTTCATCGTACTAAACAGCATTCTTTAATCGCCCGTCCTCCATCTGAAGCAGGCGATCGGCCACATCAACGATGCGCGGGTCATGGGTCACCATCAGCACCGCGCAGGATTGTTCACGGGCGAGTCGGCGAAGCAGCTCCACCACCTCCCGGCCCGTACGGCTGTCCAGGGCAGCGGTGGGTTCGTCAGCCAGGAGAAGGCGGGGGTTTGCGGCAAGGGCACGGGCAATGGCGACCCGCTGCTTCTGTCCACCGGACAAGTCATGGGGGACTTTGGCCATGTGGTCCTCCAGGCCAACGGCACGTAGCCACTGACGAGCCTCATCCCGGCGCGCCCTGTAACTGAGATCAGGCAGAAGATCGGCTCCCATCTGCACGTTCTGTTCAGCAGTGAGGCAGCGCAGAAGGTTGTGCCCCTGAAAAATCATTCCAATGCGCCGGCGCACCTGCTGGCGGCGCCGACGGCCTGCACCATGCAGGGACTCACCAAGCACCGACACCTCACCCTGCTGAACCGTCCGCAAGGCGCCGATCAAGGTGAGCAGTGTCGTCTTGCCACAGCCCGAAGGACCGGTCAGCAACACCACTTCGCCCGGCTCGATGCTGAAGCTGATGTTCTGAAGAACCGCGCGGCGCATCTCCCCTTGGCCGAAAGCGTGGGAGAGGTTGTCGACGACAACAGCTGCCATCAGAAGATCTCCGCAGGGTCTGCATCGATGAGACGACGCATGGCCAGGAACGACGACAACATGCACATCACCAGGATCATCACCAGAACGGTCAACGCCCGGGACAGATCCATGCCGACGGGCAGCTTGGTGGCGTCACGAACGAACCAGTACAGCCCCTGCCCGGCCATGTAGGCGGGGACGTACCCCATCGCCGCCAGATAGAAGCCCTCACGAACCACCACTCCCAACAGATGGCTGAGGCGATAGCCCATGGCCATCAAAGTGGCGTACTCCGGCAGGTGATCACTCACATCGGTGTACAGCACCTGATACACGATCACGCATCCCACCACGAAGCCCATGGCGGCGCCGAGCGTGAAGATGAAACCGATGGAGGTGCTGCTCTTCCAATAGTTCTGCTCGAAATCGATGAAGCCCTGCTTGGTCAGCACCGAAACATCCTTGGGCAGTCGCTGTCTCAATCGGGAAACCACCTGCTCAGGATCCGCGCCGGGCTTCAACCGCACCAGACCCACTTCGATCGCCCCAGGCGGCTTCTGAGGCATCAGATCGAGGAACGTCTCCGTGCTCGTGAGCAGGTTGCCGTCGGCACCGAAGCTGGTGCCCAGGCTCACCAGACCCGCCACCCGGACGCGGTTGCCAGCGATCTCGGTTTCCACCACACGGCCATCGCGATACCAATCGGCAATGGGTCCGAATTCAGGACGTGACAGCTGATCGAAGAGGATCCGCCCCTTCTGCTTGAGAGCGTCAGTTTTCTCAGCCAGGGAGGGATCGACAAAAAAGGGGTCGTCGGGATTGAAACCCAAGGCCAGAATCGACCGGTTGCGCCGCGTTTCCGGGTTCCGCCACAGCATCAGCCCCCAATGCACCGGAGTCACCCCATCGACGTCTGGATCAGCCAGGGTCTGAACTAGCCGCCGCCTTGGAAAGGCCTCCATGCTCACGGAGCTGGCAGAGCGGGGACTGATCAGAACAACATCAGCATCGAACAGCCGGTGCGCTGTGACGCTGGCGTCAAAGAGGCCATCACGGAATCCAAGCTGCATGAACATCAGAATTCCCGCGAAACTGATGCCAGCAAGCGCCACCAGCAAGCGAACGGGCTGGCGCGTCAGCAACAGCCAGGAGAGGGGAATCCGACGCCCCCGCCAGAACCGGTTCATGGATCGAAGCGGGCGATCACCTTCAAACCCGCCAGACGACTGACCTTGGCGGCATCTTCAGGGTTCAGCACCACATCAACCATCACAACGCGGGCGTCGGCATCGCCGGTGGGATCGGTGGAGAGAACAGACCGTTGTTCCACCTGCGGGCTGATGCGCAGGACGCGCCCGACGAGTTCACCTCGGAAACCACCGTTCTCGCTGATGAGGCGCACGGACTGGTCGAGGCGGATCAGGGAGATGTCGGATTCGTAGACCTCGATGCTGGCCTGCATCGCCTGATTGGCCCCCACATCCATCACCCCCTCTGCACCAGGGCGCTCGCCTGCACGGGCATGCAGCTTGAGCACAACACCGTCAAGGGGCGAGATCAGCTGACTGAGCACGAGGTCGGCCTGAAGCCCTTTGCGCTCCGCCAGGGCCTGATCCCGCTGTCCCTGAAGACGAACCAGCTCTTCACGCTTGTTGTCCACCAGAGTCAATTCGGCCGCACCCCAATCGGCGGCTCTGCTGAAGCGCTCTACCTCAAGGGCCTGAAGCTGTATTTCCTGATCGAGGCTGCGCAGCTGCGCATCGACGCGCTCCAGATCAGCGAGCAGTCCATCCCGGTGATCGAAGGACGCCAACACCTGGCCGGTCTTGATCAGATCACCCTCATTCACATTGAGGGCTGCCACCCGGGGTGTCCCCGCCATCCCCGCATTGGGAGCCGCCAGATTGCGGATGTCCCCGGCGGGCTTCAGCTGCCCCAGGGCCGCGACCGCTTCGGGACGAACCGTGGGTGCAGGCGTCGGTTCAACCGGCTTGGGTTCGGGCGTCGGCCGCAGCAACCAGCCGCCGATGACCGCAATAACCAAACTTCCAGCCAGAACAGACCAGCGCTTGGGGGTCATCAGAGTTCCGGAGGGTTGTCGAACAGAAGCATGTCGATGTAGCGATCGGCCCAGGTTGAATCGAAGGCCTTCTCGAGCACGCGGCGGGTCTTGTCGTTGCGTTTCTGCTGAAGGCAATAGTTCAACTGACCCTCGTACCGGCGGACTGTAGTGAGAGCCGTGGACGGTTCGGGAGTCGCCTCGATCACGCTGGTGGCCATCACCTGCAGGTAATGGCTCACCAGTTCCTGAAAGGCTGCTTCCTCGTCAGCACCATCGGGGCGGATGAAGCACACCTTGTTCGAGAAGATGGCTGATCCCCAGGCCGGCAGCTCCCGAACCTGACGGAACGCGGGCCATGGCCTGGCCTCAAGCCGCTGGATCAGCTGCTCCGGCAAGGCATCGGAGGTGGGGGACAGATCGACGATCGCGGCGGAGATGCCTGCAGGGCCGGCCACGATGTCGGCCCCGAAGATCGGCAAGTCGTAGTGGGGATCGGGGAACCAGACGCTGTGGAGGATCTGCAGGCCGTTGCCGAGTCGCGCAACCTCCAAATGAAGTTTGCGAAGGCCGATGCAGCGAAAAAGCTCGTTGCCGATCGATAGGCCCTCGCCATCGAGTTGCCCCTGGATGAAGCGCAAATCCTCATCGCAGGGGAGGATCTCCAATCCGGGCAATCCCGCCCAGGCACTACGGATCGACGCCGCCAAGGCCTGCACGAGGGGATGCTGTCCTGGCGGTGGCGCCAGCGGCTTGGGCTGCATCGAAGGGGCAGGCACAGAATGGAACTTTGCCACGCAGTTCTGAACCTTCCGTTCTCCGGTCCCCCACTCGACCATTGGACCCTCCCCAACGGAGTGCGCTGCGTGACGGCGGACATGCCGGATGCACCCCTGACCTGTCTCGATCTCTGGTGCCGTGCCGGCAGTGCCAGTGAGCAGCCAGGGGAAGAGGGCATGGCCCATTTCCTGGAGCACATGGTGTTCAAGGGAAGTGAGCGGCTGGCCGCAGGGGTATTCGATGAAGCCATCGAAGCTCTGGGGGGCAGCAGCAATGCCGCCACAGGCTTTGATGACGTTCACTTCCACGTGCTGACACCCCCGGATCGAGCCCGCGAAGCGTTGGATCTGTTGTTGGAACTGGTGTTGCAGCCAAGCCTCGAGCCTGACGGGTTCAACACGGAACGGGGGGTGGTGCTTGAAGAGATCGCTCAATACGCCGATCAACCCAATGAGCAGGTGCTGCAACTGCTGTTGAGCAAGGGCTGTGACCAGCACCCCTACGGCCGACCCATCCTGGGTACCCCCCGCAGCCTGGAGGCCATGACGCCCGAGGCCATGCGGACGTTTCATCAGCGGCAGTACCGCGGTTCCAACTGCTGTCTGGCGATGGCCGGGCCTTCGTCAGCGGAGCTGCGCAGTGCCCTGGGTTCCTCGGCTCTGGCGGACCTCCTGGATGCGCCTGAGCCCTCATCACCGTCATCGCCCCTGAGCGTGCGTCCTGGACGCGAAAGCGTTGTTGTGGACCGGCTCGAATCCGCCCGACTGCTGATGCTCTGGGAAGCTCCACGGGCCCAGGATCAAACAGGGGTGATGGCCGCTGATCTCGCCACAACCCTTCTGGGGGAAGGACGACGCAGTCGTCTCGTGAACCGCTTGAGAGAGGAACTGCAGATCGTTGAAAGCGTGTCGATGGACCTCTCGGTTCTGGAGCAGGGAAGCCTGATCACGCTGGAGGTGATCTGTCCAGACGAGCATCTGGAGGCTGTGGAAGACGAGGTGAACCGGCAGCTGCGCGCCATGGAGGAAGAGCTCGTCAGCGATCAGGAGCTGAAACGGGGCCAGCAGCTGGTGAGCAACGGACTGCGCTATGCCTTGGAATCGACGGGCCAGGTGTCTGGGCTCAGCGCCAGCCAGACCCTCTGGGACCGGCAGCAGGATCTGCTCCATCCTCTTGCTTTCCTGCCGCCATGGACGGCCGAGCGGCTTCGCTCAGACCTGTTCCCAAGGCTTCAACCCGAACAGGCGTTTTTGCTGACCGCCCAGGCCAAGACGAAACACGGATGAGCAACCCCGAACTGCTGATCGAACCGGTCTCAAGCCCGGGGATTCTGGCCGCGAAACTGCTGCTTCCTTTCGGCAGCGCCGACGACCCTGCAGGAACACGGGGTGCCCATGACCTGCTGGCATCTCTGCTCAGCCGCGGCTGTGGACGACACAACCACGTTGACCTGGCGGACCTTGTTGAGGGATGCGGAGCAGGTCTGCGCTGCGATGTCCAGGAAGATGCGCTCGTGCTGAGCCTGCGCTGCACGGTGGAAGACGCGGAGCAGCTCCTTCCCCTGCTGGCCCAGATGGTTCGTTCGCCCCGGCTTGAGCCTGGCCAGGTGGCCCTTGAACGTTCGCTCACGATTCAGGCCTTGCAACGGCAGCGGGAGGACCCCTTCCATTGCGCCACGACCGGATGGCGGCAGCTGACCTATGGCAACGGGGGCTACGGCCACGACCCGATGGGCATCGCTGAAGAGCTGGATGATCTGGATCGGGAGGCACTTCTCCCCCTGGCCGAGCGGCTACCGAGGGCATCGAGCGTTCTCGCCCTGGCGGGCAGCGTCCCACCGCAAATCATCGACACGATTGGCTCCCTTGAGGACTTTCGCGACTGGCCAGAAGGGAGCGGCAACGATCGCTCAGGCCGCCGTCCCTACGCCGAAGCGGTAGGAACCGAAACGATCCAGCTCGAAGCAATGGACACCGAACAGGTGGTTCTGATGCTTGGGCAGGCGACGCTGGGGCATGGACACCCGGATGAACTGGCGTTGCGACTGTTGCAGTGCCATCTGGGCGTGGGGATGTCGAGCCTGCTGTTCCAGCGCCTGCGGGAAGACCATGGCGTGGCCTACGACGTGGCCGCGCACTTCCCTGCCCTGGCAGGACCGGCGCCCTTTGTGCTGATGGCCTCGAGCGTGGAGGAGCGCTCAGAGCTCGCGCTGGACTTGCTGCTAAACATCTGGGACGAGCTGAGTGAGCAACCCCTCAGTGAGGCCGCACTCGAGCTCGCACGGGCCAAGTACATCGGTCAGCTCGCCCAGGGCCTGCAGACCTGCTCCCAACGGGCAGAGCGACGGGTTCAGCTGAAGGCCCAAGGGCTCCCCGACGATCATGACCAGCGCTGTGTGCGGGCTCTTGCGGAACTGACACCGACGGATGTGCTCCATGCCGCCCAACGTTGGCTGAGGGAACCACGACTCAGCCTGTGCGGAACCTCCGCTGCACTTAAGCAGCTCGAACGGCGCTGGAATCGGCGGGACGCTGCTTAGTCCACCTCAGCTGCATCCACCGGATCCAGCCGATCGAGGGGGATCAGAAACGTGCCCCGGCGAAAACGCACAGCAACCGTGTCCATCGGATGAAGTGCAACCACTTCGCCTACTTCACCGGCGGCCACCAGATCCGGCGGCCGCAGCATCGGCATCGGATCCGCCGACTTGAGGTACGGAAGCTGCTGCGACAGGCGCAGCTGATCACCAATCGATACCGACATCTGAACTGGGCAGGATCTGCATTGTCGAGCAGGATGGGCCGAGTTGAGTGAGTGATGTGAGGGCTCTCGCCTCCTGGTGTGGTGCCCTGGCGGGTCTGCTTGCCATCCTCATCGGTGGTCTTGTGCCGGCCGCGTTGTTCCTGCCTGCTCCCGAGCCGATCCTTCTCCCCCTGCCGGTCACGTGGCAGGTGCCAGCGCTGCTTCTCTGCGCCATGGTCAGTGGCCCGCGTGCCGGCGTGATGGCCGCTGTTGGCTATCTGAGCCTGGGATTGTTCAGCCTGCCGGTGTTCCATGGCGGTGGAGGGCTGAACTACGTGCTTGAACCGGGCTTCGGCTACCTCGCGGGCTTCGTGCCCGCAGCCTGGCTCACCGGTCGACTGGCGCAGCAGGACGGCATGGATGACCTGCCCAGACAGTCTCTCTGTGCCCTGGCAGGGCTGCTCGTTCTCCAGATCTGCGGGGTGCTGAATCTCGCCCTCGGGGCACTGCTGGGGCGATGGAGCCTTGATTTTCCCGAGCTGCTGATGCAGTTTTCAATCGGTCCGCTACCGGCTCAGATGGTGCTCTGCATCGGTGCAGGATTCCTTTCAATTGTGCTGCGTCGGTTGCTGATCATCGAGCCATGACGAGACCACTTCCACGTCGCTCAACCCTGCTGATTGCCCTAGTGATCGTGGTGGTGGATCAGCTGAGCAAGGCGGCGGCCTCGAGCGCTTTGCGAGAGGGTCAATCCCTACCCCTGCTGCCACATCTGCTCTCGCTGCAATTGGTGCACAACACGGGCGCGGCCTTCAGTGTTTTGCAGGGCTCCACTGCCCTGCTTGGGCTGCTCAGCTTGGGGGTGGGCATCGGGCTGATCCTGTGGATCTGGCATGAACGGGTGCTGCCGTTCTGGCAGGCACTCGCCGCAGCAGCGCTTCTAGGCGGAACCGTGGGCAATGGGATCGACCGTTGGCGTCTGGGCCACGTGGTGGATTTTCTAGCCCTCGAACCGATCGATTTCCCGATCTTCAACGGGGCGGATGTCGCCATCAATCTCGCCGTGCTCTGCTTTGCCATCGACCTCTGGACCCGCCGGGGGGACAGCAGCCTCCGTGACAACAGCCGTGGCTGACCCAAACTTGCCCTGAGGCTGGTGTGACGCAGGCATGAAACGCCAAACCCGGTTGCTGATCGGTCTCGCCGTTGCCTTTGTGGCACTCGTGCTGATCGGCGCTGCCGTTCAGACCATCCGCAGCCTGCTGTGGGATCTGAGTTACTTCCTGCCTCCCTGGTTGCTCACGCCGGTGCTACTGCTGGGGTTCGCGCTGGTGGCCACCCTGGCGGTGCAGGTGGGTTGGCCGATGTGGAAACGCCTGAAATCACGCCCGAGCCAACACCCACGCCAAGCCACCCCGGCTCCACAGAACCGGCGGGATGCCGCGACCACCAGCCTCGGCCATGTGGATCGTCTGATCGAACGCATTCAGGACGACATCAGTCGCCGCAGCCTTCAGAACGAACGCGACCGGGTCGCCGAGGAACTGAAGCGAGGCGATCTGGTGGTTGTGGTATTCGGCACTGGATCCAGTGGCAAGACATCGCTGATCCGTGCCCTGCTCAATGAAATGGTCGGCGATGTGGGAGCGCCCATGGGCGTGACCAAAACCAGCCGCGCCTACCGGCTGCGTTTGAAAGGCCTGGAGCGTGGTCTTCAGCTCGTGGACACCCCAGGAATCCTGGAAGCCGGAGACGAAGGACTCAGCCGGGAGGAAACAGCCCGTCGTCGGGCGGTTCGTGCCGATCTGTTGATCGTGGTGGTGGATGGGGACCTCAGAGCCTCGGAATACGCCGTCGTGACTTCACTCGCCGGGCTCGGCAAGCGGCTGCTCCTGGTGCTGAACAAGCGGGATTTACGCGGAGTTGACGAGGAGAAAAGGCTCCTGCAGGTGCTTCGCTCCCGTTGCCAGGGACAGCTCAACGCTGCTGATGTGGTGGCCTGCAGCGCCTCTCCTCAATCGATTCCTCAACCCGGCCGTCGCCCGCTGCAGCCGCTGCCTGACGTCAGCGATCTGCTGCAGCGCCTCGCCGTTGTGCTGCACGCCGAGGGGGAGGAATTGATTGCCGACAACATCCTTCTGCAGTGCCGATCCCTCGACAGCCGCGGGCGTGACCTGTTGAACGACCAGCGGTCTCGGGAAGCTAAACGCTGCATTGACCGCTACAGCTGGATGGGAGCGGGGATTGTCGCTGCCAATCCGCTGCCCGGGGTGGATCTGTTGAGCACCGCAGCTGTGAATGCCCAGATGATCCTGGAGATGGCCAAGATCTATGGGGTCGAGATGTCCCGTGATCGCGCCAAGGATCTGGCCCTTTCCCTTGGACAGACCCTGGGCAAGTTGGGCATCGTCAAAGGTGCCATGAGCTTGCTGGGCACCAGCCTGAGCCTGAGCTTGCCCACTCTGGTGCTGGGGCAGGTGCTCCAGGGGGTGGTGACCGCATGGCTCACCCGAATCGCCGGAAGCAGTTTCATGCGCTACTTCGAACAGGACCAGGACTGGGGTGACGGTGGCATGCAGACCGTGGTTCAACAGGCCTTTGAGCTCAACCGACGGGAACTCTCACTGCAGCGCTTTCTGGCCAGTGCCATGCGGCAAGTGGTTGAACCGCTTCAGCAGTCGGCGGCAGGACGTCTTCCGCCCCGGCCAGGGCCTCAGCAGGAGGGGGAAGCATCGGCCCCCGGGCATCCAGAACGGTGATCAGAAGCAGATAGAGCACACCAATCGCCACGGAGATCGCCCCGGTGACGATGGCGACCCAGCGTGAACCCTGCTGCTGTTCCGGCATCGGAGCGTCTCGAACGATGGCGATTGTGAACGATCAGGCTGGAGCCAGCGATTCATTCAGTCGTCCCGACAGGTCGCTGAGGTGCTGAGCCGTGGTGTGGGGGTTTCCAAAAACCGCCTTGAGGCAGAAACGGTCGCCGTAAAATGGTCGCGACAGCATGTAGCCGTGAGACAGCAGCATTTGCCGGGTGTCTTCACTCCAACGGCCAGCTGCAGCAGCATCTCCATGGTTGGGATGAAAGGCCAGCAGGTGCAGGTCACCCGCCAGCAACGTGAACTTTTCCGGGTCCAATTGGGCTGCGAAGGCGGTTCGCCGTTGCAAAGCTCCGCTGAGCGTTGCTTCGATGCCCGCCTCGCCCAACTGGCGCAGGCCCAGCCAAAGCTTGAGGATCTCAGCAGGTCGGGTGCCCTGCAAGCCGATCTCCCCGCCGTGATCCATCCCCCTGGGCGCCTCCATGTAGGGCAATCCTGTTGAAAAGGCCTGACGCAAATGGGTTCGATCCCGAAGCAACAGCAGGGATGACGCCTTGGTGATGCCCAGCAATTTCTGGGGATTCAGCGTGATCGAATCGGCAGATTCCATGCCATCCATCAGAGAGGCATGGCGGGCCGTGAGGGCGAACACACCGCCAATAGCCGCATCAACGTGCAACCAGACTCCGGCATCACGGCAGAGGGTTGCCAGATCCGACAGAGGATCGATGGCTCCACGCACTGTGGTGCCGGCCGTGGCCACCACCGCCAGACAAGGCCGCCCCGCCGCTTGCAGAGCTCTCAAACGCTTGGCCAAAGCCTCGAGGCAAAGGCCACCATCCGCGGCCACGGGAAGCGTCTGAAGGGCATCATCCGCCAGCCCCATCACCTTTGCCGCCTTGTTGATGGAGACGTGAGCGTCTTGGCTGCACAGCAGCACAGGATCCCGATGGCTGGCCTTCAACGCCGCCCGTGCGGCCACCAGAGCCATGAGATTGCTCAGGGTCCCGCCGCTGGCCAGCACCCCTCCGGAACCGGCGGGCAAGCCAATCCTGTGGCAGAACCAGCGGCAGAGGTCATGTTCCAGGCCGGTCAGACCAGGCGAAAGCTCCTCGGCCAGGAGGTTGTTGTTGAGACCTGCACAGACCAATTCCGCCGCAATGGACGCGGTCAGCGGGGGCGGATCGAGATGGGCGAGAGCACCGGGATGGGACGGCTGATACGCCCCATCCATCACCTGCTGAAGATCACTGAGCAGCGATTCAACGCTGGCCCCATCAAGCCCTGGTGCCACGTCAGGCAAGGGCCGCATGACGGGGACCGGGCTTGATCGATCAGCGGAGCCGATCCAACGGCAGAGCAGATCCGAACTGCGATGCAGGAATTTCCTCAGCACCGGGTCTTCGGCCGAGGGGATAGCGAACGGAGCAAGCCGATCCGGTGGGTGCTGAGACTCGGAACAGGCTTGCAACGGAGACCCGTGAACTGCACCGATCTTCGCGTCTCGTGGGATGGTGCTCAAAGGACAACGTGGAACAGCAGTGGATCAGCGGGATGAGTTCACTCGCTGGATGGATGTTCTGCTCCAGCGCGCGGAGGAGGCTGGAGCGGAAGGAGAAGTTCCGGTGGCCGCAGTGATCCTGGATGGACAGGGCCGAGCCATCGGCCATGGGCGGAACCGGCGCCAGAACGACAGGGATCCCCTTGGGCATGCCGAACTGGTGGCCTTGCAACAGGCAGCGATCGTTCAGAACGACTGGAGATTCAACAACTGCACCCTGATCGTGACCCTCGAACCCTGCCCCATGTGTGCGGGGGCCTTGGTGCAGGCCCGCATGGGAACTGTGATTTTTGCGGCGTCAGATCCCAAGCGCGGTGGCCTGGGGGGAAGCCTTGACCTCTCCAGCCATGCCAGTGCCCATCACCACATGAACGTGATTCAGGGCGTGCGCGAACCCGAGGCGAGGGAGCAGCTGGAACGCTGGTTCAGGCGGCGGCGGCGACGGAACCGCTGAAGCGAGGCAGCTCTGTCTCAAACAGGTTGAGCAGACGGTTCACGTTTTCAGGGGTGGAGTTGTACCCCATCAGGCCGATGCGCCAGATTTTGCCGGCCAGGCTGCCGAGTCCACCACCAACTTCAATGCCGTGGTTGTTGAGCAGGTGCTGACTGAAGGCCTTGCCATCCACACCTTCAGGGATGCGAACTGTGGTGAGGGTGGGCAGTCGGCGCTCGGCCGGCACATGCATCGAAAGGCCGAGACTTTCCAGCCCGTTCCAAAGCATCTCCGCATTGCTGCGATGGCGTGCCCAGGCCTGATCGAGACCTTCTTCAGCAAGGAGACGCAGGGCCTCACGCATGCCGAAATTCATGTTGACCGGCGCGGTGTGGTGATAGACGCGGTCGCTGCCCCAGTACTGGTTCAACAAGGAAACGTCCAGATACCAGTTGGGCACCTTGCCCTGACGGGCTGTCATCTTGGCCTCAGCACGGGGGCCCATGGTGAAGGGTCCGAGACCGGGAGGGCAGCTCAGGCCCTTCTGGCTGCAGCTATAGGCGAGATCGACTTTCCACTCATCGATGTAGAGCGGAACGCCCCCCAGAGAGGTGACGGTGTCGAGCAGCAGAAGGCAATCATGCTTCCGGCAGAGGTCGCCGATGCCCTCCATGGGTTGGCAGACACCCGTTGAGGTTTCGGCATGGACCATCGCCAGGATGACGGGCTTGTGCTCAATCAGGGCAGCTTCCAGCTCATCGAGGGAAAACCACTCACCCCAGGGCTTTTCAATGGTCTTCACCTCAGCGCGATAGCGGCCGGCCATGTCAGCCAGTCGCAGGCCGAAATATCCCTTCACCGCCACCAGAACGGTGTCTCCAGGCTCAACGGTGTTGGCGATGGTTGCCTCCATGGCAGCACTGCCGGTGCCGCTCATCGGAAGCGTGAGGCGGTTATCCGTTTGCCAGGCGTAACGCAGCAGTTCCTGCACTTCGCCCATCAGATCCACATAGAGAGGATCAAGGTGACCAATCGGGGTTCGCGACAGAGCCTTCAGAACTGTTGGATGGGCGTTGGAGGGGCCTGGTCCAAGCAGGAGGCGGTCGGGTGTGCCGATCGGTGCAAAGGCTTTGCGGTGACGATCGTCAACAGAGAGGAGTGAGTTCGTCGTCGCCAAAGCCCTATTCATTGGTTCGAGTGTTGAGCCTACGCAGTCACGCCCCTTGGAAGGGGTGAAGGAGGCTTGATTGCAACCTGTTCAGATCTTGCGTGGAGCGTGCTGGATCAGCGCTGGCGCACATTGGTTTCACCCAGGCCCTTGGCCAGGTGATCAAACGGCTGAAGAACGGTGGCGAGCTGATCGGATGCAGCACCGTTGGCCAGAAGCATCTCGGAAACAACCTCTCCCAGCAGAACGATGCTGCGGACCGTTGGGCCGGTGGGAACGCCGAGACTCTTGTAGGTGTCGTCGAGTCCGTTCAGCACACGCTCATTGAGGATCGTTGAGTCACCTGCCACCAGGGCGTAGCTGGCGTAACGCAGGAAATAGTCCATATCCCGCAGGCAGGCGGCGAGCCGACGGGTGGTGTAGGCGTTGCCGCCAGGCAGCAACAGGTCGGGTTCATCCCGGAACAGGCGCTGGCTGGCCTCACGCACAATCTCAGCCGAGGATCCGTTGATCAGCTCTACGGCCTGAATCCGCAGCGCGGATTCATCCAGATACACATTGATGCTGTCGATCGCCGGGCGGTCGAAATAGCGACCCAGCTGGTCATAACGACCGATCAGACCGCTGATTGCATCGCGCATGTCCCTGAATCTCCAGAGGATCCCCAGCGGAAGCTAACACCGTTGAGGGGGGCAGATCCTTTGGCATGCCTGCATTTCAGCCAAGTTGACAGAAACGGTTACGCAGTCGCCTTCTGGCGGTTAAAACGTACCTCTTGATACAAAATGGTGTCTTGTGGCTGTTTACGGTCACATCACTGCACAATTCAGTCGAGCAGTCCTTTCTTATGTCGAAATCCCCCCAGGACGTCCTGCGCCAGATCAAGGACGAAGGCATCGAACTGATCGACCTCAAATTCACCGATCTGCACGGCAAGTGGCAGCACCTCACGGTCTGCACCGATCTGCTGGAGGAAGAGTCCTTCACGGAGGGCCTGGCTTTTGACGGCTCATCCATCCGCGGCTGGAAAGGCATCCAGGCCTCCGACATGGCCATGGTGCCGGACGCCAACACCGCCTGGGTTGATCCCTTCTACAGGCACAAAACCCTGAGCATGATTTGCTCGATTCAGGAGCCGCGCACCGGCAAGCCCTACGAGCGCTGCCCCCGTGCCCTGGCTCAGCGGGCACTGAATCACCTGGCCAGCACCGGCCTGGCCGACATGGCCTTCTTCGGTCCTGAGCCGGAGTTCTTCCTCTTCGACGACGTCCGCTACAACTCGGCCGAAGGCGGTTCCTTCTACAGCGTCGACACGATCGAAGCGGGCTGGAACACCGGACGGATCGAAGAAGGCGGCAACCTCGCCTACAAGATCCAGGAGAAGGAGGGCTACTTCCCTGTCGCTCCCAACGACACCGCCCAGGACATCCGCTCCGAGATGCTCCTGCTGATGGGTCAGCTGGGCATTCCCACCGAGAAGCACCACCACGAGGTGGCCGGCGCGGGCCAGCACGAACTCGGCATGAAATTTGCTGAGCTAATCCAGGCCGCCGACAACGTGATGACGTACAAGTACGTCGTGCGCAACGTGGCCAAGAAGTACGGCAAGACGGCCACCTTCATGCCCAAGCCGGTCTTCAACGACAACGGCTCCGGCATGCACGTGCACCAGAGCCTCTGGAAGGGCGGTCAGCCCCTGTTCTTCGGCGAAGGCACCTACGCCAACCTCTCGCAGACGGCCCGCTGGTACATCGGCGGCATCCTCAAGCACGCCCCCGCCTTCCTGGCTTTCACCAACCCCACCACCAACAGCTACAAGCGTCTGGTGCCCGGTTTCGAAGCCCCGGTGAACCTCGTCTACTCCGAGGGCAACCGCTCTGCCGCCGTGCGGATCCCGCTCACCGGCCCGAGCCCGAAGGCCAAGCGCCTCGAGTTCCGTTCCGGCGATGCCCTCGCCAACCCTTATCTGGCCTTCAGCGCCATGATGATGGCCGGCCTGGACGGCATCAAGAACCAGATCGATCCCGGCGATGGCGAAGATCGTGACCTGTTCGAACTGGCAGCTGAGGAGCTGTCCAAGATCGCAACGGTTCCCGCATCCCTCAACGGTGCCCTGGAAGCGTTGAATGCCGACCGCGGCTTCCTCACCGCTGGCGGTGTGTTCAGCGACGACTTCATCGACAACTGGATCGACCTCAAGTACGAGGAGGTTCAGCAGCTGCGCCAGCGGCCGCACCCCCACGAATTCACCATGTACTACGACGCTTGATCAGCGCCCATGCATCCCACGACCCGCCTCCAAGGAGGCGGGTTTTTTTGTGGACTGCTGGCCACGCGATTGCGCGCCTCATTCGTTGGAATGGTTCTGTTGTCTGAATCTGAGATGGCGTCAACGCCCCTGAGCAAGCTTGCGTACCAAACGCTTCAGCAAGGCAAAAGCATCGCGGGCCTGGCCCACAAGGAGCTGAGCACCAAGCTGATGGAGCTGTTGGCCCCCGATGCGGTGCCGAAAACCGAGCCCGTGTCCGCCGAAGTTCTTGGAGAGCTCCGGCTCGATATGAACAAGCTCCAAGAACAGGACTGGCAGGACGCCGAACAGGGGATTTACCCCGAGCAGTTGCTGTTCGATGCACCCTGGCTCGACTGGGTCAGCCGCTACCCGCAGGTTTGGCTGGATCTTCCCTCCACCTGGGATCGACGCCGGGAGCGCAATGTGCGGGACCTACCCAAGGAGACCGAGGAAACCCTCTACCCCGAGTACTACCTCCAGAACTTTCACCATCAAACCGACGGCTACCTGAGTGACCACTCGGCTGGTCTTTACGACCTGCAGGTGGAAATCCTTTTCAATGGCACCGCCGATGCCATGCGACGCAGGGTTTTGGCTCCGCTGAAACGCGGCTTGAAGCACTTCGCAGACCGTGCTCCGGGTTCCCTCAAAATTCTCGATGTGGCCACCGGCACCGGCCGGACTCTGCAGCAGATCCGCGCCGCCGTCCCTCACGCGCAGCTGATCGGAACCGATCTCTCCGAGTCGTACCTGCGTCAAGCCAACCGCTGGCTGAATGACGGCGATGCATCGCTGGTTCAGCTGATCCGTGCCAACGGGGAATCACTGCCCTTGGCCGATGGATCGGTTCAGGCCGTCACCAGTGTGTTCCTGCTGCACGAACTTCCTGCGGATGCCCGCCAAAACGTGCTGAACGAGGCCTGGCGGGTGCTTGAACCCGGCGGTGTGTTCGTGCTTGCCGACTCTGTGCAGATGGCTGATTCAGCCAAGTTCGCCTCCGTGATGGAGAACTTCAGGCGCGTCTTCCATGAGCCTTACTACCGCGATTACATCGGCGACGACATTGACGCCCGCCTCTCAGCTGCAGGGTTCGAAGGCATCACCGCGGAAACCCACTTCATGACGCGGGTCTGGTCGGCACGCAAACCCATCGCAGAGGCCAGCTGAGGGGATTCCCTGACAGCGTCCCTTGCACGAACGGCTGCGAGCCATAGGGTGTGCTCAATCCCGAAGGGAACTTCATGAGCAATCCCTTCCGGCTGCGTTGGCTTCAGGGCTGGACATTCCAGGTGGTGCTGATGGAAGGCCATGTGCAGGTCGAAGCCCATGGTTTCGGTATCTGCCTGCGCACGGCCGTGATGCCGGGGGAAAGTCCTCAGGCTGCAGCCGATCGTTTGGTGTTGTCTGAAGATCGACGCAGACGAGCTCTGCACAACGCCTGGCTTCGCGGTCAGGACATGGCGCAGGCCACGGGGGTCTCACCCACGAAGGAGGATGCACTGGCTTCCAAATCTCTGGTGGTGGTTGGCTAGGCCCATCGCCAACTGGTGGGCTGATCTCCTGGTGCCTTTACAGCTGTGCCAGCAGCCAGGCCACAGCAAAGCCTGCTCCACCGAAGCGTAAGGCTCTCCACAAGCGCTCCCCAGACACGGGGGAGAAGGCCCAGTCCACAGACCGGTGGGTGATCAGATTCGCAGCAAGTTTGCGGCGCTGCACCCATCGCCGCGCCGCAACACCCGACCGGGCATGGGCCTGACATTGCCCTTGCAACACCAGCCGTGAAGCATGGTGCAACCAACGCAGTTCATGAACGCGTCGTTGGCCTTTGCGCTGTTCCACGCCGTTGCACCCACATCACCCGAAACTAGATCGATCTGCTGATTCAGGGATGACTTCACCCGACGCCCCATGGCCCGACTCCGCCACAGCCAAGGCGGAAGAACTGCACCAGTTGCTCCGCATCGGCGATCGCGACTGGCATCAGCTGAAGAGCAACCGACAGCGGCGTGGAGCCGAGTTACTGGCTGCAGCGATGGTGAAACTGCTCCGCCACGGGGACAGCGCCGACGTGGAGAATCTGACCCAGCAGGCGCTCGGGTGGTTCAAAGGAGAGCTGAAAGATCCGGGCTGTCCGCGTCACTGACGGGCCGACGGCAGGCCAGCTGCAGACGATTCCCCCGGCGGCTCCAGCGCACATCATCAAAACATTGATGGATCAGGAACAACCCACGGCCGCTGGGAGCATCGAGGGCGGGCGGCAGGGTTGCTGTGCGGGACTGTTGTGGGAGGCCGCAACCCTCATCCTGAACCTGCCAGACCAACCAATTGGGAGTGAGGATGCGGCGAACTCGGAGCTTCTTGGCGGGGTTCTCGGCGTTGCCATGGCGAACGGCATTGACCAGAGCTTCATGCAACCCCAGCTCAATCCGCTGACTGGTAAGAACACAACCGACGGGCTCGGTCAGCAGCTCCAGGAGAGGAGCCAGCTGCAGGGTCGACGGCAAGGTGAACTCAGCCCAGCGAAACCTCTTGGACGGCACAGTGGGGCCCGTTGACGTCGGTGTTTCGAACTTACCGTTGATGGGAAGCCCCGTCAGGATCTGCGGGCCACAAGTGACGGATGATTCAAGAGGGAATCCATCAGGCGAACGCCACGGAGCTGATTGATCAACGGCATGTGCCCCTCTGGAGCCTCGATCGACCAGGTGAAGGCACCGGGATAACGCGTCCAGACGCCATCACATTTCCAGCCAATCCGGGGCCAAAGGCGTTCGTAACGCCCATCGAGGGCTGACAGCAGCTGGGACTGGGCTGTGAAGCCGAAGCGACCTTGGGAATAGACCGTCCAGAGGCGATCAAGACTGACTAGATCAACCCCTGACATCGGCGCGACTTCTGTGAAGTAGACGTAGCCCCGTTTCACGGCGGCATCACCGGCCAATTCACGCAGGCACTGGCTGGTGATGCGATCCGCCTCTTCAAAGTTCTGATCGAGCAGCTCCTGCTGCAGCGGTCCGTAATCCAGGCCAACCCCGGAATCAGTGGTCAACCAGCCTCGATCGGACGACGGGATGAGAGCGGTGACTGCATCGGGATGGTGGCGCTGCAACACCTGCAAGATCCAACCTGCAGCCCAGTCATCACCGGCGGGGTCAAAGCCAGAAAGAAGGTCTGGGCCCACCGCAGCCAACTCGTCGGCGCGGGTTTCGATCTGCTTGATCAGCGGACGTCGCTGGCGAGGTGTTCCCTTCGCGAAACGATCCAGCAGCTGATCAACGCTGAGTTTGGTGGCGGGTGTGGAACCGGAGAGCATGAGTCGCAACCGGCCCCAACTGGCTCGGTGTTGGCCCACTATGTCAGGCATGGGCGAGACATGTTCAATCGAAATCCAGCAGCTGCGCGAGCTGAAGGGCCCCTTGGTGGACGTGCGCAGCCCCGGCGAATTCGAGAAAGGCCACTGGCCCGGGGCCATCAACGTGCCGCTGTTTAACGATGAGGAGCGCGCCGCAGTGGGCACCACTTACAAGCAGCAGGGACGCACACCAGCGATTCACCTGGGGCTTGAACTCACCGGCCCCAAGCTCAGCAACCTGGCCCGCCAATTGGACAACCTGCGGCAGCAGGGGGAACCAAGGATCTACTGCTGGCGTGGCGGAATGCGGTCGGCCAGCGTGGCCTGGCTTGCCCAGCAGATCGATCTCAAGCCAAGGCTCCTTCAGGGGGGCTACAAGAGCTATCGGCGCTGGGCCCAGAGCCGCTTTGAGCAGATCTGGCCCCTTCGCGTGATGGGAGGCCGCACTGGAACAGGGAAAACCGATCTGCTGTTGGCCATGGCCGCGCGCGGTGCAGCCGTGGTTGATCTGGAAGGGCTGGCCAACCACCGCGGCAGCAGTTTCGGCGGTCTGGGTCTGCCGGATCAACCCAGCACCGAGCACTACGAAAACCAATTGGCTGAAGCCCTGGATCAACACCAACGCCGTGGGGCCACAGCCATCTGGTTGGAAGCGGAAAGCATCCAGGTGGGCCGCTGCCGCATTCCCAAGGCCCTTTTCGATCAGATGCAAGAGGCCCCTGTGCTGGAGATTCAGCGCGACCTCAGGGAACGGGTGAACCAATTGGTGCAGGTGTACGGCCACCAGGGGGGAGCCGCTCTGGCTGAGGCGACCGAACGGATCAGCCGTCGCCTGGGGCCCCAGCGCACCAAGGAAGCCCTCGAAGCGATTGCCAGGGAAGACTGGGCCACCGCCTGCCGCGCCACGCTCGATTACTACGACCGCTGTTACGACCATGAACTGGCGCGATCGCCCAAACGCGACACGATCGATCTCTCAGGGCGCAGCGCTGATCAAGCCGCCGAGACCTTGATCGACGGGGGGTTTGTTGAAATCCCCCATTAAGATCGCCCCCATCGACGGTTCGAGAACGGCATGAGCAAAGCGGCGATTCAGTTCTTTCGGGGAGTCAACGAGCCGGTGGTGCCCGACATCCGTCTGACCCGCAGCCGCGACGGCCGCACCGGTCAAGCCACCTTCCGTTTCGAGCAGCCTGCTGCGATTGCTCCCGAAACCATGGGTGACATCACCGGAATGTGGATGGTGGATGAAGAAGGCGAAATGGTCACCCGCGAAGTGAATGGCAAATTCGTGAACGGCACAGCCAGTGCCCTTGAAGCCGTTTACTCATGGAAGTCCGAGCAGGACTTCGAGCGGTTCATGCGCTTCGCCCAGCGCTACGCCGATGCCAATGGCTTGGGTTATTCACAAAGCCAGGATTCCAATCAGACTGAAGGGGCCGACGACCAACAAGCTTGAGACTGCCCCAGTGGCTGTTACTGACAGCCTTCATTGCAGCCATCGTTCTGCTGTGGTCGCTGCGTGAGCTGCTGCTGCTGATCTTTGCAGCAGTGGTTTTGGCCATGGCGCTGTGCACCTTGGTGGGCATTCTTCGCGAGCGGCGGCCGATGCAAAGGCCCCTGGCCCTGCTGCTCTGCATCGTTGGGTTGTTGTTGTTGGCCGCCGGTGCGGCTGGTGTTGTTGTCCCCCCGTTTCTCGAGGAATTCGCACTGCTGTTGCAGAAGCTGCCCGAAGCGGGTCAGACCCTGGTGCGGCTGGGACTCGGTTGGATCGACAGCATCAGTGAGGCCATTTATGGGGCCGATGCATTCCCCGACCTGGATCAACTGGGCCTGAACGGTCCTCGCCAACTTGTGCCCGACAGTTCATCCCTCGCCGCTGGTGTGGGCAGTGGCTTGCTGGGTCTGCTTGGTTTGGCGGGCAACCTCGGCAACGGCGTCCTGCGGCTGTTGTTTGTGGTGGCGGTGGCTCTGATGATCAGCATTCAGCCTCAGGCCTATCGGAATGTTGGCCTGCAGTTGATTCCCTCCTTCTACCGACGCCGGGGGCGTCGCATCCTGGATCAGTGCGGTGCTGCCTTGAGCAGCTGGATGGTGGGTGTGCTGATCAGCTCCCTGGCCGTGTTTGTGCTTTGCAGCATTGCGTTAACGCTGTTGGGCGTGAAGCTCGTTCTGGCCAATGCACTTCTTGCAGGGCTGTTGAACGTGATCCCCAATGTGGGGCCAACCATGAGCACGATCTTCCCGATGGCGGTGGCTCTGTTGGATGCCCCCTGGAAGGCCGCTGCGGTGCTGGGTGCCTACGTGGTGATCCAGAACATCGAGAGTTACGTGATCACACCATCGGTGATGCACCACCAGGTGAAGCTGCTGCCCGGATTGACTCTGGCGGCTCAGTTCCTGTTCACACTCCTGTTTGGCCCCCTCGGCCTGCTGATGGCGCTGCCTTTGGCGGTGGTGCTGCAGGTGATCATCCGTGAAGTCGTGATCCACGATGTGTTGGATCGCTGGAAACGCCTGGAGCCGGTTCGATGACCGCCGGCACGTTTCTCATTGCACTCACCTTGGTGGTGCTGGTGCTATTGCTCTGGCACCTGCGTTGGGTGCTGCTGGTGCTCTTTGGCGCCGTGGTGGTGGCCGTAGCCCTGGATGTGCTGCTTGTTCAGGTTCAGAAGCGAACCCCACTGGAGCGCCCCCAGGCCCTGGCGGCCGTGCTGGGGATTTTGATCTTGGCAGGGGGGCTTCTGGGGCAACTGCTGGTGCCGGAACTGATCAGCCAGTTTCAACAACTGGGACGGGATCTGCCGCAGTTGGTCAGCAAGGTGTCCGACCTGCTGAGCAGTGAGCCACGCCTGGCGCAGCTGAATGACGCTTTGGGGGAGGGCCTCAATCTGAAAGGACTTCAGCCCTTGCTGGGGTTCGCAGGAGGTGCAGCGAACTCGCTGATTCAACTGTTCTTGATGGTGCTGCTCGCGATCCTGCTGGCCTTGGATCCAAGCGCCCACAGGCGCATGGTGGTGGCCATGACGCCCCGACCCGCCCGGGAGCGGATGGAGCACCTGCTCGACGAGTGCAGGCAAGCGTTGGGGGGTTGGCTCAGTGGCATGACCCTCTCCGCCACCACCGTTTTTCTGCTCACCTGGGGCGGCCTGTTGCTGCTGAAATCACCCCTGGCCCTGTTGAGCGCCCTGGTGTGTGGGCTGCTCACGTTCGTGCCGACCATCGGGCCCACGGCGGCAACGCTGCTGCCCACGGGATTGGCCCTGCTGCAGTCGCCGCAATTGATGCTGTCGGTGCTGGTGTTCCGGCTGGTGCTGCAGAACCTGGAGGCATTCCTGCTCACACCATTGCTGCTGCGCAAAACCGTGAATCTGCTGCCAACGGTGGCCTTAACGGCTCAGCTCAGCCTTGGTGCTCTACTCGGGCTTCCGGGCGTGCTGCTGGCCCTTCCTTTGGTGGTGGTGCTTCAGGTGTTGATGCAGCGGGTGGTGGTGCAGCAGATCATGGACCGCTGGGCGTGAATCCAGCCATGAGGCCTGTATCCGCACGAACATCCGGTAGTAAGGGTCACATCTGAGACCCGACCTGCATGCGTATTTTTGCGGAGTCGTGAGAACGACGCGTCGAGCCTTGGGACTCTTGGGAGAGGGTCCCATTTTTTTCGACCAGATCAGAGCAGATGACGCCGCTTTTTTTCTCTCGAATCACGCTCCCGCTCAACCGCTTGCCAATAGGCCGCAGAAACCGCGACCTCCTGGCCACGCTCAATCTTGTTCAAGCGCGTCTTCAGAGCCTCAACCTCAGCACGCAAGCCGAAGACCACCTCGCTGAGACCAGGATTCAACTCCATGGAACCTGAGCAACCAATTGAGTCGTAACTCAGCCTTTACAAGCCATGACGTTCACCCCGATACCAAAGAAGCCAGCTTGGCGCTCTTCAATCCAATAGTGTGTCCAAGAGGTCGTGAGACGAGCGGGCTTGGACGTCATCTTCAATTTCTCCCGTTACGAGGAACTGAGGCAGGCCGTGATGGAGCTGGTTCGCGAGAACCTTGACCCCGATTTGCTGCAAGAGGAAGCACACGATCTGTTCGAATCGTGGTGGGCCTCAACCCACAGCCAGGGGCAGTGGAACGCCGAGGTGAAACAACGCACCTGGGATTCGATCTGGAGGGAATTCGGCAACGGCCCCAAGCGCTAACCGAAACGACGCCAGAGAGAGCCGGAACCCAGCAAGACCACGACAGCAAGCTGATGATGCCGAATGGCATAACCAAGCCCTGTGATTGTGAACTGATCACTGAGCAGCAGAACTTCGGTGCGCAGATCAGCCAGAGCCAGCAGGATCAACAGAATTGGAAACCAACGGGCCGAAGCAGCACGGCGTCTCCGCTCTGAATTACCGCTGGATTTAGTCACGGGAGCGGTCCCACAGCGTGAGCAACGAGGGCGCCAGGGCGATGCTCGACCAGGAACCAACAACAACCCCGAGGGCGAGGGCGATGGCAAACCAATACAGCGTTGCTCCACCGAAAAACACGAGCGCCAAGAGAGGCAGCAGGGTGGTTCCGCTGGTGTAGAGCGTGCGGGTCAGGGTGGCGGACACCGCTTGATCCACCTGCACTGAAAGCGGCAGGTCGGCAGCATCCTTGCTGCGTTCACGGATGCGATCAAAGACCACCACCGTGTCGTTGACCGAATAACCAGCAATGGTCAGCAATGAAACCGCAAAGAGGCTGTCCACCTCCAGCTGGAGCACAACCCCGAGCCAGGCAAAAACTCCACAGACGATCGCCACGTCATGGGCCAGCGCCACCAGAGCGAGAAACGCGTAGCGGCGGTCGTAGCGGAAGCTGATGTAGGCCGCAATACCGCTGAAGGCCACCAACAGAGAAATCAGACTGCTGCGCAGCAATTGTTCGCCCAGGCTCGGCCCGATCGTGTCGAGCGATTGACCACCGGAGAGGAATGGCCCTGCAACGGGTTCAACCGCCTGAATCACCACTTGGCCCTGGGCAGCCGACAAGGTTGGCAGGCGCAGCAACAACGACTGACCGCCATCCAGAAGCTGAACCCGGGGAGCGCCCAGGTTGGGGAGAGGTTGACCCTCCTCCTGGGGCAGCTCCAGGCTGCGGATCACATCCGAAACCTGAATCGCCTTGAGCTCGGCGCAGGCGTCATCACAGCGACGCTCCAGTTGAATCTGCGTGCCACCGGTGAAATCCAGGCCGGGACGGAGGGGAGCACGAATCGCAGGATCCAACCAGCTGAGCACCAGGCCCAACAGGCTGATCAGAACCACCAGACCAGAAACGAGCCACACCTTGCGGCGCATGCTGCTGAGGGACCAGCGCAATCTGAGGACCGTGGCCGCTTGTGCCGATGACGATGCTTCAGTCATGGTTCAGGCGGTGGGGGAAGGAAGTTGCCCGGTGGGCAGAAAATTGCTGGCACGACGCAGACCTGCGTAGCCCATCAGGAAACGAAGCAGGGTGCGGGTGCAGGTCAGGGCCGTGAACAAACTCAGCAGAACACCAATGCCCAGGGTCGCGGCAAAGCCCTTGACCAGGCCGGTGCCCAGGAAGAAGAGAGCTGCACAACTGATCAGCGTGGTCAGGTGACCATCGACGATCGATGAAAAGGCCTCGGAGAAGCCTGTATCGATCGAGCGGATCAAGGTGTTGCCCCGCCGCAATTCGTCCTTGATCCGTTCAAAGATCAGCACATTGGCATCCACGGCCATGCCGATCGAGAGGATGAAACCAGCGATTCCCGGCAGGGTGAGGGTGACCGGAATCAAGGCGTACACCGCCAGGTTGAACAGCGCATAGAGGCTGAGGGCCATCACAGCCACCGCCCCTGGCAGGCGATAGGCCACCACCATGAACACCGCCACAAGAGCCAGGCCCGAGAGGGCGGCCACCAGGCTGCGGCGGATGTTCTCTGCTCCGAGCGTGGGCCCGATGGTGCGGACCTCGATCACTTCAACGGGGAGGGGAAGGGAGCCGCCGCGGAGCTTCACCTCGAGCTCACGGGCCGTTTCCGCACTGAAATTGCCACTGATGGTGGCTGCACCACCAGAGATTCCAGCACTTTTGAACTGCGGGCCAACGCTGGCGGCACTGATCAGCTGATCATCCAGAGTGATGGCCAGCAACCGGTCGGTACCGGCAATCGATTTGGTGAGGTCAGCGAAGGCCTCAGCACCCTCACCATCGAAATTGAGGGTCACCTCCCAGCTGTTCGGGTTGTTCTGGAGCGGTTGGCGGCCTGCCGTCACCAGCTGCTTGCCCGTCAGGGCTGCCGGCTCAAGCATCGTGAGCAGATCGGCATCAACCTTGTTCAGAAGCTGGCGGAGCTGCTCCTCTTCCGAGCTGGCCTGCCCATCCAGACCCAGGGTCTGCTGGGTTGACTTCAGCTGAGCCAGATCCAGAGGCTCCGGGGTCTCACCACGGCGGATCTGATCTTCACGCAACCTGAGAATCGCTTCCACCTGGGAACGGAGCTGCCTCAGACCTCGGAACTCTGCTTCGGTGTCGGCCTTTTGGGCACGAAACTCCAATAGGGCTGTGTCGCCGAGAACCCGCGCAGCAGCGGTGGGATCCTGCTCACCTGGGAGCTGCAGCACGAGCTGCGACTCACCCACCGTCTGCAGGGTGGACTCAGCCACACCAAGACCGTTGACCCGACGATCGAGCACGGCTTTCACCGCTTCCATCTCTTCGGCACCAACCCGGGTGATTTCTCCGGCTGGCTTCACCTCAACGGTGAGCTGACTGCCGCCCCGCAGATCGAGGCCCAGTTCAAGCGGCGTCCGAACCAAAAACATCCCGGCGGCGATCGCCAGGGCAAGAACAAGGGCAAACCAACCCTGATAACGCGCCATCAACGTCAGATGCCCTTGTTGACCAACGCCTGCGCCGCCTCAACGATCTGATGCGGCTGAATGATCGTGAGGTTCTCGAGAGAACCGTTGTAGGGGGTGGGGATGTCCTGACTGGAAAGACGCACAGGCCGGGCATCCAGATCGTCGAAGCACTGTTCGGTGATCAGCGCAATCAACTCGGCCCCGATGCCGCCGGTCTTCATGCATTCCTCCACCACGATCACCTTGTTGGTCTTGCGGATGGAGCGACTGATCGTCTCCATGTCGAAGGGCTTGAGGCTGATCAGATCGATCAGCTCAACGCTCACCCCCTCTGCCTCCAGTTGCTCCACAGCCTTGAGACAGTGGTGACGCATCCGGGAGTAGGTGAGGATCGTCAGATCGGTGCCTTCCTTCACCAGATCCGCCTGGTCGAGGGCACAGGTGTAGTCGCCTTCGGGGAGCTCCTCGCTGAGGTTGTAGAGCAGAACGTGCTCGAAGAAGAGCACGGGATTGTTGTCGCGAATCGCGGCCTTCATCAGGCCTTTGGCATTGGTGGGCGTGCTGCAGGCCACGATCTTGATGCCGGGGACGGCATGGAAGTAGGCCTCCAGCCGTTGGCTGTGCTCAGCGCCAAGCTGACGACCCACGCCGCCGGGGCCGCGCACCACGGTGGGAATGGTGAAGTTGCCGCCGCTCGTGTAGCGGAGCATCCCCATGTTGTTGGAGATCTGGTTGAAGGCCAGGAGCAGGAAGCCCATGTTCATGCCCTCAACGATCGGCCGCAGACCGGTCATCGCGGCACCAACAGCCATTCCGGTGAAGCCGTTCTCAGCAATCGGGGTGTCGAGCACCCTGAGATCGCCGTATTTCTCCGCCAGATCCTTTGTGACCTTGTAACTGCCGCCGTAGTGACCGACGTCCTCCCCCATCACGCAGACGTGGGGGTCTCTCCCCATCTCCTCGTCGATGGCTTCCCGGAGGGCGTTGAAGAGAAGTGTTCCTGCCACGGCGTCACAGTGATCCCGGCCAATCCGGGTGGTGAGGCCAAGCTATCTCAGTCAGCGCAGGGTCAACCGCCCGCCGCGAAGGTGAACAACAACAAAACGGAAAGCAGCATGGCCGGAGACAGCAGCAACGCCAGCTGGCCGAGGTCGTGGGGCGTCATCCAAACCCAGGCAATGAACGGACGCTAGGCAGGGTTCTGATCGCGAGCCGTAAAGAGACTGCGAAGAAACACCAGGGTCAGGCCAAGGGCCACAAAACCTGTGCTGAAGGTGGCCAGGAAGGACAAACCCACCAGAAGGGTCTTCAGGGTGACAGCGATGTTCTGGGCAATCGGCGAGCTGTAGTGCGGGGGATGAACCGCGAAATACACCACCATCCGCCGACTCAGGCCAAGGGCCAGCCAGGCCAACAGCCCGGCCGTCAGCGCTCCGGAAAGAAAACTCAGCGGACCTTTGCGCGGATCCTGTGGTTCGGGGCTCTCTGGTGTGGGGACATCAGTCATGCCTCGATCCTCACGCCATCGCTGCGAAGAGCGCAAGACCAGGCCTTCAGGCCGGCGCGGTCCAGCTGGGGAGTGAGCTGATCCTGCGCCTGGCGACATGACGCCAGATCGGAGAACAGCGCGAAACAACTGGGCCCAGAACCACTCATGGCCACCGCCAGGCTTTCGGGAACGCTGTTCAACAGATCGAGCGCCGAACGCACCGCAGCTGTTTCAGGAGCAACCACCTCCTGCAGGTCATTGCGCAGGGGAGGTGGCAACTCGCTGCGCAATGGCTGGAGCCAATCAACACTGCGCAAGGCTTGCCGGCGTTGTTCAAAAGCCGCCTCATCAGCGAGGTAGTGGGATTGATTGAGCTCACGGCAACGCTTGTAGGCCCAGGGCGTTGAAACGCTCACCGTGGGGTCTTTGACCAAGAGCACAGCCAGGGATTGAGGCGTTGGTGGCACAGCTTCCAGTTGTTCGCCTCGCCCGAAACAGAGCTGACATCCTCCGGCCACACAGAAGGGCATGTCTGAACCGAGCTCAGCGGCCATTCGCTCCAGATCCGCGGGGCTGTGGCCCAAGCCCCACAGAGCATTCAGACCAACCAGTGCCGCGGCGCCGTCGCTGGAGCCACCAGCCAGGCCAGCACCGATGGGGATGCGCTTCTCGAGATGAATGGACGCCCCCAATTCACTGAAACCCGAACGGTCCCGCAGCAACTGGGCCGCCCGGAGGATCAGGTTGTCGTCACCGACGCTGAGGCTGGCGTCATCGCAGGTGAGGCTGAGTTGTGCGTCAGCGGTGTTCTGAAAGCTCAGGCGATCCGCCAGGTCGATGCTCTGCATCACCATGGCCAGCTCATGAAAACCGTCCGAGCGCAGCCCCAGGACCTCCAGGTGCAGGTTGACTTTGGCCGGGGCCGTCACCGTGATCATGGTGGTTGTTCAGTCGCCCCGATTCAAACCCCTGGCCAGGGCGACCCAGGTGGCGGGCGCGAGTTCCTGGGGGCGTTGCTGCAGGCTGAAACCCGCGGAGGCCGCCAGCTTCTTCAAGCGGTCTGGCTCAGCCACACCCGCCAGGGTGTTGCGCAACATCTTGCGCCGCGCCTGAAACGCCTGCTTCAACAGCGATTCCACCCGGGCGGCCAGAGCCGGCTCCACCCGCTCCGAGGCCGGCAAGGGCTCCAGGCAGATCACTTCCGATTGCACCTTTGGCGGCGGCTGGAAACAGCGCGGCGGCACCGGACACACCGAACCGCACCGGGCCAGCAGCTGCATGCGCACACTCAGGGCGCTGAAACTGCTGTGGCCGGGTCGGGCACGAATCCGCTCCGCGACTTCCTTCTGCACCAGCAACACAAGCCGTTGGTAGGGCGGATCCACCGGCCGGTCCAGTCGGCCCACCAACCGCTCCAGCAGTGGGCCAGTGATGTTGTACGGAATGTTGGCCACCACCTTGTCGGCGATGCGACCATCACTCAATTCCAGTGGGGCTTCGAGAACATCGCCCTGATGGAGGCTGAACCCAGGCTGAGACTCAAAACGTTCCTGAAGACCATCCACCAGATCGCGGTCGAGCTCAATCGCATGCACCGCCTTCAGCCCCGCGGCCAGCAGACGCTCGGTTAATGCCCCGCGACCGGGCCCCACCTCCAGCACCCGATCGGTGGACTGCAGGTCAGCAGCCTCGATGATTCGTTGCAGCACGGATTCGTCCCGCAACCAGTGCTGACCAAAACGCTTGCGGGCGTGATGTCCGGAGAAACCCATGGGTCAACTGTGCATCAGCACAGCCGCTCCACATCAATCCAGCGAATCGTTCGGCGGGACGTCATCAAGGGTACGAGGGCCAGCTTGACCCGGAGCAGCTGCTCAGCGGATGCCGGATGCACAGCTCTCCAGCAACTGATCGCGCGGGCCATGCGGCGTCGTTTGGTGGAATGAAAGGCATCAAGGCCATGGCGGTCCCGATGCCCCGTGCGACGGCCCTTGACCTCCACCACCAGCAGCTGCTGCTGCCGCTCCAGCACCAGATCGAGCTCGCCCCAGCGGCAGTGCCAGTTGCGGTCCAGCAACCGCCATCCCTGCGCTTCCAGCTGCTGCAAGGCCTGCTGCTCCGCCCAGCTACCGCTGCATTGAGACCCCACCGGCTTGAACCCTCACGTCTTGGTTCAAACCATTCCCCCCTGGAACGGTTCTAGGGTTCGGCGGTGATGGTTCCGATCATGGGCAGACGCTTTACGGCCGTACTGATCTCTCTGGTGGTGTTCACATGCCAGTGGCTGATGCCGGCTCCGGCCCACGCCGCGATGGATGTGGCCAAACAGGTGTTGATTGGGGCCGACTATTCCAACAAGGACCTGCGGGGGGCCACCTTCAACCTCAGCAACCTGCGCGAAGCCAACCTGTCCGGGTCTGATCTGCGGGGAGCCAGCCTCTACGGCGCCAAGCTGCAGGATGCCGACCTCAGCGGCACCGACCTGCGCGAAGCCACCCTGGACGCCGCTGTGATGACAGGCACCAACCTTGAGGATGCCGTGCTGGAGGGGGCTTTTGCCTTCAACACCCGCTTCAGCGATGTGTTGATCACGGGGGCCGACTTCACCGACGTTCCCATGCGCGGGGACCAACTCAAAAGCCTCTGCGCCGTTGCCGACGGAACGAATTCCGTCACGGGCCGCAGCACCCGTGAAAGTCTCGGTTGCGCCTGAACCATGAGTTTTGATCCCCGCAGCCTCGAGCGCCTGCGTGAGTTAGGGCGTCAACTCCCTGCACGCCTGGCGGAACCGGAGAAGCCTGCGTCAGCTCCCAAAGCCAACCAGGTGCGCCATCGCGTTGAAACGGAGAAGAACCCCGAGGAGCTCTTCCGGGAACTGATGAAGGCCAGCCAGGACGGCACCGTTCCTGAACACCTCATGGACCGCCTGAAACAGTTGGAGGCCCAACGCAAACCATCGGCTCAACCATCGCCGTTTAACAACAACGACACCACCCCAGCCCTTGTTGCACCAGCACGCAGCCAGCCCGGACCGGGAAAAAGCACCCAGCCGAAACGGCCGAAGGTGAACCCGGGCAGCGAGGAGGAAAGCCTCTACGTGGCTTTCGGGCAGCTGCTGCTCGAGGATGAGGGAGACGACGTTTGAACCCGGCCCGTTGCCGGATTCTTGCGGTGGGCAAAGTGCGTCGTGGCTGGATTCAGGACGGCATTGACCTCTACCTCAAACGCCTGCCTGGGTTGACCATCAGCGAACTGCGCGACAGCAATCCAGACAAGGAAGCTGATGCCATCAGAGCGGCCCTGCGACCCGACGAAACCCTGATTGCACTGATGGAACAGGGCGACACCTTGGCGTCGGTTCCCTTCGCGCGACGTCTCGAGCAATTCGGCAACCAACGGCTGGCCTTCGTGATCGGTGGGGCCGACGGTCTGACGGCTGAGCTCAAGGCACAGGCCAAATGGCGCCTGAGCCTTTCACCGATGACCTTCCCCCACGAACTGGCGCGGCTGATGCTCGTAGAACAACTGTTCCGAGCCCAGGCGATTGTTCAAGGCAGCCCTTATCACCGTGCCTAGGGTTCGGCGATCGCAGCTGATCTCTCAGCCACGACCATGCTGCAAATCATCGACAACCTTCTGCCCGCCAGCGCCCTTCAGGACCTACGCGACCTCTGTGACATCCACGGGCGACTTAAGGAGGAACACGACGGTGATGCTCAATTCAGCTGGCGACCCGAAACCGGTTTTCCCCGCTCGATTCACGCAGCGGCTCAGCAAGCCGTCGTCGATCACTACCTCGACGAGGCCCTGCTCCCTCTGGCAACACCGTTCGCACCACAGCGGGCCGGAGTCGAGTGGTGGTGCAACACCAACAACGATCTCGACTGGCACATCGACAAGGACGAGCTGGAAGGTCGACGCAGCGGCCGTTTCCTGCTTCCGTTGCTGTCCACCGTGTTTTACCCCCACGTGAGCTGCGCTGGCGGCGAACTGCTGGTGGCCGACAGCCCTCCGATCGAGAACGGATACCAGGGGCCGTTACCCACATTCCGCTCGGTGATCTCGATCCCACCGGTGGTGAACCGTCTGGTGCTGTTCTCCCCCGGCATCCTGCACCGGATCAACCTGTTCGAAGGCGAGCGCTATTCCGTGGCCGTGAACATCTGGGAGCAAGCGCCCCTCACCACAACGGCTGCAGAGCCACCGGCTTGAATTTTTCGATCGAAACCGTCCAGGCCCGCGGGGAGAAAGCCTGCAATGCCGCTTTGAACGCGGCCGTATCCCCCGTGTTCAACCAGTCCGCCTTGAGCCTGGGCACGTCCTCCGGCAGCCGTTCCATCGGCAGCTCCACCAGCAGCAGGCTGTCGGCTCCAGCCGCACGCTGCAGCACACCCTGATCACTGCGCTGCCACACCCGCAGCAACAGCTCCAGCACCAGTGCATGGCCCAACGCCTCCGGGGCCTCACCCTGCGGAGCCACCTCTTTCTGAGACCGTCCCCCGAGGGGCAGGGCGCGCCGGCCCTGCTGATCGATCAGCGCCATGGCCACGAGATAAGGGGAGTCAGCCAACACCAGATATCGAAGGCCACCATCCTCACCGGACCCTCCCCACAGCGAGCAGTACATGCGTACTATTTAGCCAGTTGTCGCTGCTGCCGTGGAGCTCCAACACAGACCGCTTCCCCTGCAGCCCAAGCGCAGTCGGCTCACGCTGCCCCTGGCCGGGGAACGGGTCGCCGCAGGCTTCCCGTCCCCCGCCGATGACTACGTCGACGTGGGGATCGACCTCAATGAACAGCTGATCCGGCATCCCACCAGCACCTTTTTCCTGCATGTGAGCGGCGAATCGATGACCGACGCCGGCATCCACGACGGCGATCTTCTGGTGGTCGATCGCAGCCTCGACCCGCGCCCGGGCCAGGTGGTTGTGGCTGTGCTCGACGGTGCCTTCACCCTCAAACGCCTGATGCGTCATCACGGCCGGTTGCGCCTGGAAGCCGCCCATCCGGACTATCCGCCACTGGAGCTTCACCGCTGCGGCGAAGTGCAGATCTGGGGTGTCGCCATCCACGTGATCCATCCGCTCTGAAGCGACATCGCCATGCCTCAGGCCACGGCCCTGATCGATGGAAACAACTTCTATGCCTCCTGCGAACAGAGCCTGGATCCGGCTCTGATCGGTCACCCCGTGGTGGTGCTGTCCAACAACGACGGCTGCATCGTTGCGCGCAGTGCCGAAGCCCGTGCCCTCGGCATCCGCATGGGGACGCCGTACTTCAAGGCGCGCCGGGAGCTTGAACGGCACAACGTGGTGGTGCGCAGTTCGAACTACGCCCTTTATGCCGACATGAGCCAGCGGATGATGAGCCTGCTGGAGGCCCACTGTGAAGAGCTGGAGGTGTATTCGATTGACGAGGCCTTCGGGAGAATTCGTCGTCCCCGCGATGGCGACCTGCAGGGTTGGGCCCGCCAGCTGCGGGCACGGGCACGGCAGAACCTCGGCCTACCGATCGCCATCGGCCTAGGGGCCAGCAAGGCCCAGGCCAAGCTGGCCAATCGCCTGGCCAAACAGACCCCAGACCATGCCGGGATGTTCGACCTCGGCCAGTGCGACAACCCCGATCGCTGGCTGGAAACCATCGCAATCGAGGATGTCTGGGGAATCGGTCGACAACTGGCCCATTGGTGTCGCCTGCGGGGCGTCAGCAACGCACGACACCTCCGGGACATGCCGAGCGGTGAACTGCGCGCCAAATGCGGTGTGGTGGGTCTGCGGCTGCAACGGGAGCTGCGGGGCCATGCCTGCCTGCCGCTGGAGCTGGCACCAGCACCAAAGCAAGAAACCTGCGTGAGCCGCAGCTTCAGTCGCCCCATCACCAGCCAGGAGGAGCTGCACCAGGCCATCGCCACCTATGTGGTGCGCGCCGCCGAGAAATTACGCAGGCAACGGCAACGGGCAGCAGCCCTCACCATCTACACCCGCACCAGCCCGTTCGCTCCTGGGTTTTACAGCCAAGCCGCCAGCACGCAGCTGGACCTGCCGAGCAATGACACAGCCGTGCTGCTGGAAGCGGCACGGCCCTTGGTGGCACGGATCTTTCGCCCCCACCGACCATTGGCCAAGGCCGGCGTGCTGATGCAGCACCTGCAGAGCCACGACATCCTGCAGACCCATCTGATGGTGCCGATGAGTGAGGAGCAGCAGCAGAAACGGGAGTGCCTGATGCAGACCATCGACCGGATCAATCGGCGTTACGGGCGTGGAACCCTGCAATGGGCCGGTTGCGGACTGCAGCCCAGTTGGTTGATGCGGCGTGAGCAACTCAGCCGCGCCGCCACCACCCGTCTGCAGGATCTACCGGTGGTGAAGGCCTGACCCACAGCGTTGATCCAGGCCTCAAACCTCCTGCAGCAACTGGATGACCTGCTCACGGGTGCTGAGCAGCAAGACCATCCGCTCGCCGTGGGCGTTGAGACCCGTCTGCTCCCGCACCAGATCGGTGCTGGCCAACGCCAGTCCTCCGGTTTCAGTGAACAGCACCGGCAGGGTGCCCTGGTGCCCTCGCATGCCCTGCAGATCCAGCGCCTGACGAACAGCCCGCTGAGCCTTCTCGGAACCCAGACGCTCCACAAAGGCCGGCCAGAGGTGGTTGACCGGATCGAGCGCGGCGAAATCCAGCTGCGAATCAGTCATCAGGACGGCAACAACGCAAGGGCTTCGCTGATCATCTGCGGGGTGACGGCAATGCGCTCAAGCGGATCAGCGTTGTCGAGGTAGGCGTCAAACGAGGCGAAGCGCTCGATCACAGGGTCGGCCCCCTCGGCAGCGCAAGCCTCAACCCAATCCCCCTCCTCCGGCTTCACCGCGACGTAGGCCTGCAGCGCTTCCTCCAGATCACCGCCGTCGCCGACGCCCTCACCGTGCCAGATCGCTTCGAAGAATTCAGACATCTTCAACTCGAGGAACAGATCCTGATGCAGTTTGCCCAGACCACCGGCCCATGGCTCAGGCGGCCGGGGGAACGGTGTAACTGGCGCAACGTTGCTGATCCAGATGGCCGATGTGTTTTCGCTCGGTGTAATACAGCTCCTGGTAGCGCAGCGCATCACGGTTGAGGTCATCGAAGAGGGCCTGAATCCGCACCTCCATGTCCACGGAGGCCTGATCTGACGAAGCCTCCTGATCAATCAGAACAGCGATGCAGGATTCCAGGGTTTGGAGACGCTGGCCACCCCAGGCCTCCAACAGGTGCCGGCAGCGCTTCAAGCTTTTCTGACGCTCCAGCAGGGCAGCAATGCCCCGCAGCTGCTCCAGGGGCTCCGCCAGGGCAACACGCTGCAATTCACCTGGCTCCAAAAGGGGCGTCAGGCGAGACACCAGCGCACTGCTCTCCAGCAAGAGCTGATCGGTGAGCAAGCGGGGCAGATCGATGAGATCCAGACCCTCGCCGTCGTCGTCGCAACGGCTGATCGACTCCATGCGCCCCTCACCCAGGTTGGTCTCCTCGAGATCCGTAATGGCCGCCCAGAGATGGCGGTGATGGGGAATGGCGAAATCCTCCAGTTCGCGTTTGCGCAGTTCCTGGCGAATCGTGGCCCGATGCCGGGGGCAATGCAGATACAGCCGCAGCAGATCGGCCTCACAACGCTCCCGCAGTCCGGATTCACCGGGCTGCTCATGACGGCTGGAGCGCCCATGCCAACGCTGGCCCTTCACCTGCTGCCGCAGGTCGTCCTCGAGCTGAAGCGCCAGGCGTCCCTGGCCACCACTGAGGCGCTCCGCTACTCGTTGGAGGTAGTGGGTGCGCACGGCGGACTGGGGCAGTTTGCCCAGCAGCCCCACCAGGGCCGTGACCGCCTGTTGGAACTGGTCGGCCCGGCTGAGATCGCGCTCCTCCAGCACCTGCTCGATCTGCCAATCCAGCCAGAGGGGGGCCTGATCGAGCAGAGCGCGGTAATCGCCAGCCCCGTTCTGTTTGAGGAACTCATCGGGGTCCTTGCCTGAAGGAAGGTGCAGAACCCGCAGCTCCAGCTGGCCCTGCATCGCCAGCTGCTCCACCTCGCCGATGGCCCGATTGGCGGCACGGACACCGGCACCGTCGGCGTCGAAATTCAGAACGATCCGCTTGCTGTCGCTGACGCGGCACAACTGGGTGATCTGCTGACTGCTCAGGGCCGTGCCGAGGGAGGCCACAGCGTTGGTGATGCCGGCGGCATGCAGGGCAATCACATCGAAATAGCCCTCCACCACCACCGCCCTGTCGTCCTTGCGGATGGCGTTGGAGGCCTTGTCGAGACCGAACAGATGCTTCCCCTTCTCGAACACTTCGGTCTCGGGGGAGTTGAGGTATTTCGGTTCGCTGCCATCAAGGCTGCGTCCCCCGAAACCGATCACCCGGCCCTGACGGTCATGGATCGGCACCATGACCCGATGGCGGAAGCGGTCATAGAACCCGTTGCCCCCCTTGCGGGGAACCACCAGCCCAGCAGCCTCGAGAAGCTCAGGCGCCAGCCCCTCAACTTGCTGAAGATGCTTGAGCAGACCATCCCACTGATCCGGCGCATAGCCGAGTTGAAAGGTCTCCTGGGTGGCGGGACTCAACCCTCTGGCCTCACTGAGGTACTTGAGGGCCTCTGCTCCAGCAGGCGCCATCAACTGGCTGCGGAACCAACCGGCAGCCAGGGCCAGGGCCCGCTGCAGCTTGTCCCTGCGGGACAACTGTTGCCGCAGCCGTTCCTGCTGCGGACCATCCACCGTCTCGATCGGCAGCTGATAACGCCGCGCCAGATCCAGCACCACATCGCTGAAACTCTGGCGCTGGAACTCCATCAGGAACTTGATGGAGTTGCCGCCAGCACCACAGGAGAAGCAGTAGTAGAACTGCTTGGCGGGCGACACCGTCATCGACGGTTTGCTGTCGTCATGGAACGGACAGATCCCGACGAATTCCCGTCCCTTCTTCTTGAGCACCACGTGCTCGCCCACCACATCAACGATGTCGGCCCGTTCCTTGACGGCCTCGATCGTTCTTGGGTGCAGGCGGGCGTTCACCATCGGTCCATTCTGCGAAGTCGCAGGGTTCCGTGCACCCCGTCATTCGAACAGCCATGGCCGAACCGCAGACCCCACAGCCCTGGTGGAACCAGGACTCGGTGCGGGGCAGCCGTGCCCTGATCCTGAGCTCCCTGGCCTTCAGCCTGATGACGGTCTGCGTCAAGCAACTGAACAGTCGGCTTCCGGTGGCGGAAATCGTGCTGTGCCGGGCCCTGATCAGCATCGTTCTGACCGCTGTGGGCCTGCGCCTGGCCGGGGTCTCCCCGTGGGGCCAGCGACGGGGGCTGCTTGTGGCGCGGGGGGTGCTGGGCAGCTTGGCCCTGCTCTGCTTCTTCGAAGCGATTGACCAGCTGCCGCTCGCTTCAGCGACGGTGCTGCAGTACACCTACCCCACCTTCACCGCCGTGGCAGCGCTGTTGCTGCTGGGCGAGCCCCTGCGCCGACGCATCAGTGCAGCGGTTCTGCTGGGCTGGATCGGCGTCACCCTGGTGGTGCAACCGCAGTGGCTCACGGGAACAGCCCAACCTGCGCAACTGATCCCTGCCCTGATCGGCATTGGTGGCGCTCTGATGACCGCCCTGGCCTACGTGAGTGTGCGGCGGCTGTCGCAAACCGAGCACCCCTTGGTGATCATCCTCTATTTCCCGATGATCTCGGTTCCCCTGACCCTGCCCTGGGTTCTGCAGCAAGGGGTCTGGCCCCAAGGCATCGAATGGTTCTGGCTCCTGGGGGTCGGGGTGATGACCCAGCTGGGCCAGATCTGGGTGACCGAGGGCCTGCGCTGCCTGCCCGCCGCCCGAGCCACATCGATCAACTACGTGCAGGTGGTCTTTGCCGCAGGCTGGGGCTGGATGTGGTTCGCCGAGTCGATCAATGCCTGGCAGGTGGGCGGCGGGATGCTGGTGCTGGCCGCCACTCTGATCAGCCTGTCGGCGCGACGTTAGAGCTCAGGCTTTGTCCAAACCCAGGGGGTACGTCAGCCAGGCCTGGCGGTCGTCGGATCCGCCTTTGGGTCTGGCCAGGCGCCAGCTCTGACCACGGGAGCCCCGCTGCAGAAACAGTTCAAACGGGCTATCCACCTGCACACGGTCGCCGGGGAGCTGCCAGTCGAAGCGGCCTGAAATCCTGAGGCCCTGCTCGTCACCCAGGGAAAAACTTTCCTGGTCCTCCACCCGCACCCTACTCACGCTTGGGGCGATGGGCATCGGGGTGAGATCGAGGGAGCTGGCAATAGCCGACTGGGTGAGCTGAATCTGCAGGGCCAGCGCTTCATTCAGGAGAGCCCGTGGCGGCTGAGATCCATTGCATGCCGTCAGTGAAACCACGATCGATAGAACGCACAGCACGTGAAGCAAACGGCGCACAACGCGCTTGAAAGCAGAGACAGGCAATGACAGCTGCGGCAACATGACGCGGTTGAAACCTCACCCCATGATCGGCTGGCTTCAGGGACGACCTATGGAGTGCTGGACTCAAGGCAACCGTAGCGGCGTTCTGCTGCTCTGCGGTGGGGTCGGATATGAGGTGCACCTGACCGAGCGGCATCAGCAGAACCTTCCGGCGGACGGCGACCTGAACCTGTGGATTCATCAGGTGCAGCGGGAGGACGGCAGCAGCCTCTACGGCTTTCCCCTGCGCCAGGAGCGGGATCTGTTCCGGCTGCTGATCAGCGTCAGCGGTGTGGGCCCCCAGGCCGGTCTGGCGCTGATGCAGGAATGCAAGCCCCAGGAGCTGGTGGAAGCGATCAGCAGCGGTGATTTGCGTCGCCTCTGCAAGGCGCAGGGCATCGGCAAACGCACCGCTGAGCGCCTGGCGGTGGAACTCAGGGCCTCGATTGCGACCTTCGCGGGCGTGGATCCCGCCCCATCGCTGGCGGAAGGCGTCAGCTCGGAGCAGATGCCGGCAAGCGGTGCCGATGTGGAAGCGACCCTCTCGATGCTGGGTTACGACGATCTGGAAATCCGTCGAGCCATCCGTGCGATCGCTGAGGGCGCCGATGGCCAACCGCCTGCTGGAGACGACCAGGACGCCTGGCTGCGGAGCTGCCTGCAATGGCTGAGCCGCGAATCGGCCTGAGCCGCCCCACGCGAAGGTAAGCTGGTTGTTTGCACTGACAGGGCCGCCCCCCGCGCATGTCGCTTGATACCACCGAGAAGCAGCAGCTGATCAACACCCACCAGACCCACGGCACCGACACCGGTTCTGCCGAGGTCCAGGTGGCCATGCTGAGTGAGCGGATCAACCGTCTCAGCAGCCACCTGCAGAACAACATCCATGACTTCTCCTCACGGCAGGGGCTGCTCAAGATGATTGGCCGCCGCAAGCGCCTGCTGAGCTACATGCGCAGCAAGAGCGAGCAACGCTACGCCGACACGATCGCCAAACTGGGCATCCGCGGCTGATCGACGTCCCCCATGCCTGAGCAACGCAACGCCCTCCCCTTTGAGCCCAAAGGGTCTGGGAAGGGAAGCAAGCCTGCCTCAGGGACGCCTCGGCAGGAAGCCATTCCTCGCTACGTGGCCGATCGGATGGCTCGCCGGGTTGCTGTGTTCACAGGACTCCCGTCCCTCGCTGGGATGGGAGTTTTTGTTGGCAGTTATTTCGTCGTCACCCGTGGCATCGCCGATATCGCTCCAGGACTCACGCTGACGGGCTCCGGCCTGTTTTTTCTCCTGGGTCTGGTGGGCCTCAGCGTTGGCGTGTTGACCGCCAGCTGGGATCCTGAACCGGGTTCTCTGCTTGGCTTCGAGAACTTCAAGCCGAACGTTGAGCGGATGAAGGAGTCGATCCGGGCCCAGAAGCAGCAGCAAAAGCAATCGAAGTCCTGATCCAGTGGCGTGGATCAGGCCCTCCTGATCAGACGATCAGGTGAGCACCAGACGATCGCTGCAACGGGCTTCAAAGGATTGAGTGCGCAGTGACGCGATCGCTGCATCAACGTCTTTGACGCAGAACTGGGAACCGAGTCGCACATAGCGAACACTGTCGCCGTGGCACACCTCGGCGACCACAGGCACCTTTACGCCCAGCTCATCCCGCTCGGGACGATGTTGGTTCAGGCATTCCCGCAGCTTGTGCTGAATGGCGATGTCGCTGGCCTGATTAGAGGGGAGCTGAACCAGCAGCAGATTGAGCTCATCGACGGCACGGCAGTCGTCAATGATCAGCTGCACGCGCTCGTCACGCCGATCGACCCCAGCCCAAACCAGGAGGCGGGCTTCAGCCATCAGGTGATCTGCAAGGCGGGCATAGCACTTGGGGAACACCACGGCTTCGCAACTTCCGGTGAGATCCTCGAGCTGCAGGATCGCCATGCGATCGCCCTTACGGGTGGTGACCTGGCGCATTTCAGCCACCATCGCAATGGCACTCACCTTGGCTTTGTCTGGCTGTTCCTCCAGGGAGCCCAGACCGATGGGGGCCAGCAACTTCGACGAAGGGGTGAGCTGTTTGAGTGGGTGATCGGACAGGTAGAAGCCCACCAGATCTTTTTCGAGACGAAGCTTTTCGGTTGGGGGATAGTCCGGCACCGGCGCCGCCTTGGGTGCATGGCTGAGATCCGCCGGCCCATCGGCATCGGCCGCAGGAGTCATCAGATCAAAGAGATTGCCCTGACCGCTGTCTCGATCTTTGGCCCGTGATGAGGCCCAGTCGAGCAGCAGATCAAGATCAGCCATTAACTGAGCACGGTTGGCCTGCGGATCCATGGCATCCAGGGCACCGCAGTGAATCAACGACTCCAGACCACGGCGGTTGAGCACCGAGGATGGGATCCGGTCACACAGATCCGCCAGGGAACGGAACGGCCCATCGCTATCGCGGGCAGCGATCAATTGACGGATCGCACCATCACCAAGGTTGCGAACGGCGGAGAGGCCGAACAGGATTCGATCGCCGTTGGGGGTGAAATCGGTGAGCGAGGTATTCACATCCGGGGGCATCACCTCAATCCCCATCGCATTGCAGTTGGAGATGTAGCGCTGCACTTTGTCGGCCGCTCCGGCGTTCACCGTGAGCAGGGCCGCCATGTAAGCGACCGGGTAGTGCGCTTTCAGGTAAGCCGTCTGATATGTGACGGCGCCATAGGCCGTGGAATGGCTCTTGTTGAAGCAGTATTCAGCGAAGAGAACCATCTGATCGAACAGTTCGTCGGCGACCTTTTCATCAACGCCGCGCTCGCCAGCACCCTGAACGAAAATGCCGCGGTGCTTCTGCATCTCGGACACTTTTTTCTTGCCCATCGCCCGCCGAAGCAGGTCGGCCTGACCCAGGGAGTAACCGGCCAGATCCTGCGCGATCCGCATGATCTGTTCCTGGTACACCATGATCCCGTAGGTCTCCGACAGGATCGGCTCCAGAATCGCGTGGGCGAAGTCGATCGCCTCCCGGCCATGCTTGCGGTTGATGAATTTGGGAATCAGGCCAGCATCGAGGGGACCCGGTCTATAGAGGGCAAGGATCGAGGAGATGTCTTCCAGGGATGACGGCTTGAGATCACGCACGATCTGCCGCATTCCGCTGGATTCCAACTGGAAGATCCCCTCCAGATCACCTCTCGCCAGAAGGGCAAAGGTCTCTTCATCCTGGGGCGGCAGTTTGTCGGGGTCGACACGGGTGCCACTGCTCACCTCCACCAGTTCGAGGGTCTTTTCGATCATCGTGAGGTTCTTCAACCCCAGGAAATCCATCTTCAACAGACCCATGGATTCCACGTCTTCCATGAAGTACTGCGTGATCACCTGACCTTCGTTGTTGCGCTGCAACGGCACCAGTTCATCGAGGGGGTCAGCGGCGATGACCACACCAGCTGCGTGAACACCGAAGGTTTTGTTGGTGCCTTCAATCCGCATCGCCATGTCCACCCAACGCTTCACCGTTGGATCCGACTCGTATTTCTCGCGAAACTCGGGGTTGGGGGATTCCTCGCCGATCATCGCCTTGAGCTTGGCAGGCTTGCCGCGGACGACCGGGATCAGCTTCGCCAGACGGTCGGCATCGCCATAGGGAATGTCGAGCACCCGAGCCACATCCTTCAAAACCGCCTTGGACGTCATCCGGTTGAAGGTGATGATCTGGGCCACCTTGTCCTCGCCGTAGCGCTCGGTGACGTAGTCGATCACCTCACCACGACGCTCGATGCAGAAGTCGGTGTCGATATCAGGCATCGACTTGCGTTCCGGATTGAGGAAGCGCTCGAACAGCAGGCAGTTGGTGATCGGATCAATGTTGGTGATCCCCAGGCAGTACGCAACGAGCGACCCTGCGGCGGAGCCACGACCCGGACCGACAGGAATGTTCTGTTCCCGGGCAAAACGGATGTAATCCCAGACCACCAGGAAGTAGGTGGGGAATCCCATCTGCTCCATAATCTTGAGCTCATGGACCATGCGCTCGGCATAGTCGTCGGGCAAGGGAGCTTCAAGGCTGAGCTCGAGCCGATCCCGCAATCCCTGCTCCGTCACCTCCCTCAGATAGCTGACGGGGGTATGGCCCTCGGGAATCGGGAAGCGGGGCATTTGATAGCGCCCAAGAATGTCGTAAGGCTTCACTTTCTCGGCCACCTTGACGGTGTTGGCGATCGCCTCCTGAACCACCTCAGGCTCGAGGTGATCCCCGAAGAGAAGGCCCATCTCCTCTTCGGTTTTGATGTATTCGGTGCCGGTGTAACGCAGCCGCTTCTCATCGGTGATCAGCTTGCCGGTGAGCACGCAAAGCAAGGCATCGTGGGCTTCAACGTCCTGCTTGCTCAGGTAGTGGGCATCGTTGGTGGCAACGATCTGGATGCCGAGCTCCTTGGCAATTTTGACGATCTCAACGTTGACGATCCGATCTTCCGGGGATCCGTGATCTTGGATCTCGAGGTAGTAGTCGTCGCCGAACACCTCCTGATACCAAGCCGCCACCTTGCGAGCCACATCGGGACGACCCCGCAGAATCGCCTGGGCGATCTCACCGCCGAGACAGGCCGTGGCGATGATCAGGCCTTCGCTGTGTTGCTTCAGCAGTTCCTTGTCGATGCAGGCACGGGAGAAAATCCCGCGTCCCCGCATCCCCCGCAGGTGGCTGATGCTGGTGAGCTTCACCAGATTGCGGTAACCGGTGGCGTTTTTCGCCAGCACCACCAGGTGATATCGCTTCTCTTTCTTGGGTTGTGGGTCGTCAATGGACCCATTGATCACATACATCTCATTGCCGATGATCGGCTTGAGATCTGAACCCTGACAGAGCTTCAGCAGCTCAATCGCGCCGTACATCACGCCGTGATCCGTCAGGGCGATGGCGGGCATACCCAGCTGCTTCGCCCGATCCACCATGGCCGGCAGCTGCGACGCACCGTCCAGAAGGCTGTAGTCGCTGTGGTTGTGGAGAGGAACGAAAGCCATGGGGTCAGACTAGGACCCAACGCAAGATCCAGCGTTCAAGGGGAACACATCCCCCCACATGTGGCGCAGATCAGGGAACCAGCGGGGCTTCCGGGCGTGAAGCAAACACCTGGGCAGCCTTCTCGTACTGATGCGCCACCTGAAGCAGACGCGGTTCTTCCAACACATTGCCGATCAATTGCATCCCAATTGGCAGACCCGCCGCGCTGAATCCACAGGGAACACTTATGGCCGGGAGTCCAGCCAGGTTGACCGGTATCGTCAGCAGGTCAGCCAAATACATCGCCAGAGGGTCGTCGGCGTGGGCGCCAGCCTTGAAGGCCGTGGACGGCGCTGTTGGCGTCAGCAGCACATCCACACTCCGGAAGGCCGCATCAAAGTCCCGCCGGATCAGGGTGCGCACCTGCTGCGCCTTTTTGTAGTAAGCATCGACGTATCCGGCGGACAGGGCGTAGGTACCGATCAGGATTCGCCGTTGCACCTCAGCGCCGAATCCTTCAGCACGGCTTCGCGCCGTCATCGCGGCAAGGCTCTCGGTGTCTTCGGCACGGAAGCCGTATTTGACACCGTCGTATCGCGCCAGGTTGGCCGACGCCTCCGATGGTGCGATCACGTAGTAGGTGGCGATGCCGTCGTTGAACCGGGGGCAGCTCACCTCCACCAGTTCAGCGCCGAGAGCCTCCAGCTGGGCAGCAGAGGCCTGCACTGATGCCTTCACCTCAGGATCGAGGCCTTCGGCATCGAAGCACTCCTTGATCACGCCCACCTTGAGCCCCTTGATGGTCTGGTTGAGGCCGGCGCTGAAATCGGGAACCGCTGCATCAAGGCAGGTGGAATCGCGGGTGTCGGGCCCGGCGATCACCTGGAGCAGTTCGGCCACATCAGCAACGCTGCCGGCGAAGGGTCCCACCTGATCCAGAGAGCTGGCGAAGGCCACAAGGCCCCAACGGCTGACGCGGCCATAGGTGGGCTTGAGGCCCACCACACCACAGAACGACGCCGGTTGGCGGATGGAGCCACCGGTGTCGGAACCAAGCGAAGCGACACAACTGCCAGAAGCGACGGCCGCTGCACTGCCACCGGAGCTTCCACCCGGCACATGGGCAGTGTTCCAGGGGTTCTGCGTGGCACCGAACGCGGACGTTTCGGTTGAGCCACCCATGGCGAACTCATCCAGATTTGTCTTGCCCACCAACACACCACCGGCCTGCCAGAGCCGCTCGGTGACCGTGGATTCGTAGGGCGGCACGAACTGCTCGAGCATGCGGCTGGAACAGGTGGTGCGAACACCTTTGGTGCAGAGGTTGTCCTTAATCGCCAGTGGCAATCCCGCCAGGGGGCCAAGCGTCTCTCCGGCGGCGCGAGCTTCATCAATGCGGGACGCCTCAGCACGGGCCTGATCGGCCGTGACTTCAACAAAAGCGTTCAGCGAAGGCTCAGAACTTTCGAGCCGCTTGAGGTGCTGATCAACGAGCTCACGGGAGGAAACCTCGCCGCTCTGCAGTTGCTGACGCCACGCGCTGATCGTCATGTCCCTGCGATCCATTGCAGCAAGGACGCTATCAGCTGCAGGATCAGCCCTCAGCTGAGATGGTGAGGGGCTCGGAGCGCCTGGTCCGCAGCAGGGAATGGCTGATCGACTGGGGTTGCTCCGACTTGACGTCGTCCAGGAAGGAACTGAGCTCACTCTCCAGCCCCTTGCGGGTGATGAAAGGACCGAACCAGTAGGTCACATCAGGGCCTGACGTCTGAACACGAGCCCACCAAGCGACTCCAAAGCCATTGGCAAGGCTGCGCAGCGGCCGAATCAGGGGACTCATGGGAGGAACAGGACCTCGAGGCATTGTGCCTCGAGATCCTGTTCAAACGCACTGTTTTCAGGGAGATAGCTGGATGTTCTGATCAAACGGCAGGGCAGCATCCGGCTGCGATGGATTCAGATCCAGGTCAATCCGCTGTTCCGGGGGCTTCTCCACAGGAGCTTCAGGCTGTTCGGGCGAAGCAGGCTGTTCAGACGAAACAGGTTGTTCAGCCACAACAGGCGATTCAGCACCCGCAAGTTTGGGCCTCCGAAGCGGCGGCGACGGTGCCTGGCCGTGAATGTCCTTCATCCAGTTGCGCCGTGCCACTTCATAGACGCACAGGGCTGTGGCGACGGAAGCATTGAGGCTCGGTGTGATGCCCCGCAGCGGGATGCGCACCAACTGGTCGCAATGGCGCCGGGTCATCAGCGACAGGCCCTGGTCCTCGGATCCGGTGACCAGCACCATCGGCCCACTGAGGTCGACATCGGTGAGGGTCACATCCCCTTCAGCGGCAAGGCCCACCACCCTGTAGCCGGCATCTTTGAGCTTATCCAGGGAGCGATTGAGGTTGACCACACGTGCCACCGGCAGGTGTTCAAGGGCTCCGGCGGCCACCTTGGCGGCGGAACCGGTCAAGCCAGCACTGCGGCGCTGGGGGATCACCACACCATGGGCTCCCATGGCCTCAGCGGAGCGAACAACCGCCCCAAGGTTGTGGGGGTCGGTGACACCGTCCAAGGCCACCAACAAGGGGGGTTCCCCCAGATCCGAGCAGCCCTCGATGAGGCTGTCGAGATCAAGGGTTTCCGCCGCAGCCGTCTGCAAGGCGATGCCCTGATGAACGGACCCACCTGTGATCTGTCCCAGCCGGGCCCAGGTCACCTCTTCCACGAGAACGCCCGAGGCCTTGGCATCGCGCAGAAGCTGGAGGAATTTGGAGGCACTGCGCATCTCGGCAGTGCACCAGATGCGATGGATGGGGCGTCCGGCCTCCAACGCGGCCTGGGTGGCATGACGACCCCAGATCAGATCGTCCGCTGGCGGGGTGGCCGCTGCAGCCTCCGGGGCTGCATCCGGCCGCTGAGGACGAGCCTCATCGAAACGAGATCTGGAGCGCTGGGACGGTTGGCGCCGCTCATCCCCGGAGCGACGGCGGTCCGCGTACCGATCGTTGCGATCGCGAAAACGTCCAGGCCCTGAGCGTTCGTCTTGAGAGCCCGAACGGGATGCATTCTGATCTCGGTCGAAGGAACGGGAACGGTTGCCGAACCGCTCTTTCGGGCGATCACCGAAACGTTCTTCAGTTCGATCACCTTGTCGATCACCAAAACGATCCCCAGACCGCTCCTTGAACCGATAACCGGGTCGATCACCGGAACGCTCACCAAAGCGGTTACTGGGCCGGTCACCACCTCGCGACTGGTCCCACTCTCCATCCCGTGGAGCGCGTCGTTCGCGATATCCGCCGCCATCACGCCCAGGTTTGGCATAGGGGGAACGACCACCATCGAAACGACGGTTACTGGGCATGGGGCGACCGCTATCTGATCGCCCCATCGAGGAGCGGCCAGCGGATGCTCGTCCACTCGCCGGCCTTCCTCCTGGTGGTCGACCGCCCCCACCTCCACCTGGCCCCGAGCGGCCATCGCGGGATGGGCCGCTGGAGCGGCGTTCAAAGCGAGGGCTCATGGTGTGCGAGGCAACGTTATGGGTGGGATCCGGCTTGCTCCAAGTGATCGAAGAGCTCCGCAAGCCGGGCTGGATTGTTCAGAAACAGCCAGCCCACCATTGTCTCAAACCCTGTGGCCCTTCCATAAACCGCAGCGTCTGCACGCCGTGGCCCCCGCCCGGCACTGTTGCGACCCCGCCGCACCAGATCGAGTTCTTCTGAACAGAGGAGCTCGCGGTCTTCGAGCCAGCTCAAAAAGCGGGACTGGGCGTCTGCACGAACATCGGCCACGACAGCCCGATGCAGATCGTCAGAACGTCCTGGCCTCGACCCATGGCGGAGCCGTTGATGCAGCTCCCACACGGCATCACCAATCCAAGCCAGCTGCAATGGACCCAGCTGTTCGTTGATATCCCGGGGAGACTGGCTTCGAATCCAATCGCTCAAGCGGCCAACTGGTTGAGGGCTGTGGGCAGATCCTCCACCAGATGAAGGAACTCCTCAAGACGCACCAACTTGATGGTCTGCGTCACCCTGGTGTTGCCCACCAAAAGAAACGATCGTTTGGCATCCGTGCATTGCTTGGCCAGCTGAACGAGCGCCCCAAGGCCGGATGAATCGAGGAAATCGATCTTGCTGAGATCGAGAACAGACGGAAGCTTGTTGGCCTTCAAAACATCGCCCACGTACTCCGTGAACTGCTTCTCGGAGTAGGCATCCAGCTGACCGGTGAAATGAAACACCAAACAGCCGTCTTTCTGTTCGAATCCGCCCCGGAGAGAGACGGTCAGTCGCTGCAGTTCGCTGATGGGATCAAGCCCCCCAGGCATCATCGGCACGAAGTGTAGTGATGCTGAGCGTTGGCTACCACCTCATCAACGGCGATCGGCCATCAGCGTCACAAAGCGGGCGAAATGATGGTCGGCGTCATGGGGGCCCGGACTCGCTTCTGGGTGGTACTGCACCCCGAACACCGGCTTCTGACGGTGAGCGATCGCTGCCACGGTGCGGTCGTTCAGATTGAAATGGGTGACGTCAATGACGTCTGAATCCAGAGAATCAGCGGAGAGGGCAAAGCCGTGGTTCTGACTGGTGATTTCAACCTGGCCTGTGGTGCCACAGGGATGGTTCAAGCCGCGGTGGCCATAGGACAGCTTGAACGTCTCTCCACCCAAGGCCAGACCAAGGATCTGATGGCCCAGACAGATGCCGAACAGGGGTAGATCGGATTCCTCCAGCAACTGCTTGGCCAGAGCAATCCCATGGGTCACCGCTGCCGGGTCGCCAGGCCCGTTGGACAGGAAGACTCCGTCCGGGCGATGGGAACGAACCGTCTCCAGATCCGTGTCTGCCGGCAGAACCGTGACATCGCAACCATGGGCGACCAATCGATCGAGGATGGCGCGCTTGATGCCGAAATCGATGGCGACCACGCGAAAGGGCGCGTCGCTGCGGCGCTGCAAACGTTGATCGAAGCCAACACTGCAGGCCTGATTCCACTGGTAGGGCTCACGGGTGGTGACGCGGTCCGCCAGGTTCAACCCCTGCATCGACGGGGCCTGCTTCAGGAGCTCAAGCAACTGCGCCGGGGTCTGGCCATCGCTGCTGATCACGCCATTCATGGCCCCAACCTCACGCAGGTGACGCACCAGGGCACGGGTGTCCAAACCGCTGATGCCCACCAGCTGATGGGTCTGCATCCAACTCTCAAGGGTCTGTTCACAGCGCCAGTTGCTGGGAACTGGCGCCAGCTGGCGGGCAATCACGCCACGGGCATGGGGGCGATCAGCTTCTTGATCGTCAGCATTCACCCCGGTGTTGCCGAGTTCGGGATAGGTGAAGCTCACCAGCTGCCCGGCATAGGAGGGGTCGGTCAGCACCTCCTGGTAACCGGTCATGCCGGTGTTGAACACCACCTCACCGATGGTGGTGCCGCGATGGCCGAAGCCGACACCGGTGAGAACCGTGCCATCGGCAAGGACGAGATAAGCCTTGTCTGATGGGGAATCGGGCATCGAAGGGCCGCCGCAGGTCATCAGTCACTCATTCTCCATCTCCGTCGGACAGGGCATCCCGCAGAGCCACAAGCTTGTCCCAGGCCTCTCCCTCGTTGAGAACAGCCAGAGCCTGAGCAACAGCAGCCGGCAGATCGCTTTGCAGCCCGGCAGCCCAGAGCACCAGGGCTGTGTTGAAGGCCACAACCTCCGTCTGCGCCAGGGATCCCTGCCCCTGAAGAACGTTCTGAAGGATCTGCTGGTTCACCGCGCAGTCACCACCGCGCAGCTGATCGAGACCAGCACGGGTGAGGCCCAGATCTTCAGGGGAAACCTCCTTTGTGGTGATGCCCCCGGATTCGATCAGACGCAAGGCATTGGGTCCCGCCAAGGACGCCTCATCGAGGCCTCCAGCGCCATGAACCACCAAGGCTCGGCTCAAGCCCAAGTGCTGCAGAGCGCCCGCCATGGGATCGAGAAGTTCCGGACGCGCCACGCCAAGAACCTGCGCCTGGGGCTGCAGCGGATTGACCAGAGGCCCCAACAGGTTGAACACCGTGCGGACCCCCAGGCTGCGTCGCAGCGGCGCCAGATTCACAAGAGCTGGATGCCAGGCGGGAGCGAACAGGAAGGTGACACCGGTTCCCGGCAAAGCGTCGACCACCTTGTTCAACGGTGCCTTGAGGTTGAGGCCAAGCCCCTCGAGCACATCGGCTGAACCCACCTTGCCGCTGGCGCTGCGGTTGCCGTGCTTGGCCACATTGACCCCGCAGGCGGCGGCGGTGAAGGCGACCGCCGTGGAGATGTTGAAGGTGTCGGCACCATCACCACCGGTGCCGCAGGTGTCGACCATGGCCAGATCGGGCCGGGGGCAAGGAAGGGGGCAGGCCTCGCGCAGGACAGCCGCCATGGCCGCCAGCTCATCGGCCACCATCCCCTTGGCCCGCAGTCCAGCCAGGAACGCCCCGGTCTGCACGGGCTCGAGCTCTTCGGCCAGCCAGGCACGCATGAGAGCAGTGGCCTCATCGGAGCTGAGGTTGTTGCCCTGCAGCAGATGGTCCAAGCAACCGGACCAGGAACGCGGGTCTGAAGACATGGAGTGGAGCTGTCAGTAAAAAACCCGGGGTGCGAGGCACGCCGGGCCGGGTGATGGGGACAGTTCCACTATCCCCCAAATCAACGGATAACGACCAGCCAACAACCAGCCGTTGAAGCCGGATGCCTAGGTTGGCCTGCCAACGGGACCCACGAGCTCGCATGGCCGCCCTTCGTCTCGATCTGATCGGCCGCTATCTGCGTCCCCACCGCCGCACGGTGCTGCTGGGAGCCATCGCTCTGGTGGTGGTCAACGTTCTGCGGGTCACGATCCCGATGGAAGTGCGCAGCGTTGTGGACGAGCTGCAGGAGGGCTTCAGCTACGCCGGAGTCCTGCGCCAGGCGGGATGGGTTGTGCTGCTCGCCAGCACCATGGGGGTGATCCGGCTGGCCTCGCGACAGCTCATCTTCGGTGTGGGTCGGCAGGTGGAGGTGGATCTGCGTCAGCGCCTGTTCGAGCACATGCTCCGCCAGGAACCCGATTGGATTCAGAGCAAGGGCAGCGGTGAAGTGATCAGTCGCGCCACCAGCGATGTGGAAAACATCCGGCGCCTGCTCGGATTCGCGATTCTCAGCCTGACCAACACGCTGCTGGCCTATGCGCTGACGCTGCCCGCGATGTTGGCCATCGATCCGTGGCTGACCCTGGCCGCCGTCGGGCTCTACCCCGTGATGCTCAGCACAGTGCGCCTGTTCGGTGGGCGCATGATGCGTCAGAAGCGTGCGCAGCAGGAAGAACTCTCCGCCCTCAGCAACCTGATTCAGGAGGATCTCTCGGGAATCGGGGCCATCAAGATCTACGGCCAGGAGGGAGCAGAACAGCAGGCCTTTGCCACACGCAACCGCCGCTACCGCGACAGTGCCATTCAGCTGGCGAGAACACAAAGCACCCTGTTCCCGCTGCTTCAGGGCATTTCCTCCCTCTCGGTTCTTTTGCTGCTGGCCATCGGCAGCGGCCAGCTCGAAGCCGGTCGTCTGAGCATTGGAGGACTGGTTGCCCTGATCCTTTATGTGGAGCAGCTCGTCTTCCCAACAGCACTGCTGGGATTCACGCTCAACACCTTCCAGACCGGCCAGGTGAGCCTCGAGCGGGTGGAGGAGTTACTAAAACGGGAACCAAAGATCAAAGACCCTGATCCCTCTGATGCTCAGCCCGAGCCAACGACCGAACGCCGGGGGCGTTTCGAAGCCCGTGGCCTGACGGTTCAGTACCAGGGCGCAGAGCAGAACACCCTCAATGGCCTGAGCTTCTGCATCGAGCCTGGGGAGTTGGTGGCTGTTGTCGGGGCCGTGGGCTGCGGCAAGACCACCCTGGCTCGGGCCTTCGGTCGGATGGTTCCACTGGAACCGGGACAGCTGTTCCTGGATGGTGTGGATGTCACCCAGATGCCCCTGAAGAGGTTGCGCCGTGACGTGGCGATCGTTCCCCAGGAGGGCTTTCTGTTCACCAGCACCCTGGCGGACAACCTGCGCTATGGCGACCCTGAAGCCAGTGATCAGCGGGTTGAACTGGCGGCCGAGCAAGCCCGCCTGGCTGATGATGTGAAGGGCTTTCCCGATGGTTTTGGAACCATCGTTGGTGAACGCGGCATCACCTTGAGTGGTGGTCAGCGTCAACGCACAGCTCTGGGCCGGGCTCTGCTGATGTCGGCGCCGGTGTTGGTCCTCGACGACGCCTTGGCCAGCGTTGACAACAACACGGCTGCGGCGATTCTGGATTCGATCCGAGCTCAGGACGACCGGACCATCATGATGATCAGCCATCAACTTTCAGCCGCAGCGGCCTGTGATCGCATCCTGGTGATGGAGAACGGACGCATCGTTCAACAGGGACACCACACCGCCTTGATTCAGCAGCCGGGTGTGTACAAACGGCTTTGGGAGCGTCAGCAGGCCTCGCAACAACTGGATGCGTTGGCTTCCTGAAGAATCTCCGGGCGGTTTCTGACAACACCAACGTTCGTGGCTTAGCTGTGTAAGTAACTCCTTGCCTATGACCAGCGGATCCCCCTTCGCGGTGCGCTGCACGCTCACCTTTGGCGATATCTACGGACAGGTGCTGGCCTGGATGGCCGTCATTTTTGTGAGCCTGGCTGCGGGGCTTGCCCTGATGGGCTCGTCGCGACCGGTGTTTGCGCTGGTGGGAGTGGGGCTGATTTTGGTTCTCAGCCTGCCGTTTCTGCTCTTCGCCTTCGTCACAACGCTGCTGAATCACATCCAGCTCAACCCAGTTGAGGGGGAAGCCAACGCGTCTTGAGCATCCACGGCAACAAGAAACGAGAGCCTGTCAACACGTCCGGAACGGCTATCCCGCGATGGTCCCGCAGGACGAGACCACGATCCCTTGGTCGGCCATCAGCAGGAGCTGGTTCAAAGAAGTGAACCACCTGTTTTGTTTCTGAGAAACAGCTTTCGTAATCAGCAAGCCATCAATCAATGGCTTGAAATTGGTTGGTCCATCCAATTCGTCTTCTTTCTGGCCATGGCCCAGCCATCGGCACAATCTCCTCCACCCCTGATGACATTCCCAATGGTGTCAACAGTCAAATGTGCCTGACCCGCAGACTCGCCTCGAGACGGCTCAGCAACAGCGCCATTCAGGCTGAAAACCGCTGACAAACAATCAACACCTTTCTGCAGAATATTGTTCAAAGAAGAACCACTCTTCAAGACAAGCTTTGAGTCGTTCCCTTGTATCCCTCACTTGGGGAGCCATCACTGAAAGTTCACAGATGGCCCTCGACGCGGCAGCATCACTGTGCTGAATCCGCTGCCTAAGCTCTGCGGACCGACGCAACCAACATGCTTCCTTCCTGGCTGTCTCCCCGCGGCGGCGCCGAATCCTCGGCCCCGGCAACGCACGCCGTGTTGGGAACGCCGCTGAAGGCACCCCTGATGGCCGACCAGGAGGAAGCAATCTTTGCCTGTGGGTGCTTCTGGGGCGCTGAAAAAGGGTTCTGGCGACTGCCTGGGGTGGTGAGCACTGCTGTGGGGTATGCGGGAGGCCAGACCGAGCAACCCACTTACAACCAGGTCTGCTCCGGCAGAACCGGTCACACGGAAGTGGTGCGTGTGGTGTGGAGCCGACCCGCCCTCGACTTCAGCGACCTGCTGAAACTGTTCTGGGAGTGCCACGACCCCACACAGGGCAACAGGCAAGGCAACGACACCGGCAGCCAATACCGATCAGCCATCTACACGTTCAATCCGGAGCATCTGCAGCTGGCCCTGGCCAGCCGGGATTCCTATCAAGTCGCCCTCTCGGCCAAGGGCTACGGGGCCATCACCACCGAAATCCTGACGGACCAGACCTTCTATTTTGCCGAGGACTACCACCAGCAATACCTCGCCAAACCCGGCAGCCGCCCCTACTGCTCCGCGATGCCAACCCAGACGCTGCTTGGTGACTTCGAGGGGTCGAACTACAAACTCCCGAAGCAGGTCTGGGACAACTACGACTGGTCCATCAGTCACTGCGTGCTTCGATCCGACAACAGCCCAATCGCCCTGAGCTGATTCGGCCAAGATGAGGGCGGTCCCGACCCGTGTCATGCCCGAGCCCTGGTCTGATCGGCAGGTGATCCTGGCGATCGCCCTTACCTTGATTTTGGTTCTGGGCCTGATCCTCGGCAGTGTCTCCTTCCATCGAGAGCAGCAGGCTCCGATGCTGTGGCGGGAGACCCCCCAACCCACAGCAAAACCTTTGGCAATCTGACCACCGACCGGCGGGCTCGCTTCCTGTTGGTGCGATCGTGGGACAACAAGGACCCCTCCGTTCTGCGGTGAGTGAACGGCCTGATCCATCCGAGCAGCGTCAACTGCATCCCCTGCCGAGGGGGCTGGTGGAGCTCTATGGCTTGATCGCCGTTCTGGTGGTGCTCATCCCCGAATGGCTGGCGGATGGAACCCTGAATCTGGGCCAGGCCAAAGGCCCTGCTTCACTCCCTATGCGCTCGAGAGCCTGGCGCACCCTGCCCGAGCTGCGTCTGGCGGCGATGACCCTGGCTGAGCTTCGCCAGGCCGCCGCAGAACTGCGGCTGTACCACTACGGATCCGCAACGAGAGACCAGCTCACCACTCGGTTGCTCAGGCGACTCAGACGCCGGGATGCACTGTGATAACTTAAATCTGACGGGGCGTGGCGCAGCTTGGTAGCGCACCACTTTGGGGTAGTGGGGGTCGTGGGTTCAAATCCCGCCGCTCCGATTCAACCGTCTTGTTTCCCCACCTGAACATCAACACTTCAGGGATTGAGCCGGCGGTTACGCCGGCTCTTTTTTTTGCCTTCAGCGGCGGCCAGCGCCGGTCACCACCAGATGCCTGGAGGGATCAATCTGAAGCCAGCCTTCATCCCGCAACTGCCCCAACACGCGGGTCACGGTCACCCGTGTGGTGCTTAGGGCACTGGCGATCTCCTGATGGGTCAGGCGAAGGTTGACCCGCAACCCGGCCTCACAGGGTTCACCAAAGTCCTTGGCGAGCAGCTCCAAAAAGCCCCGGACCCGTTCTTCAACGCGACGCAGCCCCAGCAGGGCCAGGAGCGACTCCGCCTGGCGGTAGCGGGCGGCCATGGCCTTGGCCAAACCAAGCGCCAACTGAGGAGACTCCTCCAGCTCGGCCAGATTGCAGCAGAGCAGATCGCAATCGGTGAGCGCTACAGCCTCATAGGCCTCCACATTGGTGAATGCGGCACCGAAGGGTTCATTGGGACCCACCAGGCCAAGCACCAGCTCGTCGCCATGCACCGACAGCGCCCCGAGCTTTACCATGCCGCGCACCACAAACCAAACACTGTTCTTGAGCAGAGGAACGAAACTTCCCGCGGTGACATGAACAACATTGCGATTGTCGTAGCTGCTTTCAAGAAACGCCTTAAAACCCAGAAATGTTGAGCTCAGATCAGCCGACGGAGTGGCAAGCATTTGGAATCCCGTGAATCCAGAAAAACTGTATTGAGGACAACATCGATTCCCAACAAAGAGCTGGGAGAGATTCGGGAGAGATCCGGTTAAGAAGGCTCTAACACTGATCGCCATTCGAATCATTCAGCCCATAAAAAAAGGGCCCCGAGGGGCCCTTTGATGTTTGGTTTTGAAAAACCAATTCAAGCCAAGATCACTTGCCGATCTTGTTCACAGCGGCCTTGGACTTGGCCAGGATGTCACCCTTGAGGGGAACGAAGCCCAGGGAAGGAGCCTTGTTCTGAGCAGCGTCGCTCAGCATGTAGTTGAAGGCGTCCTGAACCACCTTGGCGTTGTCTCCGTTGCCGGTTTTGTACGCCAGAACCCAGGTGAGGGTTGCGATGGGGTAAGCGCCCTTGGCGGTGGGGTTGGGGTTCTTGCCAGCCAGGTCCTTGTCCAGGCTGATGCCATTGAGGGCCTTGGCACCCGCAGCCACAGAGGGCTTAAGGAACTCACCGGACTTGTTCTGGAGAGCAGCGGCAACCACTTTGCCCTTGATGTACGACTGGTTCACATAACCGATCGCGCCTTCACGGTTCTGGATCAGGCCAGCCACACCGGAGTTGCCCTTGGCGCCAACGCCAGCGGGCCACTTCACGGACTTACCGGTGCCGAGGGTCCAGGTCTTGGAGAAGGCCTGCATGGAGTTGGTGAAGGCCTTGGTGGTGCCAGATCCATCGGAACGGTGCACCCAGGTGAGGGTGCCGGGCTTGCAGCCGAGCTCCTTCCAGTTCTTGATCATCCCCATGGCGACCTTGACGGCCTGCTCCTGGGTGAGCTTCAGGTTGCAACCGGGCTTGTTGTAGCCGAAGGCGATGGTGCCACCCACCATCGGGATCTGAACCACACCACGGCCAACCTTGGCCATGTCCTTCTTCTTCATCGGATCATCCGATGCACCGAAGTTCACGGTCTGGTCGATGAAGGCTTTACGGCCGGAACCGGAACCCACGGCCTGGTAGTTGACCTGAGGGCCACCAGCCTTGGCTAGGTCGGCGAACCAACGCTGATAGATCTTGGCGGGGAAAGACGCACCTGCGCCATTGAGCCGTTCAGCGGCAGAAGCCGACATGCTGGCTCCGAGAGCCAGAACGGAGGAAAGGAGGAGAGCCTTTTGGGCGAAACGAGTCACAACCAGAAAGAGGACTGTTGCAACCAAGAGCTAATCGGCCGATGAACTGGGTGTCGTTAATGGAGCATTAACAAGGGTTAAAGACGGCCTAACAGTAAGAGAAAACATCAAAAAAGCCCCGGTTTGGCCATCTAAACCGGGGCATGACCGTTCACCCAATCAAGGGTTCAGGTTCAAGGCTGAACGCTCGCTATCGCACTGCGGGATTTTTCGAGGATGCTGCCCCGGAGAGGCACAAAGCCCAGGGCCGCCGCCCGCTCCTGGGTGGCGTCGTCCAGCATGTAGTTGAAGACCTTCCTCACAGCTTCAGCTTTGGCGCCATTGCCCTCGGCATAGGCCAACACCCAGGTGAGTGTTGCGATGGGGTAGGCACCAGCAGCGGAGGGGTTGGAGTTGCTGCCCGCCAGGTACCGATCAAGCTCAATGCCGTTAAGGGCTTTGGCCCCAGCCTCCACGGACGGCTTGAGGAATTCCCCGGATTTGTTCTGCAACGCGGCAGCCTGCACCTTCCCCCTGATGTACGACTGATTCACGTAGCCGATCGCACCGACCCGGTTGTCGATCACCCCGGCAACGCCCGAGTTGCCCTTGGCACCCACGCCCACCGGCCACTTCACGGATTTACCGCTGCCGAGGGTCCAATCCGGTGAAAAGGTCTGCAGTGAGTTGGTGAAGGCCTTGGTGGTGCCGGAGCCATCAGAGCGATGCACCCAGGTGATCGTGCCCGTTTCGCAGCCGAGCTCCTTCCAATCGCTGATGCGGCCGATGGCCACCTCCACAGCCTGTTGCTGGGTGAGTTGAAGCTCGCAGCCAGGCTTGTTGTATCCGAAGGCGATCGTTCCCCCCACCATCGGGATCTGAACCACCCCTTGGCTCACCTGCTTGCGGTCAGCCTCCTTGATCGGGTCGTCTGAAGCGGCGAAATCAACGGTGCCATCAATGAAAGCTTTGCGGCCGGACCCGGACCCCACCGCCTGGTAGTTCACCTTGATCCCGCCGGAGCCAGCGAGATCGGCGAACCAGCTCTGATACACCTTGGCGGGGAAGGAGGCCCCCGCCGCATTGAGGCTGGACACACTGGAACTGCCACCGCAGGCGGCAAGGCCAACAGCGAGGACGCTCAGGCTGGAGACAACCAGGGAACGATGTGCCAAAACCGTTTAAGTGATTTCATCCATCCTCCCGTGTCGTGGGTTGGCGTTCAGGTGGTGGGCACGACGGTGGATGCGACGGTGAGCCGTGTTGCCACCGAGTAACAGCGCAGCCAGCGGTTCACCCGTTTTCGGTGGGGAGCGGGAACCTCCTCAATCAACTGGCTGAGTTCATCTGCCCCCATGCGTCGGATGGCACGCACATCCACATGCCAGAGCGCTTCGGCTTCACGGATCAAACGCGCCCAGGTGCGCACCTGCTGCCATTGACGCAGGCGGGAGCGGATGGGTCGTTGATGGGGATGCAAAAAAGCCGTCATGGCTTCAGCCTGCTGCGTTCAGCAGCACTCTCTGCAAAATCACCCAGACGCTTCGGAGTGCTGAAGCAAATGCGCAGGCTCAGGCGCTGAGGCGATCGGCTTCGAGCTCAACGGGGGCGACCGGAAACTCCAGCTCAGCCACCTCACGATCGCTCAAACGACGGGTCCAGGCCCCCTTGATCGGATCGTTCCAACGGAACCCCGCTGCTTTGGCGAGGTGGCGTTCGTCGAACGACACCCGTGCACGCATCAGCTGGCGGGGTTCCAAGCCCCGCTCCAACAGCTGCTCGAGGTCGTCGCAGCGGGCGAAGACTTCCGCGATGTAGATGCAATCGCTGAGGGCGCGGTGGGCCGCCCAAACCGGAACGCCGTAGGCCAGGGCCAGGTCCCGCACCGAGGGCCGCGAACGCAGCTGACGCTCCGCCGGCCAGCGGATGTCTTCCATGGTGCACAGCCACGGTGTTGTGGTGGCCGGCACAACGCCGAGACCGAACCACTGGCGATCGAAGGCCGCGTTATGGGCCACCAGAAGATCGGCAGCTTCAAGCAGATGCTCAAACCACACCAGCGCCTCCCGCCAGGGCTGGGGCCTGCGGGTGACGGCGGCGGGGATCCGGTTGATCGCCTCTGCCGCGTTGGAGTCCACCGGCAAAAGAAACGATTGCTGGGCCAGCACCGAACGACTCGGCACATCAAACAAAATGCAGCCCAGCTCAAGGCATTGGTCCTGCTGCGGATCCAGACCGGAGGTTTCGGTGTCGATGATCAGCAGGGTGGTTGGTGAGGCCCCTGGCTCGTCCTCGGGCTGATCAGCCTTGGCCTCGGGTTCAGCGGCTGGCGGAGCAGGCAACGGCGTTGCCGCTGTTTGGGGCTCCGCCTGAGGCCTTGAAAATCCCGCAAGCAAATCGAGCTGTTCAGGCATGGCGCATTGACTCCTCCCGCCCCTGATTCTCCCGCCCCGGGCAAGGTGCCTGCTGCCTAGGGTTCAACCTCTTCATTTCAATCGAATGGCCCTCGGGATCGGCGACCGGCTCCCCTCCTTCAGCCTGGAGGATCAGAACGGCGACCTTCGCACTCCCGCTTCGGTGCAGGGCCGCTGGCTGGTGCTGTTCTTCTATCCCAAGGACGACACACCTGGCTGTACAGCTGAAGCCTGCAGCTTCCGCGACAACGCAGAGAGCTTTGCTGCCCTCGATGCAGAGGTCTGGGGCATCAGCGGCGATGACGCCGTCAGCCACCGCCGTTTCGCCAGCCGCCACAACCTCACGTTTCCGCTGCTGTGCGACCGCAACAACGCCCTGCGCCGCGAGATGGGTGTGCCCAAAGCCCTTGGCCTGCTGCCCGGTCGCGTCACCTACATCGTTGATGGCGAGGGGGTGATCCGTCACACCTTCAGCAACCTCCTGGATGGCCCGGCCCACGTGGGTGAAGCACAGCAAGTGCTGAATCAGCTGCGCGGTTGAGCATGGCCAACTGGCGTCAGCTGGGCTCGATCTGGCAACTGCGGCCGGCCGAACCCACGGGATTGATCGAATTCATCGGCGGAAGCTATCTGGCGGCCACCCCCCAGATCAGCTACCGCAGGCTGCTGGAAGAGCTGGCGGCGGATGGGTTGGCGGTGCATGCCTGGGCCTATGTGCCAGGGTTCGATCATCAACGTCAGGCCCGCGATGCCTGGAGTGCCTTCCGCTCTGCGCGTCGCCAACTTGAGGAGCGCTGCGGGACCTTTGCAGCTCCGCTGCGGCTTGGCCACAGCCTGGGATGCAAGCTTCACCTGCTAGCCCCCGATGGGGGTCGGGGCAGCAGGGCTCTGGTGGCCCTGAGCTTCAACAACTTCAACGCCGATCGCTCGATTCCCCTCCTGGGGGAACTGGCACCAAGGCTCGGGGTGGAAACCGAGTTCAGCCCAAGCCCAGCTGAAACGCTTCGCTTGATCAGCCGCCACTACCAACAGGAGCGGAACCTGGTGGTGCGCTTCGGGCGCGATGAACTGGATCAAAGCGGCGATCTGATCCAGGCGCTGCGAAAACGTGCTTCCGACGCCAGCTCAACCCTGGAGCTGCCCGGCGATCACCTCACCCCAGCCAGTGCAGGGCTGCGGCGCAGCTTTCTCGGAGACTGGGCGGATGACCCCAGGCGGGTGGCGGTCATCCGTCAGCTGAGCCGAACCATCGGCCAGGCGATCAGGCCCTGAGGCGATCCAGAACGGAACGATCTTCCAGGGTGCTGGTGTCGCCACTCACCTCCTGACCCGCCGCCAGGGCCCGCAGGATCCGGCGCATGATCTTGCCGCTGCGGGTCTTGGGAAGAGCATCACTGCATCGGATCTCATCCGGCCGGGCAATCGGACCTATTTCCGTTCCCACGTGGGCGCGCAACTCCTTCACCAGGGCGTCATCGCCTTCGCGGCCCGCCTCCAGGGTGACGAAGGCCACGATGCCTTCGCCTTTGAGGTCGTCGGGCCGACCCACGACGGCCGCCTCCGCCACCGCAGGGTGACTGACCAGCGCTGATTCAATTTCCATCGTGCCGAGACGGTGGCCTGAGACGTTGATCACGTCATCGACGCGACCCATCACCCAGAAGTAGCCATCGGCATCCCGCCGGGCACCATCCCCGGCGAAATAGAGGTAGGACCCATCGGCAGGACGGATGTACTCCCAATAGCTCTCGCGGAAGCGTTGGGGGTTGCCATGCACGGTGCGCATCATTCCCGGCCAGGGGGCACGCACCGCCAGGTAGCCGCCTTCATCGGCACCGCAGCTGTTGCCTTCCGCATCGATGATGTCGGCCTGAATGCCGGGCAGGGGCAGGGTGGCGGAGCCGGGCTTGGTGGGCGTTGCCCCCGGCAGGGGGCTGATCATCACCCCGCCGGTTTCGGTCTGCCACCAGGTGTCGACGATCGGGCAGCGGTTGCCTCCAATCACGTCGCGGTACCACATCCAGGCCTCCGGATTGATCGGTTCGCCAACGGTGCCGAGCAGGCGAAGGCTGCTCATGTCGAACTGATCCGGAACGGAGCGGCCGCTCTTCATGAACGCCCGGATTGCGGTGGGAGCCGTGTAGAAGATCGAGATCTTGTGTTTCTGGATCAACTCCCAGAAGGCACCGGGCTTGGATGGGCGCGGTGCCCCCTCGTACATCACCGTCGTGGCACCGTTCGACAAGGGGCCGTAGACGATGTAGCTGTGGCCGGTGATCCAACCCACATCGGCCGTACACCAGAAGACATCCTCATCCCGGATGTCGAAGATCCACTGGAAGGTGAGGTGGGCCCAGAGGTTGTAGCCGGCAGTGGTGTGCACAACGCCCTTGGGCTTGCCGGTGGAGCCGGAGGTGTAGAGCACGAACAGGCGGTCCTCGCTGGCCATCGGCTCAGCGGGGCAGTCGGCACTCTGACCCTCCACCAGGTCATGCCACCACTGATCACGACCGGAAACCATCTCAACGTCCTGCTTGGTGCGCTGCACCACAAGCACGCCGGCCACCGAGGGGCAGGCGCCATTGGCCAGCGCCGCATCCACCGCGGGCTTGAGGGACACCGGCTTGTCCTTGCGGAAGCCGCCATCAGCGGTGATCACCGCTTTCACTTCACCATCGTTGAGACGGTCCCTCAGGGCTTCGGCGGAAAAGCCACCGAACACCACTGAATGGGGAGCACCAATGCGGGCGCAGGCGAGCATGGCGATCGCCGCCTCAGGCACCATCGGCATGTAGAGCGCCACAAGGTCACCCTTGCCGATGCCCATGGCCTTGAGGCCATTGGCGGCTTTGCACACCTCGGCATGCAGTTCCTGGTAAGTGAACCGGCGCACATCACCCGGTTCTCCTTCCCAGATCAACGCTGTCTTCTGCGCCGTTGGCCCATCGAGATGACGGTCCAGGCAGTTGTAGGAGAGGTTGGTGGTGCCGCCCTCAAACCAACGCGCGAACGGGGGATTCGACCAATCGAGCACGGTGTGGAAGGGCTCGAACCAATGCAGTTCTCGACGGGCGGCCTCACCCCAGAACGCATCAGGATCGTTTTTGGCGGCATCGGCCATGGCCCGGTAGGCCTCGAGGCTGCCGATGCGCGCTTTGGCGGAGGTGTCTGCTGGCGGCTCGAACACCCGCTGCTCCTGCAGCACGCTTTCGATGGTGGTGTTGGCGTCGGTCACAGCAGACTGCGCAGTGCTTCTCCTGGAAGGGTAAGGAGCAGGGCCCCGCTTGATCCAGGTCCCGTATCAATCCGTCGGACGATGATGCAGTCGATGCGAAAGGATTGAGCTGGGCATCGCCATCCAGGGATGAAACTGCCACCTGCCGCTTGCCTGTTCGATCTGGATGGGCTTCTGCTCGACACCGAGCCGCTGCATGGCCGGGGCTGGTGGGAAGCCGCGGCCCACTTCGGCACCCAGCTGAGCGAGGCCCAGTTGATGCAGCTGAAGGGCCGTCGCCGGCTCGACTGTGCGGCCCAGGTGAATGCATGGCTGGCGAAACCGGTGGGCGCAGATGCCCTGTTGGCGGTGCAGCAGCCGATCGTGCGTGCCCTGCTTCCGGATGCTGCCCCGATGCCTGCCGCGCAGGAGCTGGTGGCGCATTGCCACAACCGGGGCATCCCCATGGCACTGGTCACCAGCAGCAGCCGCGAGGCCGTTGCGTTCAAGGCAGCCCCTCATCCCTGGCTGGAGCTGATTCAGGAACGGGTCTATGGCGACGATCCCGAGCTCAACGCGGGCAAACCCGACCCCGCACCCTTTCGGCTTGCTGCCCACCGGTTGGGGCTCAACCCAAGCAACTGCTGGGCCTTGGAGGATTCCCAGGCCGGCAGCCAATCGGCCCTTGGCGCTGGGTGTCAGGTCTGGCTGGTGAGCCCCAAGGGCTCCGACCAACCCGACCTGGAGACCAACCCCTGTGCCATCAACAGCCTGGCTGTTGTGTGGAGGCTGTTGACTTGAAGTCGCTGCTCAGTACAGGCGGCTGAGGACAAAGTCCGGCAGTTCCATCAAGGCGCGTTGCGCCGCAGACTCCGGCAACCAAGCGATCGATTCCCGGGATTCGCGGGCAAAGGTTTCCGCCAGCTCACGGGTGCGTTCAATTGCCTTGGAGGCCCGCACCATCTCCAGAGCCTTGTCCAGGTCACCGGGCTCGGAGAACTGGCGATCGATCAACGGCTGCAGCGATGGATGCTCCTCAAGGGCATAGAAGGTGGGAGCCGTGAGATAGCCGCTGGCGAGATCACTGGCAGCCGGCTTGCCGAGCTGCTGGTCGCTCCCGGTGAAATCGAGAATGTCGTCCACCACCTGGAAGGCCAGGCCCAATTGGCGACCGAATTGATAAAGGCTGTCGAGCTGGGAAGGCGAACAGCCGGTGAGCACTCCTGCGGCACGGCAGCTGTTGGCAATCAGAGATGCCGTCTTGCAGTAGCTCTTTTCGAGGTAGGTCTCAAAGGTTTGGGCCGTGTCGAAGCGGTAGAGGCTCTGCTTCACCTCCCCATCCGCGAGATCCATGATCACGCGGCTGAGCAGCTTGACCACATCGAGGTCATCGAGATTGGCAAGGTGCCAGCTGGCCTGAGCGAAGAGGAAGTCGCCGGCAAGAACGGCAACGCGGGCATCGAACCGGCTGTGAACCGTGTCCACCCCGCGCCGGGTGGAAGCCTCATCCACCACATCGTCGTGAACGAGCGATGCCGTGTGGATCATTTCAGTGATCTCAGCCAGGCGGCGGTGGCGGGGCGTGAGCTCTCCCTGAGGGGACAGGGCCCGCGACAGAAGCAGAACGATGCCGGGGCGCAACCGCTTGCCACCGGCGCTGAACAGATGCTCGGCAGCGGCCTGGAGGATGGGGTGACCTGCCCCGATCAGGCTGCGCAGGTCTCCGAGCAGGGTTTCAAGATCTGTCTCTACCGGTTGGAGTAGCTCGGTAACGGTGCTCATGACTCCCCTCGGCGCCGCGATCCTAGTGGTCCCACGCTCAGTCCTGCAGCAGCTGAAGGCTGACGGCAGGCCGCTGGCCCAGCCAGGGGGTGGCGCGCACAGCGAAGCCATCGGGGTCTGCGGTGACGCAGAAGCGGCAGCTCTCCAGGGAAAAGGGCCTTGAGGCCGGCGAGATGCGTACCGGTGGCCCCAGAACGGCATCCAGTTGACGGGCCACGCCGATGGCCGGGTCAATGATCTGGACCGACTCCGGCAGCAGCTGACGCAACAGCGGCACCAATAACGGGTAATGGGTGCAACCCAGAACGAGCGAGTCCACGGAGGCTGCCAGCAGGGGTTCCAGATAGGCCTGGGCCGCACGACGCAGGTCGTCGCTGTTCATCTCGCCGGCTTCGATCAAAGGCACAAAGGCAGGACAGGCCTGCTCGATCACCACCGAGCCGGGATGAAGCGCTTCGATGCTGGCCCGGTAGGCCGAGGAGGCCACGGTGGCTGGTGTGGCCAGCACGCCAACACGGCGCGTTTCCACCATCGCGGCGGCGGCGCCGATCAGACCGATCACCGGCACCCCGGCCTGGCCCTCGGCCACATCCCTCGCCAGGGCATTGGTGGTGTTGCAGGCCATCACCACCGTGGAGACCTGTTGGCCGCGCAACCAACCCACCACTTCTGCGGCAATGCGCCGGATGTCATCCGGTTGACGGTTGCCATAGGGAACCCGGGCCGTGTCACCGAGGTAGACGCAGGGCACCGGTCCATGGCGTTCAAGCACCCGACGAAGAACCGTCAGGCCACCGAGGCCGCTGTCGAAGAACCCCAGCAGTTGCTTCGTCATCGCACCTCCTGCTTGAGGTAGTTGAGGATGCCGGCCGCCAGAGCCAAGGCCAGGCGGCGGCGATGGTCGGCCTTGGCCAGACGCGGCGCATCAATCGCCCCGGTGACGAATCCCATCTCCACCAGAGCAGAAGGCATGGTGCTGCGCCGGATCACAAAGAAGCGACCACGTCTGACGCCGCGGTTCGGTGTTCCAGGGGACACATCCATCATCTGTTGCTGCAGATAGGACGCGAGGCGTCCAGAACGGGGGTCCGAGAAGAAGAACGTCTCGATCCCGTTCACATCCGGGCGGTTCATGCTCAGGGCATTGGCATGAATGCTCACGAAGGCCGTGGCCCCACTGCGGTTTGCCAGGGACACCCGCGGCGGCAGGTCCACATCCACTTCACGGGTGCGGGTCAAGCGCACATCCACGCCCCTCGCCCGCAGAAGGTCGGCCACCTGCAGCGACACATCCAAAACCACGTCGGTCTCGCGCAGACCGCCGATGCCGATGGCCCCCGGATCAGGCCCCCCATGACCGGGGTCGATCACGATGCGATAACGGTTGCGGGGCACGGTGGGCAGCCCGGAAGGATCCACCGGCGTGCGGGTGGGACGGAATCCACCCGGTGGGAGCCAGGCCGTGGCACGACCGCTGAGGTCGCCTTCACCGAAATCATCCAAGCCGCGGGTGGGCAGGCCTGTGAACACCAGTTCCCAACGGTCCGGAGCGGTTCCGCGCAGGCGCAGATCGTTGGGGTTGAGATCCACATCAGGGCGGAATTCCACCACCAGACGGGTGGCACCCGCGCGGGGTTTGCCCAGCCGGATCTCACGGACGGCACCGCGTCCCGCCAGGCGCCGCGGGAATCTCAGCTCACCTGGTATGTCAATCCAGACCCTGGTGCCGCGGCCATCGCTGGCGGCCTGAAAAAACGCCTCCAAGCGAGCGTTCCGGCTGGTGCGCAGCTTGAGAACCCCCTCCTCGGTAAAGGCCCAGGCGGCCAAGGCACTGGCGGCTCGGGCAGGCAACGCCTGGGTGAAGGCCGTGCACTGCAGAGCTGCGGCCAAAAGCCAGGCCATCCGTCGGGACGAGGCCGGAGCCATGGAGCTCAGAACAGCGTGGGTTGGCGGTGCCGAAGGCTCGGCATCTGACCCCGAACATGACCGAGGTGGTTGGTGTTCACCGGAGCAATGGCGGCTCCCGCCAAGACACCCGCATCCGCGAGGACCGTTCCCCAGGGATCAATCACCAGGGCGTGTCCATGACTCTGACGGCGACCGTGGTGGACACCGGTCTGAGCCGGAGCGAGGACATAGGCCGTGTTTTCAATGGACCTGGCCTGCAGAAGCACCTGCCAGTGGTCTTTTCCGGTGAAGGCCGTGAATGCCGCAGGAATCATCAACAGGTCTGCGCCGGCACCGACGAGATGGCGATAGAGCTCAGGAAACCGCACGTCGTAGCAAATGGACAGCCCCACCTTGCAGAGACCAGGAACCTCAACAACCGGAGGCAGATCCCTGCCTGGGTTCACCGTTGCCGACTCGCGGTAGGTGTTGCCGTCCGGCAGGTCGACATCGAAGAGGTGAATCTTGTCGTAACGGCCCAGAAGCATGCCGTCACGGTCGACAAGCTCAGCGCGGTTCAGGGTTCGCGATCCGTCACCCACCGGCACAGGAAAGCCACCACCCAGCAGCGCCACCTGATAGCGACGCGCCATGGTCACCAGGAAGCGACTGCTCTGCTCCGCCAGGGTGGGAGCCAGCTCCAGGCGCCGGCTGTCTTCGCCCATAAAGGCGAAATTCTCCGGCAGACCGATCAGCTCGGCACCACGGCGGGCAGCCAGATCGATCTGCTCTTCAGCTGCATTGAAGTTGAGCTCCGGGTCCTGACCGCTCGTCAGCTGGACAGCAGCCGCCAGGAAGTCGCTCACATGCAGTAATCAGGTGAGCGAACTTTAGTGAGGGTCAGGCCGCCCGAAGCACCCCAGGCTCGACCTGTGTTGGAACGACACTGAGCTGATCGAGGCCAGCACAGCAGCGGAAATCCGCGTCGTGATCGCCCAGGCGAATTAAGCGCTGACCATGGGTCGCCGTGCGAAGACAAGCCTCTGGTTCGGATTGCCACTGACGCCAGAGGGAGACGGCTGCCGTGAGTTCGTCGTTGGCGGCACTGCTCCCGGTGGGATCCAACTCCAGCAAGCGATGGCCCAAGGCACCAGCGGCCAGGGAATCCTCGAGGGAGTAGGCCCCCTCCCAACCGCTGCCGACAATCGCTACGTGGCTGGGTTGTTTTGCCAGCAAGCGCTGGGCCACGGCTTCACGGTTCGGCAACGCCGCCGTAAGCAGCAGGGGAACCTCGCGGACACGATCGAGCGCCCGGGTGCCATTGGTGGTGCTCATGAACAGACGCTTGCCAGCCACCCGCTCCGGCGTCACGGCAACGGGTGAATTGCCCAGGTCAAATCCCTCGAGCATCTGCCCACCGCGCTCACCAAGGAGCAACCGAGCATCGGCAGGCCATGCCGCTGCAGCAGCGCGCAGATCGTCGAGGCTGGCGAAGGCCTGCACCGCCTCGGCACCGTTGTGCAACGACCAGGCAATGGTGGTGGTGGCCCGCAGCACATCAATCACCACCGCCGCATCGGGGCGAAGGTCCTCCGGCATCTCTGCCGGCACATGGAAGTAGGAGATCTGCATGGCCACGCTGAACACCGGCGTGCGACACAGTACCGAGACCGCTTGCGCCGAGACCGTCATCCCATGGCCCTGTTCCAATCCGGTCCGGCCACCCGAGATCTGCGGGGCTTCCTCAAGCTGCTCGAGGACCGCGGTCAGCTGCGCCGGATCACAGCACCGGTGGATCCCGACCTTGAGCTGGCGGCCATTGCCGACCGGGTGCTGAGCCAAGGGGGGCCCGCTCTTCTGTTCGAGAACGTGATCGGCTCGTCGATGCCGGTGGCCGTCAACACCCTCGGCACCGTGGAACGGGTGGTGTGGAGCATGGGCCTCGAACGGGCCGAGCAGCTGGAGGAGCTGGGGTCACGCCTGGCCCTGCTGCAGCAACCCCGCCCCCCCAAAGGGCTGGAAGAGACCAAACAATTCGCACGGGTTTTCTGGGACCTGGTCAAGGCCAAGCCCGACCGCGACCTCACACCCCCCTGTCGTCAGCAGGTGTTCCGTGGCGATGAGGTTGATCTCGACAACATCCCCCTGATCCGGCCCTGGCCAGGGGATGCCGGGGGCGTGATCACGCTTGGACTGGTGATCACCAAAGACCCCGAAACCGGTGTCCCCAACGTGGGTGTCTACCGGCTTCAGAAGCAGTCGGTGAACACAATGACCGTGCACTGGTTGAGCGTGCGTGGTGGTGCCCGCCACCTGCGCAAGGCAGCCGCCATGGGCAAGAAGCTGGAGGTGGCGGTGGCCATCGGCGTGCACCCGCTGCTGGTGATGGCCGCCGCCACACCGATCCCGGTGCAACTCAGCGAGTGGCTGTTCGCAGGCATCTATGCCGGAGAAGGGGTTCGTCTGGCCCCCTGCAAAACCATCGACCTGCAGGTGCCCAGCCACAGCGAAGTGGTTCTGGAGGGAACGATCACTCCCGGTGAAGTGCTGCCGGATGGCCCCTTCGGGGATCACATGGGGTTCTACGGCGGTGTGGAGGACTCACCTCTGGTGCGCTTCCACTGCATGACCCAACGGCGGGATCCGGTGTTTCTCACCACCTTCAGCGGCCGTCCTCCCAAGGAAGAAGCGATGCTGGCCATCGCGCTGAACCGGATCTACACACCGATCCTGCGGCAGCAGATCCCAGAGATCACCGACTTCTTCCTGCCGATGGAAGCGCTCAGCTACAAGCTGGCGGTGATCTCGATCGACAAGGCCTATCCGGGGCAGGCCAAGCGTGCTGCCATGGCCTTCTGGAGTGCCCTGCCGCAATTCACATACACCAAGTTCGTTGTGGTGGTGGACAGTCACATCAACGTGCGCGACCCGCGTCAGGTGGTCTGGGCCATCGCGGCCCAGGTGGATCCCCAACGCGACCTGTTCACCCTGGAAAACACCCCCTTCGACAGCCTGGACTTCGCCAGCGAGCAGTTGGGCCTGGGGGGACGACTGGCCATTGATGCCACCACCAAGGTGGGACCTGAGAAAAATCACGAATGGGGCGAACCCCTCAGCCGTCCGGCGGATCTGGAACAGCGGGTCAGCGACCGCTGGGCCGAGCTGGGTCTGGAGGACCTCGGCACCGACGACCCCGACCCCAGCCTGTTCGGCTATGCCCTCGATCGCCTGATTCAGGGCCTGAAGACAGGCCAATAGGATCAGCCCAACGACGAAACAACCTTGAGCGGCACAGGCCAATCCGACGACCCTCGTGAGCTCAAGGCCGGGGGAACCCTCCAGGGACGGGTGAAGGTTCCAGGTGACAAATCGATCTCGCACCGATCGCTGCTGTTCGGCGCCATCGCAGAGGGCACCACAACCATTGATGGTCTGCTCCCGGCCGAAGACCCCCTGAGCACCGCTGCCTGCCTGCGGGCGATGGGCGTCAGCATCAGCCCGATCACCGATGGCGGCATCGTCACCGTTGAAGGGGTTGGCCTCGACGGATTGCAGGAGCCAGCAGAAGTACTCGACTGCGGCAACTCCGGCACCACGATGCGATTGATGCTGGGCCTGCTGGCGGGCCGCGACGGTCGCCACTTCGTGCTGGATGGCGATTCCTCCCTGCGCCGCCGCCCGATGCGTCGGGTGGGCCAACCGTTGGCCTCGATGGGTGCGGATGTGCGTGGCCGTGATGGCGGCAACCTGGCGCCGCTGGCGGTGCAGGGGCGCCAGCTGAAAGGAACGGTGATCGGCACGCCCGTGGCCAGTGCTCAGGTGAAATCAGCCCTGCTTCTGGCTGCGCTCACGGCCGAGAGCCCGACCACGGTGATCGAACCGGCCCAGTCCCGGGATCACAGCGAGCGGATGCTGAAGGCCTTCGGTGCTGACCTCACCGTTGGCGGCGAAATGGGACGGCACATCAGCGTGCGTCCCGGCGCCACCCTGCAGGGCCAGAACGTGGTGGTCCCTGGCGACATCAGCTCGGCGGCTTTCTGGCTTGTGGCTGGAGCCCTGATTCCAGGTGCCGATCTCACCATCGAAAACGTGGGGCTGAATCCAACACGCACCGGGATCCTGGAGGTGCTGGAGCAGATGGGTGCCCGGATCGAGGTGCTCAAACCCCGCGACGTGGCGGGCGAACCGGTGGGCGATCTGCGGGTGACCCACGGCCCGTTGAAACCCTTCAACTTCGGCGAGCAGATCATGCCCCGCCTCGTGGATGAAGTGCCGATCCTCAGCGTCGCCGCCTGTTTCTGCGAGGGCGAAAGCCGGATCAGTGGAGCGTCTGAACTGCGGGTGAAGGAAACCGATCGGCTGGCGGTGATGGCGCGTCAGCTCAAGGCCATGGGGGCCGACATTGATGAGCATGAGGACGGCATGACCATCCGCGGCGGTCGACCGCTCAAGGGAGCCGTGCTGGACAGCGAAACCGATCACCGGGTGGCGATGAGCCTCGGCGTGGCGGCCATGCTCGCCGACGGCAACTCGAGCCTGGCGAGAAGCGAAGCTGCGGCCGTGTCGTATCCCTCGTTCTGGGACGAACTTGAACGGCTCCGCTGCTGAGCTCGGTGCGCTCCGCGTCTATCCGACGGCGGATGGCAGCTTCAGCCTGCACAGCGATCACTTCGGCGAGGCCTTTCACAACTCGGCGGGAGCCCTGAATGAGGCCCGGGCCAAGTTCGTCCAACCCGCTGAGCTGCAGCGCTTCGGCAAAGGCTCTGATTTAAGGATCCTGGATGTGTGCCTGGGGCTCGGCTACAACACGGCCGCTGTGCTGGAAGCCTTGCCGACGGCAGGGCAGAAGCTGCTGTGGTGGGGGCTTGAGCTGGACCGCCGGCCCTTGGAACAAGCCTTGGAGCAGCCGAGCTTCCAATCCCTCTGGTCAGCTCCTGTGCTGGCGAGGCTTGAAGCCATTCGCGACCACGGCTGCTGGAAAGAGCCCGGCTGCTGGCAGGAGTCCTGCAGCCAAGGGATCCAGCTGTGGGGCGATGCCCGATCGATGCTCCAGGAGATTCCCGAGCCCGTTCGCTTTGATCTGGTGCTGTTGGACGCCTTCTCCCCCCAGCGTTGCCCGGAACTGTGGAGCGAGGAATTCCTGGGAGCGCTGGCGCAGCGCTTGGCTCCGCAGGGACGGTTGCTCACCTACAGCCGTTCCGCCGCGGTGCGGGTCAGCCTGAAGCGGGCGGGATTGAGCCTGTATTCCCTGCTGCCGGCACCGGGCGAACGGGTGGGTTGGAGCAGCGGCACCATGGCCACGCCTGCAGACGCCGCCTGTCCTCTAGACGGCCCCGGTTGGCGCCCCCTCTCGGAGATGGAGTGGGAACACCTGCAGACCCGGGCGGCCGTGCCATTTCGTGATCCCCAGGGCAACGCCACAGCTGAAGACATCCTTGAGCGCCGCCGCCTTGAACAGGAGCATTGCGGTTATGAACCCACCAATGCCTGGCAAAGGCGCTGGCGCAGGGACACTCCGTCCTGAGCCCGGTAGATTCCGCCCGTCTTCCCCTCGCTCCGCATGCTTGCCGTAGCCGTACTGGCCGCTGGAAAAGGCACCCGCATGAAGAGCGCACTCCCAAAAGTGCTCCAACCGCTGGCGGGAGCCACCCTGGTGGAACGGGTTCTCGCCAGTGCCGGCAACCTGCAACCGGAACGGCGGCTGCTGATCGTTGGGCATCAAGCCGAACGGGTGGAGCAGCAGCTGGCTCCGCTCGGAGGCCTGGAATTTGTTCTGCAGCAGCCCCAGAACGGCACGGGCCATGCGGTGCAACAGCTGATTCCCTCGTTGCAGGGCTTTGAAGGGGAACTGCTCGTGCTCAACGGCGATGTGCCCCTGCTGCGACGTGAAACGGTCGAAGCATTGGTGCAACAGCACCGGGACAGCGGTGCCGATGTCACCCTGCTGACGGCACGGCTCAAAGATCCCACCGGTTACGGGCGTGTGTTCGCCGATGTCGACGGCCAGGTGAGCAGCATCATTGAGCATCGCGATTGCACGGACGAGCAACGCAGCAACAACCTCACCAACGCCGGGATCTACTGCTTCAACTGGACAGCCCTGGCCAACGTTCTGCCGAAGCTCAGCACCGACAACGATCAGGGGGAGCTCTATCTCACCGACACGGTGGCGATGCTGCCGAAGGCCATGCACCTGGAGGTGGCCGATGCCGATGAGGTGAACGGCATCAACAACCGGCGGCAACTGGCCCAGTGCGAAGCCCTGCTGCAGCAACGGTTGCGCCACCACTGGATGGATGAAGGGGTCACGTTCGTTGATCCCGAAAGCTGCACCCTCAGCGAAGGCTGCAGTTTCGGCCGCGATGTGGTGATCGAACCGCAAACCCACTTCCGCGGCCGGTGCGTGGTCGGCGACAACTCCCGGATCGGCCCCGGCAGCCTGATCGAGGATGCGTCGGTTGGGACCAACGTCAGTGTGGTGCACTCCGTGCTGCGAGAGGCCAACGTCGGCAACGACGTTGCCATCGGTCCCTTTGCTCACCTGCGGCCGGCCGCCGATGTCGGCGATGGCTGCCGCATCGGCAACTTTGTGGAGGTGAAGAAAAGCCAGCTGGGGGCTGGCACCAAGGTGAACCACCTCAGCTACATCGGCGACGCCCAACTCGGGGAGAAGGTCAATGTGGGGGCCGGAACCATCACCGCCAACTACGACGGGATAAACAAGCACCGCACCGTGATCGGCAGTTACAGCAAAACCGGTGCCAATTCCGTGCTGGTTGCTCCCATCAACGTCGGTGAACGCGCCACCATCGGTGCCGGGTCAACGATCACGAAGGATGTGGCGGATGGCGCCCTGGCGATTGGTCGCGCCCGCCAGATGACCAAGGACGGCTGGGCGGAACGAAAGGTTTAGTCCAGCCTTTTCAGAGGCGTGGCAACAGCGGAATCAACCGTTCCAAGGCGACACCGCGGCTGGCCTTGAGCAGCAGAACATCACCAGACTTCAGCCAGGCGGCCAGGGGCGCTGCGGCGTCTTCGGGATGCGACACCAGCTGCAGGTGGGGAAGGGGAGCCGCCACTTCAGCCATCGCCTTGCCCTCCGCACCGCCATCCACCAGCACCAGACCATCCAGGCCCAGCTGCACGGCGCGGGCGGCAACCTCCTGATGCAGCTCCAGGCTGCGCTCGCCAAGCTCGAGCATGGTGCCCAGCACGGCAAAGCGTCGCCCCGGTTGCGCCGCCAGCAGGTCAAGAGCCGCCAACACCGCCTCAGGCGAGGCGTTGTAGGTCTCATCAAGGAGTGTCAAACCACCCTGCTGCAGGCGGCGGTTGCGTCCGCCCGGCACCGTCACCTGCATGGCTTGCAACGCCTTGCGGGACACGCCCAACTGGTCTGCAACAGCGACGGCCAAGAGCAGGTTGCGGGCGTTATGGCGCCCCTCCAGCTGTAGCGGGAGACGATCTGCACCGATCAGCAACTGGTCGCTGTTGATGTCTCCAACCAGATCGGATTCGACCTCGGGATCGTCAGCCAGGCGCACGCGCAGCACGCGGCCGGACCAGACCGCCGCCAAGGCCGACTCCAGCAGAGGATCACCGGCGGGAATCACCACGGTTCCCTTTGGATGCAACCCAGCCGTGATTTCACATTTGGCCGCTGCAATCGCTTCACGGCTGCCGAGACGACCGATGTGGGCCGTGCCGATGTTGGTGATCACCGCAAGATCTGGCTCGGTGCAGCGGGAGAGACGCTCGATCTCCCCAGGCCCCCGCATGCCCATCTCAATCACCAGGGCCGCATCAGCAGCAGTGGAGCCCAGAACGGTGAGGGGAACGCCGACATCGTTGTTGTTGTTGCCTTCGCTGGCCTGAATCGCTCCCAGCGGAGCCAATGCCGCTCGAATCAACTCCCGGGTTGTGGTTTTGCCGGCTGAGCCCGTCACCGCCACCAGAGGCTTGGCCAGGGCACGGCGATGCAGCAAGGCCAGCTGTTGATAGGCCAGCAGTGTGTCGTCCACCCGCCAATGCAACAGACCTGAAGGCAACGGTTCAGTCCAGCTGCAGCTCACAACAGCAGCCTGGACCTTGTGTTCAGGCAGTTGGGCAAGAAAGTGATGACCATCGAAGCGCTCGCCCACCAGGGGGACAAAAAAATCATCCGCCTGAAGCTGTCGGCTGTCGGTGCAGACCCGTCCCACCAGGGCATCGGGTTCAAAGCTACCGCCCTGCGGCGTTCCCCAGGCATCAAGCAGCTGACGCAGCGTCAGGGTCATCCCACCAACCCGAGGTCAAACAGGATCATGCCGCCCCCAACCCGAGCTGACCGCCCCAGCAGATCGCCCTGCTCATTGACCAACTGAAGACTGGCGTAATCCAGCTCGAACGCCGACTGAAGCCAACTGGAGGCGAGGCTCTGGCGTTGATCCAGAGGCAACTGCTGCCAAGCGTCAACAGACAACTCCAACAGCAAGCGGTCCTGCTCCGGAACGGGCTTGGCTGAACGGAGCAGTCCTTCGGGGACGGCCTTGTCCTGAAACAACTCGAACAGCGGATCGAAACTGAGTTGGGGCTGGAGGGGCTGCTCCGGCTCCAATGGTTCCAAGGCCGGCTCCGCATCCACAGCTTCCGGCGGAGGGGATGATTCCTCCAGCATGGGCTGTGGTGCTGGAATCAGCTCCGGCACGGGGAGCTCAAGGGGAGACGTCCGCTGCTCCACGACCGGCTCCGGACGCGGGGCAGGGCGGGCATGGTCCTGCCAAAAGCGAATCCCAGCCAGCGGCAGCAGCAGGAGCAGCACCAGCAGCAGTGGCCAGAAGCTGGGGGCCAGATCCCGGGGCCAGAAGCCTGGAACCGAAAGCTCACCCTCGCGATTGCGGCGCCAGAGTTCCTGACCCCTGAGCCGGAGATCGGCGGCCATCGCCTGCAGGTTGCGGCCGAACTCCTGCCAGGGGCTGACGTAGGGAGCCGGGAGATTGCCCGATGGCTCCACGCCCTGGAGCTCGGATCGAGCCTCAGAGGGGGAGTCGGATCGGGCGGGCTCGCTCAAACTCAACTGGATCGACGACCGAAGAGACGATTCAGGGGATTCCGGCCGGCGGAGGTCACCTCAGCAGGAACCCTGGCCTCTTCAGTCTGCCCCTCGGAACGGGAGGGATCAGCAGCCTGCCCCTGAGAGAACTGTTCCACCAAGGCAGCATCAGGGGTGGGTTCCTTGATGCCGCAGACGTCTTTGTACATGAGGTCGTAATCGACCGCGGAACGATCCCAGCTGTAGTCCTGATTCATGCCGCGTTTCTGCAGCTCAACCCAGCTGTCCCGGTGGCGGAAGGCCTCCCAGGCCCGCACCAGGGCTGTGTAGAAGTCGACCGGTTCAAAGCGATCGAAGCAGAAGCCTGTGCCGCTGTCGGCGGCGGGGATGTGGGGCGGAACGGTGTCAACGAGACCACCAACCTTGCGAACCACGGGCACTGAGCCGTAGCGCATGGCGTAGAGCTGGCTGATGCCACAGGGCTCAAACCGGCTGGGCATCAGGAAGGCATCGCTGCCGCCGTAGATCAATCGCGACAGGTCATCGTCGTAGGTGAGGAAGACGGCGCACTTGCCGGGGTGACGGGATGCGAGTTGCCAGAGCCCGGATTCGAGCCCCCGGTCGCCGGTTCCCAGCACAACGATCTGGGTGTCGGTGTAGGCCAGCAGCCGATCAGCCACCTGCAGCAGCAGATCGACTCCCTTCTGGTCGACAAGGCGGCTGACCATGCCGAGGACGAAGGCGTCCTCCCGCACATCCAGCCCCATCCGCTCCTGGAGCACCTTCTTGCACACCGCCTTGCCGGAGAGATCGTCGGCGCTGAAGTTCGCCGGCAGAGAGCGATCGGTGGCCGGATCCCATGCATCCAGATCAATGCCGTTGAGGATGCCGCGCAGCTTGCCCGAGACGAAGTTGAGCAGCCCCTCCAGCTTTTCGCCGTATTCCGCCGTGCGGATCTCCTGGGCGTAGGTGGGCGACACCGCATTGACGCGGTCTGCGTAGAGCAGCGCAGCGGCCATGGTGTGATCCCCCTGCATGTACCAGGGGCACCAGGTCATCCGATCGAGCTTCCAGCGCCAGGGACCCTGGTACTTGAGGTTGTGGATGGTGAAGACCGTGCTGATGTCGGGGTCCTGGTGCATCCACACCGGGATCATCCCGGTGTGCCAATCGTGGCAATGCAGCACCTGAGGCTTCCAGACATTCCAGGAGAATTCGGCAGCAGCACTGGCGAAGAAAGTGAAGCGCCAGTCCTCGTCCTCGCCGCCGTAGATGCGCTCTGGATCGAACACCGGATGCCCCACCAGATAGATCGTCATCCCATTGGTGGGATGCTTCGTTTCATAGACGGCGAACTCAGTACCCATGGTCTGGGCTCGCCAGATCGGCTCCGCCGGCACGTTGAGGCGGCTCCAGAGCTTGGCGTAGCCCGGCATGATCAGGCGCACGTCGTGGCCGAGCTTGGCCAATGCCGGCGGCAAAGAGCCAACAACATCGCCCATCCCTCCAACCTTGATCATCGGGGCGCATTCCGCTGCAGCGAAGAGGATGCGCATGTCTCAGATCGGCGTTGTCGCGGCGACTTTAAGGGGAATTTCGGAATCTGTTCCGTCAGGGAAGAACCGTCACCTGAGTTCCAAGCGACACCTGGCGATACAGGGCACGCACATCCTCGTTGTAAAGCCGCACACAGCCATGGGAGACGGCCCGTCCCACCGTCCAGCGGTGGGGGGTGCCGTGGAACCCCGTGGTGGTGCATCCCTTGATCGTGATCCAGGCATCGCCGTCATGGGCATCACGGCCGCGGCAATCGCGATGGAAAGTGATCCAGTGGCTGCCCAAGGGATTGTTGGCCCCCTGTTCCTCCACCCGCTCGCCACTCACCGGATGCACCCACACTGGATTGGGAATCTTCTGCAGCACTTCAAAGCGTCCGGTGGGGGTTTCCCAGCCGGGCATGCCGATGGCCACTGGAAAGGCGTTTCGCAGCCTGCCGTTGTCGAGAAGGAACACACGGCGACGGCCGCGCAACATCACCACATGGCGACTGCTGTTGCCCCGCAGATCCTGAGGCACTGAAGCCAGGCCTGCCGTCACGGAATCCTCAGCCGCAGCCTGCAGCAGGGCCAGCGGTTCCGGCGGGGGGAGAGGAAGCATCCCCGTCAGGGTAACCAGCCTGTCTCGGAAAAATCCGGAGACCGCTTCTCCAGGAAGGCATTGCGGCCTTCCACGGCTTCTTCAGTTCGATAAAAGAGGTGGGTGGCATTGCCCGCCAATTCCTGCAACCCGGCAAGGCCATCTGTTTCGGCATTGAATGCGGCCTTGAGGCAACGGATAGCCGTAGGGCTGTGCTGCAGCACCTCGCGGGCCCAGCGCACCCCCTCCGCCTCCAACTGCTCCAACGGCACCACGGCGTTGACGAGCCCCATCTCCAACGCCTCCTTGGCGCCATAACGGCGGCAGAGAAACCAGATTTCACGGGCCTTGCGCTGGCCAACCACCCGCGCCAGGTAGCCCGCACCAAAGCCGCCATCAAAACTGCCGACCTTGGGGCCGGTCTGGCCGAACACAGCGTTCTCGGCAGCAAGGCTGAGGTCGCAGAGCAGATGCAACACCTGGCCGCCGCCCATGGCATAGCCGGCCACCAGGCCGATCACCACCTTGGGCAGGCTGCGGATGATGCGCTGCAGATCCAGCACGTTCAGGCGCGGCAGGCCGTCCTCACCGACGTAACCGCCGTCGCCACGAACACTCTGGTCGCCGCCGGAACAGAAGGCATAGCCACCATCGGGGGCTGGACCAACGCCGGTGAACAGCACCACACCAATGTCACGGTCATCCCGGATGCGCGTGAAGGCATCACAGAGCTCAATCACCGTCTGCGGACGGAAGGCGTTGCGCTTGGCGGGGCGGTTGATGGCCACACGCGCCAGGCCGTCAGCGCAACGGTCCACAAGGATGTCCTGGTAGCTGCCCCACGGTGTCCATTGCGCGGTTGGCGCACCGGGGAGCACCTGACGCATGTCACTCATCGGGTTCAGGGCTCAATGTGTGCATTCTGAGCAGCGGCGCGCAGCTGCTGACGCAGGGCAGCATCACGACCGCGGTCGCTGCACAAGCGCAACAACACCGGCCGTTGCTGCGACAAGCCCCAGGCCAAGGCATCCTGCAGATCCTCCAGACAGGCCACCTGGCGTCCAGGCACACCGTGGGCTGCCGCCAGGGCCAGGGGATCCACCTGCTGGGGCATGGCGAAGAGCGCTTCGAAGCCCGGCGTGGCAATAGGCAACTGCTGAAAAATGCCGCCGCCGCCGTTGTCGATCAGCAGCACCAGCAGTGGTGGAGCTGCAGCAGCAGACGATGCATGCAGCCAGCCGTTGCTGTCGTGCAGCAGGGCCAGATCACCGGTCACCAGCGCCAACGGACCGAGATTCGCCGCCAGCCCCATGGCGAGGGACAAGGTGCCGTCGATGCCCGAGGCGCCGCGGAAGCTGAAGCAATGGTGGCGGCCGCAGGCGGGCCCGCCCCAGGTCAACCAATCGCGCACCGGTGAACTGGCGGCCAACATCAGCGGGAACGACTCCGGCAGGAGCTGGGGAAGCCAATAGGCCAGGGCGGGCTCATTGACGGCGCCACGCAAGGGCAGCTGGGCCTCGATCCAGGCCGAGAGGTCGTCGGTGCCAACCGATGGCTTGCTCAGCGGCTCCAGACCAGGCTGTTGAGCGATCCAGGCGGCCATGCCCCCCGACCATTGGCTGGATTTCTGCAACGGATCCAGCGGCCTTGGATCCCCTTCGGTGATCAACAGTTGGGGGCCCTGATGGCGCTGAAGCCAAGCCTCCAACCGCCGGCTGGCGGGCATGGGTCCCAGCCGCAACACCTGAGCGTCGTCGGGCAGGTTCAGCCGATCCAGTTGCAACTCCCAGTGCTCGATGCGGTTGGGGCACTCGGGAGCAAGGGCGGCGAGGGGGTCGGCCAGCAGAGGCCAACCGCTGAGGTTCAGCCAGCAATGCAGAGCCTGTTGAAAAGCCTCCACCGCGGGCGAAAGACCGCGCCAAGGGCCCGCAATCACAACCCCCGGGCGCTCTGGATCGAGGCGAGGCGCAGGCGCGATCTCGGGCGAAGGCTCAGGGAAAGCCGTGGGCGGGAGCGCAGCCGAAACCAGCTGTTGCTGCTGCTCGAGCGTGGTGTGCAGCGGCTCCTCGAAGGGCAGGTTGAGGTGAACCGCTCCCGGTGGACCAGCGCCTGCACCCTGGGCCTGCTGCCAAGCCTGAACCGCCAGGGCGTTGAGGGCGTTGTTGGCCTGGGTGTGGACACCGTCTGCAGCTCCACTACCGAACCAGCGGCAGGCCGAGAGCAGAAAGGATTCCTGGTTAACCGTCTGGTTGGCACCGCAGTTTTTGAGCCGGGCGGGGCGATCCGCCGTGAGCAGCAGCAAGGGCTGACAGGAGCGGTCCGCCTCCACCGCAGCGGGAAGCAGGTTGGCCACCGCGGTGCCGGAGGTGGTGACCACTGCCACGGCACGGCCATGGGCGGTCGCCATGCCGAGGGCCAGAAAGGCGGCCGAACGCTCGTCGATGGCCGTGACCAGCTGCAGCTTCGCCTGGGAGGCCAGCATTCCCGCGGCTGTTGCCAGGGGGCCGGAACGGCTGCCAGGGCAGAGCACCAGCTGCTTCAGCCCCTGGAAACAAAGAGCCTCCAGCAGCGTGAGGGCGGCCTGCAAATTGGCGCGAGCGATGGTCAGTGCAGCAGGCCAGGCTGGTGTGATCTTCGGTCAACGATGACCCAACCCACGACACCCGCTCCAGGAGAAGACAGCAAGGGCTTCTGGCGCAATCTGATTCTCTGGGCCCTGCTGGCGCTGCTGCTGCGCTGGTTGGTGGTGGAACCGCGCTGGATTCCCTCCGGCTCGATGCTGCCCACCCTGCAGCTGCAGGACCGCATCCTGGTGGAGAAGGTGAGGCCGCGCCTGGCCCGCAGCCGCCACGGCCATCTGCACCGGGGCGATGTGGTGGTGTTCGCCCCGCCGGAGCAGCTCGTGGCCGCTGGCTACGACGCATCCGCAGCACTGATCAAACGGGTGGTGGGGCTGCCTGGCGATCAGCTTGACGTGCACGACGGCAGGCTGTTCCGCAACGGTGAACCGGCTGCGGAACCCTGGTTGGCGGAAGCGATCAACTACGAGATGGCCCCGATCACCGTGCCGGCGGATCAGCTGTGGGTGATGGGGGACAACCGCAATGCCAGCCTCGATTCACACCTCTGGGGATCACTGCCGGAAACCAATGTTCTGGGCACGGCGGTGTGGCGGTATTGGCCGCTGCAGAGGTTCGGTCCGTTACGGATCACCGACAGCAGCGATGGCGGTTGATGCCAATGGCTTGCGTTAAGGTCAAGTCCGTGATGTAGATCACATACGAATGTTTAACCCCGAGTTCCTGACAACTGACAGCAGTGATGGTCACGCGGGGAACAGCTTGATCCAGTACCTGCAGGAGCAGTCTCCAGACACCTTGCAACGGGTCGCGAAATCAGCAAGCAACGATATTCAGGACATCATTCGCCACAACGTTCAGGGTCTGCTGGGAATGCTTCCTGGCGAGCACTTTGAGGTGAAGGTGACGGCCAACCGCGACAACCTCGCCAACATGCTGGCCTCGGCCATGATGACTGGGTATTTCCTGCGCCAGATGGAACAGCGCAAGGAACTGGAAGAGACTCTGTTCGCTGATGAGCAGATGGCGATCGAGCCGGAAGACGAACTCAAGCTTTGATCACGGGCTGATCAGGCACAACGCCGAGATCGAGCAAACGCTGATCAATGGATCCAAGAAACTCCCAGTTCTCAGAACTTGGAGCCCAGTTCCGCTGTTGCAATGACGCGAGCAGGTGTTGCACGGTTTCGGGCGTGAATGTGACCGGCGCGCTGTAGTGGGCCGGCACCAGCCAGCGCAGCTCAGCCTGGCCGCTCAACTCCTGCAGCCATCGCAACAGAGCCTCTTTGGCTCTGGGCAATACCAACCGCTCAAGCACCGGGGCCACCTGCAGCCTGGGCGCGTCTTCACCGATCAAGCCATCAGCTGCCGCCTGCCAACCGGCTTTCCAGCGGAAGGGGTAGAGGCCAAAGTGGGCCTTGAGGGAACGAAGCCCGGGCTTGAACGCATCCCGCAGCAACTCCGGCAGCGCGGGCACCTCCAGTGGTTCCGGCCTCAGGTAGGAGGCAAACAACACCAGCCGTGCCCAGCCGCGGCGGCGGGCTTCCGCTGAATCACTGAGGGGCTCATCGCCGCGTTCGCGGGCATGGAACAACAGCGGCGTTGGATCGAGGTCAAACAGAGCCGGGGGTTCAGCACTGATGCCCACAAGGGCATCGGTCACCAACAGAGCGCCTGACGGGCGATGCAAACAGGAGACTTCCTGGAAACGGCCCACGCCAAGGTCGAGCGGTCCAAGGGAGAACCACTCACAAACATCGCCATGGGGAAGGCCATCGTCGAACAACACCTTGGTGCGACGGGCCGGCACACCCAACCAGGACAGAGGCAACTGCACCGGGAAGCTCCACTGGCCCGGACACACCCAGATGTCCGCATCCGGGAAGGCGCGGGCCAGGGGACCGAGGGGAAGCTTGTGCTCCAAACCAGAGGCGGTGGGCAGCACGATCGTGCGCACCCGGCCGTGTAGTTGCTCCAGCCCGGCGATGGCTTGGCGCACTTCACCGGTGGGCGGCAGGGGGTTCACCAACATCAAGCCGCCGGGCACCTTGGCCACGGTGAGCCGCACCGGCACGGCCACGTAATACACCCCCTGCAGCTGCTCCAGGCTCCAGAGCTGGCCCGGGATCAGCTCACTGAACAGCGTGCGGCGGCGGCCGTAGGGGTAGAGCGGCAGCAGCGGCCAGAAACCCCAGCGCTGATCCGCAGGATTCACACCAGCTCCAGCCACCACACTCCCCATCAATGCTGTGATTCTGCAGAGGAATGGATCAGGCCAGGGTCAAACCACCCACTCCGGCGCAGAACAGCACCACCCGCCACGCCGGTTGCCGCCAGCTCACCAACAACACAAACGCCACCAACGCCAAGCTGAACTCAGCACCCCCGCGGATCCCTGCCTGCCAGACGGGCTGAAACAACGCCGCCAGCAGGATGCCCACCACTGATGCGTTGATGCCCAGCAGGGCTCGACGCATCGGAGTCAAACGGCCCAGGTCACTCCAGAAGGGCAAGAGCCCACCAACCAACAAGAACGAGGGAAAAAACAAGGCAATGAGCGCCATCACAGAACCGGCGATGCCCTGAAGCCCAGGCTGCAGATCAAAGCCAAGAAAGGCCGCGAAACTGAACATCGGCCCCGGCACCGCCTGGGCTGCGCCATACCCGGCCAGAAACTGCTGCAGGTCGATCGAACCATTGGGCACCAGCGCCTGCTCCAGCAAGGGGAGCACCACATGACCACCGCCAAAGACCAAGGCACCGGTGCGCAGAAAACCACTGAGCTGCTGCACCAGCAGCGGTCTGGCCTCAGCAGACAACCAGGGCAAAGCCGCGAACAGCAGCACAGCGAAACCGAGCAAAACCGCCGCCACCGAGCGCCGCAGCGGAACCACGAGACGTTCGGGTGCCGATGGCTCCACGGCAGGTGGGTTCAGCGCGCACCAACCCACCAATCCGCCAAGCAGGAGGGCCAACAGCTGAGCCCAGACGCGAGGCACCAACAGCACCAGCACAGCAGCCGCCACCATCAGTCTGACCCGCTGCCGATCGGGAGCCAGCTTGCGCTGCAGGCCTAGAACGGCCTGGGCCACCACGGCCACAGCCGCCACCATCAAGCCATGCACCCATCCCCCATCGATCCAACGGGGATGGGCTGAAAGCAGCGACGCCGCCAGCACCATCAACACAGCCGAAGGCAAAATGAACCCTGCCCAGGCCGCCAGGCCGCCAAGCCAACCGGCCCGGATCAGCCCCAGACCCATGCCCACCTGAGAACTCGAAGGGCCCGGCAACAGCTGACAGAGCCCAACGAGATCGGCGTAGGCCTCAGCGGTGATCCAACGCTCCCGCTGCACAAACCTCTCGTGGAAGTAACCGAGGTGCGCCACGGGGCCACCAAAGGAGGTCAGCCCCAACACGAAGAACTGGACGAAAACCTTCAGCGGAGCGGACATCACGCTGCTCCTCTCACGCGGGGAACAGGCTTCGGTTCCGGTTGACCATCGCCACCAGCGACAGCATCACCGGAACCTCCACCAGCACGCCAACAACGGTGGCCAAGGCAGCCCCGGAGTTCAAACCGAACAGGCTGATGGCCACCGCAACCGCCAACTCAAAAAAATTGGACGCGCCAATCATGGCCCCGGGTGCCGCAATCGATCGTGGCTGTCCTGCTGAGCGCATCCAGAACGCCGTGATCCAGAAGATCAGATAGGTCTGGAGGATCAGAGGAATGGCAATCAAAACGATGGCCAGCGGATTGGCCAGGATCGCCTGGGCCTGCACCATGAACAGCAGCAACACGGTGGCGATCAACGCGCCAATCGCTAGGGGCTTGAGCCGCGTCTCCAACCGCTCAATCCGGCGAGCACTGCGCAGACTCAGCCGCGTGAACCATCCGGCCACCAGGGGGACCACGACGAACAGACCCACTGCCGTGACCATCGTGTGCCATGGCACAAACACATCCGAAACCCCCAGCAGGAACGCCGCAATCGGGGCAAAGGCGAAGACCATGATCAGGTCGTTCAACGCGACCTGCACCAGGGTGTAGTTGGGATCACCGTCGCTGAGACGACTCCACACGAACACCATCGCCGTGCAGGGAGCGACGCCAAGAAGAATCATCCCGGCCACATACTCCTGGCCGATCGCTGCCGGGATCCAGGCGGAAAACACTCCACGGATGAATAGCCAGGCAAGAGCCGTCATGGTGAAGGGCTTGATCAGCCAGTTCACGACGGCTGTCACCAACAACCCCCGCGGCTGATGGCGAATCGCTCCGATGGAGGAGAAGTCGACCGCCAGCATCATCGGGAAAATCATTCCCCAGATCAGCACCGCGATCGGCAGGTTGATCCCCGCAGCCTCCAGGACCGCAATGCTTGCCGCCGCATCAGGGAACCAAGCACCAAGGCCAACCCCAACCACGATCGCCATGCCAATCCAGATGGAGAGATAGCGCTCGAACAGACCCATCAATTCATCAAGAATTCTTGATGGGAGAACCCTACCTCCAGCAGGTTCCACTCACCAAAGGATGTGCTTTGGAATACACGCCCATCATGGCTTAATTACTCGTAAAACCATCCACAAATCTCACTTAAACCACCTAACTCACAATTTCAAGGTGGTGCCTGAATGTCGATGACTGAAAAACCCATAGGCCTGTTTCCTTGGGCCATCTTGATCTTTGCGCTGGTTGTACCGAACCCTTGGAAACTGGCGTCGGAGCGGGCATTCGCTGAACAAAGCGTGACATCGGAACAATGCTCAAGCCGCCAGTGAGGCATCTCTGACACCTGTGAATACCAAGATTCAAACCCACTGAGGCCGCTTGGTTAACGTCAACAACCGTGGATGAATTCTTAGAATCAAATCTATTGGTTTTTAAGCAGTAAGAAGCCATCGCGTCGCAGTGCATTGATCGAATGCATACGAACTTTTGGCTGTGATGTGGATCTCAATCGGCTTGGCGTTCACCCCCTTTTGAGACCGAGCCGTGGTTCAGGAGCGCCGCCGGCGCGGATTGGCTGGAAGCGGTTGCTGCAAGGTCTGGTCCAGAGCCAATTCCAGTGGAGCGTTAATCGGGCCATCCTTCTGGAGCACCACAACGCCATCCTCCAGAGATTGAACGCGGTAGGCCTGGCGATGCTGCTCAATCCAGCGCTTGCTGTTGCGGAGCTGGCGCCAATCTCCTGCGAACGCCCGGCCGTAACGCTGAAGCAAATCGAGGTCCACAGCAACCCAGTCCACGCTTTGAGGCCGACCCTTGCGGTCCAGATAGTCGGTGTTGAAGGGAAAGCGCACCAACACCTCGCGGCGGGCAAGCAGAGGCACCAGAGGTGTGTTCGCGGCAACGCTGGCCTGCGGAGGAATCACAGCCAAGGCACGCCGAGCCGCTGCACCATGGCTCCATTGCTCAGCCGGGCTGCTGTGCACCCATGGCTGCACGCTGGCAGGAACAAGAAACGAGAGGCTGCGATGGGGATTGCTGGTCAATGTGAGCAGCAGAGAGAGGCTTATGGCTGCGCCCCAAGCCAGCCGGAGGCGAGGCCCCAGCTGTAAGTGAGGGCGCCGCTGCCACCAGAACAGGGTGCCAAGGGCGAAGCCAGGCACCACCAGCAGGGTGTAGCGAATGGTGATCGCAAGAGGATTGTTCGCGCCCTGGGCCAGGAAGAGTCCCAACAGGCTTGGGCCCGCCAGCAGCCAGGCATCGAGGCTGATCAGGGGTAGGAACAGAAACGGCAGGCTGTGACCAAGGAGGTAGCGAAGGGTCCCTCCGGGGGGATCCACCAGTTGCTGCAGCAGCAGAAATGGCTGAGTCAACATCCGTTGAAGAACCGCAAGGCTGCTGCTGCCCTCGCTGTTCCCATCGCTGAGGTACTGACCGAAGTTCTCCACCATGAAGCGCTTGGCGTTGTCGTCTGAAAACAGCGGCATCAGAACGTTGGTGCACAGCAACACCCATCCCCCTCCCCAGCTGATCAGTGCCAAAACCAAGAGCCAACGTTGGCGATGGCGCACCAACAACCAGAAGCCAACTGCCACCAGAAGCACCCCCGTGTCCTCTCTGATCAGGGGCATCAGGCCGGCGGCCAACAGGATCAGCCTGGTGCGCCGTTCCACCAGGCCCAGCACCAGCACAAAGACGGCCAAAGGCAGCTGGCAGAGATCCGTGAAGTTGCCGAGGGTGGGGCCGATCAAGGCGTTGCCGCCGAAATAGCCGTAGGCAATCCAGTTAGCAGTGCGTTCGGGCAAACAGCCACTGGCGAGGCGATGCAGCACAAGACCCGCAGCAGTGATGAGGCCCACCTGAGCCAACGGGAGGGCGGCTCCCCCGAGCAGCCCCAGCAAAGGAGCGAAGAGCAACAGGGTTGGTGTGAAGTGCTGGCCAAGCCGTTCGTAATCCACCGAAGGCAGCTCTCCGGCATGCTCCACGTTGGTGGAAAGTTGCGAGGAGAGGGTGCTCTCGAACCAATGGCCGTGCAGGCTGTTCCAAAGCACCTGCTGAAAAATGCCCTGGTCGTAGCTGGCCAACAGAACCCAGGAACGCCAGGCCTGCAGGCCCAGGCAGATCACGGCGAACAAACCAGCAACGATGAGGACGCGACGGGACGTCAACAACGGCACCTGCACGCTTCACTCAAGGCAGCTCAGCGTTGCAGCGACTTGAACACCTGCATGTGCTGTGGAACACCTGGGCTTCTGAGCAAGAGCTCAAACGGATTGAGTTCCGAGAACCTGCGTGATCAAGGCTTGAAACGGTGAATACTCACCAAGCCGGCTCAACCCGGCAGAAGGGGTTCGCCATTGGCCCGATGAATGGCGACCACACCGGGACGGGGTGGCCGGCCGGGGGCCTGAGCCGGCCAATTGGAACCCAGCGGCACCTGACGCAACTGCTGGAAGGATGCGCCCTCACGATCCACGAGCTGGTGCGACTGGAACTCAATGCCGCTGGAGACCCGAGCACCATGGACTTCACCGGGGTGCTGCACCGCCAGGAAAAGGCTGCTTTCCTCTTGATCCAGGCAAACCCCAGTCAGTTCGCATTCCATGGGCCCGGTGGCGAAGCAAAGGGCTGAACCCCCATCCCGCGGCACCCACCAGCAGCTGTTGTTGCCGAACACGTCGCCTGCGGCGGACTTCATCGAGCGATCGGTCACGATCCAGAGATTGCCCTGTTGATCCAGGGCCAGGTTGTCGGGATTGGTCAGCCCAAGGCCGCCAGCCCAGGGCTCGCCGCCAGTCACAGTCATGGTCCAGCGGAAGCCGCGATCCCCACGCTCCGTCAGTCGCATTACCCAGCCATGGCCCCAGCTGCTCTGGCCCTGCGGACCACGGAACACAGCCGGATCGGCACCACCCTTTCCGCCGGGAGAACCCGACGTGAAAGCGATCAGCAGGTCACCAGTGATCGGATCAATCTTGGTGTCTTCCGGTCGGGCCGTTGGGGTGGCACCGATGGCGCTGGCAGCCAGATGCGCGTCGATCAGGATGGCTCCCTGGAGGGCTTCACCCTCTCCGCGGTACATATCGCCCAGCGTTCGGAACTGCCGGGCATAGGCCGCAACGGAGGCGTCGTCGCGAAACAGCTCTGCACCGGCGCGGTCGCGGTCGCGGTGGGGCAGCTCCACGGGGCAGGTGAGGTTCGCTCTGCTAAAACGGCTCGGCCGGAAAGGATCCACCACGGCGACCGGCGTCAAGGGCAACCACTCGCCGGAGGCATCGGCATGGAAGCGGGCCACTTGAAGCTCACCGGCTTCCAGCAGCCTTGAATTCGCTTTGTCGGTCAGGTCGGTGAGTTTTCCGCTGCTGACAAATCTGTAAAGATGCCCGCCGCGGCGATCGCAACCTGAATACACCTGCAGGGGGCGACCTGCCTCGGCCCTTACTGCGACGGCCTCATGGCGGAAGCGACCAAGAGCTGTGTGTTTGCGAACCGAATGGCCTGGGCGCTGCGGATCAACCTCCACCATCCAGCCGTATTTGTTGCCCGCCAGGCCGTAAACATTTCCCAGGCCGGCCAGCTTCCCTTCCCGACAAAGAAAGGGGCATGCCGATGGAGGCACAGAGCTGCCATCGGCATACACCGCCTCCGGCACCTGCGACTGGATGTTTTCTTCGGCGCTCAGCACCGTGCCCCAGGGGGTGGTGCCACCACCGCAGTTGGCGAAGCTGCCAACGATGCCATCACCTAGGCCATCGTCGTAACCGAGGCGCTGTTGAGCCCGGAACACCGCCGCGGCGGGGCCGGTGCTGACCAACCGCTGGGAGGCATCGCTCAAACCTGTAATCCCAGTGATGCGCCGATCACTGGCGACGTCGGCACGAATCCAATGCCCCTGGTGGTCACGTCGCAAACTCATCACCCCTAGCCCCAGATCGGTCATGGCCTGATCAGCCACAGCCCGAATCAGGCCGAGGAGGGGATCTCCAGCCGTCAGTGGTGTGCAGTCGATTTCCCCATCGGCCGGTGCCAGCTGCTCCACCAGGCGTGAAAACGGAATGGCTTGACCGATCACATCCTCGAAACCCTCAGCCCAAGGCAAAGCACTGATGTATTCGAAATTGACCGTCATCGAGGCGTGATCAGGCCCGTGCTGAACGAAACCCAGATGGTCGTTGTTGAAGCCAAAACGGCTGTCTCCAAGGGGATCGCCCCAAGCCGCCAGCAGATCAGCGCGAAATCCCTCTGGCAGCGTGAGCCGGTCTTGAAGGGAGATGTCGCGATAAACGTTGCGCTGCTCGGACGCACTTAAACCATCGCCCTCGACGGGGAGCGGAACTGGAACGGGGACAAACGGTCGACTCCGCAGTCCACGACGTTCTGCCGATGGAACTAAAGAGCCTTCAGAGAACACGCTTGCTGTCACCATGCCGGCCGTGCCAAGTCCGAGCAGGGATAGAAAAGAACGGCGGCGCAACGTCATCGGCTTTGCGTGAAATAAGCGATCAGCAGTTGAGTGGTGGTGCAACGATCACTGCCACGGATCTAGATCAGACCCCGACGCACGAAGGCATCAACAACGCGGTTGTAATCCTCACCATCCAGTGGAGAATCAGCCAGTTCGCCTAAAGCTTCACGAACCAACTGCTTAACATGCAGATCAGCAGGGGCGCTGGAAGGATGTTCAAGCGGGGGTGAAGCTGAAGGCATTGGGCCACAAAACATCAACCACCTTTAGTTCAATCCGCACGAAATACACGTGCCTTGGAACACACCATTCCAGAAACCCTGAACGCCTAATCCTCAGATTCGGCCGCCTGCATGGTTGAAGCTTTCCGGTCATAGATCTGGCGCCATTCATCACTGGTTTTGCAGTAGCGCCCGTGCTCAACAACATGCATGGTCTGAATGACGCACACAATGGAGACGAACACAGCAGGAATCAGCCAAACCGGACTGGAAAACGAAAAGTGTTTGAACATCACTCCACCTTCAACTCGCGATCGTAAATCTCATCATTCTGAGTGGTCCATGCGGATTCGGTAAAGCAACCTCGGTCATGGAGACGCTGATGTTCCACAAACAACCAGATCGTCCAACCCAGCAAACTGATTGCAATCGAAAATCGCAATCCACCCAGGAAGGCTTTAAGACTCATTTCACAACTCCACCAGAATCAATGGTGAGACGAGACACAGAGAAATGAACGTGTCGCGGAACACACGCGACAAAGAATTTCATGACTGTCGAGCCCAGGGCAATGCGACGGAAGATGGGAAACGATCAAAACAGGCAGTCGTGCGAAGGGTCGTGCTGGCGTTGATGCTTTGGTCCGTGCTGCCCGCACAAGCAGCAACCCCCGTACGGTTGCAGGTGATTCCCTATCAAGTGAACAAGCAAGCCTTGCCTGTTTTGCCGGCCTTGCTTGCTCCACCGCCAATGATCACTGAACAGGCCCAGCCAAGGAAACGAAGGCCAGTACAGAGCAGAGGTTGGAACAGCGACGATGACTTTGACTGGCTGATGGATTAGCTCTCAGCCCGCGCCTGGGCATCAAGCAGCGGAGTGACTGTCGTCTTGCTGTTTCAGCAAGATGGCCAAGCGGTTAAGCAGAGGAATGGTGTCGTCCAGCAGGGCAACATCAGGATCTCGGCCGGGGTCGTAGGGAACAGCCTCTGCCTTTCGATGCTGCATTTCCTCCAAAAGTTCAATCAAGTCAATCACCACTGGGCGCAAATCATGGAGCGCCTCGCCGATATCCGTGACGTTCATCCAGTAACGGCTGCGGCGAATGCTCGCCAATCGCATCGCGAAAGAATCCTGAAGGGCTTGATCGCTCAGGTTTGACGCCATTGGCGAACAGGGCAAAACACCCTGAAATCAACCTTTAAAACGTGGCATGCCCTGGTTAATGACACGTAAAAGAACGCATAAGAGCAAAAGCCATTGCACAAGCCAAGCGATGCCAAACGACAATCAATGATTCGGTTGTACGACTTCAGCGCAGCCCATTCCGGTCGGGAAGCAATTGAATCTGTACAGCTATTGAGGCATTAATGAAGCATTTTCTCTCTTCAACTGCAACAAAAGCTGGGCCTTGTCGTAGCGTTTTTTGAAACCAGCTTTTAGAGCCGAATGCTGGGCCATGAGCTGGGCACGGAGGCCATCCCGTCGCTTCACCTCCTCAAAAACAGAATCACAAAGCTGCCAGTAAAGCTCAACAATGCCTAACTCGCGGGCATAGTCCTTCTGCTTGCGCAAAAGGCTTGCAACCCGCTTGAAGCAGTCGGGCGTAGGGAAAACGTGCTTGCCCTGAGATGTCTCGATCTCAGCCTTACAACAAGCCAGCATCAAATCAAGATCGTTTTTGTTCTCTGGAGAATTCTTCACAGCCGTCCAATCTTGCTTCTCAACGCCGCGCACTTGGGGAAACATTTGCGCCAAGATCTCAGAAGGGGTTTTATCCGCGCCCCCGCTTCCCGCCGTCCAGTCAAGTTCACAATCAACAGCCTCCACCAGAGGTGCTTGAGGAGGTGCTGGCGGGTCTTCCAAACCCACCAATGCTGAAGACGGTGATACCTCAGAAGCTTGTGCTCGGAGCTCAGCGGATCGCGAACCTCGAAAGCCAGTCACCCTGATGGGCCTCGCGTTCTTGCGCTTTCGAGCTACACGCCTGCCAATTGCCTTGGAGAGAACAAAAGCAGTCGCCAGGACAGCCAGCAGAAAAGCAAGCAACTCCATTGAGGAACTGAGTGAGGAACGCCAAAACAACGTGGCGAAGCCTACTTTGAGATCGCCCAACCTGTTGTTCTGATCAACAGCAAGGGGGGATCAGCGTGGAGGCCCAGAACCCCAGCGCATGGAAGGAGCGATGCAGCGAGGACAAACCCTTCCTGGCTAGTTCGATCCCTCAGGCGGGCAAGAAGCAAAACGAATCGGACTGATACTTTGCACTTTGGATCGAATCGCGTTCAGAGCAGAGCCAAGGGCGCCGCCACCCAGCTTTTGCTTGCGAGCGTATTCAATCAGCTTCAAATCACCGTCATTCCGTTCTGCAAAATCACGACCGGAAATGTATGTCTTGATTTCACTGATCACAAAATCCTGATCCACAACATGCTCGCGGACGACGACCGACGTGATCGCATCAACCATGTCCCGAATTTCCTTGCGGGCCTGATCAGCGGGGCTCACCAGCCAAAAACTGTGTCACTGGATACATTTTAATGCAGCCAGGCGCTCCGAAATCAGCACTTATGCCTAAGGAGGCTGACCTCAGCGGCAGCGACTGCCATAAAGCTTCTGCTTGGCCTTCTCGGCCTTTCTGATCAGCTTCTGCGCGGAAGAGCGATCAACACACGCTCGCGCCTGAAGCTCAAGGCAATGCAGCTTCAGAAATTGCTTCAACGGATTCATGACAACCTCCTGTTAACCAATCATTAACCTCTACCACCGCATGATGCCACGGGGTACATACCTATTCGGGTTTCTTAATCACGCTGCAATCAAGCCTTGAACTTCAGGCCGTAAACAGCAGTGATCTGGGCAGGATCCCTTGCAAGACCCACTCTTGAGATCACCGTTTTGGTCGTGGATGCTCGCAGCGGGCATCGTGTGGGGCCCAGGGGCGGTCGCACTTCACCTGCAGCACAACGGCGTCATGCCGATCCCCTCTGATCAAGCGTTAACGGTGAGCCAGAAAAGCCAGGACATAACCAATCAGTAGGCCATTGCCGAAGGTGAGCCAGAGGAACTGGTACTTGCTCAGGCCAATTGACTTCCTGAACTGCTTTGTGGCGCTTTTATGCCAACTGAACATCGAATGCGTAACGCGAAGTATGTATCAACAACTAGACCACGGCGGTGCATGAATGCCAGGCCCAGCATTTGGCTCTTAAGGCTGGTTTTAGGGAGCACTGCTACGAGGCCGAGCACTTGCTGGAGAAGCAGGGGTGACAACTCAATGCATCGAATGATTGGATGTCACCCCAAGCGACCGATATCAAAGGTCTAACCAATTCAACGACGGGCCAGGGCGTACTGATCCCTCCACAGGATCGCCTCCACAGGGAGCACCTCCCAGGGCTGAGGAAGCTGAAGACCAGCATGAACCGCACGGTGCCGATGCTCACTGATCCAAAGCAAAGAGCCCACAACCCAGTTGGGGAGGTTGGCGAGAAGCCGGGCCTCGAATTCCTGGCCCGTCTCATGCTCGTCGTAAAGCAGCACCGTCATCACCTCACGGTCATCCATGGTCCAGCGGACCAACCAAGTGAGCAGTGGCTCTGGAATCAGCGACTCCCGAAGATCGAAATTTTCCTGAATGGCATGCACCATCTCGTGGCGCAGCACCCGTTCGAGGTCCTGATCAGCACGATGAACGTTGGCGTGACAGAGCTCAATCAGATTCGTGCCCGTGATGTAGCCACCCATCAGGCCCGGTTGATCGCGGCAGTCACGGGGACTGTCGACAACACTCACACCGGACAGCGCCAGAAAAACAGATAAGCCGAGATCCCACATCTTTCGCCCTCTTAAACATCCCTTAAGCATCCAAGCATTGATCTCGCGCGTCTCAATATCCGCTCAACAAAGCGTTTCCCGTCTTTCCGTTCAAGCTCGACCTATGAGCACTGGTCGGTCTTGCGCCTGCAGGTGTCACCTGCCCGATGGATCAGTAGGTCAGACGTTGTGACACGACCAGCAGCGCAAGCAGAAGTACAAGCTTTAGGGACCGACATGGAAAACATGGGTTGAGCTCCACAAGCTGGCTGAAACCACACGGTTGTTGTAGGAGCTCTTTTGCTGCTCCTGATGGAAATTGCCGTTCTTCTGCCGAGGAGGATCGTTAAGAAGGCTTATCCGCACCCTTACAGGCTTCTGCCGCACGAAGTGGCTAGATGAATTCTGAAGCGACAACGCCTCGGAAGGCCTATGCCGGGTCAAGCCGAGACCAGCCCTTAAACAACCGTTGAATATTTCTTGGTTGGTCAGCGAACTGGATGAGCCTTGAATACAACCAAGCGACCCAAGGGCATATGAGCATTGGCCATACGAGGCCTGTTGCCACGCCACCCAAGCCAGATCCGATCTTTCACCACGTCAAAGCGGGAATGTCCGTGATCATCAAGAACACAGACGAGACCTGGCATATGGCTGACGTGATTCACGTTATTGGCAGCGCCAAACAACCAAAAGTCCCGTTGTTCATCCAGGTGACCTATGTGGACAACCACGTCACCAACTGGGTCAAAGCTGACCTCATCACCCACATTGTTCCAAGGCTCTGAATCATTGCCCTCCTTGGAGGAGCTCTATGGCTCTGATGGGAAAGAACAAGGGCAAGACCGTAACGGTCCACCTTTCAGACGAGACAGCAGCCATGATTGACCGCAAGCTCAAGCAGTGGTCGCTAAAAAGTCGTAGCGAGGTCATCGAGCAAGTTCTTGGCTGGTACGTTCAGCCCTCAGATACCAAGGTGGCCCGTCGCAGAATCACAGAGCTGCTCTAGGAGCCAACCACTACCCAGCGCCACAGGGGTGGCATGCCAAAGGAGATGGGCTGGGCAACCACGATGTTCATCCAAATAAAAAAGCCCCACGACGGGGCACGGGGCGGTTAGTTGACGGTGTGTGGCGCCGGTTCAGCTCGTGTATGCAACTCCTCGATACGTGCAGGTCGCAGAACCACGGGCAATGGTCGGAGAGAGGTGGGCTGAGGTGTCGACACCGCGGTAAGCGGTGACACGCAAATGGGCAAGTTGAGCCTCAGTGAGGCGTTGCTTGCGAAGGGTTGCGCGCTTGACGAGGTCGAGAGGTGACATGAACGTCTCCACAGTGTCCGGGTCCCCGTTGCATGACTCCGGATCGAACTGCACCTGCAAATAGCAGGCCAACGATGAACAAAAGTTATCGATAAAAATCAATGATCAATGTACTCAGCAACACCGAGGTGGGTCCGTCAGCAACACATTTTCAACCACCATTCGGCTTTCCGTACTTCATCTGCCCGAACGCCACCGGCGAAACATCACCACGTTCATAGACCATGCGTCAAACATACCCAAAGGTTATGAATTCAATAAAATTATGGCAAGAAGCAAAAAAGACTGAAGAGGCATCAGCAAACTTCTACCAGTCCATCCTTGATGGTCAGGGCCGCGTCCTGAACACCTGGGCTGATGTGCTGAACCGTGCCGGCCTCGGCATGGAAGTGATGCACGAGCGCAATGCTCACAACTTCCCCCTCGACCTGGCTGCTGCTGAGTCCACTCCTGTGGCTCTGCAGGCTCCTGCCATCGGTTGATCTGGAATCAACCTGTTCCCTTTGGAACAGCAAAAACGATTCAGATCAACTGAATCGGAAAGCCCCCTCTTCCGAGGGGGCTTTTTGTTGTGCATGCAATTTGTTGGGTACGGTCAACCGCGATCAGGTATCGCCAACACTGCTTGGAAGGACTGACCCAATCACCTCCAAGGAAATGGGCCGACCTTCCTGTTAGGTCAACGGCCTCTCCAGAGAGGCGCATCCGTAGTGATTCAAGAGATTCATGTTTCCCTCACCAGAAGGGGGAGGTGATGGTCCACTGTGGAGAAGACCTTCGGTCCGAGGACCCAGCGAGAGAACTCAACAACCAAATCTCGGAACTTCAAGCCCGGGTTGCCTACCCACAGCACTGGAGCAGCGGAGAGCATGAGCAGC